>MGQN01000014.1:37290-40881 GCA_001797845.1 Deltaproteobacteria bacterium RBG_16_44_11 | reverse complement strand
CCCCCCACATTAACACTATAATTTCTTAATACCTTTGCAAAGCAATAATGGTGTATAGGTAAAACGCCTCGGATCAACTAGATAGTTATTCAAATCATTGGAAAAATTTAAATAACCTCCTGGATATGATTTGATTATTTCATCTGCTTTTTCTGCCGCTATTTCTATTTTTTTTCTCAAATTAAATTTATCTTTATCTCTGATTTTACCATAAATTAAATTATGCGCTATCAATTCTACCTCTATTTCCTCAAAACCTGTATCATATAGAAAAGAGTAAAGCTTACATCCTATAAAAGTATCAACGTTGTATTTCTTATCTAAGTACTTCATAATTTTTGGTAATATCGAAGCCAGCTGTGATGGCATTCCATAATGATTTAAACAATTATAATCCAAGTCCAGCAGGCAAAGTGTGCCGCCAGGTTTCACACATTTTTTTAAATTTTTTACAATATCCAGAGCGCCTTTACGATAATACTCCAGAACAAATCTTACCCAAACAAGATCGAATTGGCCGAATTCTTCCATCGGTTCCCGTAAATCATGCAGATGAAATCCAATGCCACTTTTTCCTCCATAATTTTCTTTCGCATATGCTATACGTGTTTTGGAAAAATCAACTCCGACAATACTTCCACCGGGTTGAATTAGTTCATAAAGAAGAGCAGTTGTTATACCCGGCCCACAGCCACCATCCAAAATACGCATTCCCGGTTTTACTCCACACCAAAGTGCCTGTTTACGCAAAGCATCTGGATCTGTTTTAACCTCAAGGCGTATATTTTCCTCTTCACTTTCCATAAGATATTCTGCTGAGTGGGTAGAATTCTGCATTTTTAGCTTTTTTCGCATCATCGCCTCCTGTAGTGAAAATTGCAATATTAATAATCAAATTCAGCATCCACAACCATTAGCCCACCCAGGGTGGACACAACACACTACTATTAACATTATACTTTAAGAGCCATACTGTTCTTCCATCCAGGATTGATAAGCACCTGTTCTAATATTTGCTACCCACTTGCTTTGGTTCAAATACCAGTTTACTGTTTTTCTCAAACCGGATTTAAAAGATTCTTTGGGAGACCAACCTAATTCTTTCTTTAATTTGGAAAAATCAATGGCATAACGCCGATCGTGGCCAGGACGGTCTTTAACAAATGTAATTAAATTACGTCTCGGTTTTCCGTCGGCCGGCGGTTTGATTTCATCCAAAATATCGCAAATCATTTGCACAATTAAAATATTTTCCATTTCGGCGTTACCGCCTACATTATAAGTTTGCCCGATATTTCCTGACATCATAATTGTCCAGATTGCTTCACAATGATCTTCAACATACAGCCAATCACGAACATTTTTCCCATCGCCATAAACAGGCAGGGGCTTTCCATCCAGAGCGTTAAGAATAACCAAAGGAATTAGCTTTTCCGGAAACTGATACGGACCATAATTATTAGAACAATTGGAAACAGTCACAGGTGTCCCAAAAGTTTTATAATAAGCGCGCACCAGGTGATCTGATGCCGCCTTTGAGGCGGAATAAGGACTATTGGGACGATACGGTGTATCTTCGTAGAATAAGCCTTTAGCGCCAAGACTGCCGTAAACTTCGTCGGTGCTGACATGATGAAAAAGACAAAACATTTCACCGCGGCTTTTAGCTGCTTCTAAAAGATTGAAAGTGCCGATAATATTTGTTTGAATAAAATTGCCCGGTGTTTTTATAGAGCGGTCAACATGCGATTCAGCAGCGAAATGACAAACGGCATCGATATTATATTTTTTAAATACCTCTTCCAGTTTATCTATGTCACAAATATCGACCTTTTCGAATATATATCTGGCTTTATAATCCGAGGCAATATCAGCCAGATTTTCGGGATTGCCCGCATATGTTAATTTATCCACATTGATGATTCTACCCGAAAAATCATCCCTTTTAATTAAATAGCGAATAAAATTACTTCCGATAAATCCGCAACCACCAGTTACTAATAAATTTCTGATTTCAACTCTATCTTTAATATTTTTCTTCATAATTAAATTTTTTCTCTCTTTTTTATATTTCTTAATTTAATGAATATCTCATAAACAGTTCATCTTATTGATACTTATATTACTCTTTTAATACTTTTATCGCATTACTTGCAAGTAATTTTAAATAAATATTTTTTAATATTATTGCAATTAAATCTATATTTTTAAAACAAAGGGCTAAATATTTTACTTTTGTAATAATTTTTAACTAAAATAATGTTTGATTCACAGAATATAGATATCACTTTTTTTCTTGACATGTAACTACTTTATCCTTTAAATTCTGTTATAAATAATATTTTAAATGCGAATAAATCATTTAATCTACCATTAATGATTTTTTCATAATTCACACTAATATATTAGTGAGATTTTAATGCCTCTTGATGCGATTGTAATTTCTAATTTTGGTACTGAGAGCCTCTCGGGTTCAAATCCACAACGCCTCAGATTAGAAGGTCGAATAGCTGATCTTCAGACAGTCATAAACTATGTTAAGCATAATGGTAAGGTTGTAGATCCTATTGCCGGATCCAACTGCGAAAACTGGGCTGCAACACCTACGCTTAATGGCTTAATTCTTACAAGTTTTCTAAACCGAAGTGGTTACACCACTGAACTCATCAATGATTTCTATCGTGAAAAGGAAAAATTTATCAACGCACTGCGCCAAAGTCCACGATTAATTGCGCTGTCTACATCTTTTATTTACACCAAAGAACATTTTATTCATTTTGTAAAAGACATTCGAAATTACGCACCAGATGCTTTTATCGTTGCAGGAGGTCCATTCATATACCAATCCTACCTAATACATAAACGTTCAAATGAAACACATTACAGCTCAAAGGAAATGAAACATACGTATTTATTCTTCGAAAATACTCAACCCTCTATAGATTTATATGTGGTGAGTCACCGCGGTGAAAATATTATCTGTGAAGTGCTGGCGAATCTTCGCAAAGGAAAATCGCCAAAAACAATTCCGAACATTGCCTGGTATGAAAACGGTATTGCTCATTTTACTAAGCGCGTTAAGGAAGATTTATCAATCGATAATTATGATCCGAATTGGGACGAATTTGATGAATCTATTTTTTCATCTAAGGTCATTCCTATGCAGGCGAGTAATGGTTGTCCTTACCGTTGTGCATTTTGTAATTTTACTAATGACCGGCGTTTTGTTTTCTCAAAATCATTGGACAATATTATTCATGAACTTAAAACAGTAGCTAAACATGGAATTCGCTATGTATGGTTCGTCGATGACAATTTTATGCTCGGTACAAATAACCTCAACGCCATTCTCCTGCGTCTTGCCAATGAGAATCCTGGCATTAAGTGGATGAACTTTATTCGGGCAGACGCGTTGATGAATATTGACTACCAATTATTGCGCCGTTCTGGTTGTATCGAGGTCCGGTTAGGATTGGAATCAGCTGATCCCGGCATACTTCACAATATGCAAAAACAGGCAGATCCGGATACTTACCGACTGGTTATTGAAAACCTCTTGAAAGTTGGCATTAATTGTTCTTGTTATTTTAT
>MGQN01000014.1:35921-37185 GCA_001797845.1 Deltaproteobacteria bacterium RBG_16_44_11 | reverse complement strand
TCCTTTTATGCTTGCGCCATTAAGTCCCATATTCGAGGAAGATCAACGGCAGCGTTATGGGCTCACAGGATACCTGTCACAATGGTCCCACGCAACAATGAATTCCGAGCAAGCACAGCAAGAAGTAGCAGAAACGATTTTGTCATGTGAAAAATCAGGGGCCATTTACCGGAGCGATAACATGGCATTACTGGAGAAAATGACTACAGAACAGAAGAAAGCTTTTTTTATCTTGCGAAACAACCTCGCCAAAAAAGCCGTGTTAGGAAAACTTGATCGCAACGAAGCATTGGACGCATTCAATGATGTAATTCCATATAATATAAAGAACATTTAACTATTTAACCAGTGCGTTAATTCAGAATATTTAGAAATTTACATAATAAGATAGCATTTAATATAAAGTAATTACTTTTTGATTTTATACTCACCCCGCTCGCTTGGGATAACCGGTAATGGAGCGGATTTCTTCGTATAGCGGCTTCAAGCGATTATACATTTGTTTATAGACCCTCTTATAAAGTTTATCGTATATTATATGTGTATTTAAATCCGGCTCAAATAATTGTCCGATGCGCGTCATTTCGCTTACCGCTATTTTAAAATTTCTGTGAAGTTTCAATCCTACCGCCGCGTCGATTGCCGCCCCCAATCCCGAAGTTTCATAAATATGCGGCCGCGCGGTCGGCAATCCGAAAATATCCGCTGTTAACTGCATTGCGGTGTCGCTTTGTGATCCGCCACCGGATACGCGCAAGCTGGTTATGTTTATGCCGCTGCGCTTTTCTTGCCTTTCTTTCCCTTCCCGCAGTGCATAAGCCAACCCTTCCAATATCGCCCGGTAAAGATGCGCGCGGTTGTGAACATCACCAAAACCGATCACCGCTCCTTTTGCTTCCGGTCCCGGCACTTTTATTCCCGGCGACCAGTATGGTTGCAAAATGAGCCCCATTGATCCCGGTTCGACTTGATGCAATAATTCTTCAATTATAGTCTCCGTCTCCACACCGCGTTCTTCCGCTATTTGTTGCTCGAGCTGCGCAAATTGTTCTTTAAACCAGCTTACCATCCAATAACCGCGATAAATTTGAATTTCCAAACTGTAAGCGTCGGGTACCGCTGAAGGATACGGCGGAATCAACGGTATTGCTTCTATATATTTTTTATGAGTCGTGTTGATTGTAGCAGTGGTTCCATAACTTAAACATCCGATATTCGGCTCGAGGCATCCCGCGCCGATAACTTCACAGGCTTTATCGGCGGC
>MGQN01000014.1:35599-35788 GCA_001797845.1 Deltaproteobacteria bacterium RBG_16_44_11 | reverse complement strand
TTCCAGGAAGAAGCCCAGCACTTCTTTTTATAATCGAAAGGAACATATCCTACCTGACAACCAACGGAATCGACAAATCTGCCGGTAAGGCAATAAGTCAAATATCCGGAAAGAAAAAGATATTTGTAAGTGTTTTTCCATACTTCCGGTTGATGAAGTCTTATCCAATTACATTCGGCTTCTGCCTGT
>MGQN01000014.1:30438-35571 GCA_001797845.1 Deltaproteobacteria bacterium RBG_16_44_11 | reverse complement strand
ATAATTTAAAAGCTAGTCCCCAAAAACCGCCCACGGGTTTTAAACCGCTTGTGCGCCTTTGATCCAACCAAACTATCGCCGGACGCAGAGGTTTTCCTTGTTTATCCACGTTGATCATCGTGGCTCTTTGTGTAGTGATTGTAACTCCGGCAATAGCTTTTTTTTCTACCGCTGCCTCACACCATAGATTTTGACAGGCTTGACATAAAGACTTCCAGTAATAATCAGCATCTTGTTCCGCCCAGCCTGGTTCACGAGAAATATATGGTTTAAGTGGAATTCGAGATTTATGAAGAAGATTTCCTCGTAAATCAAAAATTAATGCCCGGACTGACTGTGTTCCATTATCGATTGCGAGGATTAAGTCTTTAGCCATAAATTATCTTTAAATTTATCTTTGAATGTTTGGGGAAAGGTGTTTTATAATTACGATGATATTAATAAATATTTATAAAATTATTGATAATTAACTTTACAATAAATTATTATTGCGATTACAGAAATAATTTTTTACCCCGAGGGAGGTAGCGTCTTATTAAAAGACGCTACCATATCTCAGGTGATAATTTTATAAATTATCTTCTTTTTGCTTTTTTTGCAGTCTTTTTCTTAGCAACTTTCTTTTTCTTTGGTGCAGCCTTCTTCTTTTTCACGACCTTCTTTTTTCCTTTTTTTGCTACTTTCTTTTTTGCTGGCATCTGTAAATTCCTCCTTTGTTGAATTGAATTTTTAGATAAACAACTGCAACTTCCTTCTCTTGATTAAATTTTACTTTATTTTTTCTCATAGGTCAACAAAAAGTATGACTTTTTTAAAATTATTTTTACACCTCGTATTCTAATTTTTACTCGATTAAAATACTTTTCGAGACAATAAAATCAAAAAGCGATCTTAATTATTTTCTGGTAAATATTTTTTTGAAATATTCTCGAAAAGAAGAATAATAATATTTTTCATTAAAGATATGTTCTTCCACCCATATAATTATTAGAAAAATGAGAGGCGGAAATAGAATCAACGCGAATATTTTTACCTTGAGAAGAAGCATGAATAAAATATCCATCTCCCAGATAAACACCTACATGGGATACTCTATTTTTTTGCTTTAAGGAGAAAAATACCAAGTCACCCTTTTGTAAATCTCGAATTTTATCTACCGGAACGCCGGACTCATACTGCCTTGCTGAATTGCGCGGTAAATTTAATCCGTTTAACTGATACACCGTCATGGTCAACCCGCTGCAATCGAATCCTTTTTCGGATGAAGTACCACCCCATAGATATGGCACGCCAATAAAATCTTGCGCTGTTTTTACCAAGGCTTCACGCAGATAATCAGTACCGTATAGTTTTCGCCTGGCGATGGCGTAATCTTCCGGCAGAACTATGTAATACTCATCGATAACCCCTTTGTCTTTCAAGTCCTGCGCCTTTTGTACGGCTATTTCCTTGCTCGGATAATTACTAAAGCGCACTTTATATAATCCATCAGCAGCTTTAAAATAAGTGGAATCCAACCCCCGCGCTCTAAGATTGTTTGTCAAACGCACCGCGTTTTCCACATTGGCGAACGCGCCAGCCTGAATTGTATACCCCATCAACTCCAACGGTTTTTTTTGTGGTACCGTTCCCACCGTTCTTACATACGAAGTTCGGCCGCCACAAGAGAGTACAAATAAAAGAATAATAAATAGCGGAAATATTTTTTGCAGGTTTACCTTCATGAATATTAACTTACCAGAAAATATATTTACTGCAAATTTATTTTTTCCAGTTTGCTTCTACAAATTCTCTGGCTTCTTGTTTTGTTTTAATTCTACCTTCCAGCTGCTCATTTTCCAATGCTTCTAAAATATTCCCGATAATTTTACCCGGCACATAACCAAGAGTAATTAAATCATTACCATTAAGCAGGCGTGGGGGGTATAAATCTTCCACAACTAATTTCTGAAGCTGATCGCGGCAAAATTCATAATTATCGAGCATACCGTGGCTAGCCAGACAATCAAGCCGATTTAATTCCAGATGTAAATTAAAATCCGGCATTCGTAAAAATCGTTTTAGTCTTCCCGGGCGCATTTTGTGAACATTCATAAATACCATGTGATAATGAATCAAATTAAGTACCGTTTCACTCCTGGCACGGGAAAATCTCAACCGCTGCATGATATTTTCGGCGATTTCTTCCCCTCGTTGGACATGACCATAAAAGTGCACACCATTTTCATCTTCAGTCCGCGTAAGAGCTTTACCCGCGTCATGTAAAAGCGCTGCCCAGGCCAGAGACATATTCTCATCGCTGTTTCCTTTATTTTGTAATAACTCCAGCATCATTAAAGTATGTTGCCACACGTCGCCTTCCGGATGAAAACGCGGCGGTTGCTCCACCCCCCTCAATCTCTCTATTTCCGGTAATATTTCCTGCAATATTCCTGTTTGCGCCATTAATTCAAAACCACGGCGCGCGCCTGGGCGCGCAAGAATTTTACTTATTTCTTCCTGAAGTCTTTCCGCGCTGATTTGTTTTATTTTCGCGGCATTTATTTCTATTGCTTTTTTTGTAGCGGGCTCAATTTCATAATTTAGATTTGCGGCAAAACGAACGGCTCTAAGCATCCGCAGATAGTCTTCGTTAAAACGTTTTTCTGAATTGCCGATGGTGCGGATTATTTTATTTTCAATATCGGCGCGTCCATCTACATAATCTATTATTTGACCAGTTACCGGATCCATCAACAGTCCGTTAATGGTGAAATCACGACGTAAAACATCTTCTCGCGCTGTTGAAAAATGAATCTGAGAAGGTCTTCTCCCGTCTTTGTAAATATCGTCACGGCGGAATGTTGCCACTTCATAAGAATATCCATCATTAATAACGGCCACAACGCCGAACTTGGCTCCTATGTCCGCGGTATGAGGAAACAGAGAAATGATTTTATCGGGAAGCGCTGAAGTTACGATATCGTAATCACCGGGAACAATTCCCTGCACAAAGTCGCGCACGCAACCGCCCACAAAATATGCTTCGAATCCGACTGACTTCAATTGTCGAACAATTTCTTCCGCGTATTTACGCTTATCGTTTTCTTTTTTTTCCATTGCTACCAGCAAGGATACCTCCCCAATTGACGATTAATAACATAGGTGAGGCGGACAGGCATGTTTAATGCTACGATCATGCGGGAGTTAATACAACTAATTGCATGGATTGTATAAATTCTTTTGTCGCCTGGCGAAAAGTATTCATATGGTGCGCCGTACTATGTTTTTTCAGCGCTTCGAGACTCTGCCATCTTTCAATGATTGCGACTACATCAGGACCAAGTTTTTTCTGCATAGGAAAACCAGAATCAAAATCAATATGTGGCCCATACTCGATACACCCATGCTCTATATGCACCATAGGCATAATCTTATATAATTCTTCCAAATAACTTTTTCTCTTACCTTCCTTCAATGATATTGTGGCAATTACACGAATCATTTTTTGCCTCCTTGAAGCTTTGTATTGGGTTGAGAATTGTTACCATTTATTTTTTACCTAACTTTATAGCACAAAACTCTCCGCACATTGTACAACCTTCTTCATTTGCGCTTTTGCTTTTTTCCAATAATTCGACTGTCTTTTCCGGATCAATGGATAAATTTACCTGTCCCTGCCAGTCAAAACTTTTCCGGTACTGAGACATTTTCCTGTCCCGTTCACACGCTCCTTTAACTCCTTTGGCGATGTCGGCGATATGAGCCGCGACTTTCGCGGCGATAACTCCCTCGCGTACATCCGCCAACGTGGGCAGACGTAAATGCTCGGCAGGTGTAACATAACATAAGAAATCAGCTCCGGCGGCTCCGGCTATCGCCCCTCCAATAGCGGAAGTAATATGGTCATAGCCTGGAGCGATATCTGTGGGTAAAGGCCCTAATACATAAAATGGAGCGCCTTGACATATTTTCTTTTGCAGTTTGACGTTGGCTTCAATTTCCGTGATGGGAACATGTCCGGGACCTTCGATCATCACCTGGACTCCGGCGGCACGGGCACGTGCGGCAAGTTCTCCCAGGATTATCAATTCCTGCAATTGCCCCTGATCCGTGGCATCAGCTATTGCTCCGGGACGCAGGCCATCGCCTAAACTCAATACCATGTCGTAGCGATGCGCGATTTCTAATAGCCTATCGTATTCTTCATAGAGAGGATTTTCGCAATTATTGCAGTACATCCAATTGGCTGTCATGGAACCGCCGCGGCTGACAATACCCAAAACTCTTCCCTGCCCTTCCACCACAGCCACACTACCTCTGGTTACGCCGCAATGAACTGTGATAAAATCAACACCATCTTTGCCGTTTTCTTCGATGACGGCAAACATATCATCCGCCGACATTTCCGAAATGGCTTTCTTCTCTTGAATCATCTTAACCGCCGCTTGATAAATCGGCACCGTGCCGATAGCAACCGACGATTTTTTCATTACCGCTTTACGAATCGCCGCCAGATTTCCGCCCGTGGAAAGATCCATCACCGCATCGGCACCGGCGGAAATGGCGATTCTCAACTTTTCCATCTCCAGATTAAGATCGGTATGATCTTTTGATGTTCCGATATTGGCGTTAATTTTAGTGCGCAAGCCCTTACCTATGGCCAGCGGCTTTATTGCTGTATGATTAACACTACGGACAAGGACGATTGTTCCCTCCACCATTGCCCGCCGGATATATTCCGGCTCAACGTCTTCTTCACCCGCACATATTTTCATCTCTTCGGTAATCATGCCTTTGCGGGCTTTTTCCAATTGTGTCATCTATTACTCCATATACAAAAATATTTTTTTATTTTTAATTTATCCAACATTTAAACAAGGCGTTACCAGGCCCATGCCCTGCCCCAATTTTAAGCGAATTTTTTATGGCGTCAGTCACTATTTTTTTCGCTTTTTGTGTCGCGGCGACAATATTTTCACCGCGGGCAATTTCCGCAGCCAGCGCCGAGGCGAAAGTGCAACCTGTACCGTGTGTATCTTTAGTATCTACCCAGCCGGCGGATAATTCATAATGTTTCTTCCCGTCGTAAAGAATATCAATGGCGCCTGATCTTTTGGATCCGGGAAGATGCCCGCCTTTAATCAACACATT
>MGQN01000014.1:25377-30357 GCA_001797845.1 Deltaproteobacteria bacterium RBG_16_44_11 | reverse complement strand
CGCCTCCGGAATATTTGGTGTCACCACAAGTGTCAGCGGTAGAAGTTCTTTCACCAATGCCGCCCTGGCTCTTCCCTGCATTAAAGATCGTCCGCCTTTGGCAAGCATCACCGGATCAACGATAACTTTACCTACATTATACTCCTTAATCTTCTTTACAACTACCTGAACAACTTCGGATGTCATAAGCATTCCTGTTTTTATCGCATCCGCGCCAATATCGCCTAGCACTGCCGAAAGTTGCTTACCGACAAATTCCGCTGATACTGGATATATAGCCTGAACGCCTCGGGTGGTTTGTGCCGTCAGAGCAGTTATCACGCTCATCCCATAACAACCGCAAGCATGTACTGCTTTCAAATCAGCCTGAACCCCCGCTCCGCCGCCGGAATCCGAACCGCCGACACATAAAACTTTTACCGGCTTCATAAAGGCAGCGCCTCCGGGAAAATATCCTTTTGCCAATAGTGAACAACAAGCAGGCTTCCCGACTGGATACGAATGATCGCGCAAGCATCATTAATAATGTTGCTTATCCCCAGCGATTCTCCCATCGTTAATACCGCATTCTTAATCGTATATAGAAATCCTTTCAGAGTTATGCCTACAACTTTCTCAGTAATAGCAATAATAGATACAGCTTGTCCTTGGGCGCCGCTAAAAGCGGCCTCTTGATCAATAACAAAAGCCTCGCAGTATTCATCGATCAGATAAGTTTTGATAAACGCTTCTTTGCCTTTGATGAGCAAAAACACATTAGCCAGAGTATGGTCAAGTCTCCCGCCCAACGCGCCCCAGATATAAACTGCCGTGGGCTCAAGCCCCATTGCGTAATCGAGCGCCAGTTCAGTGTCGGTAAAATCTTTTTCCGTAGGATATTTGATAATCTTTACGCCCTGCGTGGAATAACTTTTCAGTTGAGCAGGCTCAATGGAATCCATGTCGCCAATAATTATATCAGGCTTCAGCCCTAATTCTTGCAGATGACGCGCTCCGCCGTCACAACAAATGATCAGGCAGTTTTCCATACTGGCCATCTTTTTTTGAAAAAAGACAGGATCACCAAAACGTCCGTTGCTGACAATAATAATATTTTTCGACACAAATATTTCCGTTATTCAATGTTCTACAACAAAACAAGTTCACCTTTTCTGTCATGCCGGACTGGATCCGGCATCCAGTACATCTTCAGCATCCAAAACAAAAAAGCCACACCCTCTCGCCTGAATAGGATATGGCTACTAATATTAATTTGCATTGCTGCCATTCCCTACGCCGGCATTATCCGGGTCAGGTTCAAAGGGTATATTCTCAGCCATCATTGGCACCCCTGATATGAAATTTATTACATAATACCTCAAAATGCAAATTGTTTAATTGAGTTAAATCGAATGATTTTAGTATTTGATCTGGTTTTTTTCCTGAGAATTTATCTTATTTTGTATTGCTGCCAGTTTATCTTTATTCAAATAATATTTGCCATTGTGAGCTTTAACAGCCAATTCATCGGCAAGTAAAACATTGAGTGTTTTGGGGTACAAATTGTGCGTGCCGACTTTAAAAAAGTTGGCTCTGGTGTCGGACAAATAAATCGCCGTGGCCGCGCTGAATGCTTTTGCCTCTTCCATTTTTAAAATAATCCTGAAGCAAAGCCTTCTTATTCTCCAGCCCACTCCCAACAAAAGTAAAGGATGATGATAGTAGCAATAAGGAGAAATATTTGCAAATATACAGGCATAAACCCTAGCCTCTTTACTTTTAGTAAGATGGTGCCTGGGGCGGGAATTGAACCCGCACAGCCTCAAGGACCGAGGGATTTTAAGTCCCTTGCGTCTACCAATTCCGCCACCCAGGCTTTAGATTGACTAACGGAAGAAACACTGCGGCTTATATTATTTTTAATTTGCAGTGTCAAGGATTTGATATGCGGTCGTTGCGCTGACGCTTAAAGCGGACAAAGCCTTACCCAGGTCAGAGCAAGGGTACTCATGAGATTGCCGCCCCGGATCAGTGTCCGGGGCAGGCTATACCTTCGGCGGCTTCGCAAAGACATTATGACATTATCTCACTGTCGGAGTGACAATTTAAATTAGATGTGCTAAGAAGCTGAATCATTTAAAGGAAAGTCCTATGCAAGAAGTCGACATAATAATCACCGGCGGGAAAGCGCTGCTGCTTGATTCAAAAAACACACGACTTGATAATGCGGCCATTGCAATAAAAGCGGGTGATATCACTGCTGTTGGCCAAACTGAGCAAATAGCCAAGCAATACCGCGCAAAAAAAACGATCAATGCCAAAGATTCTCTGATTATGCCCGGTTTTGTCAATTGCCACACGCATGCGGCCATGACCTGCTTTCGCGGCATCGCCGACGATCTGGAACTGATGGATTGGCTCAACAATTACATCTTTCCCGCAGAAGCTAAAAATGTAAACAAGGAGCTTGCTTACTGGGGAACACTTCTGGCCACCGCAGAAATGATCAAATCCGGCACCACCACCTTTTGCGATATGTATATCTTCGAAGACGAAACCGCCCGTGCCGCAAAAGCTGCCGGTATGCGCTGTCTTATCGGCGAAGTGCTCTTTGACTTTCCTTCACCCAATTTTAAAAATATTGAAGAAGGCCTTCTCTATACTCGCATGCTCGCCGAAAAATGGCAAAACGATTCGCTCATTAACATCATTGTCGAACCGCACGCACTTTATACCTGCTCCCCTTCCCTGCTGATCAAAGCAAAAAAGATTGCCGATGATTTTAATGCACCTCTAGGAATTCATCTTTTGGAAAATAAAACCGAACAAGAACAGCTTCACGAAAAATTCGGCAAAAGTGCCGTTTCTTTCCTCAAAGACATTGGTTATCTTAACGAACGGCTGATAGCTTTTCACTGCGTTTGCTTCTCTGATGAAGATATGAAACTTTTTGCCGATCATGGCTGTAAGATTTCCCATAATCCGGCCAGCAATATGAAGCTTGCGAGCGGTGTCGCTCCCGTGCCCGATATGCTCAAGGCCGGAATTACCGTAGGTCTGGGAACTGACGGCTGCGCCAGTAACAATAATCTGGATATGATCAAAGAAATGTCCACCGCCGCCAAGCTCCATAAAGTCGCCCGGCTTGACCCCACTGTGATGGATGCTCAAACAGTCGTGCGCATGGCTACCATTGAAGGCGCAAAAGTTCTCGGCATGGAAAAGATCACCGGCTCTCTGGAAGTAGGCAAAAAAGCGGATATCATTATTTTGGGATTGAACAAGCCTCATTTGACGCCTCTTTATAGCGAATATTCTCATTTGGTTTACGCGGCAAGTGGTGCCGATATTGATACTGTATTAATCAACGGCAAAGTCGTGATGGAGAATCGTAAATTATTAACTATCGACGAAACTGATGTCATGCAGAAGGTAAGAGAAATTGCCGTAAATGTAAAAAATAGTTTGAAGAAATAGAGATTTACATCTATTGCTTGATTTAAATCTACGATATATTATCATAATTGCAGATAGCACCACTACAACAGTCATACCGGCGCAGGCCGGTATCCAGTCATTTTCTCGCGAAAATCGAAAACTCTTTATATATACTGGATTCCCCCGTATCAAGTACGGGGCAGGCTCAAAGTCGCGCTACGCTTGCACGGAATGACAACTTATATTTTTAATTTTATTTGAATAACTTTTCGAAATATTTCTATTCGTATTCTTCCAGATATTTCTCGATATATTCGCGGACGCGATCTTTCGGCTGGTATATACCGAAATGCCCTTCGCAAAGGATATCGGCATGAAGATCAAGCAAAGCCTGCATTGATTTTTTCCACGCTTCGATATCGGAGCCAAATGATTTGTGAAAAGGGCCGTGGATATCCTGGCCGAAAAGAATTCGTTTGCCCCTTCTGTCCAGATACAGAGAAATGGAACCGGGCGTATGGCCGGGGGTATGAATCCAATGTAATTCTTCCTGACCGAATTTCAATATTCCGTAAGCGCCCTTTAGTTTCTGATCTATTGGTGTCGGCGGAAATGTCGTGTCATACCAGTTGGCGGCTGTGCGTATGGAATCACCGGTTTCCATAGCGTTCGCGTCTAATTCATGGATTAATATTTTAGTCCCATATTGCTTTCTAAATAAAGGCGCCGAACCAATATGGTCTGTGTGGGAATGCGTCAAAATCAGTTGAGATACTTTGGATGGATTTAAACCCAATAATTCAATGTTGCTGACAAGCTGATTAAAGCTTCTACCCGCTCCCGCGTCGATTAAAACCAGCACTCCGGCGAAATCGATCAGGTATACTGCCGCGTCTTCGGGCAGTGTGATTTTGGGGTCGCCAATTAAATAAATGCCGCTGATTATTTCTTCCGTTGTGATTCTCATGGAAGTAACTTTGCATTTATCTTTCGTCTTTACTTAACGGTTTGAATGTACCAATGATTTGGTTGATATCTTTTATTTTATTGCTTTCCAAATAATCTTGCATCCCCTCCAAAATATCTATAGTCGCGTGGGGATTAATGAAGTTGGCCGTGCCGATTTGTACGGCCCTAGCTCCCAGGATTAAAAATTCCAGCGCGTCTTCGGCTGTCATTATTCCGCCGATACCGATAACCGGTACGGAAACTCTCTGGAGAACTTGCCAGACCATTCTTAAGGCGATGGGTTTTATCGCCGGGCCGGAAAGCCCACCGGTAATGTTTTTTAAATGCGAAGTTCGAGTTTTTAAATTAACGGACATGCCGGTTATAGTATTAATTAAAGAAATTGCATCCGCGCCTGCTTCTTCGACAGCCTCAGCGATTGCCGCTATATCCGTCACATTGGGAGTAAGTTTGACGATTACCGGCAATCCGGTTTCTTCTTTTACTTTGCGCGTCACCATAGCTGCAATTTTCGGATCAGCACCAAAACTTAAACCCCCTTTTTTTACATTGGGGCAGGAAATATTAATTTCCAAAGCATGCACGCCTTTCGCT
>MGQN01000014.1:18498-25314 GCA_001797845.1 Deltaproteobacteria bacterium RBG_16_44_11 | reverse complement strand
ACCTTCACATCAAATTTTCGCAGGAAGGGAAGCTTTTCTTCGATAAAAGCGTCCACACCGATATTCTGCAGACCGATGGCGTTAAGCATTCCGCTCGCCGTTTCCATAATGCGCGGCGGCGGATTACCGAGCCGTGGTTTCAGCGATAAGCCTTTGACAACAATAGCCCCAAGTTGGTTTAAATCAACATAATCGGCATACTCTTCACCATAACCAAAAGTGCCCGATGCCGTCATAATCGGATTTTTCAGCTTGAGCATTCCCAGGCTTACCGCCATATTTACAGATATTTTAGTTTTCATTTTTTTCGACATTATTCCCAGATAACTTCACGCAGATTAAACACCGGGCCATCAGCACAAACTCGCTTATAGGCAAAATTGTTTTTTTGTTCTTTAATAGCTACCGCGCAACCCAGGCAAGCGCCTACGCCGCAAGCTATCCTTTCTTCCAGAGATACCTGAGCGTTAAATTTCTTCCCACGTAACATTTTTTCCAGTGACTTTAGCATTGGTTTAGGACCACAGGCGTAAATAATTGTATTTTCCGGCAAATACTTCTTCATGTCTTTTTGGAAAGCCTGTGTTACCAGACTTTTATCCCCCATGCTCCCATCATCAGTACAAACATTAATTTTGTAACATAGTTTTTTCAGTTTATCCAAACCGACAATATTCGCGGCGCTCTTTGCTCCCAGGTAAAAAGTCATTGACGCTTGGGAAAAACAAGCCCGCTTGCATAAATGCTCAGTGAGCAACGAAAGCGGCGCTACCCCCATTCCTCCCGCGATAAAAACAATGTTTTGTATAGCCACATCGATTTCAAAGCCGCCGCCCAGCGGCCCGTGTATTTCCACCTGCGATCCCTTAATCAATCCCGCCAGAATTTGTGTTCCTTTTCCCACGACACGATAGAGCAGCTCGACGGCACATGAATTTTTCTCGCGCGTAAAAGAATAAATGCTGAAAGGCCGGGCCAAGAACGGATCAGATAAGCCGGAAATCCTGATCATAACAAACTGACCCGGCTGAGGATCGGCAAAAGAAGAATGCAGGGCTACTTGCATCCAAAAGCAGTCTACTGAGAGCTCTTCGTTTCTTAATATTTCTCCGATGTAAATATTTTTGGCCATTTTTTATTATGCTTCTCTATTTTTTCCTTTTATAAACAGCAGGAATTAAATTCCTCAAAATATTTCCTGGATTCCGGGTCACCCTGCATTCCAGTCTGTGTCATAATAGCAGAAAGCGCCATCAATACCGTCATGCCGGTCGTAGATGACCTTCAGGTTACAAAAGCCGGCATCCAGAACGTACTGAAAATACTGGATTCCGTGTCGCGCTTTGCTTGCACGGAATGACAAAAATGGTAATTGCGACACAGTCTCATGCGCCGGGCATGAGCCCGGAATGACAGTTAATGGCGATCTAAATAATTTTATTTTACGTCAGCCCACATAATTATCGCGTCTTCTTTAGTGTCTGTATAATAATTCGGTCTTCTTCCTTTTACTACAAAACCTAGTTTTTCGTAAAGTTTTATTGCTGCTTTATTGGATTGCCGGACTTCCAGCGTTTGTGCTCGAATTCCTATTTGCTTTGCTATATCTTCCATAGTTTTCAATAGATTTAAAGCCAGATTCTGCCTCCTAAATTCTTTTTTCACCGCGAGATTATGCAAATGAACTTCATCGGCTACTATCCAAAAAATAATATAGGCGGCCAAAACACTTTTTTTGCCGAAATTTATTCGCGCGGACAAACATTGAGCGTGCGCGCAATCAAGTTCATTGATAAACATTGCCTCCGTCCAGGGCGCGGAAAATGATTCCCGTTCAATCGCCAGGATTTCCGGCAAGTCCGCCTTCCTCATCAGATCAATACTTACCTGAAAGGCATCATGTTTATCGGACATGGAAAAATTCCAAAAATACGGCCACGACCAAAAATATCGCGCAAAAAATGGGGATAGCGCCTCTTAACTTAATAGTATTGATGGCCACGGCAATGCCCAGCAGAGGTAAAAAATAATACGCAAAGGAAAGCGTTGATAAAAAAGCCGCAGGGAATATTGGATATGCCCATATTACCAGCGGAATGAAGATAGTCTGAATAATCAAAAGATAAAGAGAGGTAAACAAGAATACCTTAGCTAATGATAAATAAACTTTTTGTTCTATTTTTCGGACATCGTTATTTTTCGCGTCTTCCAGCGCCCGGTCGGAGAGCATATCGTTGGATTTAATGATCAGGGTATCCATCTTTTTGGCCAATATTCCGCAAGGAATAGCGATAAGAATAGAAAGAGCGATTAATTCCGGAAATACGCCTCCCACTGCCTGGCCGGCTATTATCGCTGTCGAAGTCGCTAATATTGCGGCGATGGAATCGTTGGGTGGAATATAAGTTCCCACGGGGATACGGTCAATCCAGATTAGTTCGATAAACGCTCCGATAATCAATCCCGCATAGGGATTATTGAGAAGAAGACCGATAAGGGGGGCAATTACCACCGGTCGGGAAATCATGGCCTGAATAAAAACACGGTCAAGAGATAGCAGGCCGCCGCAAAAAGATAATAAAATAATTTTTGTAAACAATTAAATACCAACTTTTTTATGGCGTAATATTACAATCACGGGTATGTACCCCACGAAGTGCTCTATTTAGTATCATACCATCCGCTTTGCGGGATTGTTCAACTTACCTATTCCGATTCACTTCATTTTCGGAATAGGAGTTTCACAATAATCTTTAAGAGCTTCCCTGATATTAACAGCTCTTTCTCGCGGTACCCTCTTTAATTCAATAACAACTCCGGCGTTTTCTAAAAGCCTTAAAATATCCTGAATTTCCTTATCACATAAAGAAACGGAAGGGGAACAGCATATTTTGAATTCCTCATTATGAATATTACCGATGTTTAACTTATCAAAATGGAAACCCAAATTAAAAGCTTTGCAAACGTCTTTAATATTGCTGAACAATACAATTGTTTTTTTCCCACCATCGTGAGCGAAAATATAACTTTGAGCGAAGTCGTCAACAGAGCTGATGATTAATTCGATTTCACTGGGAACAGCCATTCTCATCACGGTTTCACTAAAGACATCTCCGGATATATTATTATCCACGACAATAATACATTGGGCCTTAATGTACGGCACCCATGCCTCCAGTATTTGCCCATGGACAAGCCTGTTATCAACCCGAACCAATGCTATATTCAGATCCTGCGTCAATGCATTACCCGAGAGCTTTTTTGCTTAAAATTTCACTAGCCAGCGAAATATTTTTCTGCCCGTTCTCTTTTATAAAACAGGCAAATTCCCGTAAAGACATGTTTTCTTTTATTTCCGACAATTTTAGCAACATGGGCAAATTAACTCCGGTAAGAACTTCAACCTTATCTTCTTTCATGAAGGAGAGAGAAATGTTCGAAGGCGTCCCCCCAAAAAGATCCGTAAGAACCAAAACGCCCCTACCTTTGTCCAGTTTTTTTATGGCATTGCCGATTTCCTTTTTTATATCTTCGACGTCTTTTGTTTGATCAATACTAACATGCGCTATATCACTTAACGGCCCTTTTATTAACTCGGCGGCTTTAATCAATTCACTTCCCAAATTAGCATGTGTAGTGATAAGTACTCCAATCATTAGTATCCCCCTTCAAACGCTTACATGTAACTATTTTTTATACTCGCCTTTATCGCGGCGTACAATAATTTATTGCATAGCTTGTGCCTTTTATATACAATAAATATCTTAAATTAATCAGGTAAGCTAATGGATTGCATTATAATTGTCAAGGTTTATAGGAAGGTCATTTAAAAGGATCCGCCAGGGATTTACCGCCTTGTAAGTTATTGCAATATATAGATTATTTATTATTATTTCAGGTTGATTACCCACAAAGAGTCAGCCAGACCGGATTTACGGAAAATTCGTCTTAAAATCGCGTTAAATAATAAATCTTCACTTGACCATATATCCACATCCGCTCGTGCGCGGGTAATTCCCGTATAAATAAGTTCTCTGCCGATAAGAGGAATTTCACGGTCGGATAAAAGAAGTATAATCTGCTCAAATTCCGAACCCTGATTTTTGTGGACAGTCATAGCCCAGACAGCCTCATGTTGAGGCAGGCTCGCCTTGACTATAATAGAAGTTTTCTTTATATTAAAGGAAAATTCAGCTTAGTTTCTTGCAATCTTTTCTCCTTACTTACCCTCAAGAGGTGAAGAAAATGGAAAAAGCTTTCTTAGAAGAATTGTTAAAAGCACAGAAAAATTTTTTCTGGTCGGGTAAAACGCGCAACATTAGTTTCCGCATCGAAGCACTAAATAAACTTAAAGACACCATCAAGGCGCATGAAGAAGAGGTGCTTGGCGCCATATATAAAGATCTGCGTAAAACCTCTATGGATGGCTATGCCACGGAGATCGCCGGTGTTTATGATGAAATAAACTATGCGATTAAGAATGTCCGGTCATGGTCTAAAGTTCAAAAAGTTGAAACACCAGTTTTTTTGTTTCCTTCCAAAAGTTATGTACACAAAGAACCTTTCGGCGTGACCCTGATTATCGCCCCCTGGAATTATCCTTTTCAACTTTTGATGCTGCCGCTGGCCGGGGCTATCGCTGCTGGAAATACCGCCATTCTCAAACCATCAGAGATTTCCGCCAATACGGCGGCCGTTATGGAAAAAATTATTAATAAAGTTTTTCCCAAGGAATATCTGCACGTGGTTCAGGGCGGCGCAAACGAAACGCAGACGCTGATTGAAATGCCTCTGGATTATATTTTCTTTACCGGCAGTGTTGCCGTCGGTAAAGCCGTTATGGCCGCTGCCGCCAAAAATTTAATTCCGCTGACGCTGGAGCTGGGCGGAAAAAGCCCCGCGATTGTCCATAAAGACGCTGATTTGATCCTTGCGGCACGCAAGATAGCCTGGGGTAAATTCATCAATGCCGGACAAACCTGTATCGCGCCGGATTATGTTCTGGTTCATACAAACCGCAAAGATGATTTCCTGAAAGAATTAAAAAAAGCTATCCGTAATTTTTACGGTGAAGACGCGGCGGCACATCCTCGTTATTGCCGGATAATCAACGACCGCCATTTTCAACGCCTGAACGCTATGCTCAACAACGCGAATACTTTATCCGGAGGCAAGACCAACGCCGCTGACCGCTATATTGAACCGACAATTATATACCCGGTCCAATGGGATGACCCAATTATGCGCGACGAAATTTTCGGACCTCTATTGCCAATTCTTACATATTCTGATTTAGACGATATCATCCGAAGAATTCGAGAGCGTCCTGAACCTCTTTCTCTTTATTTGTTCAGCGATGATCAAGCAGTCCAGACAAAAGTCATCGACGAAATCCCTTTCGGCGGCGGCGCCATCAACAATACAATTTTTCATATTGTCTCTCATTTTATGCCCTTCGGTGGTGTAGGCACAAGCGGCATGGGCGCTTACCACGGCAAAGTGAGTTTCGATACATTTTCTCATGCTAAAAGCATTCTTAAAAGCTCCAGCAAATTCGATCCGCTGGCGGCAGTTTATCCCCACAAAAAATTCTTTATGAAAATTATGCGCAAAATTATCGGTTAATAGATTATCTCTTAGCTTGAAGTATATAAGATTCGTTCATTTTTTCCGGCGCCGACGCAAATCCAGCCACATAAAGTAGAAGATCATAAATATGGTGTAAATTGCTGAAGGTAAAGCTGTTTCCTGGGCAAATAAAGTAATAGCTAGGCCTCCGGAAATGCCCTGATTCTTCAGTGTCCCCAAAAGTACTAAAGAGGTAATCCGGCTTTTGTTTGTTTTTAATAAAAGACCGGCTTTTTCGATGAGAAACCCGAGAACAAAAATCGCCGCGAATATGATCAGAGCGACCGGCAAAATCATCAAGGGCTGGGCAAAGATCAAATCCCTGTTGAGGCCGATCATGGTGTAAAGAACGATAAAAAATCCCCAATCAGTAATTACGCCGCGAAAAGAAGCTATTTTATTTTGTAAATTGAAATAAACAATTATCCGGGAAGCTACAAGAGGAAGAACAATCAACAAAAGCATTATTTCGACCAGCTTCCCCTTCCGGGTAAATTCTGTTCCGATAAAGAAAAAAAACATTAATGGCATAACGACAAGTGCCGCCAGATACGCGCTTATCGTGCCGGCCAGCGTATAAGATACATCCCCCTTCAATATGGCGGTAAACGGGATCACAGCTACCGCCGGCGGCACGGCGGCAATCAGCGCAAAACCAATCCATATATTTTCGTCATTTATAAACAAGGCAGCCAGGGCTAAAATAAGGCCGCCCAAAACAAGATAGGACATCACAATTCCGACAATCGAAGGCATCATGACCGCACGCCAAGAGCGAAAAAAATCATTGGGCACGCCGGTCATCGCCAGCGTCATGACCAGCGCCAGCGCCGGCAACATCAAATGTTTTGACCATAAAGCCCCCTGCGGCAGGGCAAGCCCAAAAACGATGGAGGCCAGAAAAATAAAATTGCGATTTTTAAACAACCCAAACATGATTTCCTTATATTTTCTCTACTCCATTTTTTCCGCATTTTTAACCAATAATAAGATATTGTACAATAAAAAAACGAGTGATAATAACTTATCATAAAAAAAGATATTTACAGTACATTCATGGTTTATTATTTGAAAGTTCACCGTTGACGAATAGCGGGAAAAACGGCATGCTTCTTTTACAATATTATGAGTGGTAAAATTTATGTTTTATGTCATGGGAATAGATATCGGTTCGGTCGCGCTTTCGCT
>MGQN01000014.1:16004-18479 GCA_001797845.1 Deltaproteobacteria bacterium RBG_16_44_11 | reverse complement strand
GGAGGCGTTGTTAATTCTTCCTATCAGTTTCATCACGGATCAATCGGCGAAACACTGCGCTTGATGCTTAATAATATTGATATTGGCCGTATCGGCGGCATTGCCATGACGTTATCCGGACCCGCAATTCTCAGTAATGTCTCCCGCTACGACACGCAAATCGCGATTATTGCCGCAGTAAAACATTATCACCGGGAAATCGGCAGTATATTGTTTGTCGGCGGGGAGAATTTCGGCCTCATCACTTTCAACGAGCAAGGAGATTATGAAGGCTATCGCTCCAACTCTTCCTGCGCCGCGGGAACGGGCAGTTTTCTTGATCAGCAAGCTAAACGGCTCAACCTCAAAAGCATTGATACACTCAGCTCTATTGCGTTCTGCAACCGTGAAGGCTCTCCAAAAATCGCCACGCGCTGCGCTGTTTTCGCCAAAACAGATTTGATTCATGCCCAGCAGGAAGGTTACTCCGTAGGCCAAATCAGCGACGGTCTCTGCGAAGGGCTCGCCAAAAACGTGATTGACACATTAATCCCCGAGCAAAATATCCGCACGCCATTGATCCTCGTCGGCGGAGTTTCCATGAATCAGGCTGTAGTCAAGCATTTCCGCAATCTGCTCCAAACGGAACCAATAATAGATGAATATAGCCATTTGTATGGCGCCATCGGTTCCGCGCTACTTTATCTGGAAGAAGCGCCACCCCGCAAACTGTCCATCGGCAGTTGGGATGAACTTTTTCTTACTCAACAAAAAATAAAAACTTACGGCTATCCTCCCCTGCAGATTTCCCTTTCCAGCTATCCCGAGTTCGTAAGCGCTAAGAGCTATCTCTACACGCCGCAAAGCAATCACGCGGATATTGAGGTAACTATCTACGCTCCCCTGAAAAACCAACAGGAAATCTATCTGGGTATCGATATTGGTTCGACCAGTACCAAGGCAGTTTTAATCGCTAAAAATAACGAAGTCCTTGCCGGTCTTTACACGCTTACTTCCGGCCAGCCGGTGACGGCGACGCAGGCGTTGTTTGAAGCCATAGAAGAAATTTGCCAAAAACACAACTGTGACTTCATTTTCCTGGGTGTCGGTACAACCGGCTCGGGACGCAAATTTATCGGCCGGATTATTAAAGCGGATTTAATCATTGATGAAATAACGGCTCATGCCCGCGCCGCCTACGAACTGAACAGTGAAACAGATACAATAATCGAAATCGGCGGACAGGATTCCAAGTTTACCACCATGAAAAACGGCATGGTCACCTCTTCCGTCATGAACAATGTTTGTGCTGCCGGAACCGGCAGTTTTATCGAAGAACAAGCCCTCAAGCTGAGCGTGTCACTTGACGAATACGCCGACCGGGCTATTAACAGTCCTGCTCCTATTTCCAGTGACCGCTGCACGGTTTTTATGGAACGCGATATCAATAATTATCTCACCGAAGGTTATTCGGTTAATGAGGTGCTGGCAAGTGTTCTGCATTCAATTTGTGAAAACTATCTGACCAAAGTCGCTGTCGAAGCCAATATCGGCGAGAAGATTTGTTTTCAGGGCGCCACCGCCCGCAATAAAGCTTTGATTGCCGCCTTCGAACACCGGCTGAAAAAACCCATCTTCGTTTCTCGATTCTGCCACCTGACGGGAGCGCTGGGCAGCGCTTTGATTTTGTCGGAAAGCGCAGTGAAGCATTCAGCGTTTCGCGGTCTTTCCTTATACAAGGAAAGAATTCCGGTAACAAACGAAGTTTGTGAGCTTTGTTTTAACAACTGCAAAATAAACAAAGTAACAGTGCAAGGAGAAACGGTTGCTTTTGGATTCCTGTGCGGCCGTGATTACGATACAAAACACTATGTCGGACCGGCAAAAAAACAATATGAGTTAATTCAAGAAAGAAACAAAGTATTTACCACAGAAAAAAGACAGGCTCTTTCCATGAAACCGGTAAAAATCGGTATCCCCAACGCTCTATATCTTGCCGAAGAAATGCCTCTATGGAAGTATTTCTTTTCGACACTCGGCGTGGAAACAATTACCGACGATAACTTTAAAAATGCGATTAAAGCCGGTAAAAAAATCGCCGGAGCCGAATTTTGCGCCCCGATAAATGCTTTTTTCGGCCATGTGCAAAATCTTGCCGGTAAATGCGACTATATTTTTCTGCCCGTCTATCTGGAAGCAACTAAACCAAAAGAAGATGCTTACCGATATTATTGTTATTACACTCAATTTGCGGCGACATTGGCGGCAGGAAACAAAAGTATATCCTTGAAAAAGAAAGCGATCATGCCGGTAATTGATCATCATTCCTTCCAATCACGAATTGAGCTTTTTTCTTTGCTCAAACCGATTTTATCGGCCAGTTACTGGGAAATTTACAACGCTTATGAAGCCGCCCTTTCCTTCTACAGCGATACCCGCGAAAATCTCGTCAATATTTACAACCGCGAAATGCCCGGCAAGGAGGATATCCGCGTG
>MGQN01000014.1:2633-15903 GCA_001797845.1 Deltaproteobacteria bacterium RBG_16_44_11 | reverse complement strand
GCTGCCCTTGGACAAAGATGATTTATCCGAGATTGAACCACTGCTCAAAAGATTACATTGGAACTATGCCGCCAAGATTTTAAAGGCGGCGCTTTTTACGGCACATACCCCCGGACTTTATCCGGTTTATGTAACATCTTTTAAATGCAGTCCTGATTCCTTTACGATTGAGTATTTTAAACGGATTATGGACAAATACGGCAAGCCGTATCTGATTTTGGAACTCGATGAACATGATTCCAATGTCGGTTATGAAACCCGCATTGAAGCCGCCGTGCGTTCTTTTCGTAATCATGACAAAAATAAAGTGCTGCGTCTGGCGTCTTCCCGCGTACTGCCGCTTAACTCAGAGAGTGTAAATAAAATAAATGACAAGACATTGCTTTTCCCCGATTTTGATCCGCTAAGCGCAAAACTGCTGGAAGCAGTATTTATTAAAGAAGGAATCGACGCTCGTCTGGTGCCACTGACCGCAAAAACAATTCAGCGCGGTTTGCGGACAAATACAGGTCAATGCCTTCCTGTTAATCTCATCGCACAAAGCTACATGGATTATATCGAAGAAAACTATATTGATCCCGCACAAACGGCCGTCTGGTGTTTTGAAAGCCATGTTGCCTGCAACATTCGCATGTATCCGCAACTTATCAAAGGGATCATGGAATCAGCCGGAAATGGTTTAGAAGATGTGGAAGTTTTTGTCGGCAATCTTTCGCTGAGTGAAATTTCCATGCAAGCATCTATTGAAGCATATTTTGCCCACATGTTTGGCGGGATGCTGCGCAAAATCGGGTGCAAAATAAGGCCTTATGAAAAAGAAAAAGGAATGACCGATAAGATAATTGCCCAGTCACTCAATATTCTCTACAACACTTTACTTGGCGGCAGAAACACGGATGACGATTTGGCCAAAGTTATCAGCCTTTTTAAAAAGATCGAAACACTTCCCGAAAAACGCCCTAAGGTGGCCATCTTCGGCGATTTGTACGCTCGTGATAACGATGTTTTCAATCAAAATCTCATTCACTGCATCGAAGAATACGGCGGCGAGGTTATCACCACTCCCTTCAATGAATTCGCCAAACTGATTGCCAGCCCTTATATGCGGCGCTGGTTTCTGGAAGGTGAATTCCTCGATGTAATCTTAACGAAAACGCTGATCACTTTAGTGAATCAACTGGAGAAGAGTTATTATAAACAATTTAATGAGCTTCTGGATGAACCTCTTGCCGTCCGCAGCATCGATTACAAAGAGATATACGAGACTTTTGACTTTAAATTACAGCATTGTGGAGAATCAGCCGATAACCTAATTAAAATTGCCGCGCTCGTGCGACACTACCCCGATATATCATTATTTGTGCAAACCAATCCGGCTTTTTGCTGCCCCGGATTAATAACAGAGGCGATGGCGCCGCGCATTGAAGAATACACGGGCATTCCCATTGTTACTCTAAACTACGACGGCACCGGCAAGAATATCAATCAGAAAATCAGACCGTATATTAAATTTCCCCGCAGGAAAAATATGGCAGTCCGGCAATTTGATCTCCCTCAGGTGGCAAAATATCGCCTTTAGAGGTCATTTTCAGTCTTTTGCGTTATAATATCTAATCCTGTAGACATTATCGCCTGATTGCACATCATTTTACGATTCCTTTTTGCAGGTATTAATCTTGAAAAGGGTATATAGAGGACAAAAGCCCCAAATTGCCGTCACTATGGGAATGACGGCCAGAAATCCCCACCAGCTTTGATAATAAAAACCCAGAATTGCTATTACGACCCCAATAATCAAGCGAACACTTTTATCAATTTTGCCTACATTACAAATCATAATATTACCTCCTTATGTTATTTTTTTTCCAACTCCACAATGCCGAACGTAATACCCTTATTACCATCCAAATGAAAAAGAGGTTAAAGCAACCGCTTTAACCTCTTTCAGTTTCAATACTCAACCGTGCGTACCGGTCTCAGTTTGATTGATCTTTTTATCAAACTGAGACCGGATTGCTTCTTTTATCGCACATCAGATAGCGAACAATTTCCACAAAAAAACTTACTTTGCGCGGCCAGCTTTCCAAGCACCAATGAGTTTGTCGTAGTCAGCTGTTTCGCCCTTTGGTTTCTCATTGGCGAGCTTTGCCTGCGGTGCTACGTGACCCGGTCTGCCCAAGTAGACCTTTTCGTCAACACACTTATTCAGCTTGGGACCTTTATCTCCCTGAACACCCGAACGTTCGATACGTTCCATGACGGCATCTTGCTCTTTGGCCAAATTGTCCATGGCTTTATCAACGGTGATGGCGCCGGAAGACGCTTCACCGATTGACTGCCACCAGAGCTGAGCCATTTTCGGATAATCAGGAACATTGGTTCCTGTCGGTGTATTGTATACACGGGCCGGGCTGCGATAGAATTCCACTAAGCCCCCGAGTTTCGGTGCGCGCTCGGTAAAGGATTTATGGCGAATGTCACTGTCGCGAATGAATGTCAAACCGACATGTGATTTCTTCAGCGAAGTGGTTTTGGCTACACAGAACTGCGCATAAAGCCAGGCGGCCTTGACGCGATCAATCGGTGTTTGTTTGAAGAACGTCCAGGAACCGGCATCCTGATAACCCAGTTTCATGCCTTCTCTCCAATAGGCACCGTGAGGCGCAGGAGCCAAACGCCATTTGGGAGTTCCATCAGCATTGACTGTCGGACCGGGGGCAACCATCCCCGGAACAAATGCCGTGTACCAGAAAATCTGCTGGGCCACATTGCCTTTTTCCAGGTACGGCAGGTACGTATAGAAATCCAGTCCGCGTGATCCCGGAGGTGCGTATTTATCCAGCCATTCAATATATTTGCGCAGAGCATACTTGGCTGCCGGACCGTTGATATCACCGCCGCGGCAAACACTCGAACCCAGCGGACGTCCCTTTTTATCCACAGCTATACCCCATTCATCAACCGGGAGACCATTAGGAAGACCCTTATCGCCGCTACCGGCCATAACCAACCAGGCATCGGTGAAACGCCAGCCCAGATCCGGAGCTTTCTTACCGTAGTCATTATGACCATAAACCTTAACGCCATCAACTTCTTTAATGTCGTTGGTGAAAAACTCGGCAATGTCTTCATAGGCTGACCAGTTAATCGGCACACCTAACTCATAACCATATTTTGCCTTAAACTTCTTTTTAAAATCAGGACGCTTGAACCAGTCATAGCGGAACCAGTACAAATTGGTGAACTGCTGATCGGGAAGCTGCCAAAACTTTTTGTCAGGAGCCGTGGTGAATGATATACCCATGAAATCCTTAACGTCGAGCGTCGGCAGAGTTACGGCCTTGCCTGCTCCCTTTGTAAAATCTTCCAGGCAAATTGCGTTCCCGGAACGATAGTGGGTACCGATGAGATCGGAGTCATTAACCCAGCCGTCGTAAAGATTCTTGCCCGATGCCCACTGAGTTTGCAGTTTTTCAATGACATCACCTTCCTGAATCAGGTCGTGCGTAACTTTGATGCCGGTAATTTCATAAAACGCCTTGGTCAAAGTTTTCGACTCATATTCGTGAGTCGGAATCGTCTCGGAGACAATCTTGATCTCCATACCCTTAAAGGGCTTGGCCGCGTTCATGAACCACTCCATTTCCTTCATCTGTTGAGCCTTGGTCAGGGTCGAAGGTTGGAATTCGTTATCGACCCACTTTTTTGCAGCGGCCATGTCCGCCATCGCCGAACTGGCGAAGAACGTCAACAGCACAGCCACTAAACCGCCCCAGAAAATCGCTGGGGTCCTCTTCGTTAGTCTCATCTGTTCCCTCCTTTTTTTAGGCCTTCAGTGGTTAACATTTCGTTCACTCAGTCTACATTGCCGGTGTGAAGGCCATGAACGCCGAACAACATAAACTTCGTCTAACTCTATTTACCACATTTACCCCCAAATCATAACAACAATAATCCAGCCCACCGCAAAAGGAAACACAATCCACAAACTGAGATCAGTGAGTCCAATCCAGGCGAGATGAATGAAAATCGCGCTAATAATCCCGAGAAACAGGCGGGTGCCGGGTGTGGTGGCTAGCGGCAGAAAACCACGCCGGGGAACCGAAGGCGCTAGAGTTTGCCAGATGGTCATGGCAGCCAGGATCACAAAGAGGACGATGAAAAATATTGCCGTAGGTCGTGTCCAGTACATCCATTCCAGAGTCAGATGCATAGTAATTTCCCTTTACCCTGTCAGAAAACCCTACCATAAATGGCAGGGTAATACAAATATACTTTAATTCCTTATAGAAAGGGCTGGGTTTAAAACCCCATCCTTTCTAACGGGGTTTACACCCGGCCGAGGGCAAAGCCCTTAGCCATATGGTTGCGGACAAACCAAATGACCAGTGCGCCCGGGACAATAGTAAGAACCCCGGCGGCAGCCAAGAGGCCCCAATCCATACCGGTGGCGCTGATCGTCCGCGTCATAACCGACTGAATTGGTTTTGCGTTCGTTATCGTCAGCGTCCGGGCAAACAACAATTCCACCCAACTGAACATAAAACAGAAAAATGCCGTAACACCAACACCGGCGCGAATCAGCGGAATAAAGATCGTAATAAAAAATCGGGGTAGGCTGTATCCGTCAATAAAAGCGGTCTCGTCAATTTCCCGGGGGATGCCGGACATAAAGCCCTCCAGTATCCATACTGCCAGCGGCACATTAAACAGACAGTGCGCGAGCGCAACCGCAATATGCGTATCCATTAGACCGATTGTTGAATAGAGTTGGAAAAAGGGTAACGCGAAAACAGCCGCCGGCGCCATGCGGTTGGTTAAAAGCCAGAAAAACACCTGTGTATCGCCTACGAACCGGTAACGGGAAAAGGCATACGCGGCGGGCAGTGCCACCGTCAGCGAGATCAGCATATTAATCGTCACATAGATAATAGAGTTGACATAACCCATATACCACGATGAATCGGTAAATATTTTAATGTAGTTGGCAAATGTAGGATCGGCTGGATAGATAGTCAATGCCCCGAGAATATCGGCATTAGTGCGCAGGGACATATTGAGCATCCAGTAGATCGGAAGAAACATCAGAAAAAAGTATATGGCCAGAGCGATTGTTTTTTTTCTTCCCTTCATCATGTTTTGGCTCCTTTCCCCACGTTTTGCAATACCTGGTAAAACACGAAACACAAAACCTCGACAATTAAAAAGTAGATCAGTGAGAAGGCTCCGGCTGTGCCCAGATCGAATTGGCCGAGGGCCAGTTTTACCAGATAAATAGACAGGAAAGTAGTCGCGTTGCCGGGACCGCCTCCGGTGAGCACAAAAGGTTCGGCATAAATCAGGAAACTGTCCATAAAACGCAAAAGCAACGCAATGGTAAGAACACCGCGCATTTTCGGCAACTGAATATACCAGAATGTCTTCCAAGGCGAAGAACCGTCAATTTTTGCCGCCTGATAATATACTTCCGGAATCGCCCGCAGACCGGCATAAGCCAAGAGAGCAACAAGCGGTGTCCAGTGCCAGACTTCCATAAACATCAGGGTGATCCAAGCATCGAGCGGTCTTGCCGTATGATCGAAGGGAATACCCAGTACATTGTTGATAAAGTGGCCGAATAAACCGATATCCGGCCGGACAAAGATTATCCAGATCGATCCGATGGTATTCCATGGAATCAAAAGCGGCAGGGCAATGACCACCAGGGAAAAAGAAACACCCCAGCCTTTTTTCGGCATAGCCAGGGCCAGCAGAACACCCAGCGGCATTTCTATCAATAATACCAGCGCGGAAAAGAGAAATTGACGCCACAAGGCTTCATGCAGGCGAGGTTCGCGCAACACTGCTTTGAACATTTCCGTACCGACAAACAGGCTTTGTCCCTCCCCCATGATATCCTGCACTGAATAATTGATCACGGTCATGAGCGGAATAATGGAGCTGAAAGCTACAAGAATCAGAACCGGTACCGTCAAAAGCCATGCTCGATTGTTTTCCCACTTGTTCATTGAACCACCTCGCTATTTCACCAGCCGTCCGTCGGCGTAAAGTTTTGTTTTTTGCGGCGGAAAGATAATCCAGGCCTTTCCTGAGGGAACCGGCGAATCTTCCGGCAACCAGGCATGCAATATCTTATTCTGGAGCATAACGGTTACAATTTTATAGCTTCCCAAATCTTCAAGATTCTTTACGGCGGCTTCGAGCCCATTTTCCACAGGTTTGGAACTTATTTCCAGATATTTGGGTCTAATGCCCAGCTCCATCTTTCCTCGTGCATTTTGCGCCGCATCCGCCGTTTTCGTCTCCAGTTTTATCCCGGTACCATTCACATAAGCAACATTACCATCGAGACGACACTCCAAAAAATTCATTCCGGGAGAACCGATAAAATATCCAACAAATCTATGTTCCGGATTTTCAAACAGATCTTCAGGAGTGCCGGTCTGGACGATTTCTCCTTCGTACATAACCACCACTTTTTCCGCAAAGGTGAGCGCTTCCATCTGATCATGCGTTACATAAATCATGGTCAGTTTGAGCTGTTCATGAATTTCCTTAAGTTTACGCCGCAGCAGCCATTTGAGGTACGGATCAATCACCGTTAAAGGTTCATCAAAAAGGATGGCCGCAACATCGCTCCGCACCAGCCCTCGTCCTAATGATATTTTTTGTTTGGCATCGGCGGCTAAACCGGCTGCTCTGTCTTGGAGAAAGGATGTTAAATCCAGTATTTCAGCCACTTGTTGCACTCTTTTATCAACCTCTTTATTCTCTATGTGCCGGTTTCTCAGAGGGAAAGCCAGATTATCATAAACTGACATCGTATCGTATAAAACCGGAAACTGAAAGACCTGGGCGATATTGCGTTTCTCGGGCGGCAGGGCGGTAACATCTACTCCGTTGTATAAAACCCTTCCTTTCGTGGGGGTAACCAATCCGGAAATAATATTCAGCAGTGTTGTTTTACCGCAGCCGGAGGGCCCCAGTAGGGCATAGGAGCCGCCATCATCCCAGCAATTGCTGATTGTCTTGATGGCGTAATCCGCTTCTTTTTTAGGATTACGAAGATAACTGTGGGCAACATCATTGAATTCAATTCGAGCCATTTCCGACTCCTGTATTATTCACTCGGGAAGGGAGACGCCAATAGCTGTCCCGCTTCATTATAAACAAAAAAACAACATGGATTCACATAAATCGTTATTTGCGCCCCGATGTGCCGGGTATGAATCCCATCTTCCTGTACCACCAGATGAAAGTCGCCATGGTTAACATGAATGAATGTTTCCGCTCCATTGATTTCAGCCAGCGCAACCTCTACATGGATTTCAGCGTTATTTCCGTTGTTGTTGTTTAAAAAAAGGTGATTCGGGCGGACGCCGAATATATATTTTCCATCCGGTACGGATGCAAGATGACCTTCCATTGGGATCTTAATATCCTTCCCCAGCCGGGCGAAACGCTTCTGAACAACCCCCGGGAGAAAATTAATCGGCGGATCACTGAATACCTGAGCAACCCGGGTGGTTGCCGGATGATGATAGACATAAGGCGTGGCACCCGTTTGCAAAACGCGCCCCTCATCCATCACCACAATATTACCGCCCAGTATCAGCGCCTCCGACGGTTCAGTTGTGGTATAAACAACAATGGCCTTTCGCTCTTTAAAAATATCCTGAAGTTCCACCTGCAATTCTTCCCGCAGTTTGTAATCCAGATTCACCAAGGGTTCATCAAGCAACAGCAGTTCAGAGTCTTTAACTAGCGCCCGGGCTATGGCCGTGCGCTGTTGCTGTCCGCCGCTTAGTTCGGCGGGTAACCGGTCAAGTAGATTATCGATATGCAGTATCGCCGCCGCTTTACGGACTTTTTGATCAATGTCCGCCTTAGATAGGCCGATCATTTTCAAAGGCGAGGCAATATTTTCGTAAACAGTTATAGAGGGATAGTTCACAAACTGCTGATAGACCATAGCCACACTTCTTTTGCGGACAAACAAACCGGTGACATCTTTCCCAGAAAGCAGAATGCGGCCCGACGTTGGACGATCAAGGCCGGCCATCAAGCGCAAAAGTGATGTTTTGCCGGCCAAAGTATGACCAAGGATTACATTTGTGGCACTACTATCGATTTTGAGACTGATATTGTTGATATGAGTTTCACCGTTGACTATCTTGCTGACAGAATCGAGAACAATGTCCATGGTTTACATCTCCACATTCTAATCATGCGTTTTAATCAGCAAAACGCATGAACCAAGCTGCTCATAAAAACCATTAACTATTAATTGATATTAAAAATGGCCATAACGATGGTTAGAACCATTATTTATTTATGTAATTGATGAACTACATTTAACAACTGGTATTCATATATATACTGAAACTTCGTGTCAAGAATTATTTTACGCATTATCGTTTTTTCCGAAGTCCTTAAGTTCAACCTTCAGCGACAGCAATTTTAGCATATCCTTAAGCGCAATAATGCCCACAAGCTGATCCCCCTTTACAACCAGCAAACGGCTGTTTCCTGTCCGGTTCATGATCGCTAATGCCTTATTGGCATCTTCCTCCGGCCCAATCGTTGTATCTTCATTACAGGGAGTAGCAATCGCCCCTACCGTCTGCATTGACCATTCATCGCGCGGCATTGCCGCCGCTTGATGCACGGAAACACAGCCAGTCAATTTACCGAAAGAAAGCACCGGATACATTTGAAAATGATATTTATATACATAATCATTGATAAATTCCTCCAAAGATAAAGAACGAGGCACGGTCAGAGGATCTTTTACCATTAAGTCCTTTACTTTTTTCGATTGAAAAATACCTCGGGCCAAAAGCTGCTGATAGGATCTTTGCGCGGCAGACCGGATGAATAATCCGATCATAAACCACCACAAACCGCCTACAAAATTCCCCATAAAAATAGAAATTATGCCGGCGATGATTAACGCAATTCCTAACCCTGACCCCACTTTCGCGGCTATGGCCGTAGCCCAGCGTAAATTCTTTTTCCAACTCCACAATACCGACCGCAATACCCTTCCGCCATCCAAAGGAAATGCCGGAACCAAATTAAAAACGGCCAGAACAATGTTTAGCCAAGCCAGATAAGCCAATACTCCGTTGATTGTTACCGGCCAGCCTCGTTCCTTTCCCCAAAATAGTATTAAAAACAAAAATAGACTAATTGCCGCGCTAGATAAAGGGCCGACAATAGCCATAAAAAACTCTGCTCGGGGATTAGGCGGATCATCTTCCATCTCGGCCACGCCTCCGAAAATAAACAAAGTAATTCCTTTCATGGAAATACCGTAATTTCTAGCGACAAGAGAATGCGCCAATTCATGGAAGACAATAGATAAAAAAAGACCTACTGCTCCCGCTGCTCCCATCCACCAATAAGCAGCGGGGGGGAGTCCTTTATAATATTCGGGAAAGAGCCCAGTGGCTAAAGACCAGGTAATCAAAGCCGCTAAAATCAGCCAACTTAGATCAATTTTTATTTCAAAACCAAAAATCTTAAAAAGACTTACCGAACGTCCAAACATAAATTATCCTTGTACTAAATATTTTTTTCTAAGATAACCCTTATATTAGAAAAATCAATGCATTAATTCGCTCTTTATGTAAAATTTCCACAAAAAAATATTAACGAATGAAATTTACAAAAATGAATTTTTTGAGTAAATTGCATGAAGATTTTAGCATATATTTAACTTATTAATATTAATGAATAAATACCTAATGCCAGGCTAAACACTAAGACTGGCTAACAAAAAAATAAGTATGGAATGTTTTCATTCCATACTTCTACCCATAAATTATGGGGTCGAAATTGGCAAGAATTTAATCTGGCAATAATCAGTATTACGCTGTATAATATAAAAATTAAGAAAATAAGCAATCCTCAATAAAAAAAGCCCTCGGAGGAAGCGTTTATGACAAAACATTTATTATTTCTAACGGTTTTATTTTTCTTTCTTTTCTCAACGGCAAACGCCGATTTTTACACATGGGAAGATGAATCCGGCGTAACTCATATAACAGATTATCCGCCACCGCAGACGTCATCCCCTAAGAGTGTCCAAATTCATAAAAATGAGTCTGATAATGCCTCGATAGCCCAAAATGAAGATGCATCGAAAAACCAAAGGAAACCAGATGTTACTCTTTTTACCAAGAACGATTGCAAAGATTGTGATAAAGCGCGTGAATTTTTACAATCCCAGAATATTTCTTTTACCGAATACAATATGGACACGGATTCAAACGCTGTGGCACGCCGGAAAGACATCGACGACAGCGAAGATGTTCCCTTCGCGATTATCAATCGAAGTCATGTATACGGTTTTTCAGAAACAGTTTATAATAAAACTTTAAAGCTCTTCCCTTGAACGACCTAATGAAAACCTCCCTCTATTTTTATACAGGTACCGGAAATTCATTGTGGACAGCGCGGAAGCTCGCTGAGCACTTGGGCAACACCGAACTTATTCCGATGACATTTAGAGGCTATGGCCCAATAAACCCTAAACAAGATAATATCGGCATTATCTTTCCCGTGCACATTTGGGGACTGCCGCCACTGGTTATCGATTTCGTCAACCGCATGGGAGTTGATCCTTCCAAATATTATTTCGCCCTTGCTGTAAATGCCGGTCAGGTTGCCGCTACTTTATTACAGTTAAAAAAACTATTGCTGTCAAAAAATAGTGACCTTTGCGCCGGTTTCTCTATGAACATGCCAAGCAATTATATTCCCTGGGGCGGCGCTATAGCTCAAGAAAAGCAGCAGATAAAATTTTCGGCCGCGGAGGAAAAAATCAGCCGAATCGCGGCGATGGTCAGAGCTCGAAAAAATATCCCTTCCGAAAAAGGACCATTATGGCAAAACATTATTTTTTCATTTTTCTATCGTAAATCTTTTCCCCATATCCATAAAATGGATAAATCGTTTTGGGCGGATGATAAATGCAACACTTGCCGGATATGCGAAAAAATATGCCCTGTCCACAATATATTAATTTCCGCAGGCAGGCCCGTCTGGCAGCATCATTGTGAACAATGTTTTGCCTGTCTCCAATGGTGCCCGGAAGAATCAATTCAATACGGGAAAAACACGAAGGGGAAAAAACGTTACCGCCATCCCGAAATTAAACTGCAAGACATGCTCGCTTGTGTTATTAAATAATAGCTTTAATTTAAGGCAGCTTTATCCTTTGCCCATATAATAGCGGATCGTTTCTCTTCATATTATTGAGTTCAAGCAATTCTTGAACTGTTGTGGAATTATTTTTCGCTACAGAAAACAAAGTGTCTCCTTTTTTCACCATGTAGTGCCTGTTCGCTTTTTTCCTATGGCTTGACGCCTCAAATCCATTTTCTCCAGTAGTATTTAACGGCACCAATATTTTCTGGCCAACATAAAGTTTATCTCTTAATTTCAAGTTATTAAAATTTAAAAGAACTGCGACGGTAGTATTAAAACTCCTGGCCACGGAAAAAAGAGTGTCACCATGCTTTATCTTGTAATGTGTTGTCGCTGTTTTACTGCCCTTGTTTCCTTCTCTTTTTGTTCTACCGCTGCTGATTACTACATCACCGCTGGTTTGATAAACAGAAGCAGTTCCGGATAAATACTCTCTTACAGATGAGGTGACGGCTAACGCCATCCTTTTTTGGAAATTGCTGTTTCTTAATAAACTCTCCTCCTGAGGATTTGATATATAGGCCGTCTCCAGCAATACTGCCGGAATATCCGGCAATTTCAAAACATTAAACGGAGCTTCCTGAACGCTTTTATATTTTAAACAATTTATCCGATTAAGATGATTTATTAAAGTATCGGCATAAGTTTTCGACAAATTAATTGTGCTTGTTTGAAACATATTCAGGATTATCGGATCGAATTCATTTTTACCATCAATACCCGGAACACCGCCGATGATATCGGACAAGTTTTCGTTGTTGGCCAGAAGTTTCGCTGCTTCATTGCTGGCGCCGCCGGTGGACAAACAATACACGGTGCTGCCTTTGGCTTTACGATTTCGAGCGGCATCCGCATGAACGCTGATAAAGAGGCTGGCATCCAAATCTTTTGCTATTTGCAGCCTTTTGCTAAAAGAGACGTAATAGTCTCCCTCGCGGGTTAAAACCGCTTGGTATCCCGGTATTTTGTTAATTTCTTTTTTTATTTCCCGGCTAATGGAAAGCACAATATCTTTTTCATAAACACGCTTCTTCGTTATAGCTCCCGGATCATCACCGCCATGCCCGGGATCAATAACGATAATCTTTTTTCGCTTAACTGCAGCGGATTGCTTTTTAACTATTTCTTCTTCGGGAGCTTGCGTCATTAGCATAATATCCACGACAACACGGTCAGGCCTATCCTGAAATTTTCTTAATTTAAAGACTTCCGCTTTCTGATATCCATCCAAATAAAATTCTATTTTCACTGCCTTGTTATTGATATTATAAAAAGACATCTTTTTGATGCCCGGTTTATTTACGATGATTTCTTTAGGTATCGATTCATTGAAAGAAGTATTTCTAAAATATAATACGATACGATTTTCAGTTTCCGTAACGCTGTATTGCGGCTCTCCATCCACATCCAGAACAATTCGCGTATGATCCGGAGCCGTCCATTGGCGGACATTCAATATTTGATTGTAAGCAAAACAATTAGATGATAACGAGGTAATTATAAGGATCGCTAAAAAACAAGTTACCTTTTTTAACAAAAATTTTTCTTTATAAATCATGGCCATAAATTAACAAATTTCCTCTGTAACTGCAACCTATAGATAGATGAAAATCTATTGACAAGCACATGCGTTAATGCCATTTTTAGTCAATACGAGCTACACGGAAGAATTATTTCCTACGATCTTAAAACAAAAGTAACTGGGGATATCTATATCTATGCAGGAAAATCGTTTCAAAGAGGCTTTATTGAATCCCTCCGTGTTCTCCGTCACTTGGGAACTGGTGCCGGGAAGAGGCGCACGGGAAGCGTCCCAGGAAAAGACCTTGACCCTGGCTAAACAGGCCGCTTCCGGCGGAAAAATCCATGCGGTAAGTCTCACCGACAATCCGGGAGGCACCCCGGCTATGTCTGCCGACTTCATGGGCAGCGAAATTCTGAAGCTGGGCATCGAGCCTCTCGTCCATTTTACCTGCAAAGACAAGAACCGCAGTTCCATCGAAAGCCAACTTTACGCCCTTGATCGGGCAGGGGTCAGAAACCTTCTGGTGATGAG
>MGQN01000014.1:0-2599 GCA_001797845.1 Deltaproteobacteria bacterium RBG_16_44_11 | reverse complement strand
CCTGCCCCTGTCTTTGACCTTGATCCGATCCATACACTGCAGCTGATATCAGAGATGAATCAAGGGCTTACATATCCGGCAGGCAACGGTAATGTCCGTCACCAACCCAGCGATTTTTTCGCCGGAGCTGTCGTTTCTCCCTTCAAGGCAACTGAAGCGGAGCAGATGGCACAGTATTACAAGCTGAAAAAGAAAATCGCTGCCGGCGCCCAATTTATCGTTACGCAACTGGGATACGATGCCCGAAAATTTCATGAAGTGTTACTCTTTATGAAACAAAACGGCTTCAAAATTCCCTTGGTGGGAAACATTTATATTCTTCCCTACAGTGCGGCGAAAATGATGAACAACAACGAACTTCCCGGCTCAGTCGTCACGGATAAATTATTAGCGGAAATCGATCGGGAGCGAAATGAGCCTGATAAAGGTGTAGGAGCCAGAATACTGCGTGCCGCCCGGATGTATGCGCTCCTTAGGGGAATGGGTTTTAACGGCGCCCATATTGGCGGGCACAATGTCAAATATGAACAGGTTGAAGAAATTATCCGGCAGGGAGAAGCGCTTTCTTCTCGATGGACCGAACTGCTCAAGTATTTCGACTATCCCATTAATAACGGCTTTTACTATTTTGAGAAGGATCCAAAAACTTGCTTAAACCAGGAAGAGCCGATCCAACGCCAGAGTCGGCCGCTGGATGCCAAAGTCGGTTGTTGCTACGGTTTTTCCAGATTCTTCCACAAACTTATGTTTGAGCCGGGGAAAAAACTCTACGGCATCATGAAGAGTATCAGCCAAAAAGTGGCCGGAACAAAGCTGGAGAACATTTTTCACAAACTGGAACATTGGACCAAGGTCGTAATCTTTGACTGTAAGGACTGTGGGGACTGCGCCCTTATTGATGTTGCTTACCTCTGTCCGATGTCGCAATGCCCGAAGAACCAGCGCAACGGAGCCTGCGGCGGTAGCTTCGAAGGGTGGTGCGAAGTCTATCCCGGAAAGAAACAGTGCGTCTATGTCAAGGCTTATGCCAGATTGAAAAAACACGGAGAGGAAGCGCAACTAAAGAAAGACATTGTCCCGCCCTGTAACTGGGATCTTAATCAAAGCTCATCATGGATTAATTTCTATCTGGGGAAAGACCATACCTCAAAAAGACAAGGCAGTAGCTAAAATTTTAGTTTAAATTTTGATATATGTTGTACTAGAATCAGTTTTTACAAGGGCGATTAGCTCAGTTGGATAGAGTGCTGGCCTCCGAAGCCAGATGCCGCGAGTTCGAATCTCGCATCGCCCACCAATTTACTAACAGAAACCCTTTTTCTTTAACATATAAAACATGGTTATAAATTATGATGGAAAAGAAAATTGAACACATTGCTTATCAATTACAAATGAATAAAAAAAATAAACAACCAGGTGCAATTGTTTTTATTGGTGCTGGTTGTTCAGTTTCTGCCGGTATTCCTACGGCAAAAGAAATTGTGGATTATGTAATGGAAAATTACAAAGACAATCCGGATATAAAATGCTTCGATAAAAAGCCCTCATATGTAGAACTTATGAAATGTCTTGGACCTCTTGAAAGGAAAAAAATATTTAAACATTATGTGGACAATGCTAAAATAAATGTAAGTCATATTTACTTGGCGCACCTATTAACTAAAGGTTACGTGGACTATATTGTAACAGTAAATTTTGATAACCTTGCTCTAAGGGCATTAGCTTTATATAATATTTTCCCACCAATCTACGATATCTCCATCCTAAAAGATTTAACAACAACAACTTTAGATACAAAGTCGGTCACGTATCTTCATGGTCAACATAATGGTTTGTGGCAGTTGAATACTAAAGAAGAAATGGGAAAAGTATCTGATAGTGATGTTGTTAATAGTATTTTAAATAAAATCACAAATAATCGCTTATGGATAGTGATTGGATATGGTGGCGAAGATTATATTTTTGATCACTTGGTTAAACTGGGGAGATTCGACAACGGGCTTTACTGGATCGGTTATAAAGATAATGAGCCACCTAAAGAAGTGCAGGAAAAATTGCTAAACAAACTCAATAAAGAATGCTTTTGGGTAAAAGGACATGATTCTGACTCCTTTTTTTTGAAGTTAAATGCAGGATTGAAACATGACGATCCCAAAATCTTTAATATGCCTTTTAGTTTCCTATCAGAATTGCAAGAGAATATTAAAGATATAGATGATACTGAAGACTATAAGCCTGTTAAAGAAAGATTTATAGAAAGTAAAAAAATGGTTAAAGACGCAATAAATAAATACGAAAAGACTGAAAGTAGCAAACCACCGATGACAAATAAGGACATTGAGCGCACCAAATTAATGAAAGCACTTATCAACTGCCTGACCAGTGAAAAATATGAAGATCTGGAAGGTTTGGAAAATCAGATAAAAGATAGGTCCGATAAGGATTTAATGACAATAGTTTCTAATATTTATTATAACTGGGGAACTGATTTAGGAAAGTTGGCTGACACAAAATCCGGTGCAGATGCCGAGAAATTGTACTTACAAGCCTTTGAAAAATACAGTAAGGCGATTGAAATAAAACCAGACTATGACAAGGC
>MGQN01000013.1:42209-45735 GCA_001797845.1 Deltaproteobacteria bacterium RBG_16_44_11 | reverse complement strand
CTGACGAGAACCCCTATCCCATGGATGATACTATTAATAATTTCTTCTAATAAGCTATATTGACATGTTTCTATAGCTTGAGACATATTCCGTACCGATCTTTTAAACTTCTCTGATTTGAATATGCTTTTATCTATAATTTGTCAATATTTAGTTGGCCGGTTCGATTATTAATAGGTCTTGACGTAGAGCATAAAGTCGTAATAATACCAACATGCAAACAAAGACGTAAAAGCGAAAAATTACAACCTGCTTGTTTTAAACAAGGATAATGAGAAATATTCCCAAGGAGGGGTAAGTGATACCGAGATATTCCCGAGAAAAAATGACAAGGATTTGGAGTCCGGAAAACCGGTACCAGAAGTGGCTTGATGTGGAAATATGGGCATGTGAAGCCATGGTAAAACTGGGCAAGATACCCCCAAGCGCGCTTAAGAATATTAAAGAAAAAGTTTCCATTGACGTCAAACGCATCGATGAAATCGAAAAAACGACCAAGCACGATGTCATCGCTTTTTTGACATCTTTGACGGAGAAAGTAGGCGAGGACGGACGTTTCATCCACATGGGTCTTACTTCTTCCGATATTCTGGATACATCATTGGCCGTTCTTTTAAAAGAAGCGGCGCAAATTTTACTGGAAGATATCGATGAGCTTTTAGTCGTTTTAAAAAAGAAATCTCTAGAACACAAGAATACCTTAATGATCGGTCGGTCGCACGGAATTCACGCCGAGCCGGTTACTTTCGGTTTGAAAATGGCACTGTGGTATCAGGAAATGCAAAGAAACCGACAGCGACTCGTCAATGCGAAGGAATCGGTAAGCTACGGGAAAATAGCCGGAGCGGTAGGAACTTTTTCTTTTATCGAGCCGTTTGTGGAAGAATACGTTTGCGGTAAACTGGGATTGAAGCCCGCGCCGGTATCTTCGCAAATTGTTCAGCGCGACCGGCATGCCGAATTTTTTGCAACGCTGGCGATTATCGCTTCTTCGCTAGACAAATTCGCGCAGGAAATTCGTCTTTTGCAAAGAACGGAGGTTCGCGAGGCGGAAGAGTATTTTTCTCCCGGCCAGAAAGGTTCTTCGGCGATGCCGCACAAGCGCAACCCCGTGCTTTCCGAAAATATATCAGGCCTGGCCAGGCTGGTCCGCTCTTACGCTGTAGCGGCTCTGGAAGATGTTGCCTTGTGGCATGAACGCGACATCAGTCACTCTTCGGTGGAAAGAGTGATCGGGCCGGATGCCACTATTGTTCTGGATTTCATGCTGGGGCGGTTTACCGGCATGATGGATAAACTTGTTGTCTATCCCGAAAGAATGCTGGCCAATTTAAATATGACTCACGGCGTTGTTTTCTCCCAGATGGTTTTGTTGGCGCTGATTGAAAAAGGCGCGACAAGGGAGGATGCCTACGCTATCGTGCAAAAGAACGCGATGGAATCGTGGCAGGAAGGCATGGAATTCAAAGAATTATTGGAAAAAGATGCAGCCGTTAAGAAATATCTGTCAGGAAAAGATTTGGTGATAATTTTCAACGTGAACAATTTTTTAAAGAATCTGGATTTTATCTTTAATCGTGTTTTCGGGGATAAAAAACAATAAATATTCCCGAAAGTAGCGTTAATATTTTATTATTTAACAATCAAAGTGTCTTTTTTAAATTCGTTGAGTGTTTCGGGATAATCAACATTATAATGAAGGCCGCGGCTTTCTTTTCGCAGACGGCAGCTCTGAACGATGAGTTTAGCTACACTGGTAATGTTACGCAGTTCGATTAAATCTTTTGTTACTTTAAAATTCCAATAATATTCATTAATTTCTTTTTGAATTAAATCTATTCTGCGCGCGGCTCTTTCCAATCTTTTATCAGACCGGACAATGCCCACGTAATTCCACATGCAGCGGCGGATTTCATCCCAGTTGTTGGTGACAACAACGATGTCGTCGCTTTCGGAAGTATCACCGGGGTCCCAGGGGCGAATAGGCGCCGTGCTCATTTGGGTTTGACGGAATGACTTGGTGATTTTCAAAAAAACACGATGAGAATAAACCAGTGCTTCCAGGAGCGAATTGCTGGCCAGACGGTTAGCGCCGTGCAGGCCGGTGCAAGATACTTCGCCGCAGGCAAAAAGATTGTCAATGGACGTCTTGCCATAATAGTCAACAGCGACGCCACCGCAGATATAATGAGCGGCAGGCGCGATGGGAATGGGTTGCGATGTAATATCAATACCGTATTCCAGACATTTGGTGTAAATATTGGGAAAACGTTTGATCAGGAAATCACGATCGTGATGGGTGATGTCCAGAAGAACGTATTCGTCGCCTGATTTCTTAATTTCCGTGTCAATGGCTTTGGCGACAATATCGCGCGGCGCGAGGCTCTTCATGGGATGGTATTTTTCCATGAACGTCGCGCCGTTTTTCAGCTTGAGTATACCCCCTTCGCCGCGGACGGCTTCGCTGATCAGAAATGCCTTCGCCTCCGGATGATACAGGCAGGTGGGATGAAACTGTATAAATTCCATGTTGGCGATTTTTGCTCCGGCACGGTAAGCCATGGCAATGCCGTCGCCGGTGGCAATGTCGGGGTTGGTCGTAATCAGATACACCTTGCCCGCGCCGCCGGTAGAAAGGATAGTATATTTGGCGCGGTAGGTGTGGATTTCGCTGTTGTGAATATCAAGAACGTAGGCACCCAGACAATTAATCGTAAGGCCGGCAGCGTCTTTTTGCAGAATCAGGTCAATCCCGATATGGTTTTCATATATTTTAACATTTTTCAGTGCGGAGACTTTTTCGTGCAGCGCCCGTTCGATTTCACGTCCGGTCAGGTCTTTGGCATGTAAAACGCGGCGGCGGGTATGACCGCCTTCCTGCCCTAAATCGTAGAGATAAGGGGGGGTCTCCGATTTTGTAAATTCCACTCCCCAGTCAATAAGTTCTTTGATTCGCGGGGGCGCCTCTTTAACGACAAACTCGACGACATCTTTATTACAAAGCCCGGCGCCGCAAATCAGGGTGTCGTTGATGTGTTCCTCATAGCTATCGGTTTGATCGGTAACGGCGGCGATTCCGCCCTGGGCGTAATTGGTGTTGGATTCCGACTTCTCTTTTTTGGTAACGATGGCAACACTGCCCAAAGTTGACGCTTTGATCGCCAGGCTCAATCCAGCAATGCCGCTGCCCACAATTAAAAAATCAGTTTTAAATTCCATGAAAGCTCTTCCGTAAAATAACCACGAGCAAAAGGTTGTTTACAAATCCTTATTGCTTTTATATAAAGAATTTAACTTTTTAGCAAAGAAAATTATCGGCAGGGGATAGAATTTGATAGTTCTGGGAATCGAATCATCTTGTGACGAAACGGCGGCGGCGGTAGTCGAAAGCGGGAAAATACTTTCTAACGTAATTGCATCACAAGTAAAATTTCACAGCCCCTACGGCGGTGTCGTGCCGGAAATTGCTTCACGCAAACACATCGAAGCGATTGTTCCGGTTATTAAACAAGCATTATCCGATGCC
>MGQN01000013.1:37486-42168 GCA_001797845.1 Deltaproteobacteria bacterium RBG_16_44_11 | reverse complement strand
TGGTCCCGGCTTAGTCGGCTCGCTTTTAATTGGCTTATCCACGGCCAAAGCGCTTGCCTACGCGCTGGATATTCCTTTAGTAGGAGTAAATCATCTGGAAGGGCACATTGCGGCGATATTCCTCGGCAAAAGAGTGCCGGTATTTCCTTTTGCCGCTTTGATTGTTTCTGGGGGACACACCAATATTTATCGGGTAAAAAGTTACCGTGACTTTTATTTACTTGGTCAAACGAGGGATGATGCCGCGGGCGAAGCTTTTGATAAGGGCGCCAAGCTGCTCAATCTGGGCTATCCGGGCGGAGTAGTGATTGATAAAATAGCAAAGGATGGCAATCCGCGAGCAGTTGCTTTTCCGCGTGCCATGAAGGATTCAACGGATTTCAGTTTCAGCGGATTGAAGACTTCCTTGCTGACCACGCTCAAAAAGCTAGGCCGGGATTTCAGCGCCCAAGAATTGCCGGACATCGTAGCCAGCTATCAGGAAGCGATAGTTGATGTACTGGTGGATAAAACAATGCGGGCGGCGCAGGAAAACAATCTTAATCAAGTCGTTGTCTGCGGAGGTGTGGCAGCCAACAGCAGACTGCGGCAGAGATTTGCCGAAGCAGCATTAAAAGAAAGAATTGAATTGTTTGTTCCGCCGGTTATTCTATGTACGGATAACGCGGCGATGATTGCGGCTATCGGCGAGATTATGCTGAAAAACGGCCGCAGCGACCTACTGGATTTAAACGCGATATCACGCTGGCCTTTAGTTTTCTCTTCCTTAGAGGGGGAGTAAGCTAGCTTGAGGTTTTATGGATTTTTATAAAAAGCTTCAAAGTCGTCATACCGTCGAAAGACGGTATCCAGACGTCGTCCCGGTCATTGATGACCTCGCGTGACCTTTAGGTTATCAGGTTACGCAGGCCGGGAACCAGTGCTCTGCATAAATACCTGGATTCCGGTTTTCACCGGAATGACATTGTAGCGTAAATTAGCGCATCTGCCCTTGAGGGTAGATGGCGAAGACCGGTGTATGCCGGTGCTAGGGTGAGGGTGAAGAAACATTCTTCAATGTAATTATGCCAACGCCAAAAGAAATAATCAATCTATACGGCATCAAGCCCCGCAAGAAATTAGGGCAGTCGTTTCTTTTAGATGTGAATATTATCAGGAAAATTGCCGCTGCGGCGAACATTTCTTCAGAAGATGTAGTCTTGGAAATAGGAGCAGGTATTGGTGTGTTGACCGAAGAGATAGCCCAGAGAGCCCGTAGGGTAATTGCCGTGGAATTGGATAAAGATTTAGCCTCGCTATTGAAGGAAAAGCTAGGTCAATATGATAATGTAGAAGTTCATTGCTCCGATATATTAAAGTTTGATTTTAAATCTATAGCTCAAAGATATAACGCTAAAATTAAGGTGATCGGCAATGTTCCGTATAATATATCCAGCCCCTTGATTTTTTATTTATTGTCTTTCCGTTCAGTTATCGATGGTTTTATTCTTATGCTGCAGAAAGAAGTTGTGGATCGTTTATCCGCTTTGCCCAACTCTAAAAGTTACGGCGTACCTTCGGTGATTCTGCAGATGCATGCCTCTGTGGAAAAAATATTCAATGTGCCCTCCACTTGCTTCTATCCAAGACCAAAGGTCGAATCGGCAGTGATAAAAGGTGATTTCAGGGGAGAACCTCTTATTTTTTTAGATGATGAAGAATTTTTTACTCGCTTGGTGAAAGCCGCTTTTGCTCAGCGCCGCAAAATGCTGATGAATAATTTGAAAAAGGCAAAATTACTGGAGGGGTTGACAGAATCCGCTTTAAAAAAAGCGTTAACTTTGGCCGGTATCGACGGCAAAAGAAGAGGTGAAACTCTGTCGCTTGCCGAATTCGGACAACTCAGCAATATTCTGAAAAACACTAAAGACAATCGGCACAAAGTTCAAAAACTTATTGACTAACTTTTGTTGAAACATTAAGCATATCCGCAAATAATTAAAGCTGATACCATGTTGCATTCAGAGGATAACGAGGCGGCAAGGAGGAGGCGACGCAGCCAACAAAGTTAGCGTTTGAATGCGACTTGGTATGAAAAACATGAAAAATAAATACTTGTATATTCAAACCTTCGGTTGTCAAATGAATGTTCATGATTCCGAACAAATGGCGGCGCTGCTTGCCGACATCGGTTACCAGACAACCGATAACAAAAAATTGGCTGATTTAATTTTGCTCAATACTTGCTCAATTCGGGAAAAAGCGGAGCAAAAGGTATTCAGTGAGTTGGGACGTTTGGTTAAGTTAAAAGAACAGAATCCCGCCCTGATTATCGGTATCGGAGGGTGTCTGGCCCAGCACTTGGGCGATAGAATTTTCAAAAGGGTAGCACAGGTTGATCTGGTCTTCGGCACTCATAGTATTCATCTTCTGCCTCAGATGATTTCCTCACTTCAAAAAGAGAGAAGAAAGATTACACAAATCGATTTTCACCGAAAACTCATTTCCCTTGGTGTGTTCGCGCCACCCCCAAAAGATTCCGTAAGCGCTTTTGTCACCATTATGCAAGGCTGCAATAATTTTTGCGCTTATTGTGTTGTTCCTTATCTACGCGGGCCGGAAATGAGCCGTAGACCGGAAGATATAATTGAAGAAATCAAAAAATTGGCCGATCACGGTATTAAAGAAATAACGCTTTTGGGACAGAATGTTAATTCTTATGGCAATAATCTGGGCAACAATTTTAGCTTTGCTTCTTTAATAAAAAAAATCGGCAAAGTTGAGGGGATTGAAAGAATACGGTTTACCACGTCGCATCCCAAGGATTTGTCCGAAGAATTGATAAACTGCTTTACCGAGGAAGAGAAATTATGCGAACACATTCACCTTCCGGTGCAATCGGGATCAAACCGTATTCTGGCGTTAATGAACCGCGGCTATACTGTGGAAGAATACAGGGCAAAAGTCGATCACTTGCGCAGAGTTTGTCCCCGGATAAGCATTACCTCGGATATCATTGTCGGCTTCCCGGGAGAGGAGCAAAATGATTATCAAGAAACCATTGACATGATGGAAAAAATCAGGTTTGATTCAGTGTTTTCGTTCAAGTACTCGGAACGCAAGGGGACTGCCGCACAGAAGTTGGAGGGAAAAGTCGACGAAAGTGAAAAACTGCGGCGTCTAAAAGAATTGCAATTACTACAGAATATATATACTCTGGAAAAAAACACGGCATTGGAGGGTAGCCGGCAGGAATTATTGGTAGAAGGAAAAAGCAAGAATTCCGCAAGCGATTTGATGGGACGAACACGCTCCTGGAAAATTGTTAATTTTAGAGGAAAACCTGGCCTGGCGGGCAAGCTGGTGGATGTTAAAATATTCAAGGCTTATTTGCATTCCTTAAGAGGGGAAATTATTCAGAATTAAGGAGGTTGGTAATGTTAATTGAGATGAAGGTTTCGGGATTAACCATTGATCCCATTACCAATACACCCATTGTCATATTAAAAAGCATGCAGGAAAATAAAGCCATCCCCATTTGGATAGGTTTATTTGAAGCCAGTGCCATTGCCACCGAGTTGGAGAAGATTGTTTTTTCCCGGCCCATGACCCATGATTTGTTTAGTGAATGCTTGAAAGTCCTCAATGTGAAGATAAACAGGGTTGTAATTGCAGATATACGTAACAATACTTTTTATGCCAATATTTACTTAAGCAGGGAGGGCCAGGATTTAACAATTGATGCGCGCCCGAGTGACGCGATCGCTCTGGCCCTGCGTGCTGCCGCGCCGATATTTGTCGATGATAGCGTGCTGGAAAAGTCACGCAGTATCGATTTTGGAATGAAAATAGGTGATTTGGATAAATTAAAAGAAGACAAAATTAAAGAATTCCTAGAGAATCTTTCGGCGGAAGATTTTGGTAAATATAAGATGTAATTATTATGGGAAACTTCATTCAAAAGTTTCAAATTTACCTGGAAGTTGAGCGCAATGTTTCGTCGCATACGCAAAAAGCTTATATCGCGGATGTTCAGGAATTTAGCCATTTTCTTCAAAACAATAGTTTTATAAAAAAAAATGATGAAGTAATTAACATTGAGCCGGAAGCTATTCGGGCGTATTTAGGATACTTATACCGTCAAAAGGTAAAAAAGGTAACAGTTAATCGTAAAGTGTCGTCCCTGAGAGCTTTTTATAAATATTTATTACGCAATGGTAAAATTAAAAAAAATCCGGCGAATATGGTTCAGACGCCGAAAACGGAAAAATACATGCCCACTTTTTTGTCGGTGGACGAAACTTTTCAACTGCTGAATGCCGTAGGCGATAAACCGGCCATGAATTTGCGCAGCCGGGCGATGATGGAATTATTTTATTCCTCAGGTTTGCGCTTAAGCGAACTGGCCGGACTAAATATAATGGATATTGATTTCCATCGAGAGTTGGTTAAAGTGCGGGGAAAGGGCAAAAAAGAAAGAATCGTTCCCGTGGGCAAAACGGCGCTGCAAGTACTTAGAGAATACTTGGAAAACACAGGTGACTTGAGAAGAGATTTTGATGCCGACGTATTTAAAAATCCGTTGTTTTTAAACGCGCGGGGCAAAAGGATAACGACAAGAAGCATTGCCCGGATAGTTGATGAAGCGACATCTAGAAGCGGCATTGGCCGCAAGATCAGTCCTCATGCTCTAAGGCATAGTT
>MGQN01000013.1:34824-37190 GCA_001797845.1 Deltaproteobacteria bacterium RBG_16_44_11 | reverse complement strand
GGTTACGTTGGATACGACAATTTTGAAACACAGCGCCCGCAAAGTGCGACGGTTATATAATAACGAAATCATCGTTGGTTTTGCCGGCGCTACGGCAGACGCGTTTACTTTGTTTGACCGGTTTGATCAAAAGCTCGAGCAATACAACGGGAATCTGTTAAGAGCGGCGGTGGAATTAACGAAAGATTGGCGCACCGATCGGGTGTTGCGGCATTTAGAAGCGTTAATGATTGCCGTGAGCCGTGACTATTCGCTGATTATTTCCGGCAATGGCGATGTCATTGAATCCGATGATGACGTTATCGCTATCGGCTCCGGCGGGCCTTACGCTCAAGCCGCAGCGCGCGCTCTGGCGCGCCATGCGAATTTGTCCTCGACAGAAATAGCCAAAGAAGCGATGAAAATAGCCGCGGAAATTTGTATTTATACCAATGATAATATAACAATAGAAGAAATTGATATTAATACAGAAAGCAAAGCGAAGAAAAACAGCAAAGATTAAAGATAAGGGGTAAAAATACAACATGTCAGAAAATGGGTTAAAACCCCGGGAAATAGTAGAGAAGCTAAATCGGCATATTATCGGTCAGGCTGACGCCAAACGCGCTGTGGCTATCGCGCTACGCAACAGGTGGCGTCGGCAAAATGTGTCGAAAGAATTAGCTGATGAGATTTCGCCCAAGAATATTATCATGATCGGACCTACCGGTGTGGGCAAAACGGAAATCGCCCGTCGCTTGGCCAAACTGGATAATTCGCCTTTTTTGAAAGTGGAGGCTTCTAAATTCACTGAAGTCGGTTATGTGGGACGCGACGTTGAATCGATAATCCGTGATTTAGTGGAGCTGTCCGTCAATATGATAAAATCGGAAGAACAGGAAAACGTACGTGCCAAGGCCGCCGAAACTGCCGAGGAAAAACTGCTCGATTTATTGCTTCCGGCCAAACCCGCGGAAAAAAAGGTAAGCGACATGTTGGCTGGGCCCGATGACACATATGAAAATGTTCAGCCTTTGGAAGAACAAACGAAAAGTTTCGACGCCACGCGGGAGAAATTAAGGCAATTACTCAAGGCGGGCAAGCTTGATGGCCGGATAGTAGAACTCGAAGTTACCGAAGCCAGAAGCGGCCCCATGATTGAAATCTTTTCCGCCGCGGGCATGGAGGATATGGGGCTTAACATTCGGGATATGCTGGGCAACGCATTCCCGCAAAAAAGAAAAAAAAGAACTTTAAAAGTGCCGGAAGCTTTGGAAGTTTTGGCAGAAGAAGAAGCGCAGAAATTGATTGATATGGACAAAGTGACTAAAATAGCCATGGAGAAGGTGGAGCAATCGGGCATAATCTTTCTGGATGAAATCGATAAGATTGTGGGCAGTGACTCGCCGCATGGCCCGGATGTGTCGCGCGAGGGCGTGCAAAGAGATTTACTGCCCATTGTGGAGGGTTCCAACGTCAATACCCGTTACGGCATGGTCAAAACGGATCACATTCTTTTTATTGCCGCAGGCGCGTTTAGTTCCTCCAAACCTTCCGATCTGATTCCGGAGCTGCAGGGACGTTTCCCGATTCGCGTGGAGCTTGATTCGCTGGGCAAAGAGGAATTTATTCGCATACTCACCGAACCGAATAACGCACTAGTGAAGCAATATACGGAAATGATGGCTACGGAAGGCATAAAATTATTTTTTACAAAAGAAGCTATATCCTCTATCGCAGAAATTGCGACGCTGGTTAACGAAAGAACAGAAAATATTGGCGCTAGAAGGCTTTATACGATAATGGAAAAATTGCTGGATGATATTTCTTTTGAAGCACCGGATATGAAAGAAAAAGAAATAAAAATTGATGCCAAGAATGTGGAAGAAAAGTTGAATGATATCATCGAAGATGAAGATTTGAGCAGATACATTTTATAAGTGGAGTTTATGATGGATAATATTTTAAATTCAATGCAAAGGGCCGATATTCTTTTGGAAGCCCTGCCGTACATCAAACGATTTTATAATAAAACAATTGTCATTAAATACGGCGGTCATGCCATGGTTGATGATGAATTAAAGGATAAATTTGCCAAGGACGTTGTCATGATGAAATATATAGGTATTAATCCTGTTGTCGTCCACGGCGGCGGTCCGCAAATAGGAGACTTTTTAAAAAAACTCGGCAAAGAATCCAAATTTATTCAAGGTATGCGGGTTACCGACAAAGAAACCATGGATATCGTGGAAATGGTTCTGGTAGGAAAAGTCAATAAAGAAATTGTCGGTTTGATAAATAGTCATGGAGGCAATGCCGTAGGCCTCAGCGGCAAGGACGGCAATTTGATCGTGGCCGAAAAATATCTTTTGAGCGAGGATAAGGCG
>MGQN01000013.1:31859-34815 GCA_001797845.1 Deltaproteobacteria bacterium RBG_16_44_11 | reverse complement strand
CCGCCGGAAATTATTGATATCGGGCTGGTCGGTAAAGTGAAGGCCATCAACACGCAATTGATTTTGTCTTTGACGCAAAGCGGTTTTATTCCTATTGTCGCACCCACGGGAATAGGTGATGCCGGTGAGACCTATAATATCAATGCCGATATAGTTGCCGGTGAAGTCGCGGCAGCATTGCAGGCGGAAAAACTTTTGTTATTGACCGATGTCCAAGGCGTAATGGACAAAGAAAAAAAATTGATCGATACAATGACTGGGAAAAAAGCGTTGAAGTTGATTGACGAAGGGATAGTTGAAGGCGGTATGTTTCCCAAAGTTAAATGCTGCCTGAAAGCTTTGAAAGGCGGGGTGAAAAAGGCCCATATCATTGACGGCAGGTTGAAACACGCCATCTTGCTGGAGATATTTACTGATAAAGGGATAGGTACTCAAATCGTTTTATAATCTAACAAAAAATAGGTTTCTAAAATGAATGAAAAAGAAATAATGGCTTTGGCCGATAAAAATATAATGCAGACTTACAAACGCTTTCCTATAGTGATAGCGAAGGGTTTAGGTCAAAAGGTGTGGGACGCAGGCGGCAAGGAATATCTTGATTTTGTTGCCGGCATCGCCGTGTGCAATTTGGGGCATTCTCATCCCGGGGTCATTGCCGCCGTAGCTGAACAGTTGGAAAAATTAACGCATGTTTCCAATCTGTATTACACAGAACCGCAAACGCAATTGGCGAACCTGCTGGTGGAAAATTCTTTTGCGGATAAAGTATTTTTTTGCAACAGCGGAGCGGAAGCGAACGAAGCGGCCATAAAACTGGCGCGAAAATACGCCCATGAAAACTTGAGCGGCAAAAAATTTGAATTAATCACCATGAAAGATTCTTTTCATGGGCGGACGATGGCTACAATTACAGCTACCGGACAGGAAAAATTTCAATTCGGTTTCACGCCGCTATTGGAAGGATTCACCTATGTGCCTTTTAATGATGTGAGCGCTTTGGAGGCGGCCATCTCTGAAAAAACCTGCGGCATCATGGTGGAGCCGATTCAGGGTGAAGGCGGGGTCAATATTCCGGACGCTCAATATTTAACTAAGGTGCGCCAAATTTGTGACCGGCATGGAATCCTGCTCATCATTGATGAAGTTCAGACCGGTATCGGCCGGACAGGAAAACTATTTGCTTATGAACATTCCCAGATTAAACCTGATATAATGACGCTGGCGAAAGCTTTGGGCAATGGTTTCCCCGTGGGAGCGATGCTGGCGACAGATAAAATCGCGCGATCATTTTCTCCCGGCAATCACGCTTCTACTTTTGGCGGGAATCCATTGGCCATGGCCGCAGCGAACGCCGCTGTGGAAATTATTCTGCAAGAAAATATACTAGATAACTGTCGAAATGTGGGCGATTATTTTCTGTCCCAATTAAAAAAGTTGCAGCAGAAGCATAAGATTATCAAGGAAGTTCGGGGCAAAGGATTGATGCTCGCGGCCGTGCTTAGCATTGAAGCAGGCGATATCGTCAATAAGTGCCTGCAAAAAGGATTGCTCATTAATAGCACCGGCGGCAAGATACTGCGGTTTGTGCCGCCGCTGATTATTACGAATCAGGATGTCAATTCTGCCATTCATATACTCGATGAAGCGATGGAGGGTAAATGAAGAAGGATTTGATAAACATTTATGACCTGGAAGCAGCCGACTTTGAACAAATTTGGAAAAAATCCAAAAAGCTGAAAAAAGATTTAAAAGAAGGTAAGCCGCACGCGTCATTAAAAGGGAAAACATTAGGGATGATCTTCGATAAGTCTTCCACCCGGACAAGAATTTCCTTTGAAGTAGGTATGTATCAGTTGGGCGGTATCGCCTTATTTTTAAATTCCCGTGATACGCAAATTGGCCGCGGTGAAATTATCACTGATACCGCCCGGATGTTGTCGCGCTATCTGAACGGAATAATGATCAGGACTTTCTCCCAGGCAAATGTAGAAGCATTCGCCCGTCACGCGACAATTCCTGTAATTAATGGTTTAACGGATCTTTTGCATCCCTGCCAAATATTGAGCGATTTATTTACAATTAAAGAAAAGAAGGGCTCTTATGAAGGGATAAAAGTTGCTTATATTGGCGATGGCAATAACGTTGCTAACTCCTGGATCGAAGCCGCAGCCAGATTGCCCTTAAAATTAGCATTAGCTTGTCCGGAAGGTTATGATCCTGATGCACAAATTATGGCCAAGGGGATAAAAGACTCAAAAGAAGGTATTACGCTTTATCGTGATCCGTTGGAGGCCGCAAAAAACGCGGATATTCTTTATACCGATGTCTGGGCGAGCATGGGGCAGGAATCAGAAAACGAGGAGAGAAAAAAAATATTTAAAGATTACCAAATCAACGCGAAACTTTTAAAAAAAGCGAAAAACGATGCTATTGTAATGCATTGTTTGCCCGCGCACCGGGGAGAGGAAATTACCGGCGATGTTATTGATGGGCCACAATCGGTTGTTATTGATCAGGCGGAAAACCGTTTGCATGTGCAAAAGGCGATTTTGGAGATATTACTTTAGGAGGGAAGGAATTTGTCGGGAGGAATTAAAAAAGTCGTTTTAGCTTATTCGGGCGGGCTTGATACTTCAGTCATCCTGCGGTGGCTAATCGAAACGTACAAGTGTGAGGTCGTATGTTTTGCCGCGGATTTAGGGCAGAAAGAAGAATTAACCGGCCTTAAAAAAAAGGCCATCAATACCGGAGCCGGTAAAATATATATTGAAGATTTAAAAGAGGAGTTCGCGCGCGATTTCATCTTTCCGGCGCTGCGCGCCAACGCGATTTATGAAGGCACCTATCTTTTGGGTACATCATTGGCGCGGCCGTTGATTGCCAAAAGGCAAATTGAAATAGCAAAATTGGAAAAGGCGGATGCCGTTTCTCATGGGGCGACAGGCAAAGGAAACGA
>MGQN01000013.1:30254-31807 GCA_001797845.1 Deltaproteobacteria bacterium RBG_16_44_11 | reverse complement strand
ATTGCCGCATGGAGAGATGACAACTGGAAATTCAATTCGCGGGAATCAATGATTGACTATGCCGAAAAACATAAAATTCCTGTTCCACTGACGAGAGCAAAACCTTATAGTTCCGATCGCAACCTTTTGCATATTTCCCATGAGGGAGGAATTCTCGAAAACACCTGGGCGGAAGCGCCGGAAGATATTTTTGTTTTGACAAAATCGCCGGAAGCGGCGCCGAATAAGCCCACATATGTGGAAATTGATTTTGAAAAAGGGAATCCGGTGGCCATAGACGGCAAAAAGATGTCGCCGGCAAATCTTTTGGATTATATGAATGAAATTGCCGGAGCCAACGGCATCGGGCGCGTGGATATGGTGGAAAACCGCTTTGTCGGGATGAAATCAAGAGGTGTTTATGAGACTCCCGGCGGGACTGTTCTCTGGGCGGCGCATCGCGCCGTGGAATCCATTACCATGGATAGGGAAGTCATGCTGATGAGGGATTCGTTAATACCGAAATATGCCCAGCTTGTTTATAACGGTTTTTGGTATTCGCCGGAAATGAAGACTTTGCAGGCATACATTGATGCGACGCAGGTTAATGTTACCGGCACCGCACGGATGAAACTGTATAAAGGCAATTGCATTGTCGCGGGACGTAAATCATCTCATTCGCTTTACAGTGAAGCTTTTGCGACTTTTGAGAAAGATCAGGTGTACAATCAGCAGGATGCTACAGGATTCATCAGGCTTAATGGCTTGCGGCTGAGAATCCAGAACATTTTGAAAAATAAACGTTAAGGATGCGGAGATAAATTAATGGCGGAAAAGAAAAAACCATGGAGCGGCCGTTTTCAGAAAGCTACGGCTAAAGATGTGGAGAAATTTACCTCTTCCCTTCATTACGACCAGAGGCTATATCTTTTCGACATTGAGGGTTCTATCGCGCATGCCACGATGCTGGCTTCGCAAGCTATCATATCTAAAGCCGACGCGGCAAAAATTGTGTCCGCACTGAAAAATATTTTAGCAGACATAGAAAAAAGGAAAATTAAATTTAATGTGCATGATGAAGATATCCACATGGCCATAGAGAGGGAGTTAATAAACCGCATAGGTGAGATAGGCGGTAAGCTTCATGCGGCGAGGAGCCGCAACGATCAGGTCGTTTTGGATGTCCGGCTTTTCTTGAGAGTGGAAATTGATCAAATTCTTTTGATCCTATCCGGGTTGCAATCCCAGTTGGTTAAATTGGCTAAAAATGAAATTAAAACGATCATGCCCGGCTACACCCATCTGCAAAAAGCTCAACCGGTTTTGCTTTCGCACTATTTTTTAGCTTTTAGGGAAATGTTTGCGCGCGACGCGGAAAGACTTAACGATTGTAAAAACAGATTAAATATTTCACCTCTGGGCGTCGCGGCTCTTGCCGGTACGGGCTTGCCTATCAATCGTCATAAAACGGCAAAAATGTTAAATTTTCCGGAAGTCAGTAAAAATAGTTTGGATACGGTTGCCGACAGGGACTTTATCGCGGAATTTATTTTCGCGTCATCACTAACAATGAT
>MGQN01000013.1:29771-30243 GCA_001797845.1 Deltaproteobacteria bacterium RBG_16_44_11 | reverse complement strand
GAGGATTTAATTTTGTGGTCGACGGATGAATTTGGATTTGTGGAAATCTCTGACGCTTATACAACGGGCAGCAGCATTATGCCGCAAAAGAAAAATCCGGATGTGGCTGAGTTGATTCGAGGAAAAACAGCGCGTGTTTATGGAGACCTTTTTGCGATAATGACGCTCCTGAAAGGTTTACCCATGACTTATAACCGAGACTTACAGGAAGATAAAGAACCGTTATTTGATGCAGTAGATACTGTGAAAGAGTGTTTGAAGATTTTCACCAACATGATTAAGCATACCAAGTTTAACGCGGCAAAAATGTATTGTGCGGCGCAAGGTGGTTATTCCACGGCAACCGATATTGCCGAATATTTAGTGCAAAAGGGCGTGCCTTTCCGTAAGGCGCATGAAATTGTCGGTAAGATAGTCGCTTACTGTATAAAAAATAAAAAAGAGCTGGCCCAATTAACGCTAAAAGATTATC
>MGQN01000013.1:18678-29693 GCA_001797845.1 Deltaproteobacteria bacterium RBG_16_44_11 | reverse complement strand
CGGGCGGTACGGCAACTTCAGCGGTGTGGGAAAGGATAAAAGAAATTGAAAAAAAATCCGGCAAAATATAGTGTATTTTATTGTTTGATATTATTGATTATTGTCACGGGATGCGGCCTGAAAGGCAATCCTATTGCTTCAACCTCTGTTATTGATTATAAAAATTTAGTAAAGAATATGGAAGCTTCAATGCTAAATGATAGCGTTGTTCTAAAATGGGATTTTTACAATAAAGATGGAATTATTAATTATATACTCATAGAAAAAAGTGAGGTCGGCAGCGCCGGAAATGAATGTAAGGGTTGTCCGCGGACATACGAGCGCATAGGCAAGATTTTTGTAAAGGAATCAGCTCGGGAGGATAAAAAATTTAAAGCGTTTAATTTTACCGATAAAAAAGTTGAAAGGGACAAAACATACAATTATAGATTGATGCTTTGTGATAATGACGCTTTTTGTAGCGAGGCGTCAAACACGGAGATAAATTTTAAATGAAGAAATATTTGAGGAGAATTTAATATGTTTAAGGGAGCAATAGTCGCTATTGTTACACCTTTTAAAAACGGCAAAATCGATGAAGAGTCGTTGCGGGAACTTATCGAATTTCAAATTGTAAATGGAACAGATGGTATTGTCCCCTGCGGCACTACCGGTGAATCGGCAACCCTTTCTCATGAGGAGCATGATCGGGTCATTGAAATTACCATCGATGCCGTAAAAAAGAGGGTGCCGGTTATTGCCGGAACAGGATCAAATAGCACAACCGAGGCTTTACGTTTGACCGAACATGCTTATAGTGCAGGCGCCGATGGAGCATTGATTGTTTGTCCTTATTACAACCGCCCTACGCAGGAAGGGCTTTATCAGCATTTTAAAACGATTGCCGAAAAAGTTCCCATTCCCATCATTCCGTATAATATACCCAGCCGTACCGGTGTAAATCTTATGCCGGAAATGGTCGCTAAATTATCCAAGATAAAAAATATTGTCGGCATCAAGGAAGCATCAGGTTCGATCAAGCAAATGAGCGATATTGTCGAACTTTGCGCGGAAGATTTCGCGGTTTTATCAGGCGATGATATCTTCACTTTACCGTTATTGGCGATTGGCGGCGCGGGCGTTATTTCTGTTGTTTCCAATGTAGTGCCTGCAGAAATGGCCGCGCTGGTCGATGCCTTTGCGGCAGGTGAAATAGCCAGAGCAAAAACGCTTCATCATAAAATGGGCGCGTTGATGGAAGCTCTTTTTATTGAAGTCAATCCTATTCCCGTTAAGGCGGCGTTGTCGCTAATGGGTAAAATAAAATACGAATATCGGTTGCCTCTTTGTAAAATGTCTGAGGCAAATTTCGAAAAGTTAAAAAAAGTTATGGTTAATTATGCTCTTATTTAATTATCTTGCCGTAAATCACTGGTATGAAAACCAAAGCTTGCTTTGGTTTTCATACCCTCCGCTTTGCGGGATAATTCGACCTGCAAGCTTCAGTGCACTTTGTTTCTGAAGCTTGGGTCTCATTACAACTTACCAATTCCGCTACGTCGCAGATGACCTTTAGGTTACTTCGCTTTCGGAATTGGAGTTTCACAATAATTAATTTTAGGAGATAATTTTATGGTTAAAGTTGTCGTTACCGGAGCCGGGGGGAGAATGGGAGGCAGAATTGTCAGCCTTATTTCCATGATGGAGGATATCAAAGTAGTGGCTGCGGTGGAGGTGGCCGGGCATCCTATTATCGGTCGCGATGTCGGCCAGGGGTTGGGATTAGGCACAACTGGCATAGCGGTTTGTGACAAATTAACCGACTGTATTGATCAGTCTGACGTCGTTATCGATTTTACCAATCATGAAGCTTCTCTTCAGTATCTAAAAATTGCGGGAGAAAAAAATCGCGCGATTGTCATCGGCTCAACCGGGTTTACCGCCGATGAAATGAAAAAAGTAAAAGAACTGGCAAAAAACACGCGTTGCGTATTAGCTCCGAACATGAGCGTAGGCGTTAATGTGATGTTAAAAGTATTGGAATATTGCGCCGGTATTCTTAATGATGATTATGATGTTGAAATTATTGAAGCTCATCACCATTTAAAGAAAGATGCCCCCAGCGGAACGGCCATGAAAATGGCCCAGGTTATTGCCGATAAATTGGGACGGAATCTGGAAAAAGATGCGGTTTATACACGCAAAGGTTTGATCGGTGAGCGGACAAAAAGAGAGATAGGCATCCAGACAATTCGCGCCGGTGATATAGTAGGTGAACATACGGTAATTTTTGGCGGGATAGGAGAAAGGTTGGAATTCATTCACCGTGCCCAAAGCCGCGATAATTTTGCCAAAGGAGCAATTCGCGCGGCAAAGTGGATTGTTCATCAGGAAAATGGATTGTATGACATGCAGGATGTGTTAGGATTGAGATGAGGGGAGCCCAGAAGGCTTTTATAATTTGAATGGTGTTATTTGTTATATTGGGATTGGTTCTAATTTAGGCGATGCTCTGCAAAACTGCGAGCATGCCGTGGAAAGCATCAGTTGTATAAATGGTGTTACATTAATTCAACCTTCTTCTTTTTATAAAACGGAACCCGTAGGAATTGAGGAGCAAAATTATTTTGTAAATGCCATTGTTGAAATAAAGACAACGCTTCTCGTGCGCGATCTATGGGGAGCTTTACAAAAAATAGAAAAATCCATGGGACGCGAAAGGGGAGCCAAAGGAGGCCCCAGGATTATTGACCTTGATCTTCTTTTTTATGGGAGGGATATAATTCAAGAAGCAGGTTTAACAGTGCCGCACCCGGAACTGCACAAGCGGCGTTTTGTTCTGGAGCCATTGAATGAAATCGCCTCTTATTTTATTCATCCCGCTTTTGGTATTTCCGTTCGCGGGCTAAAAAACAGGCTTAAAGATAATAAAATTGTTGAAATCATCAAAGAATAAATAATCATTTGGCAGGAAATCATGTTTTTTCGCGTTTTAGTATTTTTGATTCTAATTTTTTTGTTGTATAGAATAATAAAATCTATGCGGCAGAATAAACTGGCCAGAGGTAATTCTTCCGGGGTTGTTTCACCGTCCGCTTCAGGGGAAGACTTGGTTGAGGATCCCGCTTGTCATACATACATTCCGATAAGCCAGGCTTATAGGAAAGAAATATCGGGCAGAACCTATAACTTTTGCGGCAAGCAATGTTATGAAAAATATATATTGGGAAAAAACAGATAAAATAGATAATAGATATAGGGGGAGCCATGAAATTTTTTATTGATACCGCCAATATTGAGGAAATAAAAGAAGGCCTTAATTTGGGAATGGTTGACGGTGTTACCACCAATCCATCGCTAATCGCGAAAGAAAAAAAAGGATTTGAACCTGTCGTCAAAGAGATTCTAAAAGCCGTGAAAGGTCCGGTAAGTTTAGAAGTTGTCTCTCTGGAAGCAAAGGCAATGTTTGCGGAAGGCAAGAAGTTGGCGGAATGGGGAGATAATGTTGTCATTAAAGTTCCTCTGTGTACTGAAGGATTAAAAGCAACAAAGATGTTTGCCGATGCCGGTATTGCTGTCAATGAAACTTTAATCTTTTCTCCTTTGCAGGCGCTGATGGCCGCGAAAGCGGGAGCACGCTACGTGAGTCCTTTTGTCGGCCGTCTTGACGATATTGCCCACGACGGCATGGAGTTGGTCGAACAGATTTTAACAATTTACGATAATTACGGCTATGAAACAGAAGTTATTGTGGCCAGTATCCGCCATCCGCGGCATGTTTTGGATGCTGCTTTAATGGGCGCAGATATAGCAACTATTCCCTTTAAAGTGATAACTCAATTGGCCCAGCATCCGCTTACGGATAAAGGTATAAAGATGTTTTTGGAAGATTGGAAAAAAGTTCCGCAAAAATGAAAATAATTATCAATTAATCGGTAAAGCATGATTACAAGGCGTGAAATATTCAATTTGCCCAATACCATAACGTTGATGAGAATCGGCGTTGTTCCGTTTCTGTTTGTTCTGCTTTTATCCCCCGGTAAATTTTGGAGTCTGGTTCTGGCAATATTATTTGTTGCCGTTTCTTTGACTGACCTGATTGATGGGTATATCGCCAGAAAATACTCACTGGTTACAACAATAGGCAAATTTCTTGACCCGATTGCCGATAAACTACTGGTCAATACAGCAATGATTTTAATGATTCCAATCGGCCGTGTACCGGCATGGATCACGGCTATAACCATTATAAGGGATTTGCTTGTCGATTGGATACGAAGCGCCTCTTCTTCGGAAGGATTTATTATTCAAGCGAGCCTTCTGGGTAAACAAAAGACTTTAGCGCAAAATATCGCGATAACCGCGCTCATGATTCATTATTCTATTTTTAGTATCGATGCCCATGCTGTCGGGATGGTTATTCTTTATATCGCCTTAGGATTAACAATCATTTCCGGTGTGGATTATTTTATAAAATATTATCGCTACCGTGCAGGTAAATAGGCCGCTAAGTTTGCTGGAAAGATCGTAATTATTCAAAAATCGACCGTCCGGAAATCAACGTGGCAACATTTTATCCGCGCTAATGTAATTATAATCAAAATTCATGCGGCGTTGAGGCCTGAAGTAGATTATTAGCTGTTGCTGAAAATTAAAAACACTTTACCTGTAGAACGTTTAACACTTTTTTATTGACAAGAGAGTTCTTTTTAATATAGTTACTTCTCGCTTTAATGAGCGGGCGTAGCTCAGCGGTAGAGTGCTACCTTGCCAAGGTAGACGTCGACGGTTCAAATCCGTTCGCCCGCTCCATTTTTTATGGCGGCATAGCCAAGTGGCTAAGGCAGCGGTCTGCAAAACCGTTATTCTCCGGTTCAAATCCGGATGCCGCCTCCATTTAAAATCAAGGGCTTAGACATTTTCTTTTAGTTCCCTTTTTATAGCTGGTTGCGCCTGGGTTGCGGATGGTTGCGTGTCCAGTTCATCGATATTCGATGTGCTTTCTTTCGGCAGCCATTTGTAATAGGTTCTGTATGTGATCTCCGGTGTGGAATGCCCCATTTCTTTACTGACTTCCGCCAGCGAGTCTCCTTTGCTTAATCGTAATGTGGCGTAAGTATGTCTCATATCGTGAGGCGTTCTCCGCCTCAATCCTGATCTATTCATTACGGGATTCCATTCTCGATGAATAAAGTTTCCGTAATTTAAAGGCGTACCGTCATCATTAACAAAGAGCCAGTCAGGCATTGATTTCCATCCCTGTTTAAGTGTTCTCTCTGCCATGTAGATTTTATGGCGTTTCAAAATTTCGACAAGATATGAGGTCATTCTTACATAGCGCCGGCTCGACCGGCTTTTGGGCGTCGTTATTTTCCCGCGCGTGATATTCCTTTGTACAAGAATTAATTTTTGAGAGAAGTCCATATCCGGCCACTGTAGGCCAATCAGTTCACCAATTCTCAGGCCAGTACGAAAATCACAGACGACAAGCGCATGATGCTTGGGACATGCTTTTTTAAATGTGCTCTCGATCTTTGCGCGTTCTTCCCAGGTGAAGGGATCTGGTTCTTTTAGCGGCCGTTCATCTTCCGGTTTTGGTATCGGTACATTGAGAGCGGGATTTGATGTAATCAGGCGGTCAGGATTGACAGCATGGCGCATGATGGCGCTTAGGCAGTTTTTAATGTTTCTTGCCGTGGAGCTTCTGAGTCCATCCTTGATTTTCTGACATATTAAATCGCTGGTCATTCCAGGCGTGATTTCATTTATCGGTTTAGAACCAAAAGCAGGGATAAGATGAAGATCAATGATCAAGCGGTAACTGCAATATGTGGAATGCTTCAGAGATAAGACGGCAACTTTTTCATACCATCCTATTTTCTTTTCACCGGCACCGTCGCGCCAGCCGTCAATATATTCTTTGAGCGTAGGGGGCCTGGGGGATTCATTAAGATTCATTTCCCCCAGGGTCAATTTTGCTTCGATCTTTTTAGCGGCTTCCATGGCAACGCGCTTATTTTTGCCGATCTTCTTTGCCTTGCGCTTGCCGCTGTGGTCAATGAATATCCACCATATTCCTGATCCCTCTGGTCGCTCTTTTACTTTGACGCCCATAAATTACCCCTTTTTTATTTGTTGGACCAACACTCGCACCGGCCCCGCGCTGACCCTCAAAATCATGCAGCCTTTTTTTGCTGCTTTTTCGATTGCGCCAACAAATGCAAACCCTTTTCGATTCTTATTTTATGTTGCTTATAGTATTCGATTAGATCAAGGTTTGATGCCGCAGCGGCCGCCCACAAACGCAAACCTTTTTCGGTTCTCATTTTTCGTTGTCCATGGTATTCGACTAGATTAAGATTTGATGCCGCAGCCGCCGTGCCTATAGCGTTCAAAAAGCCAACTTTAATACCATCATTTCCGTTGTCTTTTTCTTGCACCATATCTTCAACGCACCATCCTAAAAATGAATGTGCTGGCGCGTCCGGGAGCTTCATACAACTCAAAGCGAGTTCTGCATATCTTTTCCCGGTTTGACAATCTCTTTCATAATCGCCCGTCGGCTCTGTACACCAAAAATATCTTCTCCGGTCAAGACCTTTGCCGGCCATTTTACAAAACGGAAGTTTTTTTATTTCTTCGTTAAAATCTATTTTTGCGACCATCTTTTTTCCCATGATATTGCCTCCATTTCGGATTTAAAGACGCTTTCAGCCTGATAGATGATGGCGCTCGCTCTCTTTCCCCAGTAGAGCCTTTCGATGCGCACCGGCCCCGCCCAAATCATGCAAACCTTTTTTTGCTGCTTTTTCGATTGCGCCCACAAACACAGACCCTTTGCTAAGACTTAATGCCATTACAGCCTTTCCCATAGAGTCCAAAAAACCAACCTTAATACCGTCATTCCCGTTGTCTTTTTCTTTCGTCATAGCAAGAACGACCCACACAAAAAAGAAACGTCCGGGCATGCGTGAATCTACTAACCTCATATAACTCAAGGCAAGCTCCGCGTACTTTTTCCCGGTTTGACAATCAGTTTCATAATTGCCTGTTGGTTCCGTGCTCCAAAAGTTTCTGCGTCTGTTGACCATTTTACAAAACGGAAGTTTTTCTATTTCTTTGTTTAAATCTACTTTTGCGGTCGTCTTTTTTTTCATGATATTACCTCCATTAAGCGTGTGCCGCCGCGCTCATTCGGCGCATGACACAAATCGGGTCAATATTATTTTGCTTTAGAAGTTCATCGTATAACTTGCGGTGTTCAGCTTCATTCATCCACGATAAACAAACTTGCGCGTAGGACAAATAGTCTTCATAATTTTTAAATCCTCTCAACGTTTCTTCCATTGATTTTTCCTCTTAATTTTGATTTCCCCGCAATACTTTGAATTTGTCTGTTATGTTTTTATTGTTTATCGTTTTGGGCTGTTTATAAAGTCCTCCTTTGATAATATTCAAAGGCGTGATTTCCATTTCCTGTTTCCGTTTTTCGTGTGTTAGTCTGACTATCTTCAGACCTATAAAAATGTTGAGCGCAAGATTATCTCTATCTTCCTCACCGCCTGATTCTAGGATTTCGCGAGCGTCAGCAAGTATTTCATCATTGGAACGACACCCATATTCATTTTTTTTATTTGTCTTCATTTCACCTCCATAAATAAAAACCCCGTTTAAAAGAGTTCTCACAGTCACAGGGGCTGCCTGTAAAGTCGCCTTTTACAGGAATCTTCAAACGGGGCTTTATTAAGTTTATTTTCATTTGTCCTGTGCTCTGAGATTTGAGGTTATACACCTATATATTTTATAAACCGAAAAAGCAAGCAAAATATTTTATTGCAAATACCCCCTGAATATATTAGTTAAACACTATGCCGAGTGATAAACCTAAGATCCTTTTTGTTATGGAAGAAGAATTGTTGAAGCGAATTGATGATTATCGTTTCAGCAATCGTATTTCTTCCCGTTCCGCTGCCGTCCGCCAACTTGTTGAAAAAGGTCTGGCACCGGCAAGATCAAGGTCTAAGGCAAAAAAGAGATAGCCTTCCCACACTGCCTTTTTTTAATAATGTTACTTGAAACGTGCGTTATTACGCATGTGACCCCTATTTTATGCTGTTTTCGGTCAAATTCAGCTCACCGGATCGCGGGATCTGAATATTTCTTAGATACGGGCGGCTCCCACGCGCCCCCGCTTCCAACGATCTTAATTATTATCCCACATAGAAATATTTGATTTCCTTTTCAATCAGGAGTAAAAGAAAGGCCATATTTCAACATATCCGCAAAAGGAATAGTAGGCATGGCATACACATTAAAAGAGCTTCAAGAACTAAGCGACGACCAACTTATCTCTGAGCATGACGCTTTGGCGCAAAGTACCGTAATGGGCATTAATTATTACCGCGACGAATTAAATCGCAGAGGGCAGAATAGGCAGACAGAGGCGATGCTCTTATATACGCGGAGGCTGCTCTGGCTTACTGTTTTTGTGGCGATATTGACGGTTGTCAACGTCGTTGCTATTCTTATTCCTCTGTTTCGAGAAATTCCCTAACTTCAAGGGGAAATGTCTTGTTGCTATTACAGAACTTAAGGTAGGCGTCTGCAACAGCTTTGCTGGTTGTCCAAAAAATCATCCCATCGCCACTTACGATCCACGTAGAATGTTCAACATTCCATATTCCAAAATGCTTCATGACTAAGATAGTTTCTCCTTTTTTTTAAAGTGTCTAGTGTCTTTTTTTATCCTTTTAACGCCTCGCGGATTCGATTTCTCATTTTTCCCGGCTCATAACCAAGTTTATCAGCGACAAAATCAAAAAAGAAATTCTCACTGTCAAATAAAAACGCTTCCGCGCCCACCGGCGAACATCTGCCATTGAGAAGTTCAAAGACGGACATACAAAAGATATGAAGCCATAGACCATATACTCCGGATTCAAGGGGCTGCTCGCTATTAAGAATATCGAAGGGATCATTTTCATTGTTCATAGGGTATTGTTAATAATGCCAGGGACGGCAAAAGACACACCCCCGGCATTGATTAATGACCGGCCTCTTGTTGCTCCATTGGCAGATAGGGACGTTGAAAAAATATCTCACCTTTGGCAAGCGGCCGTGCTGGCTCAGGGCTTATCAGTTCCCCGCCAGCTGCTACAGGTTATGGGGAGGTAGTGACCCGCGCACTCTGTAGCTTGCGCCCGGCGCTTTTTGCGGGGAAAAACTAATCAAAAAAACCCGCCCAGGATCGCCGTTCCTGTCTTTTGTTTATGATGTTGCGATTTTCAAAAATTTAATCGCTTCATAATTGGAAATCCCGCCCGCGATTTTCTTCGTGACGTAAAAATTGACGAAGCCCTTTGTCGTGTAGGGATCCCTGAGCAATCGCGTGCCTGACAAATGGTCGACAATCGTATATGCCCTCCGATAATCGCCAAAGGCAATCGGGTAAGCACCCGCGCCGACGTCCGGAACATTGTCGTCAATCTCTACCGGCTTTCCCAAAAGGGTATTAGGCGCATTTTCCAACAGGCCCGGTCTCCAGAGATAATTCCCGTCACCGTCTTTGAACTTGCGAATAATCGCAAACGTTGCATCGTTCATCAACCAGGTGCCGTTCTGACGATATACCGGCTTCAAGGCGTGTTGAAGGTCAACCAGCTTATCGGCATTGTTCAAAAGGCTTGCATGACCGCCGGCGATATAGCCGGTTTTCCCATATACCCAGTTTGCATTCGGAACCATTAAAGCCGCATCGATGATCCCTTTGACTCGTCCAACTCCGTTGCCGGTAATGAAGCCAGTGCCTTCAGTAGTGACAAACACGTCGTTGATTTCTTCTAAAATCCAACCCTCGATATCGAAGTCCGACATATCGAGAAGCTTCTGCGTTACGCTGGGCATCGCGTAAATCTCGTTCATTGGAGGCGAAAACAATGTCAGCTCCGGTGTATCGGTCTCCGGACGCGCCGCTTTTTCCGCAACCCAACCTCCGGTAGCACCGCCTTTGCTCAGGGGCTTTTTGTATTCCCCTTTGCTTGTCCTGATCCTTGCCAGCCGTCGCATAGCAACCGCAGCCAGCGCCAACCGTTCAATGTTTTTCTCGATCTCTATCGGCACAAGATAACCACCGGCCGGATCACTGAGAGTTGAAAGGTTTGCTTGGACTTCAAGCGCTCGCAGTCCGTCAGGGTCGCTGCCTTTTCGCGCCCAGGCGAGAAATTTTTCCTTGTGCTCTTGCGCTGCGGCCGAGAAAGCGCCGTCGTGCGATGACCCACCGCCGCGGATCTCGCTTCGGCCCAAAGCTATTTCAATAGCATTCACGATGGATTCAAGATTTTTGACTTTTCCATCGTAGCGCTCCATGAACTGTTTAGATTCGTTTCCCATCTTTTGTACTAATGCCGTTATGTCCGTTAGTTCGCTCATATGAATAAATCTCCTTTATTTTATTTTTTGTTGCTGCGAGCCGTTCATCTTTCTGCATCCCACAGGGCCATGATTTTTTCGTCATACCGTCTGACCTTCCGGCCTCCCTACATCCCGCAGGTTATCCTCTTTGTCTCTGATATGGCTTCCCTTGAAAGCATCCCGCAAACAAGGGTAAGGCTGCTTATATACTCACGGCATGTGCCGATTGTATCTCTTTGCCGAATTCTTTTTCGGCCCAAGGCAATCCTGGGCGTTTTTCCGCCTTCCATTGCTGGAGAATTTCTGCGCGATGTCTCAGCCAGGTTTCCTTTAATTGCGGCCGTTTGCTCGGATGGGCCAACATAAATGTCTGAATTCGCCCAGGCGAATCGAGGGGAAGTCCCTTGCCACAATAATCCCCCATTTCCAAATATTGCCGAAGGCTATCCGTTAAAATGCTTTTGATTATTTTTCGCGTTCGTCGTCTTCTATTTGTCGGCACCGTTCGATTACCTCCTGCCTGCCCGATCCCGTAAAGGTTCTAGGTCCAAATTTAAATGTTTCAACGCCATTAAAAACTGGGCGCGTGAATCACGAATTACAGATAGTAAGGGATGAGCCTTAAT
>MGQN01000013.1:3532-18653 GCA_001797845.1 Deltaproteobacteria bacterium RBG_16_44_11 | reverse complement strand
GAGCATCCTTCATCTGCTCAAACGCTTCCATTGCGGTTTGCAAAATTGCAATTCCGGCTTCGTCTGTAATTTCATAATCCTTCAAAATGGATTTTTTCAAATCTGCTGCTTGCTTCGATAGTTTTTTCATTTTCCTCCTTTGGCATGAAAGCAAAACCTTCAAATCGCACGCGTTAGACTGCCAACTCGGTTAGATTTGGCAAGGTCGTAAAGATTTTACCCAGGGGGGTCTTGCGTTGCTTCAATTTTCTTTTGATCATCAAAGCCAATCCTCACTGGTTTCGCCTGGATATCGCATCCGGAAGCTGCGTTATTTATCTCATTCAGCCCCGGCAAATAGGTCGGATGTTCTTTATTGGCCGACATAATCACATAGAGCCGTTCAAACTCCTTCTGCTTCCATTTTAGTTCTGATTCCTTCCAATCGGCCGTGACTCCCCATCCACCCCAAAATTTAAAAACAGAATGGATAATGGGATCGTCGAACTGAACGCTCTCGTAATTGCCAATACCACGAACAGCATCAACAACCTTGATCCATGCCCGCGCCGCCTGGTCTTCTTTCTTGCCTCGGAGAAGTTCGAGAAAGTCAGCGGGCTTCGGGAAAAACCTCGATGAGAAGATAAGCTCCTTGAATGCTGCCTCGCATTGCTCATCACCGAACGGTTCCAAGATCTTCCAATAAAGGCCGTTGAGTAGTGCGGTAAGTTCCTTTCCGAAGAGTTCGGCGAGCGCCGTCATATATTCTTTAAAAAGTTTTCGATTTTTCATGAGGGCAGTTTCCAAATATCAGTGGTTAAATTTTTAATATTTATGTCTGAAACAATTCCTGATAGAGGATGTTTTTCAATCCCTTCATCTTCCCACCGGCCTTGATTAATCCACGTTGCGGGGTGCGGTATGAATTGCCCACCGTCTTTGATCCACTGTGTGGATTGTTTTTGCTGTTCGATCGCCTTTAATATTTCTTCTATCGCTGGTCTATTTCCATTAAGTTTATTCCACGCTTTCAATGCTGCTATCTTCCCAACTTTACGCGGATAGGCTTCATAAAAAACCAAAAAGTCTTTTGAGAGCGACGAAGATATTTTCTTTTGTAAAGCTTTCTTTTGAATAGTTTCTTTTGTATAGTTTCTTTTGTGTACTCCCGAATTGGTAACTTTATTACCCGATGGGGTAACAGTGTTACCCGAATTGGTAATGGAGTTACCCGAATTGGTAACAACTTGATATGCCCTTACCCCGTGAGGTAACTCACGCCATTGAGTGTAGTCCTTATTAAATGCTATTTTGTTACCCGAATTGGTAACCATATTTCTCAAACTCAATTCCTTCACGGCCCTGGAAACATGGCTTTTTGCAATCCCAGTCATTTCGACAAACTGACTATTTGAAATCCAATCCTCTGTTTTGTGCCAGCCGTAAGTTTTTCGCCATAGAGCCCACAAAATCCGCGATTGATATGCTGAGAGATTCGTTTTCATGAGCGCACCGGCAATCTCGTGTGCAATATCAATATGGCCGTTTTCAATTTGAGGACTTGCCATTATCCCAACTCCCGCAGCGTGTCATTTACGATCTGGTCAACCTTATTTTCCTTCGCTTCGTACTGCTTGAGAAATTGATCGATTTGTTCATACCTAATCAAAATAGTGCCGGACGGAAGACGACTATGTACCAGGCCATCTTTTAACCAATCCCGCATTGTCCTTTCGGAGATCCCTGCATACCGCGCCGCTGGTTTTATTTTTACCCATCCCGACATTACGTTTTACCTTTCAATTCTCACAAAAAAAACCAGCACCCCATTTATAGGTTTGTGCTGGCTTTCGGCTTCGCAAAATTCGGTATTCAATTATTATAGAAATTACGCGCCGGTCATCTGAAGACCTTTCTTAATTGGCGTTCTGGTGATCCGATAATACTTTGCGCTCGCTTCATCCTTGATCTTGACCGTGTGAACAGTTTTTTTCATGATGATGTGGGTCACGGTTTCATCAATTTCGACAACCTTCTCAGGTTTTCTTACTATCGGGGGCGAACTCATTTTTCTTCTATCACTTTTCTTCTATGAAAGGGTTCTCTTCAATCCACTTTGCCGCCGCTTCTTCGCCCTGCTCAGCGCTGATCTTAAGGGCCTTACGAGTCCATTCAAGATGCCCATTTAATGGTATCTTGATAGCCCGGCTTAATTTCACGAGTACGTTCCCACTAAGTGTAATCGTGACGCGACTATTGAAAGATCCCTTCTTGCCAAAATGATCTTCCCGACCATCTGCCCATGTCACGACGGCATGGTTGTTGATATAATCCACAGAAAACGATTCCACTATTTCAGCCTTATGCGGATCGGCAAGAATTTCTTCCAGAGTTCTGCCAAGGGCCAGAAATTCAGTGGGTACCAAGAGAATAACGGCATCATCTCTGATTTCCTTTAGCTCGGCTTTTGTTTGTTCGCTACCATCCACGTTCAAGAGAGGTAGGGCAGCCAACTTTTCCGCCGCCGCCGGGCATTCATTCGCGCTTGCTCCACTCATGATCGCCAAAATGATCATAAGCGCATCATCGGGTTCTATCTTCACCGCCGAAAGGCCGCGCCCGCCGCGCCTGATCACATCAGCCTCTCTAAGACGATTTGCTTTATTCATCAAATCACCGAGCGTGATGTGGGTGTAAGAAGATAATCTCCTTAGAAATTCCGATTGAGTAATCATGATTTTCACCTCACTTTAATGTTCTTTTGGCAATATATTAATATATTAATGCCAATATGTCAAGAAAATAATGACAATTAAGAATAATTGTAAGCCTTTATTATTATAACTATTCTACTCGTACTGTAGAAATACTTGAAAAAAATTAGTGAAGTTTCGACAATGATATATCCAATCTTTTGATCTTAAAATGATATAATGATAAAATGATAAATAAAAGTTGGTAGGCCGCAAACATTATGGATACTTACGACTTATTCGGATACAAAAAGCCTGAAAAAACATGGAAAGAAGAATTAAAAGAATATCTTTCTTCCCGTGAATGGAAAATCAAAGCTATACAAGCTAAAGAGAGAGCAGATTATAAGTGTCAAAGATGTGGATCGTCAAAATGGGTAAGGAAGTTAGATGTCCATCACCTTACTTACGAACGCTTTAAACATGAGCTCCCGGAAGATCTAATTGTGGTTTGTAATAAATGCCACAAAATAAAAGACAGACAACGTGAGCAAGAAACTGAAACGCGAAATTATGAAAAATTACAGGATGCTCGTTTTGAGGGTTGGGCTAGAAAAGTCTATGGTGATGATTGGATGATGTATAATAACGAAGAATATATATATGCTGAATATGAGGCATGGTTAGATAAGAGGGGTGAATATTAAAGATCTCTGCTTTTCTATCATTTGCAAAATGCGGAAAGCTGGTTGCGCCTGGGTTGCGGATTGCGGCAAAATATAATCATTTATCAATAAGTGAGGTTTTATAAAATCAAATACTTACACCGGCTCCTAAGTTCTGCAAAACCGTTATTCTCCGGTTCAAGTCCGGATGCCGCCTCCAAAACAAATATAGGAGTTAACTTTTTTTATAAGGTGGCTCCTTTTTCATTTAAATAATCGTCTTTAACCTTTCCGAAAATTTCCAAACCATTCTTTTTAGTAAATCCGCTTTAATCCCATAAAAAAAATCAAAGAAATTAGCCCTAATTTAAACCTAAAAATAATGGAGAATGGCTACAAAATATGTTGCATTAATCCAAATATATTGATAAAATTAATCAAATTTAATTAAAGTTGATTAAGATTAATTAAATTTTCCGGAGACAATTTTTTAATAAAAGTTTTTATCAGGAGAATTTATTGGCCAGCACAGACGATATCAACTCAACAGAGAAACTTCTTAATGTCATCCGCGGCAAGGATGGAGGCTTACCCGGTGAAACGGGAAAGCCTAAGATATCTTTTTCTGCAAAAAAACCGGCAAAAATATTAAATATTTCAGCATCTAAGCGCGCTGCGGATAAAAAGCGTTACACCATCGGAGTTGATTTTGGGCAAGGATTTATTGGTCTGGCCAAAACCGTGAGAGCTTCCGACGGCAGGCCTGTTTTAGTTGATCACAAGATAATCGAATATAGTCATTTAACATCTAAATCTTCTTCCGATTTCAACGCGCTCTTAAAATCATCTCTGGCCGCCTTCTGCGGTTCGTTTTCCGATTGTAGCGTTTGGACAATGATGCCGGCCGGCGAAGTCAATGTCAACTATATAAAAATTCCCCATGTTCCCAAAAAGCAGTTGGAAAATGTTATTTACTGGACCGCAAAAAAGGAAATTTCCCTTGATGAAAAAGAGTCCATTTTTGATTTTGAACTGCAAGGGGAAATAAACGATCAGGGCATCTCCAAGTATTTGGTCATGGTTTACGTGGCGCCGAAAGCGGAAATTGAAAAAGTTAAAACTTTATTTTCAAATATCGGCGTGCCCCTTGCCGGAATCACAATCGCTCCTTTTGCCATTCAAAATATTTTTCGTTCAAAATGGATGCCGCCAAGCGAAGAAACATTTGCCAGCTTATTTATCGGCAATGATTTTTCCCGCATCGATATCTACAGTAAAAATAACCTGGTGATGACCCGCGGTATTAAGACCGGCACCAGCAGTATGACGGAGGCGATTGCCGATTCATTTTCCGAAAAAACCGGAAATTTTAAACTGGAAAAAGACGAAACAAAAAAAATTCTTTTTAGTCTGGGATCCGATTCGGAAAAATTAACGAAGTCTGACGCCGGTTACAATTTAAGAGAAGAAGAAATATTGGAAATGATTTTTCCGGTATGGGAAAGATTAGCTCGCCAAATAGAGAGGACACTGGAATACTACACGTCTTCCATCGGGTACGTGAAAGTGGAGAAGCTCTATATTTCTTCGGCCATGAACGCTTACAATCCTCTTTTAATTTACATCGGCGACCAGCTGGGCGTAAAAACAGAATTTTTTGATCCTTTCATAAAACAGTCAGCTTATTCTGCGTCGGAATCATTGTCTTTGTCCGAAAGAATGTCGCTGGTTCCCGTTTTAGGCCTTTCCCTTTCCGATAACGCGCGCACGCCCAATGCTATTTTCACTTACCTTGAAAAAAATAAAGAAGTTCGTGTAAAACGGATTAATAGAATAATTTTTACCTCCTTCGCGGCGGCTTTAATGATTTGTATTCTCGCGTTAATTTATCAGGCTTTCGAAGTAAAAAATCTAAGCACAAAGCGGATAAAATTAGAAAAAGAATTGTCCTTATATAACCCGATTTTATCCACGGAACAAATCTCCAAAATGTCCCAGGAAGTAAAGGCACATAGGAAAGTTTCCCGTCAATACGCGCAGAAGTATTTGGGTATGGCCGCCATCGGAGAAATCGCGGTTGTGACACCTCAAAATATACGGCTCATTAATTTCAAAATAAATGCGCCGGGAAGTGCCGCGCCCAAGGTTGTTCCCGATAAAACAACCAAAGAAACAATCGATGATGTTATGGTGGAGGGAGTTATTTTTGGGGAACGCGAAATGCTGGATTCGTTATTGGCGCAGTATGTGATGAAACTGGAGAATTCTCCGATGTTCCGCGGGATTTCGGTGCAGAAAAGTGGCATTGTTACATTCAAAAAAAGTGAAGTCCTTCATTTTACTCTAAACGCGAAAATAGGATAGTCATGATGAAGAAATTAAAGCTTAATATGCCGGAAAAAAGCCTTGGTTATCTGTTCGTATGCGGCGGTATTATATTACTGGTTGTTCTGCTGGGAATTTTCCCTTTGTATAAATACAACGATAATAATTTAACCCAAATAAAAAAATTGGAAAATCAGCTTGTCGCGCAAAAAGAGCTGGGGCCGATTTATTTAACATTATCAAAATCAATGGAGAAAAAAGAAGCGAGCTTATTGCCCAACCCCCAAAAAACAACTATTTCGCGCGAAGAGTCAGGGAAGTTTCAGGATGTATTCAAAACGATAACAGGAAAATCACATTTGAGGATAGTATCGCTTACTCCGGATTTAAGCAAATTAACAGGCAGCCCTCCATTTCTTTTGCAAAGCGCCGTTCTCAGGGGGGAGTTTGCCAATTTCAGGAAAATGTTGATTGAACTGGGAGAGTTGCCATATTTGGACAAAATAGAAGAAATTAGTATTCAACAATTTCCGGATTCTATGGAATTTCGGTTAAAAATATGGGTAGCAATTGGCGGCTAAGAGAAAAAGGAATTTATGGCGAAGTTAAATAAAAGACAAATTATCATTTTAGTGATAGCGGCCTTATTTATTTTATACGCGGCTTATGAATATTTAATTGCCGGTCCTGCCGCTAAAAAAGCTAAAGCTGTCGCCAATCCCGCCCAGATAAATACTTTTGTGAGCGATTTACAAGGTGATTTAATAAAAGATATTGTCGCCGGTGTTGATTCCTATATCATCGTCATGGCTGAGAAGGATTGGCAAAGAAATCCATTTTGGGAAAGGAGTTCGTATAAGGAATGGGCGGCAAGGGAAGGAGGAGCCGGGGCTAAAATAATTTATTCCGGCTATGTTGATTCCGGGAAGAAGAAGCTGGCGGTTATTAACGGGTTTGAATATCGGATAGGCGAACAATTGGAAATGGAAGGATATGTATTAAAGGGCATTACGCCGTTGAAGGTTATTTTGTTAAATAAAAATACGGGGAGTGAAATAGAAATTCCCATACAAGAATAAAATTCAGCATTGGAGGATTTTAACTTGAAATGCTTTAGCCTTAATAAAAGTATTGTAACATCGGCGTTAATAATTATTACGCTGGTGTTTTTCTTCGGCTGTGCCGGTAAAAGCGCTAAAAGAGACGCATTTTTTGAAAAATGGTCTACCGAGGCGGAGAACTCCCAGGGTCATTCTCCTTCCGCGGAGCCTAAAAAGATTGACGTGGCGGATTTAACGGCAAAGCAAGAATCTTCAGCCGCACTGGCGGCAGCGGCGATAAAAAAACTACCTTCTAAATCAATTAATTTAACCATGCGCCAGGCGGAACTTCGAGCTGTTTTGCGGGCCATGGCCAAAGCCGTTGATTTAAATATTCTGGTGAAAAATGATCTTAAAGGGGAAATCAATGTGGATTTTCGGGACGTACCATGGGACCAGGCCTTTACCGGATTATTACGCACGCATGCTTTATCTTATGCCTGGGAAGGCGAAGTAATCTTGGTGAAAACCGTCGATGATATTGAGCAAGACTTGAAAAGAAAGGTTCAATTACGCGATATTCAATGGGTGGATCCTCTTTTACAGCCGGTAATTATAAAAATCGATTACGCCGATCCCAAAAAATTAGCGGAGACGCTCCAGGATTTACTGACCAAAGATAAGGATGGAAAACCGCGCGGTTCAATTAAACTCGATGAGCACAGCAACTCACTGGTTATTTCCGCTATTCGAGAAGATTTAATGAGAATGCTGCCGATTATCGAACAAATTGATAAACCGACACCGCAGATATTAATCAAAGCCAATATCGTGGAAACCACAAAAAATGTTGCCCGGGATTTAGGAGTTATGTGGGGCGGTATGTATAGCAAAAGAGATGCTACTATTTTAGGTGGTGGTACCCGCGAGAGTACAACATCTCCAATTAATCCAACCGCCGAAGGACCTGTAGGTATTGGAGGAACAGGTTTTGCGTCTAACTTTCAGGCTGCGAATTTAACAAATGTTGCTTCTGGTTCTTTAGCTTTGCTCATTGGTACCATTGGAGGTAACATTTTGGAGATACAGTTGCAGGCTCTGCAGAAGGATAACTTATTGAATATTCTTTCCAGTCCGTCTATCACAACTTTAGACAACCAGAAGGCATATACGGAAAATGGAGAAAGAGTGCCTTATGTCACCAGAGAAGTAGACACCAGCGGTAGAGAGACCAGAGTTGTAAAATTTGAAGATGTAGTTTTGCGTTTGGAAATTACACCGCATGTAATTGACGGCAAAAACTTAAAAATGACGATTTTAGTGAAAAAAGACGAAGTTGATCCGCAACGAAATGTGGAAGGAAACCCTTACATTATAAAAAAGCAAACTCAAACGATGCTAATTGTTAAAGATGGTGAAACCATCGTTATTTCCGGTTTAACCAAACAACGTATTGCGGACGGGGATGCCGGCTGGCCTTTGTTTAAAGATATTCCCGTTCTGGGCTATCTTTTCAAATCGGACAGCAAAAGCGATTCTATGGAAGAGGTCTTGATCTTTATCACGCCGCACATTCTGCAGGTAGCTCAAAATGCCAGCCAGGGATCAGTTATTAATGAGGATAAAGCTAAGCAGGGTAAAACGGGGGTGGAGCAAAAGAGCGCCGATAATCAACAGGAAGACAAAGGAAATACGGAGCCTAAGCAAAAATAAAGCTTAAAAGGATGATGGCGCTTAAAAATGGAATATTACAGTATTCTCAATTTTAAAAAGGAACCGTTTTCCAACTCGCCGGAGCCGGAATTTCTTTTTTCATCACCTCAGCATACCGGCTGTCTGCAAAAGCTGGAAATGTCTGTTCGCCTGCGCCGCGGACTTAATGTGGTTATCGGAGACATCGGCACCGGCAAAACAACTTTATGCCGCAAACTGATTCAGAACTTTTCTTCCAAACCTTCGGATTCCGCAGAAATAGAAACCCACCTTTTACTTGATCCTTCGTTTGATAGCGCTATTGAATTTTTGCAAACGGTTGCCTTAATGTTGGGAATTATAGATTCAAATAACCAAGAGAGTGAATGGCAATTAAAAGAAAAAATTAAGAATTACCTTTTTGCCAAAGGTGTGGATGAAGATAAAATAGTTGTTCTGGTCATTGACGAAGGCCAGAAAATACCCGGCGATTGCCTGGAGATATTACGGGAATTTCTTAATTACGAAACGAATAATTACAAGCTCCTGCAAATAATCATCTTTGCTCAAAAAGAGTTCAATTTCATTCTTAAAAAGCGCGCCAATCTTTTTGACCGGATCAATCTCCTTTATTATCTGAAGTCGCTGAATTTTAAGCATATGCAAGCCATGATTAAATTTCGCCTTGCTGTGGCGAGGAATTTTGAGATTGCGCCTCCAATTTTCAGCTTTTGGGGTTACACAGCAATTTATCTGGCCACCGGTGGTTATCCCCGAAAGGTTGTTTCTCTTTGCCACGAAGTAATCCTGAAGCTGATAATACGTAACAAGAATAAGGCCGGCTGGTTTTTGGTCCGTAGCTGTGTAAGCGACATGGCCACGCCATTGTTCAGAAGAATAAAATGGGCGGCCGCGGGTTTCGTGTTTATTCTTGCGGTGATTTTTCCCATAAGAGCGATAATTTTAGAATATAGAAATGATCCGGCATACAAACAATTACCGGAGGCGCCAATTGTTTCTCCATCCGGAAAATCTGAGCCAGTGAATAATACGCCGGAAACCATAAATACAGCTTCAATTCCAAGTGTGGCGATTAACGAGGAAGAAAAACAACAAGAGAATAAAATGCCCGCTGCTCTGGGCATGTTAACCATAAGAAAAGGAATGACTCTTTGGTGGACGCTATATAATATATATGGCGAAACGGGTCCTAAAATAATCGATGCGGTGGTTAAAGCTAATCCTCACATTAAAAACAGAGATAGAATTGTGACGGGATATATCATAACGCTTCCCTCTATGCCTGCCGAGGTCAATCCGGTTAAAGAAGGCAAGTTCGTAGTGCTTTTGAAAGAAGGGAAAGATATAGAAGAAATGTACGATTATTTTAGTGAAAATCGTTACCAAAAAAATATCCCTTCGTTGGTTTTTTCCCCCCTTTGGAAAAAAAAAGAAGCCTCCATCATATATTCAGTAGTTATAGACAGATGTTTCAATGATAGCCAGGAAGCACAGGCCGCCATCAATAGATTGCCGTCGCCCATTGCCGTCAAAGCAAAAATATTATCCCAGTGGGATGCTGATACTGTATTTTTTAACCGTAAGGCTCTGCAGCATTGAGGAGAAAGTCATCCGGGAGGTTAAATGAAGAAAAAGAAACGTTTGGGTGAAATGCTTGTGGATGCCGGGCTTTTGACCGAAGAAAATCTCAAGCAGGCGTTAATTGAGCAAAGAAAAGCCGGTTTAAAGCTTGGCCAGTATTTGACGCGCCAGGGAATCGTCAACGAGCAGCAAATCATGGATTTATTAAGTCAACAGCTCAATATCGAAAAATATCATCCGGACAATTTTCCTCTGGATGTCAGTTTAACGCATTATATCCCCATCGAGACCGCGCAAAAATCTCAGGTAGCTCCTTTGAAAAAGAAGGGACGATTGCTGACCTGCGCCATTGTCGATCCGCTTGATATAAATATTCTGGATTCCATTGAAGTGTTGGCCAATTGCGAAGTAGAGCCGGTGATCTGCACGGAAAGAGAAGTTAACCAGATTATCAACAGTCTCTATGGCATGCAATCCGGTTTGGGCGGCATCATGGAAACCATGGAAATAGATTCTCAAGCCGATTTGCAGGCGGAGGAAGGCCCGGACAAAGAAGAAATTCAAATCGCCTCTCTGCAGGATATGGCCGGGGAAGCGCCCGTTGTTCGTCTGGCCAATTCTATTTTCGCGCAAGCCATCCGCGATGGCGCCAGCGATATCCACATCAGCCCCCAGCAAAACACCGTGCAACTGCGATTTCGTATCGATGGCAAACTGCTGGAAGTGCCTTCGCCTCCCAAATCACTTTTTTTACCCATTATCGCCCGCATGAAAATTTTAGCGAATATGGATATTACCATATCCAGAATTCCTCAGGACGGGCGCTTTACGCTGAAAATAGAGAAGAAGGAAATCAATGTCAGAGTTTCTTCCATTCCCACCATTTATGGGGAAAATATCGTCTTACGCCTGCTGGACATGAGCGGTGGAATTTACACGCTGGATCGCCTGGGCATGGTCGCGGAGGATATGGTCAAAATTGAAAGTATGAGCGTTAAACCTTATGGATTGATTTTGAGTACCGGTCCCACGGGCAGCGGCAAAAGCACCAGCCTTTACGCGATTTTAAATTCCATAAACAGACCGGATGTAAATATCATCACTCTGGAAGATCCTGTCGAATATAGAATAAACAACATACGCCAGGCACAGCTCAACCGCAAAGCAGGGATGACCTTTGCCAGCGGTTTACGCTCCATCCTCAGGCAGGACCCGGATGTTATTATGGTAGGTGAAATTCGAGACGCGGAAACAGCCGCGATATCGGTACAGGCCGCGCAAACAGGGCATAGAGTTTTAAGCACCGTGCATACCAACGATGCCGCGGGAGCGATAACAAGATTTATCGATATGGGCATCGAACCTTTTTTGATTTCGTCCGTTATGCTGGTATCTTTCGCCCAGAGATTAGTGCGCACCGTATGTCCGTATTGCAAAGAAGCGTATCAGCCGCCCGAAAAGGCTTTTGCTGCTTTCGGCATATCAACACAAGAAGCAAAAAAGGCCAATTTTCAGCGCGGCAAGGGCTGTTATCAGTGTAAGAACACAGGTTACAAGGGAAGAACCGGTCTTTTTGAAGTTTTAGTCAATGATGAAATAGTGCAGGATATGATTCTCAAGAGAATATCAAGCAAGGAAATTACCCGCGCGGCAGTGGATGCTGGGAGACTCAGAACACTGCGGGAAGACGCGGCGCAAAAAGTTATGCAGGGAATTACCACGCTGGAAGAAGCGGCATCCGCCGTCATGACCTAGAGATAATGAGGATAAAAAATGCCCACATTTAGTTACAAGGCAATTAATGAAAATGGGAATACAGTGGCGGGTACGCTGGAGGCTCAGTCCAGTGAAGAGGCAACTTCTATAATAGTGGCGCGCAATCTAATCCCGGAAAAAATCAATATGGAGGAGAGAAAATCAGCGGATAGCCCGTGGTCGAAAATGATGTGGGCCGCAGGTAAGATAAAAGTAGCGGACTTAATCATCTTTACCAAACAGTTTCGTTCCATGCTGAGCGCCGGCGTGCCTATCATAAGACTATTGCAAGTGTTGGAGGCGCAAACAGAAAGCCATGTATTAAGAAAAGCGATAGCAAGTGTTATTATGGATATCCGGCAGGGTTCAACGCTTTCAGAGGCTCTGCAGAAATATCCGAAAATATTTTCAATTCTGTATTGCGCAATGATAAAAGCAGGTGAGATCAGCGGAAATGTGCCCGGTGTTTTGGAAAGGTTAATTTATATTATCGAACATGAAAACAAGGTTAAGTCGGATATCAAGGCCGCGTTGAGATATCCCCTAATCGTTGTTATCGCTTTGAGCATTGCCTTTGTCGTGCTTCTTACTTTTGTCGTGCCGCAGTTTGCTTCTATCTTTAGTAAAGCCGGTCTTGTTTTGCCCTGGCCGACGAAATTCGCCATGCTTTTGTACGCTTTTTTGGCTAATTACTGGTATTTGCTTGTGGCTCTTGTGCTAATAATTATTTTTAGTTTAGCTGCTTATTTCAGAACGCCTCAGGGCAAATTTGTGAGGGATTCTTTTTTGCTGGAGCTTCCCATTCTGGGACCATTGTTCAAGAAAGCGGCGTTATCGCGTTTTGCCAGTATCTTCGCTATTTTGCAGACCAGCGGTGTTCCGGTGATGCAATCACTTTCTATTTTGCAGGAGACCATCGGTAATGAAGCGATCGCGCGCGCTTTTGAGCATGTCCGCGAGCGTATTGAAGAGGGCGCGGGAATATCAGCTCCTTTAAAAACGGCAAAATATTTTACCCCGATGGTTATTGACATGATCGCCATCGGTGAAGAATCGGGAAATATGGATGAAATGCTGCGGGAGATTACCAAGCACTACGATGATGAAGTGGAATATGCGGTGAAAGGCCTCTCCGACGCGATAGGGCCGATTCTTATCGTGGGATTAGCCGCGGTGGTCGGCTTTTTTGCTCTCGCCATCTTTATGCCCATGTGGGATCTGACAAAACTAGTGACAAAACATTAAGATAAAAAATATGAACCAGAAAAAATTCTATATTAATTTATACATATTAATTCCGCTTATTTATTCCGGAATTTCCATCATTGGCGTTATTCTAACATTTCAGCTAATTGTTCCTTCCGCCCGGAGTAATTCAATAACTACATTTAGTTTTTTTAATTTGACCATGCTTATAGGGCTTTTAACTTTTTTTGTAAGTTTACTTATCATCCGGATTATTTTAAAGCCATTGGTGCAATTTGTACAAAAAACGCAAAAGTTGCCTATTTTTAAAAATTACCTCTTGGAAAAACCGGAGAAAATAATCGAAGATGTAAAAGAAATTGAAAAAGTATTCGAAAATGTGGCCAATATTCTAAGCCAAGTCGAGGCAAAAGAATTATTCCCCCATGTTATCGGTTCCAGCGTTTCCATGCGCAATGTTTTTACACAAATACTAAAAGTCGCGCCCACCGATTCCACCGTGCTGATCTGCGGAGAAAGCGGTACGGGCAAGGAATTGATTGCCCAGAGCATTTATGAGCATAGCGCGAGAAAGGGAAAGCCATTTGTCAAGATTAATTGTGTGGCTATTCCGGAAGGTTTGCTCGAAAGCGAGCTTTTTGGCCATGAAAAAGGTTCTTTTACCGGAGCTTTGGCACAAAAGAAGGGGAAGTTTGAAATAGCCGATGGCGGGACGGTATTTCTCGACGAAATAGGCGATATGCCCCTGGCCACACAGGCAAAACTTCTGCGCGTTCTACAGGAAAAGGAATTTGAAAGAGTCGGTGGAAACGTTCCCATTCGTGTTGATGCCCGCTTTATCGCGGCAACAAATAAAGATTTGCCTAAGATGATAAAAGAGGGATTATTTCGAGAAGATTTGTTTTTTCGCATAAATGTATTTTCCATTAATTTACCTTCCCTGCGCGAAAGATTGGAAGACATCCCGCTTTTGGCAAATTTCTTTTTGGCCGAATTTTTAAAAAAGGTAAGTTTGTCTCCCGGAGCTTTACAACTTTTTATAGGTTATTCGTGGCCGGGCAATATTAGGGAATTAAAAAATGTCTTGGAGCAGGCCTCGGTTTTAGCGGAAAAAGAGATCATTGACCCTCGCCATTTGCCGGATATAATTCGTCGGCAAGGTTCAATTACAGCAACACTTGCCGATACTAATCGCAATATTGCGCTTGATGACAGGCTGATAATTATGGAAAAGGAAATGATTATTAACGCGTTGAAGATGACTGGCGGCGTGCAAGTGAAGGCGGCAAATATTTTGGGGATAAACCAAAGAAGCCTCTGGCATAGGATTAAGAAGCTGAACATCAATATAAGCACAGTGAAGAATCTACAATAATTGTAGATAATACATCAATATTTGTATATTAAGCATGAATACATTTGGTTGTTGAAGGACGGAGGAAAGTTAATAATGATGGATATATCAATTAAATAAGCAGTTTATACCAGATATAATAAATTTATGGAGGCAGGGTATTTTTTGCATATATAATGGTATACAGCTTGCATGTATAACATTTGCAAGTAAATATAAAATAGTGTAGTAATGACTTGTGTTATCGTCAAATAAATTTTTATTAATAAACTTTAAAAAAGGAGAAAAAAAATGAAGAATCAAAAAGGTTTTACGCTTATCGAAATCATTGCGGTGCTGGTTATTTTGGGCATTCTGGCCGCGGTGGCCGTGCCGAGGTTTGTAGATATGCAAGGGGAGGCTAGAGAATATGCTGTAGAAGGCGCTGTCGCGGCATTAGCATCAACGGCAACCATGGAATATGCAAAGGCGTTGCTGACAACGCCTTCGGTAACGACTTATACTCCGACCTCTCCCGTTGTTGTGGGCGATTTCTCGGGGACGATTGCAAATGCTGCTGGTGTGGTAACAGTTACCGTGACAGCTGGCCCGGACTGGTGGACTTCTTCCATCGCAACAAACGCGAAAAGTTTTACCCTGTATGAGTAATTTTTAATGTTGTTCAGGCAGAGTTCATATCATCTGCTCGAGGGAATTTGGTAAAAAATATCATAAATAGTGAATTGTAAAATGAGGTGAATTTATGAAAAGTAAAAGAGCTTTAGGAAATGAAAAAGGTTTTACATTAATCGAAATCATTGCAGTGTTGAT
>MGQN01000013.1:3350-3518 GCA_001797845.1 Deltaproteobacteria bacterium RBG_16_44_11 | reverse complement strand
ATAGTGGGGCTGACCATTTTTTTTTACTGGAATATCAAGGATCATCAGTTTCTCAATTTTGATGATAATTTATATGTATCATCGAATCATTATGTTAAAAATGGATTCAGTCTCGAAAACGTTAAGTGGGCATTCACCTTCAATGATGGTTCGTATTGGCATCCCTTG
>MGQN01000013.1:0-3257 GCA_001797845.1 Deltaproteobacteria bacterium RBG_16_44_11 | reverse complement strand
CTCCTGTTATTCATCATCATATTGAAAATGACCGGAGCTCAAGTCAAGGCGGCTTTTATTGCGTTATTGTTTGCCCTTCATCCTCTTAATGTCGAATCTGTCGCCTGGCTTGCGGAAAGAAAAACTGTGTTGAGCGCCTTATTCTTATTTGGTGCGATTTATACCTATCTTCATTATACGGAGAAGAAGAAAAAGTGGAAATATGCCTTAATATTGTGCCTTTATGCTCTTGGCTTAATGAGCAAACCACCCATTCTTACTTTCCCCTTTCTTCTTTTGTTACTGGATTATTGGCCGCTGAAAAGATTCGAGAGATCGGCTACAAATAATTATGAACTCACAAATGCTTTTTCTAAAACCATAAATAGATTTATTTCCTTTTGCAAATCCGATATTGGCAGAATTATCGCAGAAAAGTTGCCATTTCTAATTCTTTCACTTTTTTCAGTATTGATAACCGTGGCGTCGGTTTTGCGTGGTCGCTTTCTTGTCACCCACGATCTTGTTCCAATTTACTTGAGAATTTACAATTATTTTGTTTCCATTATTCAATATTTGCGAAACATTGCCTGGCCGGTCGATTTATCCATATTTTATCCTTTCCCCAAAACATTTATCGTTTTATATTTTTTACTGGCTCTTTTAGTTGTAGTTTTAATAACCCTTCTGACATTCATCACGAGGGAAAAAAGGCCGTGGCTTATCATGGGATGGCTCTGGTTTCTTATTGCCTTATTGCCGGCTAGCGGCCTGATACAGGCGGGTCTTTGGCCAGCCATAGCCAACCGGTTCATGTACATCCCCATGATTGGTATTTTTATCATGGTAATCTGGGAAGCCGATGAAAGATTAAATGGCCGTTACTCTCAAGTATTAAAAATTATTTTATACAGCGCCACGCTCACTTACTTTGCATTTTTAACACGTTTTCAGATCATTTATTTTTCCAACAGTTTTGCTTTATTTAACCGATGCCTTGAAGTTGCGGGAGAAAATGAACTCGCTTTTAATAACCTCGGTGAGTCGCTGGCGTCTTTGGGCAAAACAGATGAGGCCATGGCTTATTTTGAAAAAAGTATCAAGCTTAATCCGACACAAGCCAGTGCTTACCATAACTATGGCGTTTGTTTGGTAGAGAAAAAAGATGACGAGAAAGCTATCATGTATTTCCAAAAGGCACTCGCCTTAAATCCGAATTTGATAAACCCACATATACATATGGGCCTTATTCAAAGCCGAGCGGGCAATGCCGCTGAAGCGGTAAAATTTATGGAGAAGGCTCTGAATATTGATCAAAATAACCTGGATGCCCGTAATAATTATGGGATTATTTTGGCGAAACAGGGTAAGTATGAAGAAGCGATAACTCATTTTTTATTTGTGATAAAAATAGATCCCGGCAACGTATTGGCAAGATTAAATTTAGCGCAGGCATATCAAGATGCCGGTCTTTATAACGAGGCCATGGCCGAGTATCAAACCCTCGATAAAACGATAACGCATAACAAAGGATATATTTATTATGGTGTTGCCAGTGTGTACGCACAGCAAAAAAAATACGAGGAATGTGTAGAATATCTGGAAATGGCTAAAAAAAATGAATTTAATGTTCTGGAATATTTGAAGACGGACAAGAGATTTAAATATTTTCTAAACACAACTTATTATACAAAGTTTTTGAAAACTCATAAAACAAAAATAAATTAACTCATGTAATATAAACTGGAATAACATTAAAAAATTGATTAAAATATCAGATAAAAAATCTAGCGGGAAGTATCCGGCTCTGCTCTAAGTTTGGTAAGTTATGTTTTATCATATAATTGAGTGTGAAAAATGGATCAAAAAATCGAGGCGCAAATTGTTGCTAAGGTTTTAAAAGGAGACAGGCAGTCTTACGCTCTTTTAGTTGAAAAGTATAAATCGCCCATCTATAATTTAACCTATCGCATGACCGGAAATCCGGAAGACGCCGCTGATTTAACGCAGGATACATTTATCCGCGCCTACCTTTATTTGTGGCGTTACAATCCGCGCAAGAAATTTTTCACCTGGCTTTACACTATTGCTCTAAGCATCATCAAGAACCACCTGCGGAAAAACAGGCGTTACAAATCTTCAGAAGAAATAAACACAATTCCGTTGGCCGATAATAATCCTTCGCCCGAAGCCAATTTGGTTGAAATTCAGGAGATAAGCTGGTGTCTTATGCAATTGGATGATGAGCTAAGAGCGCTGTTAATCATGAAGTATCAGCAGGAGCTTTCTTTTGAGGAAATCGCGGAAATTACCGGCAAATCTCTCAGCGCCGTCAAAATGCGTATTTACCGCGGATTGGAAAAATTAGAGGAATTGATGAAAGAATGAAATGTTTTGTGACTATTTGGTTCTTGGAGTTGTATATTATTATAAATAGACTTTTGAAAAAGGCGAAATTCCTGCCATTCCCGTGTAGACGGGAATCCATGAATATTTAATAATACTGGACTCCCGCCTTCGCGGGAGTGACAAATGAGCGTATTTTTATAAAAAGTCAAAGTTCTCGAATATATAGATGGAAAAGGTAAAGTATGGAAAAATTTGCCAATATTATAGAAAAAATAGAAAAGCAAAAGGCAGTTAACCCGCCGGATAATTTGGTCAATGGAGTAATGGCCGGCGTGCAAAAAGTCGAAAAAGGCATGTTGTATAAATTCAGTCGCTTTTTATTCCAGCCTCGAGAGCTAAGCTCTGATGCGGCCGGTCTTCTTTCCGGTCAAATTATGTCTTACCGGCAATGCAGTTTTCTCTTATTTATTGTCGGATTATTTTATTTGCTTATGGGATTATTTGTCATCTGGGGCATGAAAGATGTCCTTAGTCAGGGCAATATTAATTTGTGGTTACGATTTCAGCCGTATTTGACAATTTTAAGCGCCATTTTGATAATTTCCATGGCGGCAATGGTATGGCAAAAACCTCAAACCATAATCTTCACCCAGTATGTAGTTATCGTGCATACAGCTTTTATTGTGGTAAATGCTCTGATAGTTGAATTTATGCTCTTTTCTCCGCAGGCGATAGTTTTTGCACTGGTATTAACAGCGGCGGCAATAATATTCGGTGTTTTACTGATAAGCTCTATTCGCAGTGTTATTAAAGTCGGTCTTTTGACCACGGGGAGTGATTTTGCGCAAAATATTTAAGATAACGGAAAAAGGGTTCACATTTTTAGAGATAATCACTATTATTATAATTATCGGCATCATCGGCGCAAT
>MGQN01000012.1:26394-36581 GCA_001797845.1 Deltaproteobacteria bacterium RBG_16_44_11 | reverse complement strand
ATGCCCAAAGAAAAAGTGTGTAAAATAATTTTGTTTCCCGCCGCAGGTATTGTTCTCACGGTTTTTACGATTTTGACCTGGCAGCAGTGCGGCTACTGGAAAAACAGTTTTGTTTTATTTGAGCACGCTTTACAAATAACCAAAAACAACGGTTTGGCTCACCATAATCTAGGTGTTGCTTTTGCCGCTGAAAAAAAACATGAGAAAGCTATTGCTCATTATCTTGCGGCAATTAAAAGTGATCCTAATTATGTTGATACTCATTATAGTTTAGCCATTTCTCTTGATAAACTGAAAAAAGTTGATGCTGCAATTACCCATTACCGTGAAGCTTTACGCATCAACCCGTATTACTCTAGTGCACACATTAATTTAGGTGTTATCTTAGAAAAACAATTTAAATATGATGAAGCCATTTATCATTACCGGCAGGCACTACTAACAGACCCTAACGATCCGGGCATATATTTCAATATAGGAGCAGTGCTAATTAATAAAGGCGTATTGAAAGAAGCTATTGAACATTTCCGGAAAGCAATTTATCTGAATCCGGATTACGAAGATGCGCGCCGGGGCTTAAGACTGGCGTTGGAACTGGAACAGCAAAAGCGTTAATTGCCGCTTACGGCGGCTTTTAAATCAGCAATTGTTTTTTTGTAGTCATTTGTGCCGAAAATCGCCGCGCCGGCCACCAGAACATCCGCTCCGGCCTTGGCGATGCTTCCGATATTTTTAAGATTCACGCCGCCGTCAACTTCCAGGAGCTGATTATTGGGAAAAGCATTTAACAGTTGGCGGGCTTTGGTAATTTTCGGCAAAGTATTTTTGATGAATTGCTGGCCGCCAAAACCGGGATTAACCGTCATAATGAGCAATAGATCGATATCGGGGATAATTTCTTCAACTTGCGTAAGCGGTGTTGCCGGATTCAAAGAAACCCCCGCCTTTTTACCCAATTTTTTAATCATATCGATAGTCCGGTGCAGATGATGCGCGGCTTCCACGTGAATAGTTATGATATCGGAACCGGCTGTCGCGAAAGATTCAATATAGTTTTCCGGATTTTCAATCATCAAATGCACATCAAAAATAAGCTTCGTTGTCTTTCTTAAGGCTGATATTATCGCCGGACCCATAGTTATATTGGGTACAAAACGCCCATCCATCACATCAATATGAATCCAATCGGCGCCGGCGGCCTCCACGGCGGCAATTTCCTCGCCGAGCCTGCCGCCGTCCGCGGAAAGAATCGAAGGGGCAATCAGTTTCATGCTACTACTCTCCTTTTATTCGATATTTAAATATACCAATGCGAAGCCTCTGTCAATAAAGGAAAAACTTGACACAACCGCGGAAAAATCTGAAGATACACTATGCAGATTTTATACAATGCGGTGCTGGTCATTGCCGCAATATTCATCCTCCCCTATTATTTAATAACCATGGTTTTTAAGGGAAAATACCGCAAAAGCCTGATTCCGAAGCTGGGCGGCAAGCAGGCAAAAATACTGGCCGGCTTAAAAGATGGGCCGCGTGTCTGGATACACGCGGTATCGGTAGGCGAAGTTACCGCCGCCGCGCCTATCGTAGCGGCCCTGAAATTGAAAAAGCCGGATATAAAAGTTATTTTTTCCACTTCCACGGAAACCGGCCAGGAAATGGCGCGCCGGCATATATTCGGCGCGGATGCATTCATTTATTTCCCCCTCGATATCCCCTACGTTGTGCGTAAGATTATAAAATCGGCTAAACCTTCTGTTTTTGTCATGATAGAAACGGAACTATGGCCTAATTTTTTAAAAGCCTGCAAAGCACAAGGCATTAAAACCTTGATAGTTAACGGCCGCATTTCGCTCCGCTCTTACAGTAAGTACCGCTGGACGAATTTTTTTTGGAAAAAGATCCTCAACGATTTATCCGCTGCCGCCATGATTTCCGAAATTGACGCGAGCAGACTTAAAAAAATCGGTATGTCTCCGGAAAAAATTCAGGTGATGGGAAACGCCAAGTATGACGCTTTGGCGTCAACAGCCTCGTCCGGCTTGCGCGAAGAAATTTCCCGCCGCTTGAGTACGCAAAAAGATGATAGGTTTTTTGTCGCCGGTAGTACCCATCCGGGCGAAGAGGAAATCATCATTAGAGTATATGCGGAGATTCTGGCGCTTTATCCGGAATTCAAATTAATTATTGTTCCCCGTCATATTGAAAGAACCAGTTCGATTATCGAGCTTTTACAAAAAAATGGTTTTACCGATATTATTACCATGACCGAGATAAACAATAGCAAGGCAAGGACAAGCGAGCGAGTTATTGTGGTTGACGTTATCGGAGAACTTTTCAAAATATACTCTCTGGCCACAATTGTTTATTGCGGCGGAAGCCTAGTAAACAGAGGCGGTCAAAATATTCTGGAGGCGGCCGCGTGGGGAAAAATAATTTTTTACGGCCCTTCCATGGAGGATTTCAGCGAAGAAAAAACTCTGCTGGAAGAAGCGGGCTGCGGCGTGACGGTTAGAAACGCGAAAGATTTGCTAAGAAAAATTCTTCAGGCGCTGGAAAAGCCCGCGGAACTGGAAAAGCGAGGCGCCAGAGGTAAAGTTGTTGTGGCCGCCAATATGGGCGCAGCTGTCAGATATGCGGAGATAATTAGTAGGTTGATAGACTGATACCCCTGCGGGGCACAAGAGACTGAAAGGGTTCAATCATTACGCAGCGATCAATTTATTTAGAGTCTCACAATAATTTAGGCAACGTTTTGTCATTCCCCGGCTTGACCGGGGAATCCAGTAAGCATGATACGAATAAACATTTCAATCTCAAAGTGTCTATTAAATTATGAGACTGTTAGTGAGTGTAAAAGTAAGAAGTTATTTTGACAGCAGGTGTAAAATGGACTGTAAAAAGGCTACAGGCTGTAATTAACCAAGGAGGCTTTTTATGCTGAAAAAATACGAGGCGCTGAGCAAACAAGTCAACCTGACCAGAGCTTTTATGGCGAGATCAGTTATTTGCAGGTACCTCAACAGGACAAACCTGATCTGCTACTCGGAACTTTCCAGACTCATCGGCTGCCAGGCATTCATCAAGCATGAAAACCACAATCCGACCGGATCATTCAAGATCAGAGGGGCAATTAATTTCTTTCATCACATGTCCCGCGAAGAGCTGGAAGCCGGCATCCTCGTTGCCACCAGAGGCAACCACGGCCTGGCCATGGCCTGGGCGGGACAATGGTTTCATGTTCCCTGCACGGTTGTCGTACCCCAAAACAACAATCCGGAAATCAACAGGACAATAGAAAGCTACGGCGCGGAACTTATTGTCCATGGGGAAGACTTCTACGACGCGCAGTCCTACTGCGAAGAGCTTGTGGATAGCGCAGGTTATTACTATGTCCAGCAGGGCAATGAACCGGAAATCCTAAACGGCCTGGCCACCATGGGACTGGAGATCTTTGAGGACCTGCCGGAGGTGGATACAATCATCTGTCCTATCGGAGGCGGTGCGGGCTGCGCATCGCTGGTCAAAACCATGCGTGCATTAAAGCCCGATATCGAAATAATCGGCGTAGAGGCTCAAAATGCCCCCTCCTTCTATAATTCCTGGAAAAAGGGAGAAATTGTCACTCTCGATGATGCCCACACGGTTGCCGACGGCCTTGCCGCAAGAGCTGTATTCCATCTGCCCTATGTCATTCTCAAAGATACCATCAGTGATGTCGTGCTGCTGACCGAAGACGAAATTCTGGAAGGCATTAGAATGGCGCTGACCACCACACATAATCTGGCCGAGGCCGCGGGTGCCGCCTCGACGATGGCCGCACATAAAATAAAAGACCGCCTAGCCGGCAAGAAAGTGGTCATGATCATGTCCGGCGGCAACCTGAATATGGATATACTGAAAACAGCACTGAGATGCTAATACCGAGCCGCATGTAAGTTACCATCTCGCAGATGGTAATTACCGGTAAGGTAAAAACTTTATTTGCTATGCGCTCCCTTGCGGGACGCGCTTCCGGTCTTTGGCTAACTTTGTTGGCTTCGTCGTCGGCTTCCTCAACGTATTAGTAGTAATACGCCTGCGGAGCCTCCTCCTTGCCGCCGCGTTATCCTTTGAATGCAACTAGGTATGCAAAGCAGCGTAGATATGCAAAATTATCACGCCCTGAATACATTACTCGTCTTTTTTATAATAACCCGCCCACTTCGCATCTATCTGATGCTGTATCTCTGCTATCTGCGTATCGGCAAGAATCTTGAAGCGTGACTGCGAACGGAAGTATTCACGGACCGGTATCAGCTTCCGTTTTTCCACAAGCTTTTCTGATGCCGCGGTAAGTTTGAACTCACCATTGACGATCTCGTAGAGGTCATAATATCCGGTTTCCACGGCCAGCCGGCCGATCTTTATCCCATATCTCGGGTCATATCCCCAGCCCGGCGGGCAAGGGATATGAATATGGATGTATTTGGTGCCCGGCATATCCACGCATTTTCTGATCTTGTCAAAAAGGTCAAGCGGGTATGAAGCAGAACACGCGGCAATATAGCTTAAGTTATGCGCCGCCATGATTGCCGGCACATCCTTTTTTTGCTGCAGTTTTCCCTTAAACGGCGTGTTTGCGGTCAGAGCGCCGATAGGGGTTGTGCCCGAGCGCTGAGCGCCGGTGTTCATATAACCTTCGTTGTCGTAGCACAGGTAGATGAAATTATCGCCACGTTCCGCGGCGCCCGATAAAGCCTGCAAGCCGATATCGCTTGTCCCGCCGTCGCCTGCCCATGCCGCCACTTTGATATTAGTCTTTCCCTGCGACTTCAAGGCAGCCAGGATTCCGGTGGCCGCGGCTGCGGTGGAGGCAAACGTCACATTCAGGCACGGAAGCTTGGTCGAGGCAATCGGGAAAAGCCCCTGAAGCACGGTAAGGCAGCTCGGCGGCACAATCAGGATGGTGTCTTTCCCCAGGGCCTTGAGGCCCACCCTGTAGGCAATGGCCAGGCCGCAGCCGGTGCAGGCTCTTGTCCCCGGATGAACAAATTCCTGGGTCGGTAAACTTAAAATGGTAGTCTTCGCCTGCATCCGCTTCTCCTAAAGCTTGAGCCCTATCCATACGGGCTGTCTTGAGACTCTGCTTTTGGCCGCCGCCCGGAGGGCTTGTGTCAAATCTTCCGTCCGAATGTCGCGGCCGCCGATTCCCAAAATTATATTCTGGACCATAGGCATTACGCCAGTGCCGGCAAGATGATCATAGAGCGCGGACTTTAAATCCGAAACCAGCGCGCCTTCATAGCCGTAGCTCAATGCCTTTTCAAAAACGATAACGCCTTTTTTCCCCTTGAGTGCTTCGGCCAGCGCCTCATCCGGGAAAGGCCGGTAGAAGCGAACGCCCATGACGCCTACTTTAATACCCTCTTTTCTTAGGACATCCACGGAAACGCGCAGCTGGTAGGTGAGCGACCCAAGCCCGACAGCAATATATTGGGCATCAGCGCAAAGATAAGGCTCTATATACGGATCGCCGCCCCGGCCAAAAATATCGGCAAACCTTTTTTCCGCTTCCGCGGCGACGGTAAGCGATGTCCGCATTTCTTCCTGAAGCAGATAGCGAATTTCCATATATCCGTGGGCAAGCTCACCGCGGACATCCATCCGTACGTCAGGAAGGGTTACCGTATTGAGATTGGCAGGTTGATCAGGATTAAGGGCATAGTCCGGCCGAAAGGGCGACAGAAACGCATCAACCTTTTCCTGATCCGGCACATCAAAGGGCATATAGGTGTGAGAAAGGATATACCCGTCATAGCAGACCATGATCGGGATGCTCACTTTTTCCGCCAGCCAGTAGGCCTTGATGACCGCATCAATAATTTGCTGGTGGTCAGAGCAATACATCTGTATCCAACCGGTATCGCGTTGTGAGATCGAGTCCTGCTGATCGTTCCAGACATTCCAGGGGGCGCCTACGGCCCTGTTGACCACACACATCACAATGGGAAGCCTGGCGCCGGCCGCCCACTGGACCTGTTCATGCATGTAGAGAAGCCCGTTGGCGCTGGTCGCGGTAAAAGTCCTGGCGCCGGCCGATGATGCCGCGATGCAAACAGCCAGGGCGGAATGTTCACTCTCGACGGGAATGTACTCGGCTTGCATTTCACCTGATTCCACGTACTCCGAAAGTCTTTCCGTAAGAGGCGTCTGCGGGGTGATGGGATAGGCGGCGATGACATTGACACGGCAAAGCAAAACGCCCAGAGCGGCGGCGACGTTTCCGTTTTCTATAATATGCATGACATCCTATTCCTTGTCCTTGTCTTCATCTGTAAAATCCGCCTCATCCACCATGGTTATGGCCTTCGTCGGACATTCTTCAGCGCAGATGCCGCATCCCTTGCAGTATTCCAGGTCGATTGCCGGCGGGATCGTCCTGGAGATTACAACCTCCGGACAGAACAGCCAGCACATGAAACAGGCCTCGGCATTTCTTTTACAGGGGATGCAAAGGCTTGTGTTCAATACCGGCCTTTCCACCCTCCATGAACCGGTCCTTCCGCCGTCACCCGGCCCGTGTTCGCTGTGGGAAGTTTTTCTTCGATAATTTCGAGTGCCCATTTTCAACCTCGCGCCACAGTTCTTTCGAAAGCTATCTTTGCCGCCAATGAGTTCTTTTCGGGGTTTCTTGTGCGAAATTCCTCTTCAATGCCTTGAATCAGAATATCCATTCCCAGGAGGTTTGTGGCTCGCGCCAGCGTTCCGATGATCCCGGCATTGACCATGCCGTGAGGAAGGCCCGCCTCAACAGATATTGCCGTAATATCTGCAGTGGCCAGCCGGTAATCTTTAAAGTTGTAGGATTCAAAAGCCTTTGGCGTGTTCAAAACAATTATCCCGCCGGGCTTAAGGCCGCAGGTGACATCCGCCTCGGCAAGCAGCAGGTGGTCAAGGACGACAATGATATCCGGTTTCTCGATGGGTGATAAATCATAAATTTTGCGCCTGGATATCTTCAGGGATGTCATGACCGGTGCGCCCCGGCGCTCCGTGCCAAAAGTTGGAGCCATGACAACCCCCAAATAACCGGAGACAAAGGCAGCTGAGGCAACAATCTTTGCCGCCGTTATTGCGCCCTGACCGCCCCGTCCATGCCAGCGGATTTCAATAAAATCCTTCTCGTCCGTTAACTCAAATGCCTTTAATTTTTTGTGATCGCGCATAATGACTGTCTCATAATAATCTTGTCATGCCGGACTTGACGCGTGCCCTTCAGGGTATCCGGCATCCAGAAAACACTGGATTCCGGCTTCCGAGACTGTGTCGCAATTACCATTTTTGTCATTCCGTCCAGCATACGCCGGATAAATTCCAGCAGAGCGCGACGAAGAGCCTGCCCCGTACTTGATACGGGGGAATCCAGTATTTTCAGTAAGTTCTGGATGCCGGCTTTCGCCGGTATGACGATTTTGAAGCTGTTTTCTCCTATTGCGACACAGTCTCTCCGCCGGAATGACGCTGAAGTAGACAATTATAAGACGGTTAATAACCCTTTCTTAAAAGTCTTCAGCTCCGGTATTCGCCGGACTCCGCGCATTGCGCTCCGCTTCAACCTTTATCCTTCAGCCTTTAGTCTTCGGCCCCGGCATGCGCCGGGCTTTGCTTCGGCCTTCAGCCTATTTTTTTCTCTTTATTTGAACTTCAAACTGCTGCGTCTTTTTTTTCTTTTTTTCATAATGCGAATAGCACAATAAATTATCGCAAAAGAAGCCAACCCGATAATTAAAAGCGCCAGGATGGTGGGCAAAGTCGCTCTCGAAACCAGAGCGGCGGGATGCCAGCTTGGCTTCACGACAATGCGTCCAAGTTTGCTTTTATATTTTTCCGGCAAATCAGGGATGCCGTCGCCGCTGGTGTCTTTGAACGACTGAACGTATTCCATAACCCCCTGCCACTGCTTGAGTTCCTGTATGCCCGGCCTGGATTTATCCGCGTCCACTCTCAAGTCGGTCAGATTTCTTACCGCTCTTCCCTTTCTGTCTTTCGGAGAAATATCCAAAAAGCGATACGTATAATTTCCAATGACTTTTAAAAAAGTAGCATTGTAAATATTTGCCGCCACCCGGTAAAGCGTTCTGTTCCCTTCCCGATAATTCAGCGGTTGGTATCCTTCTTCTTCAGAACCTATCTCGATATTCGTCACCCGGTCGAAAATCACGCGGTGCGGGTTGTACTCAAAACGCACACCGGAAATCTGCAGAAAATAGTTATAGCCCTTTTTAGGATAAACACTGGTTAAGATTTCTAGCGCCCTTTTGATTTCATAGCCGTAAAGGTAAAAACTAATGAGCGGGTACCCCATGCTGAATTCTTTATCCATGCCGATACCCAGAGGTATGGTACGGAACAAATCGCCGACCGAAATAAGTCCTGTCCTGCCGGCAAGCAAATTATCGCGGATAACGCCGTTGGATTCCACGGCGATAACCACACGGCTCAACGAATCGTTTTTCCTGGAGTCAAATTTATTGACATACCAGCGGATGGAATCGGTAATCATGTTTCCTAAAGGAGATTCCTCAGCGGAGATTTCCAAATCCCAGCTTGTACGGGCAATGATTTTGTCGTAGCTCAATCCGAAGCCGGCAAGAAATTGCGCGTTTATTTTTTTCTTGAAGCCGTCGATAATATTTTGGGTTGCCCTGTCGCCCGCAATGGAGCTGTCGATGGCGACCATTTTATAGTTTTTCAGCTCGACCTTCCCCTCAGCATAAGCGATATCCAGAATGCCTACATGTTTTCCGTAAATTCCTGACTCAACAATGATCGTCTGCCCTGCTTTAATCGGGGCAGAATATACTTCATGCGTGTGACCGCTGACAATGATGTCGATTCCTTTGACTTTACGGGCAAGAATTTCATCTTCAGATTTTTTTGGGTATGCCGCTCTCAAGCCGCTGTGGGAAAGACAAACAACAATATCCACTTTTTCTTTTTCCCGCAGGGTGCGGACGATTTTGCGGGAAACTTCTACCGGATCGCGAAAAGTTACCGGCTTGGCAAAAGGTGACACCTCGGCGGCATCCTTGCCCATAATTCCGAAGATACCGATTTTAATGCCGTCGCGTACCAAAACGGTGTAATCTTTTACCGGAATCTCGTTAAACGCGGCTTGCAAAGAATCATCGGCGGAATTATTTTTATCGAAAATCGCGCTGGCAAAAACGACTTGGGGCAATCCTTTGCGGGCTTTGGCCGTTCTCAACATATATGCCAGCCCAGTAGGCTTTAAATCAAATTCATGATTGCCCAGCGTGACGGCGTCATAGCCCATAGCGTCAAGCAGACGCAATTCAAAAGCTTCTTCGCGCGCCAGCATGTGAAAAAGCGAGCCCATGGTGTAATCGCCGGAATCCAGCGTCAGCACCGGATTTTTCCTTTCTTTTTTTGTATTTTTAATGACGGCGGCAATGCGCGACCAGCCGCCGAGCGTCTTATCGGCATTAACGGTAAATGGCTGATAGTCCAGTTCGGGAGAAAAGCCCTGCAAATGTGAGTGCAGATCGTTGGTGTGAACAATAGTGAGAAGTTTTGGGGCGGCATGGATGTTTATTGAAAAAAAGGCAACGGCTAAAATAATTGTGACGCGCAACAATTTCATTTTTCTCTCCTTGCTCATAACCGCCTTTTCGGATTTCCGGTCATCATCGTATTACCCCAAACTTGTCGTCAGCTCTTATCATAAATTTTGCCTGCTGAAAAGCCTTTCCCTGCCAGCAGGTATTCTATTTTCGAAAGCATTCCGTAAAGGGTCGTTTTATCCAAAGCACAAACGGCAATGGCATCAAAGAGCTGGCAGAGGTTTTGCAACAAATCTTTATCGGCAATGCGATCGGCCTTATTGAATACTCTTAGCGTCGGCTTATTTTTAATATCGAGATCTTCCAAAATATTTTCCACAGCCCGAATCTGTTCTTCAAATTGATTATTGCTGATGTCAATCACATGCAAAAGCATATCGGCATCATCCAGCTCGTCGAGCGTCGCCCGGAAGGCGGCAAACAGTTCCTGCGGCAAATTGCGGATAAAACCAACCGTATCGGTAATGATGGCTTCGGTATCGCGGGGAAAGCGCAGCCGTGCGCTTTTTGTGTCCAGCGTGGCAAAGAGTTTATCTTCGACTAAAACGGAGCTTTTGGTGA
>MGQN01000012.1:22129-26388 GCA_001797845.1 Deltaproteobacteria bacterium RBG_16_44_11 | reverse complement strand
TGATCAGGGTGGATTTGCCGGCGTTGGTGTAGCCGACAATGGAAATGACGGGCAAGCCCGCTTTTTGCCTTTTGCCGCGGCGCTGATACCGCGATTTTGTTATCGCTTTTAAATCTTTTTCCAGCCGGCTGATGCGTTCGCGGATGCGGCGGCGGTCAATTTCGAGCTTTGTTTCGCCGGGACCGACGCCGCCGATGCCTCCGGCCAGCCGCGATAGCGAAGTATCGATACGCGTCAGCCGGGGCAGTAAATATTTGAGTTGTGCCAGCTCCACCTGGATTTTTCCATCGCGGCTGTGGGCGCGCCGCGCGAAAATATCCAAAATAACCTGTGTGCGGTCAAGAATTTTCAGGCCGGTAAAATCATTGATGGAGCGCACCTGCGCCGGCGTCAGTTCGTGGTCGAAGATGAGCATGTTGGCGCCGATTTGCGTGGCGCGCAGGCCGATAGCGGAAAGTTTTCCCCGGCCGATCATAAATTTCGGGTCGGGCGCCGGGCGATACTGTACGAAAGAATCAAAAACTTCCACGCCGCAGGTGCGCGCCAATTGCGCGAGTTCATCAAGTGATTCCTCCGCGCCGGTAAGCGGATTTGCCTCCACGCGCAACAGAATTGCTTTTTCTGCCGCCTCTATTTTACGATATTTTTGTTTTTTGGAAAATTCATCTTCCAGCGCGGTAATGAAGGCAAGAAAATTTACACTCAAATTTCGCGGCTGTGCGGGAGGGGAGATGAGCCAGTAATCTCCCGCCGGATTTTCCGGAATTAGATGCGCCCAGTGGAGGAGGCCCGCGGAACCGTCCGGACGAACCTCCAGCGCGCCGATGAGATCCAGCCTTAAGTGAGACAAATCGGTCAAATCTTCGCCGGACAACTCTTCGCCGTTTAAATGGGTGTGAATCAGACGCAGGCCTTTGAAGCGCGCCGATGATGAACGGAAGCCTTCGAGGCTGGGGATTAAGATGCTTTTGTGATCGCCGATGATGAGCGTGTGGATTTCGCCCTTACGGTTGATGAGCAGGCCTATTTGACGGTTAATCTCGCGCGAAAGAAAGGATATTTGACCTGCCAGCTCATGGCTGATGATGCCCTCCGGCGGAATGCCTTTGCGGTAAAGACGCTCTATTTGTTTAATTTGCGCGGCACCCAGTCCTGCCGTATTTCCGAATATTTTATTGATAGCCGTTTTTCCTGTAGGGCGCATTTTCCCAACGCACCGTTTAGCAAAATTAAGCTACCATATTTCATCCGGATTAGCCAAAAAATCGTGTGACCTCGCGTGCTCTGTAGGGCGTTAGGTTATCAGCCTGACAACCTTGTATCCCCCGCCGGCGAGGACGGCAAAGCACAGCCTCAGTGCATACCGTCATGGCGAAACACCATTAAGGTGGCAAAGCAATCCTGCTGTGTGTCATTGCGAATCGCCGAAGGCGTATAAAGCAATCCCTTACCAATTATGAGATTGCCATAGGCTGCGCTCTCACAAAGACTGCCCGAGCATGCGCCGGACAAGCAGTCAGATTGCTTCGGTCGCTTCGCTCTCTCGCAAAGACAGAAATGGTGTCATTGCGAATCGCCGAAGGCGCGTGAAGCAATCCCTTACCAATTATGAGATTGCCATAGGCTGCGCTCTCACAAAGACAAAAGGATAGAGGGAGGGTGAAGAATTTTAGAAGGTCAACGTCAGTTTGTTGATGACAATGTAGTTATCGGCGATTTTGTTTTCGGCGTTATTACCCTTGTAATAATCACCGGTGAAAAGATAACCCACGCCCAGCATATAGCTTAAGTTGTTGGTGATTTTGTAGGTCGCGGTAACATCAATTTCCCACCCGTACTCTTTTTCTGACACATATGCAGGTAACTGGTCGGCTTTCGCGTAAGAGAGAGAAGCCATGATATCCAAAGCGGCAACAGGACGCGCACCGCCTCTGGCCTGAAAAAACCAGCCGTTGGTCATCGGCCCTTCATTTGCCGTGCCGTCATAACCGGCAATAGCCCCAGCCCAATACGTGCGTTCCTGATTCCATAAAATCAGACAGGGCTCCCAATCACGCCCTCCGGTGGCGAGTCCCCCTTCCATTTTAGATATTGTGCCGGATTTATCTCCGGCCACATAGGCAATGGTCGCGCCCGCGTAAAAGATGCCGTAATCGGCGGCCACATCCAAAAAACCGGCCAAATTATTAAGTTTTATATCGCCCCCTGATTCATATGCCGGATATTCACCCCAGTAATAATCCAGTTCCGCCTGAATTTTTGCCGGGCCGATTTGGGCGATGAAATACGGCAGTAATCCATAAAATAACTGTTTTGAGGCCGGAGGAATAGCGCCCTGGCGGTTTACGGCATTGCGGGATACAAAACCCAGTATGCCCGCCTCGCCGCCCTTCCAGTAATAGGAAAATGCCGCCACATATTTATCATAATCCAGATCCGTCGCCGTCGCGGGATTGTTTGCCGTGTAACCGTTTTCCGCCACTTTGATGATTTGCGCCAGAAACATCCAAGAGCCGGTTGTTAAAATCCAGGATATTTTGGGATTAGGCCGCGAGGTATCGCCGAAAGCAGTCCCCCACGCGCCGTCATTTTGATAACCGATATTAAAGGTGCCCAGAGCCGAAGCGTAGCTTAAATAGACCCAATCGAAGGCGATGTTTTCATTTTCGGCACGCGTTCCCGCCGAAGGGGAAAGAGTATCGGGGAGGCCTGAGCCTGCCGATCGGGGCGCGCCCCAGATTCTTTCCAGCGCGTCAAAACGGGTAATAAGTGTAAGGCCGGCGGCAGCGATAAAATCCGCGCGCAGGCGCAGTCTCTGATAATAAAAACTGGTGCTGGGCCCGGCATCTGTTACGTCTTTTTTAAACGTGGTTTTATCCAGATATATGCCGGCGGCGTAATACGAGCCGGAAAACTTTACCTCGCTCGCCCAGACTGAAGCGCAATAAAATATGAGCAGTATTATAGCAAAAAATATAAAAATAAATTTTTTCATCTAAGTCCTTTACTTCCTTTTTTTATTTATTTAAAGATTTAAAGATATTTTTTTAATGTGGCGAAACGATTCCTTTTTAATTATACGATTGCCGCGTCCGCCGCGGCGGACTCGCAACGACTGCATCAGATTGCTTCGTTCGCTTCGCTCTCTCGCAAAGACAGAAACGATGTCATGGCGAATTCGCCAAAGGCAACGCCTGCCCCGGACACCGATCCGGGGAAGCAATCCCTTACCAATTATGAGATTGCCGCGGACTACGTCCTCGCAATGACAAAAGAGCGGAGGACACGCTTGAGTTTGCCATAGGCTGCGCCCGCGCAATGGCAGAAAGGACAAAAAAATCCCCGGAAGTTGCCCGCCTTCCGGGGATAATTTTTTGGACCGCCCTCTTTTCCCTTCCCTCTCCTTTGAGGGGAGAGGGTGAGGGAGAGGGTGAAGAATTTTAGAAGGTCAACGTCAGCTTGTTGATGACGAGGAAATTATCGTCAATCGCGTTGGCTGCGCTGGTCCCCTGGTAGTAATCACCGGTGAAGAGATAACCCACACCCAGCATATAGGAGAGGTTATTGGTAATTTTGTAAGTAGCGGTTACATCTACTTCGACGCCGTATTCTTTCTCTATAAAACCGGTGGGGAGCTTATCGGCTTTGGCGTAAGCAACGGATCCCTGGATATCCAAGGCAGCAATCGGACGCACGCCGGCGCGAACCTGGCCAAACCAGGCGTTATCCATCGCACCGTCATTGGAGCCAATGTATGTTGCTGCCATCGGAGGAATTGTGTCATAGCCGTAAAGGGTACCCGCCCAGAAATATCTATCCCAGTTCCACATAATCAAGCAGGGATTCCAATCTGCGCCGCCGTCAATATTGCCGCCTTCCCTTTTTGTCGTTCCGGGCTTATCGCCGGAGACATAGGCACCCATACCGCCGACATAGAACATGCCGAAATCGGCCAGAATATCAAGGTATGCCGTCAACTGTGACGCCTTGATATCCGTAGTAGCGGTTTCAAAATCTGCGATAAAGCCGGTGAGATAAGTAGCTTCCGCTTCGATGGCGAGAGGGCCGATCTTGGCTTTGGCAAAGGGTACTATACTGTAAGTCTTGGACGTAAATTGTCCCAATGCTGTTGCCCTGGTGGCAGCTTTGCGGTCGTATCTTCCCAGCAAACCAACCTGGCCGCCCTTCCACACAAAGATACCATAGGCTGTATAAAAGCTCTCATCTCTGTCGGCGGCGGTGGCGGCAGTGTAACGGGT
>MGQN01000012.1:15673-22108 GCA_001797845.1 Deltaproteobacteria bacterium RBG_16_44_11 | reverse complement strand
GCCGGCTTGCAAGCCAAAGATAACAGGCATCTTCACGAACTGGTAAGTGATTTTACCCACGGAATAGGTGTTATCCCCAAACTTGGTGCCCCAGGCTTTGTCATCTTGATAACCGGCGGTAAAGATACCGATGGGAGAGGCATACCAGATGTAGGCATTATCAAAAGCGATGTTTTCATTTTCGGCACGTGTTCCTGAAGAACCGGGTTCCAATACGCCCGCTACGGTGGTGCCTGCACTTCTCGCCCCGCCCCAGACTCTTTCCAGAGCGTCGAAACGGGTGACCAGCTTCAAAGCCGGCGTGGCGATGAATTCCATATTCACGCGCAGTTGTTGATAATAAAACGCCGTGCTGGGACCCTGGTCTGAGGTGTCTTTTTTAAACGTTGTTTTATCCTGATACACTCCGGCCGCATAGAAAGAGCCGGAAAACTTTACATCGGCCGCGAAGACCGACGCACTGAAGGCCATAACCAGCCCCAGCGCAAGCAATACTAACCAAAATCTCTTCATTTTTTCCTCCTTAATAATTTACAAGAGTCAAAAAAATCCGCCTTTAAAAAAACGGGCATTCCTTTTAAAGGCCACTTCCTTATTTCCCTAATATCCGGCAACCAAAATAATCGCAGGATACATTGCACCGAAACTAACAAAGGAAAAAAAACCTGTCAAGAGTTTTTTGAAAAATAATCAACATTTATTATGCCTGTTTTGCATAGTGGATACAGCAACAACCATGCCATTTAACCACGCTTGGACATTAGGAAGTTGCAGGGGGCGAAGACCGGCGAATAACCTAAAGGCGACAGTCCAGCGTATGCCGGAGCACACGAGTTTACACGTGCCGGTTGAAATTAGACTCACTCCCCTTCCCCTTAATCCCCTCCCACGAGGGGAGGGGAAAATTATTGCGGATAATCTCCTCGGTCACCGGAGAGGGGGATAATTGCTGATGATTATTCCCCCCACAGGTGGAGGAGATAATCATCTAACAGTCCCGGTATGCGCCAGGCTGACGCTTCAGTCTATCAACCTAAAGGCCTCAATTTTATTCATAAAAGCTTCCATCATCACGGTTTTTAAATATTTCTTGACACAAGGCTGATATTAAGGTAGGTGAGGTCGCAAGGAGTTTGTGACTTGCGGTCAAATTATGACTGCTATTCACAGATATTAAAACCGGAAAAAATCCCGGATTGCCTACTTTAAAACGCAGCAAAAAAATGCTTGAAATCATAAATAAAAAGGGAGGTAGAAGAGTATTATGGCGGATGCAGAAAAGGTTCAATTAAAGGAAGTCTATCCGGTGCCGGCAAAAGTTAAAAAGACGGCATTTATCAGCGGTAGAGCGGCTTACGACAAATTGTGGAAAAGATCAATTGAAGAGCCGGAAGCTTTTTGGAGTGAAATTGCGAGCGAATACGTCGAATGGTTTAAAAAATGGGATAAAGTTGAAGACTATAACTTCAACATCAAAAAAGGCCCCATTTATGTTAAATTTTTCCAGGGCGGGAAGCTCAATGTCTCTTACAACTGTCTGGACAAACATTTAAAGACCCGCGGCAATAAAGTGGCCATCCAGTGGGAAGGCAACGAGCCCGGCGAACAAAAATCATTTACCTATAAACAGCTGCACGAACAAGTTTGCAAATTCGCGAACGTGCTTAAAGCCAACGGTATCGTAAAGGGTGATAGAGTCTGCCTTTACATGCCCATGGTTCCGGAACTGGCCATCGCGATGCTTGCCTGTACTCGAATCGGCGCCATTCACAGCATCGTCTTCGGCGGATTCAGCTCCGACGCGCTCAGAGACAGAATTCAGGATTCCGGCGCGAAATTATTGGCGGTATGCGACGGAACTTTCCGCGGCAGCAAAGCCGTGCCGCAAAAAACCAGCGCGGACGAAGCGCTGAAATCATGCCCCTCGGTGAAGACAGTTATCGTCGTCAATCGCGTCGGCGATAAAATCAAATGCGATTGGACTGCCGGCCGCGATAAATGGTGGCACGAGGAAATGGCGAAAGTGGACGCCAAGTGCGAACCGGAATGGATGGACGCGGAAGATCCCCTGTTTACCCTTTATACTTCCGGCTCCACCGGAAAGCCCAAAGGCGTTATGCACACCACCGGCGGTTATCTGGTTTATGTAGCCTACACGCACAAAATGATTTTCGATTACCATGAAGAAGATATTTTCTGGTGCACCGCCGATATCGGCTGGGTCACCGGACACAGCTACATCGTTTACGGTCCGCTTTGTAACGGCGCGACCTCGGTTATGTTTGAAGGCGTCCCCAACTATCCTACCTTCAGCCGTTTCTGGCAGGTAGTGGAAAAATACAAAGTCACCATTTTCTATACCGCGCCTACGGCCATCCGCGCCATCGCCAAAGAAGGCAACGATTGGGTGAAAAAAGCGAATATCTCCACACTGCGCATTCTGGGAACTGTCGGCGAGCCGATTAACCCGGAAGCATGGAACTGGTATTACAATGTTATCGGACGCGGCGAATGCCCCATCGTGGATACATGGTGGCAAACGGAAACCGGCGGCATTTTGATTACACCTCTGCCCGGCGCCATCGATATCAAACCCGGAATGGCCACACTGCCTTTCATGGGCGTACAGCCGGTGCTTGTAGACGATGAAGGAAAAGAATTTACGGAAACCGTAGCCAGCGGCGCGCTGTGCATTAAGAGACCCTGGCCGGGCATTATGCGCGGCGTCTATGGAGACCCCAAGAGATTCCAGGAAACTTACTTTGAACAGTTCCCCGGATACTACGTAACAGGTGACGGCTGCCGCCGTGATAAAGACGGTTATTATCAAATTACCGGCCGCATTGACGACGTTATCAATGTTTCCGGACACCGCATGGGAACGGCGGAAGTGGAAAGCGCGCTTGTCGCCCACTCGTCGGTCGCCGAAGCGGCGGTTGTCGGTATGCCGCATGAAATCAAGGGCCAAGGAATTTACGCTTATGTTACCCTGAAGACCGGTATTGCGAAATCGGATGAATTAAAGAAAGAATTGATCGCCCACGTGCGCACGGTTATCGGGCCTATTGCCACGCCCGATAAGATTCAATGGGCGGATATGCTGCCCAAAACACGCAGCGGCAAGATCATGAGAAGAATTTTGAAAAAGGTCGCCGCTAATCTGCTCAACGAACTGGGTGACACCAGCACTCTGGCCGATCCCACAGTCGTTGACGATATCGTAAAAAACAGGGTGTAAGCTTAAAAGCCCGATTTTCTTTGAAGACAACGGAAATCGGGCTTTTTTCAGAGTCTGTAATTAAAATTAAGAATGCGCGTTTTGCCCCAATAAGCTTTCGCGCAGGACAAGGAGGTTTGATACTGTGAATATTATTGCATGTGTAAAACAGGTGCCGGATACCGAAGCTCAGATTAAAGTAAAAGCCGACGGTTCAGGTATTGAAGACGGCCAAATCAAATGGGTAATGAACCCTTACGACGAATACGGTGTGGAAGAAGCCCTGCGGCTGAAGGAAAAAAACGGCGGGGAAGTAACAATTGTTTCCGTGGGCCCGGCGCGGGCGATGGAAACAATAAGAACCGCTCTGGCCATGGGCGCGGACAAGGGCGTGCATGTCTCCGACCCGGCTCTGGATAACGCCGACGCGTATGTTACCGCTTCGGCTCTGGCCGCCGTCATTAAAGGAATGCCCTACGACATTATCCTTTGCGGACAGCGCGCCATCGACGATGACTCCGGACAGGTCGGTCCGATGTTGGCCGAGCTTTTGGGAATCCCCCAGCTGACGCTCGTCACAAAATTGGAGTTCACCGGCTCTTCCGTAAAAGTTATCCGGCCGATTGAAGGAGCACAGCTCTCCATCGAGACAGCCCTGCCCTGCGTGGTCACGGCGCAAAAAGGACTCAACGAACCGCGCTACGCTTCTCTTCCCGGCATTATGAAAGCGAAAAAGAAACCGGTGGATGTGAAAAACGCGGCGGCGCTGGGTATTTCGACGGACGCAAAAACAAAAGTAGCCAAAACCATTCCGCCTCCCGCCAGGCCTCCCGGAAAAATTATCTGCGGAGATGAGCCGGCACAAAAGGCGGCGGAAGTAGCCCGGTTACTCAGGGAAGAAGCAAAAGTTATTTAATTAAAAAAGCGGAGGATTTGAAAATGGCAAAAGGAGTATGGATAATCGCGGAACAAAGAGACGGCGCTCTGCGCAAAATCAGCTTTGAGCTTGCTTCCGCGGCCAGAAAACTGGCCGATCAATTGGGAGACGAAGTCGGCGCTATTCTGCTTGGTTCCGGTGTGGAAAATTTAGCCGCCCAATTGGGAAAATACGGCGTGGATAAAGTATTTGTCGGAGATTCTCCGGCACTCGAACCTTATATAACCGAAGCCCACGCGGCGGCGGCGGCAAAAATAATCAAAGAAAACAGCCCGGCCATCGTACTTTTGGGCGCGTCCGTTCAGGGCAAAGACCTTGCCGCGCGCCTGGCCGGAAAACTGGCCACTGGTCTGGCCACGGACTGCACTGATGTGAAAATCGCCGACGGCAAACTTGTGGCCATAAGGCCGATGTATGCCGGCAAATGCTTCGGCGAAGTCGTAACGAGCGCATCGCCGCAGATGGCCTCACTGCGGCCCAATGTTTTCGCCATGGCGGAAAACGCCAAAGCGGCGGCAGTCACCAAGTTCGATCCGGCCATCGATGCGGCTTCGATTAAAAGCAAAGTCCTGGAAGTGCAGAAGGATACCAGCGGCAAAGTGGATTTGACCGAAGCCAATGTCATCGTTGCGGGCGGTCGCGGCATGAAAGGGCCGGAAGGCTTCCAGATTCTGGAAGAACTGGCCGAAGTGCTCAAAGGCTGTGTCGGCGCATCGCGCGCGGCGGTGGATGCCGGCTGGAAGCTGCAGAAAGATCAGGTCGGGCAAACGGGCAAAGTTGTTTCCCCCAATCTTTATATCGCCTGCGGCATTTCCGGTGCGATTCAGCATCTGGCGGGAATGAGTTCTTCCAAGTATATCGTGGCCATCAACAAAGACGCGGAAGCCCCCATCTTCACCAAGGCGGACTACGGCGTTGTGGATGATCTCTTCAAAGTCGTGCCGGAATTAACCAGCGCCTGCAAAAAACTGGTAGGATAGACCGTTTGATACTATGTCTTTATGTCTTTGCGGTGAACCGAAGCCCCGAGCAAAGCGAGGGAACTTTTGAGATTGCCGCGTCCGCCACGGCGGACTCGCAATGACAAATGATAATAAGTTAGACTGAAGGCTGAAGGGTTTTTGAACTCTTCGGCCTTCAGAAAAAATATCAAAAGAAGAGATACATCAATTATAAGTATTTGATCAATCACCCCCCCTATTATTTCGGAGGATCAATGGAACATACAACATTTGCAATAGGAAACGAAGGTCGTGAAGTGTTTTGGAACGCTCAAAGTTTCGAACTGCTTCTTTTTACGTTTACCGCCGTGGCGATGATTATATTCGCTTACGGCGTTTACCGCCGCTGGAAAATGTGGAAAGCCATGGGTAAGGAAGAAATCCGCTGGGATAAACTTCCGGCAAGAATAAAATCCCTCTTCGTCAACGGCTTTTTGCAGGTTAAGACCTGGAAAGATGCGTATCCGGGGATTATGCACGGGTTAATCTTTTTTGGGTTTTTTGTTTTGCTGTTCGGAGCGATTTTCGACGCCGGCGAATTCCATATCACGGAACCGTTATTCAACTGGTCGTTCTTGCGCGGCGATTTTTATCTGTGGTTTTCCTTCCTGCTGGATTTATTCGGTCTGCTGGTGCTCATCGGCATATTGCTTGCCGCGCTTCGCCGGTATATAATTCGACCCGAACGTCTCGGTTACAAAAGCGTCCCGGATAACACCGCTGATGATGCGATCGCGCTTTTATTTATTGCCGGCATCATTGTCACCGGATTTATCATCGAAGCTTTGCGCATTTATGTCACAACCCCTTCGTGGGAAGTATGGTCGTTTGTCGGCTGGAACCTCTCCCGCGCTTTTGCCGGGTTGGATTTCGATACGGCAAAGCTTTTACATAAAATAAGCTGGTGGACGCACACTTTCATCGCGCTGGGCTTTATCGCTTACATTCCTTATTCGCGTCTGCTGCACATAATTACGACACCTGTTAATCACTTTCTCCTCTCTTTGAAGCCGACAGGCTATCTGGAACCGATCCGCGATTTTGAAAACGCGGAAGCCTTCGGCGCGGGTAAGCTGGAAGATTTTACCTGGAAACAAATTTTTGATTCGGACGCCTGCACCCGCTGCGGCCGCTGTCAGGACGGCTGCCCGGCTTATCTTTCCGGCAAGCCCCTTTCGCCTAAAAAAGTTATTCAGGATATTAAAACTTATTGGTTGGAAAAAGCGCCCGCCGCCATCAAAGCCAAAGTAGCCGCGGCCAAGGAAGCGGCCCCGGAAGCG
>MGQN01000012.1:0-15626 GCA_001797845.1 Deltaproteobacteria bacterium RBG_16_44_11 | reverse complement strand
ACGAGTTATGGGCCTGCACCAACTGCATGTATTGCATGGAGCATTGTTCATCATCCATCGAACACGTGCCCAAAATCGTCAATATGCGGCAATACAAAGTGCTGACCGAAGCGGATTTTTCTCCCGAACTGCAATTGACCTACCGCAACATGGAAAACAATTCCAATCCGTGGGGCGTGGGCGCGCATATGCGCGGCGATTGGGCTAAGGAGATGGGCGTGAAAACGCTGGCGGAAAAACCCGATGTAGAATACCTCTTTTACGTCGGCTGTTCCGGCTCCTTCGATGACCGCGGCAAAAAAGTTTCCGTAGCCTTTGCCAAAATTCTGCAGACGGCGGGAGTCAGCTTCGGCATCTTAGGTAATGAGGAAGGCTGCTGCGGCGATTCGGCCATGCGCGGCGGCAATGAATACCTCTTCCAGACGCAGGCGCAAGCCAACATCGCGGTGATGAACGGCTATGGCGTGAAAAAAATCATTACTATCTGCCCGCACGGATACAACGCGCTGAAAAAGGATTATCCCAACTTCGGCGGAAATTTCGAAGTTTATCATCATACCGAAATCATCGCCGATCTGCTGGCCAAAGGAAAAATCGCCTTAAAGCAGCCTCTCAATGGTGTGTTCACCTATCATGATTCCTGCTTCCTCGGGCGCTATAACGATATTTACAAACAGCCCCGGCAAATTCTGAAAGCCATCGGCGGCGTAAAGCTTGTCGAAATGGAACGCAATCTCAGCAAGAGTTTCTGCTGCGGCGCCGGCGGAGCCAGAATGTGGATGGAAGAAGATATCGGAGACCGCATCAACAACATGCGGACGGATCAGGCCGCGGCGACAAAGGCCTCTACGGTAGCGGTCGCCTGTCCCTTTTGTCTGACGATGCTTTCCGATGGTATTAAAGACAGGCAGCTTTCGGAAAAAATGGTCGCATTCGATATTGCGGAAATCGTGTTAAAAGCCATGGGCATGGAAGAAGCCAAAGCCCCCGTGGATGTTTGCGCGACGTAAATAATTATTTTCCATACATCGTTTAAAAAAAGCCCGCCCGAAATACACAGGCGGGCTTTTTTTATGGAAATTTTTTAAAAATTGGGCTAGTTACATTAAAGGTTTAGGCTGAAGGCTATATATTCTTTTTTTCTCCTCCGCTGGCGCGGGGTAGGGAGAATTTCTGAGAGGTGTCACCCGGCATGCGAGACTGGGTGACAATGTCTTTGCGGTGAGTCGAAGCCCCGAGCAAAGCGTGCGGGGGAATGTAATGAGCGAAGCAATCCCATAAGTATCAGAATATATAGATTGCTTCGCCACCCCAAGGGATGTCTCGCAATGACGAACAGCGGTACAGAATGTTTTCCGCCCGGCAGCAGGGCAAAACTCACTGTCTGAAAGGAAGAACAATAAATGGAATATAAAAACATTCTTTTGAACATCGAAGAACAAATCGCGACTATCACGTTCAACCGGCCGAAAGTGTTAAACGCCATGAATTACGAGGTGCTCGGAGAAATTTATGACGCGGTCACGGCGTGCGCGAAAGATGAAAACGTAAAAGCTTTGATTTTAACCGGCGCCGGCGATAAAGCTTTCGTGGCCGGAGCCGATATTTCGCAGATGCAAAATTCCACATCGGTGGAAATCCTGCAGTTAATGGAATTGGGACATCACACTCTGCGGCTTATTGAAACGATGCCGAAACCATCGATTGCCGCGGTCAACGGATTCGCTCTCGGCGGCGGCACGGAAATAGCGCTAGCCTGCGATATCCGCTTTGCTTCGGAAAAAGCTGTTTTCGGCCAGCCGGAGATTTTAATCGGCGTCATTCCCGGCTGGGGAGGAACTCAGCGCCTGCCTAGATTGGTCGGCATGGGAATTGCCAAAGAAATGATTTTGAGCGGCGCGCAGATCAACGCCCAGCGGGCCTATGAAATTGGTCTGGTCAATAAGGTTTTCCCCGCGGATAAACTTTTGGAAGAAACTAAAAATTTTGCCAAAAAAATAGCGAATCTTCCGGCGTTCGCTCTGAAAATGGCGAAAAATGCCATGAATTACGGCTTTGATATGTCGCTCGACAACGCGAGCCTGCTGGAAATAGGAGCCATCGCGCAGTGCTTTGCCACCGCGGATCAAAAAGAAGGCATGAAGGCGTTTTTGGAAAAAAGAAAACCGTTTTTTCAAGGCAAATGAGCATTAAGACCATTGTCATTCCGAGGAATCCGTAAAGGCGGACGATAAAGCAATCCGACGCAGTCATTGCTAGTCTACCGCGGCGGACGTGGCAATTTCATTAAAAGAAGGATTACTTCGCCACCTTAAAAGGTGTCTCGCAATGACAAATAGTGAATGTCATTCCCGTGAAAACGGGAATCCAGGATGTAGGGTTAAAAAGGAGCTTTTATGGATACGGAATTCATCGAGCGGTTGGTAATTCAAAATGATAAAAAAATAATCTTTCTGATTATGGACGGATTGGGCGGCCTGCCGCAGGAAACGGGCGGCAAAACCGAACTGGAGACAGCCGTCACGCCTAATCTGGATAGCCTTGCCGCCTCCGGCACCTGCGGGCTTTTGGACCCGGTCGGCTGCGGCATAACGCCCGGCAGCGGACCGGCGCATTTCGCCCTTTTCGGCTATGATCCGGTAAAATACAATGTCGGCCGCGGTCTGCTTTCCGCAGCAGGCCTTGATTTCCCGCTGGTTCAGGGCGATCTCTACATGCGCGCCAACTTCGCCACGCTGAATAAATTCGGACACATTGCCGACAGAAGAGCCGGACGACTGGAGACGGAAAAAAACAAACTCCTGTGCATTAAACTTAAGGCCAATGTTCATTTACAAGCGGTAAAAGAAGTCTTTTTTGTCACGGAAAAAGAACACCGGGCGCTGGTCGTTTTGCGCGGCGGAAAGCTTTCGGAACAAATTAGCGAGACCGACCCGCAAAGGACAGGCGAGCCGCCTCTCGATGCCAAGGCGCTGATACCCGAAGCGGAAAATACCGCCGCCGCCGTGAGGGAACTATCGGATAAAATCAGAGAAGTGCTCGCCAAGGAAGAAAAAGCAAACGTCATGCTCCTGCGCGGTTACTCGGGATTTCATAGTTTCCCTTCTATGGCCGGACGTTTCGGTTTGAAACCACTGGCGATAGCAAGCTACCCTATGTATAAAGGAGTCGCCAGACTCCTGGGAATGTCTCTGGCGCCGGAGACATCGACAATCGAAGATGAAATTCAGGCCCTGGTTGCCAATTACGCCAATTATGATTTCTTCTATATTCACATTAAAGCGACGGATTCCCGTGGCGAAGACGGCAATTTTGCCGAAAAAGTAAAGGCCATCGAAAAAGTTGATTCCCTGATGCCGGAAATTTTTGCTTTAAAGCCGGATGTTCTTGTGGTGACGGGGGATCACTCCACGCCCGCTGTCATGGCGGGGCATAGCTTTCATCCGGTGCCGGTACTGCTTGCGGCAAAAACCTGCCGCCCCGATGCGGCAACAACTTTTGGCGAGAGCGCCTGCCTTATGGGCGGACTGGGAAGAATACCCATGAAATATCTGATGCGTGTCGCGCTGGCGCATGCGGGAAAACTGCAAAAATTCGGCGCGTAATTCTTCTCGAAAATACTACCGGCCTGATGAGACTAACTCGTGGAAAATTATGATGGGAGAAAACAGATTAATTATCAATGCCAGAAAAATAAGATAAATTAAGACCGCCGCCGCGTTCTTCTTTAATCGTCTACAACTTCGTCAATTCAAAGATGCCGCATCCATAACGGCAGGAAAAATTATTTTTTATTGCTTCTTCAGTGATCTTGGCATTTTTGACCAGATCTCCTGTGTCATTGACATAAGAAAAAGAGTCGATTTGATAGCGTCCTTCTATCATTTGCAAAAGGTAAGCTATGGAAAATACACGATGCGCGTTGAATTCAATGCGTTGTTTGCCAATAGGTACGGAGAAATAAAGCCTCCCCCCTTTTTTCAATATTTTATAAAGGTTGTTCCATCCCAGAAGATGCCCCTGATAATCGATTTTGTCACCATAACGGCCAAGCCCAAAGTGTTCCAGGGCGTGAAGACAGGAAAGAGAATCGCAATAATTTGTCAGGTTTAGATTATCGTCCATTATGTCGGCTTGAATAAAGCGGATATTATCGATTTGTGTGTTTAGTTTTCTGATATCAACAAATTCAATTTGCCTGAATGAGGCAACATGAGCAACAAACCCGTCCATCCTTGAGCCAATATCAACATGTTTGAGGGGATTGTTTTTAAAAATTTCCCCAGCGACAAGTAAATCTTGATGAAAATAGTGACCGGATGCCGTTCCGCTTTCCTGAAGGCGATCTTCAAAGCAAGCATGAAACTTCCCAAAAGGAAAATCTATATGACCATGCTTTACCTGGTTTTTGAGCTGATGATACTCCCGTAAGAAGGCCGGCATGACCTTCAAATACTTCAACAGCGGAGTTCCCTTTATCGTGATCCTGAATTGCACCAGAGGCGCCTCTCTATTTTTACTTTTAATAACTTATTCTATTACCTCTAATATACTAATATACTAAAAATTAATGTTCCGACGTTTTTATGTTTCTCGGAAATATGAAATGTTGATTGAGTAAACTATAAAAAAACAGGATAGAAGTAAAGCAAATATATCATTATTTGGATAGCACCTCCATTTTGAATTTTTTATAAGAACCTGCCCGCATACCCTGCTCTGTAGGCAGGGCCAGCCTCTAAAGATTTTTTTGAGAGATTACAAATCGGAGAACCACCCCTGCTCCCTAAAGATAAATATTATTGACACATAAGACCCTTTCTCCTATAATTTGCCCGCAAAACGGGGCTCTCATCAAGCATAGGAAACGAATCAAGATACTTTTAACCCGATCTTCCAGGAAAAGACGAAAACTCTTTTTTCAGGCGATTTTTAAGAAAGATTTTTTATGACAAATAAAGCACTCATTACCGGCATCACAGGAATGGTCGGTTCACATCTAGCCGATTTTCTTTTAGCTAATACCGACTGGGATATTTACGGCATGTGCCGCTGGCGAAGCCCTTTAGATAACGTGGAGCATTTGCTTGATAGGGCAAACAAAAAAGACCGTGTTCATTTTATTAACGGCGATCTTTGCGATTATATTTCATTGCAAAATGCCGTTGGCGAATCAAAACCTGATTATGTGTTTCACCTGGCTGCGCAGAGCTATCCTCAAACAAGCTTTACTTCACCTATTGTGACATTGGATACAAATATACTCGGAACAGAGAGGCTTTTGGAAGCTTTACGGCAATGTAGGGGCATTGATCCGGTCATTCATGTCTGCTCCTCATCTGAGGTCTTCGGCAGAGTTCCGCGCGAAAAACTTCCTATCACTGAAGAATGTTCATTTCATCCTGCATCGCCTTACGCGATATCAAAAATAGGCACCGACTGTGTCGGCCGTTTTCATGCGGAGGCTTACGGGCAAAAAGTTGTCGTGACGCGCATGTTCACGCATTCGGGACCCCGTAGAGGCGACGTCTTCGCCGAATCAACTTTCGCCAAACAAATTGCCATGATTGAAGAGGGGCTGATTCCGCCCGTTGTCAAAACGGGAAATCTGAATTCGATGCGGACATGGTCTGATGTTCGCGATGCAGTCAGAGCATACTATTTGCTGGTTACGGTAAAGCCGATTCCGGGAGAATATTATAATATCGGCGGGTCATATTCATGTACTGTCGGCGAGATGTTGAAATATCTCATTTCGATTTCCAGTAGGAAAGACATCAAAGTCGAAACTGAAGACAGCAGGCTTCGTCCCCTGGACGCAGATCTACAAGTGCCGGATACAACAAAATTTAAAAAGCATACAGGCTGGGAACCAAAAATTCCCTTCGAAAAGACAATGCAGGATTTACTTGATTATTGGCGCCAGCGTGTTAAATCCGGAAAAGTGTTCTTAACTAGATAATTATGCCTAATATAGACGATCCGCGACTAACGATTCCACAATGCGATTTTTTGCAGCCCGTAAAAACTGTTCATGAAAACCCTTGGTTTTCAGTAAAAAACAGGGGCGGTTATTTTACAATAGAATATAATACGCCACAGGTGTTAATACTTCCTATTTTAGATAATAAGGCAATAGTAATGGTTCGTGTTTACAGGCCAGTGATAGCGGATAATACGCTGGAATTGCCTGCAGGCGGAGCGAATGAGAATGAATTACCTGTTGAAACAGCGGTACGTGAATTCCATGAAGAAACGGGGATATTTATAGATGATATAAATAGATTTGAAATGCTTCCGCCGCTTATTCATATGCCAAGAAGCCCTGTCTTGCCGTTCATTTTTAAAGTGCTTATAAGAGAGAATGAATTTGCTTCGAGAAAAGATCACGACCATGAAATACAAAAAGTAGAGTCCTTTCAATTTAGCGAAGTAATTAGCAAAATAATTAATGGCGAGATTTATGTTGGTCTTCACATTGCAATTATGGTGAGGTATTTGGCACAAAGGGATACCGATCGTCTTTGTGTTATATAAAGCATAAAAAGGATATTTTGATGGATATCTCAATCGATTTTTTAGAAAAAAAGTCCCGGTGGGTGAGAAGGCAAATAGTTGAAATGATATTTAATGCTAAAAAAGGCCACATTGGAGGAGCCTTATCCTGCACGGATATTTTAGTGAGTCTCTTTTATGGAGGAATTATCCGGTACGATGCAAAGAATCCAAGTTGGCCGGAACGTGATCGGTTCATCATGAGCAAAGGCCATTCAGGGATAGCGCTTTATGCAATACTGGCCGATCTGGGGTTTTTCCCATTGTCTGAGCTTGCAACATTCTGCAAAAATGGCAGTATGTTAGGAGGGCATCCTGACAGGAATATCCCGGGGATTGAAGCTGATAGCGGTTCTCTTGGGCAGGGGCTCGGCATTGGTGCAGGTTTATCATTATGTGCAAAATTGGATTCCAGGAAATATAAAACAGTTGTTCTTCTCGGTGATGGTGAATGCTACGAAGGTTCTGTATGGGAAGCGGCTATGTTCGCCAGTCACCACCAGCTCGATAATCTTGTAGCAGTGATAGACCGCAATCAGCAGTGCGTAACTGATTTCACAGAAGATTGCGTTCGGTTGGAGCCGCTTATTGATAAATGGAGTGCCTTCGGATGGGAGGTAACATCTATAGACGGACATTCCTATAAGGATATCCTCCATGCGTTGAATGATTCGCGTGTTGACGGAAGAGAAAAACCCCTGGCAATTGTAGCGCATACGACCAAAGGAAAGGGCATATCCTTCATGGAGAGGCAACTTCGCTGGCACCACGGTGTACCGACAATGGACGAACTGGAAACGGCAAGAAAAGAACTTGACGTGGACCTCTGCGAAATTGTTGTGGAAGAAGGGAAAAAATGACAGACGCGGGACTCGACATAAGAGATGCCTTTTTTGATGAGCTTTACGATATTGCTGCTGCCGACAGCGACGTTCTGTTTTTGACTGCTGATATGGGGGCCTTCAGCCTTGAACGTTTCAAGAAGAATCTCAATAGACAGTATATTAATGTGGGTGTGGCAGAGCAGAATATGATCAGCGTTGCCACCGGGTTGACCTTAGGCGGGAAAAAGGTATTTGTCTATGCCGTTGCACCCTTCGTTACCATGCGCTGTTATGAACAGATAAAAGTGAACATTAGCGGAATGTGTCTGCCCATAACTATTATTGGTGCAGGACCGGGAATTACATACAACAGTGATGGTCCCACCCACCATGCCGTTCAAGACATAGCCATCATGCGTGCCCTTCCAGGAATGGTTATTCTCAATCCGTCCGACCCCGTGATGGCATCCAGGATGGCCCGCATATCCTATGAAAGTCATTACCCTGCCTATGTAAGGATAGATAAAGGAAGGCTCCCCGCAATTTATTCCCCGGGGGAAGAATTTTCTGACGGTCTGTCTCTGGTAAAAAGGGGCAGAGATTTGTTAATTATTGCAACGGGGCTTATGGTCCATAAAGGCCTTAAAATAGCAGAGGAATTGAAGAAACATTCCATTGATACCGCTGTAATGGATCTATACCGCATTAAGCCCGTTAATGTATCCCTGCTCTTGGATTCTGTTAGCCAATACGGAAGGATTGTTACTCTTGAGGAGCAATCTATAATCGGTGGCATTGGAAGTGCCGTTATGGAGATACTCGTTGATCACGGAACAATGGTACCGGTAAAACGATTTGCCTTAGAGGATAAGTATTGTGAACGCTATGGTGACAGAGAATGGATGCACAAGCATTACGGACTTGATGACAGAACTCTTTTAAATAATATTTTGGCGTGGTTATGAAATATACATTTCTTGGTACCTCAAGTGAGGCAATTCCCGTAGTCGGGCTTGGCATGGGTAAAGGAATAGGCAATCAGGCTAAGACCGCCATATATGGTAGTGAGGATGAAAGGCTTCTGCGTCTTGGTGTTGACCTGGGCATGACATTCATCGATGTTGCCTATGATTATGGCTCAGGACAGGCAGAAGAAGCCCTGGGAATGGCTATTGCAAATATCAGAAACAAGGTTTTCATTGCCACAAAATTCCCACCGGAAAAGAGCTCATATGCGGATGTCTTAAGATCCGCTGAAGAAAGCCTCAGGAGACTCAAAACAGACAGGGTTGACCTGTTTCAGACGCATTGGCCGAATCCGCAAATTCCACTGGAGGAAACATTGCGGGCGATGGAAAAACTCGTCAATGACGGCAAGGTACGGCATATCGGATTGAGCAATTGTACTATCGAAGAAGCAAAGAAGGCACGGTCATTCCTCTTGAACATCCCGCCGGTATCCATCCAGCACGAATATAATCTCCTTGACCGCACAGCCGAATCCCATTTTATCCCATTTTGCAGGGACAACGGGATGACGTTTATCGGGTATAGTCCACTTGCCCATACGAGGCTGGGAAGAAAAGATGAACGGTTAATCAGGATCGAAGAGATGGCAGAGAAATATTCCCTTTCTTCCACTCAACTGGTTCTTTCTTGGTTGACCAGGCAGGAGGGAACTATGGTTGTGATGCGGACATCTAACGAACAACACTTGCTGGAAAATGCAAAAATAGGCGACCTGATGTTGGCCCCTGAAGATATTGATGCAATATCCTCAATCTTCGCCAATGATGTAAAGAATATCCCTGCATCTCTCATGTCGATAAAAATTGATAATTCACAGAAAGCTTACACAACATTGGAAGAGGCCTGTGAAAATTGTTACGGACTGACACCCAGTCCGTCTGAACTTGCTTTGCAGATCAAGGCTGGCGAAACCCTGAAACCTATCAAAATATCTATTGATTCAAATGTCAAAGGGAATCTGCGTTATGAAGTTGTTGAAGGCAAGCTCAGATATTGGGCTTGGGTTATTGCCTATGGAAAAGATGTTTCTATCCCATCAATAATCAAAAATTAAAAGGATGTTCAATGAGCCTTGTTGATTTTTATAAAGGGAAGAAAGTTCTCGTCGCGGGCGGAACGGGAACAATCGGCATTCCTGTTGTAGCTCGTTTAATGAAGTGTAATGCAAGTGTTCATATAGTATCAATGGATAGTGAAAATTACGCACGTCGCGTACTTCCTGAAGGTGCCAATTTTGATCGGCTGGATTTGACAAAATTTGACAACTGTCTGACGGCGACCAAAGGGATGGACTATGTGTTCAATTTAGTGGGCATCAAAGGATCCGTTGGTATCGGGCAGAAAAAAGTTGCTAGTTATCTCATTCCGATGCTCTGGTTTCAAACAAATCTGATGGAAGCGGCCTTCCGCAACCAAGTGACGCGATTTCTTTATATCGGAAGTATCTGCGAGTATCCTCGTGCCGAGGTTCCAAAGCGAGAGGATACCGTATGGGACGGTATGCCGATGCAGAATGATCGCATTCCCGGGTTGGCAAAACGCATTGGAGAAGTACAAGGAGAGGCTTACCTCCTCGAACATGGTTGGGATGCTGTGCGTATAGTAAGGCCTTCAAATGTATACGGGCCATATGACGATTTTAATCCTTCTACAGCCCAAGTCATTCCGGCTATTATTCGACGGGTCATGGATGGAGAGAACCCGTTAAAAGTATGGGGCGATGGCACGGTTCAGCGTGATTTCATTTACGCCGAGGATTTGGCAGATTGGCTGCTCACTGCGTTGGAAAAGGCGCCACCTTGTATTCCGTTGAACCTTGGCTGTGGAAAAGGAATCTCGATTAGAGAGGTCGTGGAGACCGTATGCGCTTGTATGAAGTCATTTCCGCATATTGAGTGGTGTCTTGATAAACCAACCGGCGACCCTGTTCGTATTCTCTCTATCGAGAAAGCGTCTGAGGTCATCGGCTTTCGGCCGAACGTGTCTTTGCAAGAAGGCATAGAAAAAACAATTTCCTGGTTTAGGAAACACCGGGAACTTGCCGATCTGAAAGGGAGATAAGGTATGAGTGAAAGTAAACGGTGTTTTTTACCGCCTTTAGCTGAGTTAATAGACAGACTGACCGTCGATCAGATTAAGGAAATTGCCTTCCAGGGAGAAAAACCGGCGATTAGAGAAGAGATAAAGCGAATTGAACATGATCTTGATACGATCATTCGGGAGAAAGACATCAAGCTTGATGCTCGATTACTTCGTGTGATAATCGCATTAGCTCAACTTAATCTGCATATTTGGAACAATAAGGAGACGATGGAGAGTCATAGAATTAACGCGCCGGACCGATATATGGAATTGTTGAAACTTTCCCATCAGCTCAATGGTATTCGAAATCAGTTAAAGAACCATTTGTTGGTTATCAGCGGTGATAAGGATGCTGCTTCGCTCCGCTCGAATTTCAACACTGACGGATTGGATGGATGGGACATAAGCATTTAAAGGGAACGGGTAAGCGATGATTTTAGGGATTTCTGATTTTCAGAAACTGCTGGGTTGCAAAGGTACACTTCCACCCGCATGCTTACAGGTCATGCGGGACGGTGATTTCTCGTATTCGACTTTATCGGAAAAAAAGATGCTGCAAGAGTATAGGTTTATTTGTGCATGGAGAAATGTGTTTGCCCCAACGTGTAAAATTATCAGTCCGAATATGGAGCAACTATGAGAGAGGTTATTGCCGGCAGGCGTGTCGCAATCGTTTCATCAGGGATTATGACGGATGCAGCGTGCGGTGCAGCGAAAAAATTGATCCCGAAGGGCATTTTTGCGGGTGTGATCGACATTTCACGAGTGCATCCATTCGACTCTTATTGTTTTTTACAACTGGACAGTAAATATAAAATACTTTTAACACTGGAAGAAGACGTGGCGGATAATAATGAGCTATATACAAGAGAGAGACTGCCGCTGATTTCATTACGCTGCAATACACCAAGCAGCGTCGTTATTTGACAGGTTTTTTGGACGCCTTGCGGGAAAATGAAAAGCAAGGAAAAATTCGGATTCTGCAGGTGCAGCGAACATTTGGGCGTCAATATCATGAGGGTTATTCGTTCGTAGTCTGGCAGCCGGTATCAAGGTGATCGTTATGGAAGAATTTGGACATGCGAAAATCGTTATGGTGGTTCCCCGTTATGGGCCGTATGCGGAACGTGGTTATTATGAATTTCCATTAGGATTGGCTTATGTATCGGCATCCTTAAAAAAAGCAGGATATAGCGTTGATGTCATTAATTTGAATCATTATGGAGGTAGCGTTAATGAATTATTGGCCAAGTTCATGAAAGGCCGATTTTACAGGTACATTTTAACAGGAGGTTTATCCGCACATTATCGATCCATCAAAGAAATTGTTGATGCGGTGAGGACTATTGATTCAACGGGAAAGGTCATTATTGGCGGAGGAGTGGTAACGGCATCCCCAGAGATGATGTATGATTATCTCCAGCCTGATTACATGGTATTGGGAGAAGGAGAAATCACCATCGTAGAACTGACCGGCGCCATTGAGAATGGCAGCTACGACTGTAAGAGTGTGAATGGAATTGGCTATCGCATCAACGGAGGCCCCATGGTCTTGACTGAACCGAGAGCACCGATTTTAGATCTTGACCAATGTGCATGGCCCGATGTGGAGGGATTTGATATCCAGACATACCTATCACGCCAGCAGCCCAATGATAACTTGTATTTATATATTGATGACGAGCCAAGATTTTATCCAATAATTTCGAGTAGAGGATGTCCCTTTTCCTGCACGTTTTGTTATCATCCATTAGGTCAGCGCTACCGCAGCCGATCAGTAGATGATTTTATCGCCGAAGTGGAACATGTTGTCGATAAATACGACGTGCGCAATCTGGCGATTTTTGACGAACTCTTATCTCTGAAAAGAGAGCGTCTTTTTGAAATATGTCACAGGCTAAAACAATTGTCGCGCCCGGTTCGATGGATGTGCCAGTTGCGAGTGGATACTATCGATGACGAGTTGCTGAAACATCTCAAAGATGCCGGGTGTTTTGTGGTTAGTTACGGCTTTGAAAGCATAAACAATGAGGTGTTGAAGAGCATGAATAAGCATATCAATGCCGCACAAATCGAGCGGGCAATGATTTTGACTCGCAAAGCGGGCATTGGTATGCAGGCCTATTTCATTTTTGGTGATCCTGCTGAAACCTTAAATACAGCGGAGGAAACACTTACTTTCTGGAAAAAGCATCGGGATTATCATCTTACGATGGGGTATGTTCGTCCATACCCAGGATCTGTTTTGTGGGAACAAGAGGTTAACAAACGAGACCTTGCACATCGTCAGCAGTTGGATTTTTTAGATGCTTGCATTAACAGACCGCCCAATATGACTTCCATGAACCCTATCGAATGGTTCCATCTGAAAAAAGAAGTCATGAAGGCAATCATCTTAAATGATCATTTTGGCAAATGTCTGGAAAGTTCTTCTGAAGGTGAGAAAGGTTACCGGCTGAAGATCGAATGTCCCCATTGCGGCGCAGTGAATATCTATCAGCGTTTTAAGCAACGCATTCTTGGTATATTTAAAATAGCCTGCCGCCATTGTAACCAGCCCATGAACATTTCCCCCATGGTGTTTGAGCATGTAAAAAATGATTATGCGCGCAACCGGAAAGTTTTTGAACGCATCAAGCACGGTGCGTGTCCGGTTATTGTAACACCGTGCATGGACGCGGCGGAATTCCAGGCCATGTCGGAGATTTTCCTTGCCGGTGTTCATATTATTGGAGTCATGGATATCGATGATTCAAAAGTGGGCCTGCCGTATCTTGATTTTAACGTGATAAAGCGTTCCAAGGAAAATATTGAAAGCATCCCTTTTGAGGTTTTTTTTCTAATCCCATTAACCCGGTATGCAAACAGGGTGTATTCTCATTTACAATCGTTAGGTGTGTCGGAAGACCGGATATGCAGACTCGATGAGATCATGCCATCCGAAGTTCCTGAAATGGAGAAAACAATCCATAGCACATATGTAAAAGATAGCCTGCCCAAGTTTAGCGGGGATGAAAGCATAAAGTGATGCTATACAAAAATCTTGGTTCCACCAACTTGAAAATATCAGTAATTGGCCAGGGAGCAACACACGTCGGGTCTTACGCCTGGTATGATGATGATAAGGCGAAGGAGCGAATCAGAGGCTGGCGGATAGGCATCGAGATGGGAATGAACTTTATTGATCCAGCCGATCTCTATGGTGGCGGACTATCGGAGGAGTTGGTATGCCAAGCCATCAAGGGCATAAGAGAAAAAGTCGTCGTGGCCACCAAGTTCAATCCCCAAGGGAATGACACCTCTTCGGCAATTTTGGCGGCGGCGGAGGGAAGTTTACGGAGATTGGATACTGATCATATTGATTTGTACCAAATTCATTTTCCCAATCCGCTCATACCTATAGAACCGGTGGTAGCGGCGCTTACCCAGTTGGTCAGTGATGGTAAAGTGCGTTACGTGGGTGTAAGTAATTTTAGCATAGACGATCTGCGGGAAATGCAAAATTTCTTTCCACCGGGAATTGTGTCAAATCAGGTGGAGTATAACCTTATTGACCGCTCGCCGGAAAATGAAACATTGCCATATTGCCAGCAAAAAAGTATAAGTGTGCTCGCTTATAGCCCTTTAGGACAAGGCAAATTGTCTTTAGATTCTTACGCTTTGCAGTGCCTAAAAGTTTTGGCGGAAAAATACCAAAAGAGCTTTTTCCAGTTAGCGCTGAGATGGCTCGTATCTAAATCACAAGTCATTGCCATAACGAAAGCAGCCAATATGCAGCATATCAAGGAGAACGCAGAATCTACTGATTTTGTTATCGATCCCGATGACCTTGCCATCATTGACAAATTTGCAATGCCTGAAGTTGTTTACATTCCTATCGATAGGATTTCCATTAATAGTCCTGATGGAAGGCCGACCTACGCGTCCATCGAGGAGGCATTAAAAAATGCGGCTGATCTTATTCCCAGCCCTGAATTGCTGGCACAGGACTTGGTTAAACGGAAATCGGCTAAACCCATTCAATTGATAAGTTACAACGATCCGCAAGGAAGATATCTTTATAAACTTGATCCGTATGACTTTTTAGGACAGCTTCGAAAATACTGGGCCTGGGTTATTGCATACGGAAGGGAAAAGCCTATACCAGCATTGGCAAAAGAATAAAATATTAGGAGTGTTTGAAATGGAAAAGTCTAAATTTGGTAATATTGTGTATGAGAGTCAAAACGAGCAAATCATGAGAAAAGAGTTTTTAAACTTATTTAAAAAATGCCCTATCCCTGATGATGAAATTATGTCCAATTTAGGTTTATTTTTAAATTCAAAGCTGCTGTCTCGCATCCTTTTTTTACACCATATTTATACACAAATTGTCGATATACCCGGAATAATTATTGAGCTTGGAACTCGTTGGGGTCAAAACGCATCTCTATTTGCAGCTATGCGGGGAATATATGATACATTTAACCGGCACAGAAAAATTGTTATATTTGACACTTTCGAGGGTTTTCCGGTTGTTCACTCAAAAGATGGAAAATCGGGCTTGATGAAAGAAGGAAATTTATCTGTAACAAAAAATTACAAGGATTATTTGGAGAAGATATTAGAGTTTCAAGAAAGTGACAATCCTCTTGGACATATAAAGAGGTTTGAAACTATTGCAGGAGATGCAACGTTACAGTTCAAAAAGTATCTCGATGACTTTCCGGAAACAATAGTTGCTTTGGCCTACTTTGATTTTGATCTGTATGAACCTACAAAAAAATGTTTAGAACTAATAAAACCACATTTAATAAAAGGAAGTGTTTTGGGTTTTGATGAATTAAATGATCACGATTCACCAGGCGAAACTGCGGCATTAAATGAAGTGTTTGGGTTAAATAACATAAAGTTAAAACGTTTTCGATATGCATCTCGTGTATCGTACTTTGTGATTGAATAAAATTTAGGAGAAATCGATTTGATAAAAGACGAGGTGCTGGAAGGCTTCGCTAGGAAAAATGTTCTTGTAACTGGAGGAACAGGTTTAATTGGAAGAGAAATTGTGACTCTCCTCAGTAGTGCGGAAGCCCAGGTGAGGATTGTGTCGTTAGACCATATTACAGTGAACGATAAGGCGGAGCATGTATATGGAGA
>MGQN01000011.1:46198-46467 GCA_001797845.1 Deltaproteobacteria bacterium RBG_16_44_11 | reverse complement strand
AGATGGGCGCGCAGTCTTGTGGAGGAATATGGGTATCCGAAACAAGATATTATGATTGAATTTCCCATTCGCATGGGGACTGCAAAAAAACGTGCTGACATTGTGATTTTCAAGCCGAGCGCAAAACAAGTTCAAGAAGAAATAGCAATCATTGTTGAATCCAAACGCGACGAAATCAAAGCCTCCGATAGAGGCAAAGGAGAATATCAGCTAAAAAGTTATATGGCTGCATCTTCATCCTGTAAATATGGTCTCTGGGTTGGAAGAGA
>MGQN01000011.1:39650-46108 GCA_001797845.1 Deltaproteobacteria bacterium RBG_16_44_11 | reverse complement strand
AAGAACTGATTTGCAGGTGGCGCACGACTTGACTTCAATTTTTCGTCGCTGTCATAACTATATTCACGCGAACGGGGGATTACAAAAAGCCGAAGCCTTTCACGAAATGCTAAAACTTATTTTCTGCAAAATATATGATGAAGAGGAAAGCACGTTAGAATTAAATTTTGCAGTTGATCCAAAGGAGCAACGCTCAGAGAGCGGCAGGCGTCGTTTGTTGGAAAATAGAATTAAGCCATTGTTTGAAAAAGTCAGGGAGCGTTATCCATACATATTTGAACAGGATGAGCATATCAAATTAGAGCCGATTGTGCTTGCTTATATCGTTGCGGAAATGCAGTATATTTCTTTGCTCGATACAGAGACAGACGTAAAGGGTGCGGCCTATGAAGAATTAGTCGGGCAGAATCTTCGCGGTGATCGTGGAGAGTATTTTACGCCGCGTAATGTTTGCGATATGACTATAAAAATAATTCAATCCATGTTTCCAGAACAGGAATTGACAAACTTAAAGGTATTAGACTGTTGTTGCGGGACAGGCGGTTTTCTTGTGTCGTGGATTGATAATTTGCGCCATATAATCCGCGCTCAAGAGGAAATGCGCCGCAGCAGAGATTTAGAAAATAAAGTCAGAAGTCGGGTCAGAGAGACTTGCTCGCGCAATCTGTTTGGTTTGGATATTAATCCATTTCTCGTGCGGACAGCGCAAATGAATTTATTCATACATGGTGACGGTTCAACAAATGTCTTCCGAGTTGATTCTACCCGTTCGCCAGGAGAATGGTCAGAAGAGGCGCGGAAAAGAATTCCATATGGGAAAGCGGACATTGTTGTAACAAATCCTCCCTTTGGATCAGAAGTAAAAATAGATGACGCACACATACTTGACAGGTATGAACTTTCTAAATGGGAGTCTCAAAATATAAGAGCATCAATGCCAGCGGAACAATTATTCATAGAAACCGCAATGATGTTTTTACGAGGAGGAGGGGTGCTCGGTATTGTTTTGCCGGATGGGATTCTCAATAACCCAAGCCTACGGTTTCTTCGCTCATGGCTTTTACGTCGCGCTCGTATCATCGCTTCAATTGATCTTCCAAAAGAAACATTCAGCGTCAGCGGCGGCGTAAACAATCCCAGCGTTTTGATAATGCAGAAATTTACAAAAGATCAGATACAAAAAGCGGAGGCCGGTATCATAGATGAGAACAGCAGGGTTTTTATGGCTGCGCCCCGAACCGCTGGAATAGACAAGAGGGGAAAGCAAATATTTCTTCGACATCCAGACGGTAGGGAATTGATTGATGAAAACGGAAATCGGTTTTTAGATGACGAAATTTCTTCCGTGCCGGATCAATTTATGAATCGGTAGAGAGTCAAGTATATAATTCCTTAAATATTGGAAACAAAGATAGCCTGTTTATATGTTCAGTATACTGTATCTGCCTATTTGTTTAGTTTCATTTAACTTTCCTACTTTACAAAAAATTAAGATGTGTTACGCTTTTGATGGAATAATCCTTTCAAAAAGCTAATTTGGTATAATAATTGTTATATATTTTAGGATACCTTAATGCTTGTAGCTATCGACAAAGAAAAAGTACGGTATATTTCTTGGCTTACGGAAAAATATCAAGCTCCTTTCTTTTGCCCCGCCTGCGGGGACGAAGTGATATTAAAAAAAGGTGGAAAAAGAGAACACCATTTCGCACATAAACCGCCCTTTGATTGCATTTATTCAAGTGGCGAAAGTCAAAAACATTATAAGGTTAAGAGGCTAATTTACACTGCACTTAGTAAACACGATAATTGTCATAAATGCGATATAGAACGTCCACTTGATGGAGTTAGACCAGATATAAGCCTATATATAGGTAAAACTCCTGTAGCCATTGAGATACAAAAGAGTAATATCGATTTAAACGACATTTTAAGGAGAACAAAACAATATACAAAATTAGGAATTCATTTATTGTGGGTATCGCCAGACAATATGCCTAATAGCCTATCTTTTGTTGAAGATGAAGATATTTATATTTGGAGACCTAAAGAATGGCAAAAGTTTCTTCATGCAATGTATTTTGGCCGCATATATTTCTGGCAACACGATGCCTTCGTGATGCCAATCCATCTTAACCAATACGAATATTATAAAGAGCCTGGAAATTGGGTAGATGACTTTTACGAGGCAGAAGGGATAGATTTGGAAGGAACTTCTTGGCATGATGAAAATCATCCTAATGCTGACTATGGAGGATGTTGGAAGACATCCAAAACAAAAAAAGTTGTAATGTGTGGAAAATCTGTACATATTGCTAATTCTTTTAACGGTACATTTAGATCGGCTTTCAATATTAAGAATTGGTCATTACCATCAGCCAAGATATGGATAGATGTTCAAGGAAAATGGTGGTAGCTCCAAAAATGCCGAAATGAAAGAACATTTAAAACTAAGAAATTAATGGGACAGATACAATTAACTCTTACTTTATAAATGAAACAAACAACAAAAATAATTCTATTGTTTCTTATTGTGGCAATGTTTTTCGGAGGCTGTAATATGCAAAACAAATTTCTTTATTTCCCCAACTCAGAAGTTCCCTCTGAGCGAATGCTTGCATCGGAAAATATGAAGCTCTGGCAGGCGACTGGCGGAGATTACCGGGGACTGACCGCCGCCACGGACGCGTCTGTGCCAAATGGGACTATTGTTCTTTTTCACGGCAACGGTGGAACGGCTTTCGACCGAGGCTTTTATTTAGAACCTCTGATGAAGCTGGGCTTTCGGGTAATCTTAGCCGAATATCCAAAATACGGAGGCCGTCCGGGTAAAGTGGGAGAAAAACCGTTTGTTGCCGATGGATTAGAGACAGTGAAACTCGCATATGAGCAATACGGTGAGCCGCTTTATCTTTTGGGAGAATCGCTGGGTTGCGGCGTTGCCGCCGCCATCGCCAACCAAACGTCCGTTCCTATCGCCGGAATCATATTAATTACACCCTGGGACTCGCTGGCTTCTGTTGCTAAATCTTTATTCCCTTTTCTTCCCGTGAAAATGCTTTTAACCGACAAGTATGATAGCATCGAAAATCTTAAATCTTTTAAGAAAAATATTTCCGTGGTCGGAGCGGAACGCGACGAAATTCTGCCCATTAAACATGCCCACAGTTTATACGCGAATCTTCCGGAAGGAAGAAAAAAAATGTGGGTTATCAAAGGCGCTGGCCACAACGACTGGCCGTTTCACGCGGACGCGTCTTTGTTCAAAGAAATAACCGACTTTGTTAAAGTCGATAAAAATAAATAATTGTAGACGCTTATATCCATTATTGAGCCTGTTTTGTGCTTTTGTAGAACACAGCAATGTGCTATAATTTCCAATAATTAATTCAATATTTTCATAAAGGCTGTTGAGCGCCGGATATAAATAACAATTTGAGTAAACAGATGATTGAAGAAAAAATTCAAAAAAACATTATCGAAGTAGTTGATTTGCACGAAGCCGATGATACAGCTTACTGGCTTAAACGCAGTACCGCCGAAAGAATAGAAGCCATCGAGTTTATGAGAAAGGTAATGTTCGGGCATGATCGAGTTTCCGCGCGACTTCAAAGAGTTCTTGAAATTGCTGAACTCAAAACAAATTGAATACCTGGTTATCGGCGGTTATGCCGTTGGCTTCCATGGCTATCCTCGGGCAACAGGTGACTTGAATGTATGGATTTCTGCCAATGAAAAAAACGCCCTGAAAATGGTTGAGGCCTTGCGGCAGTTCGGTTTTGACCTTCCTGATTTAAACAAAGAAGTCTTTCTGAAAGAAAAAAAAGTCATTCTCATGGGCGTTCCTCCCATGCGCCTGGAGATACTGACATCAATTGACGGTGTGCGCTTTGACGAATGTTTCTCAAATCGTGTCATTGCCGATTTTGATGATTTTAAAGTAAATTTCATTTCAAAAAAAGATCTGTTGACCAACAAGCGCGCCAGCGGCAGACCGCAGGATATGGTAGATTTCGATAAATTGAATAGTTAATGGTTTGCCTGGTAATTCAGTACTTTTGCCTTTATCAGATTATTAATCACTTTACTCAAAGGAATAAAACTATTAGATGTCCAAAAAGCATTTTGAAGCAAACCGCTTTTTCCTGAAAGATACTATACGACAGCAAATTGATTTTTCGCAAACAGACCAGAGTAGGCGTCTACCCGCGCCGCCAATGCAGAAACCCTGTCCTGCCGATGTGCCGAAAATTGATTTGCCCGTGGGGAAAGATGCGCTGGTGAAATTAGGGCGGTTGCCGGTGGGCGAAGCTATCGCCTTTCGGGAAAGTGTCCGCCAATATAAATCCGATCCATTGACTCTGGAGGAACTTGCCGCCCTGCTCTGGGCAACACAGGGTGTGCGTTGTGTGGTAAGTCCAGAGACGGCACTGCGTTCCGTGCCTTCCGCCGGAGCGCGCCACTCTTTTGAAACATATATTGCCGTCAATCGGGTTAAAAACCTGCGTGTCGGTTTATACCGCTATTTGCCGTTCGAGGAAAAATTGGCACAATTGGTACTTGACGATGACATTGGACGCAAGGCGGCTGACGCTTGCTTCGGTCAAAACTTTATCGCCACCTCTGCCATGACCTTTTTTTGGACGGCGATTCCGGCGCGCATGGAGTGGCGCTACGATCTGGCTGCCCACAAAGTGATTGCCATCGATGCCGGTCACGTTGGACAGAATCTCTATCTTGCCTGTCAGAGTATTGACGCAGGGTGCTGTGTCGTGGCCGCCTACAATCAGAGCGCTTGCGATGAATTACTTGGCGTCGACAGCGAAGAGGAATTTACCATCTACCTTGCCTCCATCGGTAAGTATTGAAAACTCTGCAATAATTCTGATAATCCCATACCCGGTTATTTTTTGCTTAACTCATGCCCTTTGCAAAAAATGTGTTTTCCTTAAGCGCCGACACAGCATTCTGTGGAAAAATTAATTGACATAAAAACGGAACTTCCCTATATTTCACCGTCAAGAAAGCAATGTCTCATTAAGAGATTTTGCTCTCACTATGTCTTCTATGCAATTGCGGAAATAGCCCGGGTTTCTGTTCATTTGAACCTGCAGCAGCCACCGCGTCACATCGTTCAAACAGGTTAAAATTGATTGTTCGCCTGCGAAATGAGTTAAATCGGACTTGAAACCCAGGCAAAGGTTGAGCAGATACTGCACTGCCGGTAACCATCGGGAAAAGTAAGTTCACCGCTCTTACAATGGAAATGGTGTTCATGTTGATAGCCTTGCGCAGTGAGGCTGAACAGGGCGTGGTGGTGGGTTGATTGTGTTTTAAATGGGGTAATGTCTGAAATTATAATTGGTTAAGGTATGTTCATCAGCAAGTAACTTTTACAGGGGGGACGATGAAAATTTTACGCGTGAATATGGAGCAGGCTAAAGTAACAACCGAACATTTGCCCGAGGAGTGGAAACTGATCGGCGGTACCGGACTGATTGCGAAAATCATGAACAAGGAGGTCGATCCTGTCACCGACCCTTTGGGCCCCGGCAATAAACTGATTATTGCTGCAGGCCCCTTGGCAGGCACCTTGGCTCCTCAATTCGGGCGTATTTCCGTAGGCGCCAAAAGTCCGCTGACCTTGGGGATCAAGGAGGCCAACTCCGGCGGTACGGCCGCCCAAAAGCTGGATCGCTTGGGGTATCGCGCCATTATTTTCGAAGGCGTTCCAAAAAAAGGCAAACTATATTGTCTGAAAATCACCAAGGACGGAGCAGAACTACTGCCCGCGGATGATTATAAGGGGATGAAAGTCTATCCCGTGGCTGAAAAGCTGCAAGAAAAATATGGTTCGAAAATCAGCATCATCTGCATCGGGCCGGCCGGTGAAAGGCTCTACAGATCCGCATCAGTTTCTTTGACGGACATGCTTGGAGATCCTTCCCGTAGCGCCGGGCGCGGCGGACTGGGAGCGGTAATGGGTTCCAAAGGACTTAAGGCGATTGTGCTGGACGATAGCGGGGCTCCAAAAGTGGAAATAAAAGAGACTGAAGCTTTTAGAGCTTTGGTCAAAGAGTGGATTGATACTCTTCAACACGACATTGTTTGCAATATGTACAGTAAGTTTGGAACACCCTTTGCCGTATCCAATTCCAGCTACCAGGGGACCATGCCCGGCAGTAACTATAAATCCGGACAGCATAAAGGATTTGCAGGGCTTACGGCGGAAGTGATCCAGGCCAATATGTTTGAGCGCGGCGGCAAGATGCACGGCTGTATGCCCGGCTGCGTTGTCCAATGTTCGATCCTCTATCCGGATAAAAACGGCCAACGCCTTGCAGCGGCTTTTGAGTACGAAGCCTTGGCGCTGTTAGGCACTAACCTGGATATTACTGATGCCGACGACGTGGCCCGCCTGAAATTCATCTGCGACAATCTGGGGCTGGACGTGATCG
>MGQN01000011.1:37715-39638 GCA_001797845.1 Deltaproteobacteria bacterium RBG_16_44_11 | reverse complement strand
CTGGGTGTTGCCGCCAGCGCCGGAAAAATGAAAGCCGGCGATGTGCAATCCGCTATCAAATTGCTCACTGAAATCGAGCAGGGGACGGAACTGGGGACATACTTGGGTAATGGTGTAGTCCGCACTGCTAAATATCTGGGCATCGATCGGGTACCGGCCATTAAAGGGCAGGCCATTCCCGGCCATGACCCCCGTGCCGTCAAAGGTACCGGCATGACCTACGCTACAAGCCCCATGGGCGCCGACCATACAGCCGGCCTTACCTATAGAGCCGGTCTGAGTAAAAATCAGGCTAAGAACTCCCTGCGCACACAGGTCAAGGCTTCCGCCTGCGACACCTTTGGCTACTGTCTCAACGCATTGCCCGGCGGCAAAGCTTCATTCTATGAAGTCGTGGCCAAGTTGCTATCCGCCCGATATGGAGATGATGTGCGCCACGATGATGTAGTGGAGATGTCCAAGCAATCTCTCAAAGATATGCTTAAATTCAATGAAGGGGCGGAATTCGGAAAAAACAAGGAGCCCCTGCCCAAATTCGTGCGCGAGGAAGCGCTTGGCCCCACAAAACATACCTTTGATGTCTCGGAAGAAGAAATCAACAAAATGTGGGACGGTTTGGACGCCTTTCGGGAACCTACGAAGATATGGGAAATGCGTCTGCCCAAAATCCCGGAACTGCTTATCGGCCCCGGTGTTTTTCGACAATTAGGCGCGGCCGTCAAAAAACTCGGTTGTAAAAAACCGCTGGTTGTTTCCGGCAGCACGACCAAACGGTTGGGCCGTACCGATGCCGTGCGCGAAATCCTAAAAAAGGCCGGGCTTGATTCCGCCGAGTTTTGTGAAATGGTGGCCGATCCGCCGGTTTCGGTAGTGGAAAAAGCCGGTGTGATCTATAAAAAGGAAGGGTGTGACTGTCTTATTGGTGTTGGGGGTGGCAGTGCAATGGATGGTGTCAAAGGCATCGCCGTAGAGGTTACCTATCCCGGGCCGTTAACCGAGTTTGATGTTAATGTTGGCGGCGCCGCCAAAATAGGGCCGGAAGTGCCGCCGATCATCTGCATCCCTACCACTTCGGGCACGGGCAGTGAGGCCAATATGTTTGGCGTTATTACGGATGAAGTAAGAAATGTGAAGTTTCCGCTGGTTAGCGAACATCTTTTACCTACCCTGTCCATTATTGATCCCGAACAGTGCGCCAGCATGCCCAAAAGCATTACTGCCGACACCGGGCTCGACGCGCTTTCGCACCTGGTGGAGGGCTATGTCACCACCGCTCTGGATTATAATCCGTACTACGATGCCTTGGCTCTGTACGGCGTAAAGTTGATCGGACAAAGCCTGCGCAAAGCCTACAACAACCCCAATGACATCACTGCCCGCTGGGATATGTGCATGGCGGCCATGTTCGGCGGCGTATTGGTCGGCAAAGGACTTGGATTGGCGCACGCCGTGGCGCATCCTTTGGGAGCGCACTATCATATCTCCCACGGCCGGGCGGTGGCTATCGGCATGCTCTGCGCTGTGCGGGCCAACAAGAAAACTTGTGAAGAAAAGTATAAAGACTTGGCGTGGGCGCTCGCCCGCACGGACAATCTGGAACAGGCACTGTTGGACCTGTTCCGTGATTTGCAGTTCTCCGTCAAACTGGAGGATCACGGCGTGCCGCGCGAGGACTTCAAAAAGGTGGCCTTTTTAATCTCCAGAGAAGTCGGCAACATTGCGACCAATCCGGCGGTTATGGACGAAAATAAAATACTCAAACTGCTCGAAGAGCTGTAGCGGCCGGATTTTTCCGCTAAACCATGCAATACCACTAAGGGCTGAAGGGTTAAACAGATCTCAAAGCAAGGGTTTTTGCCTGTACGCGGCCACCCGTACAAATAAAAAAAGCAGGAAAATGACACAGGACATCATTTTTCCAAT
>MGQN01000011.1:37287-37702 GCA_001797845.1 Deltaproteobacteria bacterium RBG_16_44_11 | reverse complement strand
GATTGTCATGGTTAAAATAAATATTAACCGCATCATTTTTGCCGCTTTGGTTTTTTTTGTTGGCGGCACGGTACTTGCCGCGGCGGATGCGGCCAGAGAGGATGCTTGCGAAACAAAAAAGGGTCTGGTTATTTTAGTTGAGTTTCCGGATATTACTCCAAAAGTTAATGAGGAATTTGTCCGTGATCGTTTCAAGCAACTGGGCTATTATGTGCGGGAGATGTCCTACGGTAAAGTTTGTGCCGAGCTTGATTTTACCGGCTGGCATAAGCTGCCCGATTCCATCAGATGGTATTCAATATCTCCCGCAAATTTAAAAGTCGACAGATCACGTATCGTTAAACTGATCCAGGATACAATTGACACGGCTGATGAAAAGAACGATTTTTCTCAGTATTCTTTCGTAGTTTTACTT
>MGQN01000011.1:13925-37276 GCA_001797845.1 Deltaproteobacteria bacterium RBG_16_44_11 | reverse complement strand
CGGCATGATAGGCCTTTGCGGATATCCGGGTATGCTGGGATGGTCGCAGGACATTGTGTTCAAGACCAAAGGAAGAAGGCAGATTATTCCGGGCGGCGTTGCTATATTCACATATCAGGCGCACCTGGGCACGCTTTTTCATGACATCGCCCATATCTGGGGAGGAGTGCGCGAAGGAAAAAGAATGGTTCCCTGCCTATACGACCACGACATTCAGGCAAACCACCCTACACGAGACACCGCTTTTGAGAAAGCAATGATTAATATGGGATATTGGGATCCGCTTTCCTGCCATTTCTACAAACGCAATATTCCGCCGCCGGGTTTATCATCATGGACAAAATTAAGGTTGGGCTGGATCGCTCCTGAGAAAATAAAAGTTGTTGAGCCCAAACAAACAAGTGAAATTGTCCTGGGCCCGCTGGAAGACGGTGCATCAAACCCGCTCGTTATAAAAATTCCGCTCACTAAATCTAAGTTTTATCTTATTGAGAACAGGCAACCGCTGGGCAACTTTGATCCTCATCTACCCGGCAAAGGTGTCTTAATTATGTACGCGGATGACAGCATTGACGAATGCCGACACGGACGAGCGCCGGTAAAGTTAATGGACGCGGATTCATCTATTCCCTATCTGCAGGGCGCCGCGTTCGACCTGCCGGATAAAGCAGTGTTTACCGACAAAGATAATGGCGTCGAAATAAGGCTTGTAGAAAAAATCGGTAACGCTTATAAAATTCGCATAAGTAAAATTGAGAAATGATCAACTGTCTTCACCAGAGAGATGGAGAAACATTATGAGCAAACAAAATAAATCAAAAATCAGCCGTCGGTCTTTTTTGCAGATAACAGCGGGAGCCGCAGTGCTCTCCGGCGTCAGTCTGCCCGAAAAGGCTGTTGCCGGACAAAAGCAACAATTATCGACAATCATTGATTTAAGTCTTTGCGACGGCTGTGTTGACCGGAAAATTCCCGCCTGCGTGAACGCCTGCAAAACAATAAATAAAGATAAGATTCCAAAAGTTATCGAGCCTATACCGGAACCCTGGCCCAGAAAAACTATTGAAGACTGGTCGAAAAAACAGGAGGTGTTCAACCGCCTGACTCCTTACAACTTTATCTACGTCCATAAGGCCGAAGTAACCGTGGAGGGTAAAAAGAAAACAATTTATGTGCCGAGGCGTTGCATGCATTGCGACAATCCGGCCTGCGCTACCATTTGTCCGTTTTCGGCCAATCACAAGTTTGAAAACGGTGCGGTCGTGATTAATCAGAACCAGTGTTTCGGCGGCGCGAAATGCAAGGATGTCTGCCCTTGGGAAATCCCCCAGCGGCAATCCGGCGTCGGCATTTACCTCCATGTTATGCCTGGATTCATGGGCAATGGCGTGATGTATAAATGTGATTTGTGTTTTGATCGGCTAAAACAAGACAAGCTTCCAGGATGTGTAGAGGCCTGTCCGCGGGAGGCTTTACTTATCGGAACGAAAAACGCCATTGAAAAGGTCGCCTTCGAGCGCGCTCGCCGGATGAGCGGCTACATCTATGGAAAAACGCAAAACGGTGGCACCTCCACTATTTATGTATCGCCGGTATCTTTCGAGGAAATTAATAAGACCATGACCAGGCAACCGGGTCAGCCGGATATGAAGACGGATGTTAAACGACGAATGGCCAGTACTGATCCTTTGGCGAAAGCGGTTTTAGCTGCTCCCGTGCTGGGACTTGCCACAGCAGGTATTGCCGGCGTGTGGAATTGGTTTTCACGCCGCAAAGACAAGGTAAGAAAGGAGGAGCAAGGCAATGGCTGAAAAAATATTACTCGAAAAAAATCTCGTTGTCCGCCATAGCGCGGTGGAATTAATTGAGCACTGGGCAATAGCCATCTCCGGTTTCATCCTGCTTTTAACAGGAATATTTGAACTTCCCGTGGCTAAGCGCTACTACATTATAACAATTCCCGGCCTGGGCTGGTCGGCTGATTTTATTACATCGCTGTATTTACACTATGGGGCGGCGCTGGTTTTCACTGCTGTGGCTGCTTTTCATGTGGTTTATCACGGCGCGCGCGGTGAAAAAGGCTTGTTGCCGCAAAAGGGAGATTTTGCCGCGTCCATCACCGTCATCAAAAGCCTATTCGGTTTCGGTAAGGAACCACCTATGCATAAATATCTGCCGGAACAGCGCCTGGCTTACGCGGGGATGGCTTTCATCATCGCAATGCTGATTATTTCCGGATTGATTAAAACTTATAAGAATATCTACGCGCCGGATATGTCTCCTGCCGTTCTGCTTTTAGCTACATGGATTCACAATATATTCTTTGTTTTGTTTTTCCTGACTTTTCTGGCGCACATGGCGGCGATTGCTCTCAAGGCCAACTGGCCGATGGTACGGGGCATTTTTACAGGAAAAGTGAAGCTGGATTACGCCCGCCATCGCCATCCTCTCTGGCTTGCCGATATTAAAAAAAAATAAATTCTGGCAAGAAAAAAACCCATCGGCGATATAAGGTAAAAAGGCGTAAATAAAAACATAGAAGAGACTGCACAAGGTTAAAGCCAAAAAAGGGGGGTAACAGCTATTTATCACCGGGTAACTTCATCACGGGTGCTGAAAATCAGCGCCCTGATGCTTTTAATATTTTTTCTTCTCTGCCTGGTTTCCCTTTCGGTGGGCAGTTTCCATATTGAATTAAGTCATCTGCTGCGTTCACTTGCCAAAGCGCTTACCGGAAGTTTCTCCATAACTTCTCAGGAAGAATTAATTATATTTTCCATACGTCTGCCGCGAATTTTATTTGCCGGCATTGTCGGCGCCGCGCTTTCTATAGGCGGGGTAATTTTTCAGGCGCTTTTGCGCAATCCGCTGGCCGATCCTTACATCCTGGGCATATCCGGCGGCTCCGCTCTGGGTGCCATTGTCGGCATTCTTATTGGCGCGAGTTCTTTCTATTTAGGAGTTCCGCTTTTGGCTTTTTGCGGCGCTCTTATCACGGTTTTTCTATTATTTATCGTAGCTGGAGGGACAAGAGGTGCGCTTTGGGATAATTCATTGCTGCTTTCCGGCGTGGTTATCAACGCCTTTTTTTCCGCGGCTATTCTCTTTTTCCTTTCCGTAGTCGATAGCCTGGAGTTGCACAGTATAACTTTCTGGCTGATGGGTGATTTATCACGGGCTTCCCTGAAAGAAATCAGTGTGGCGGCCATTTGCCTTTTTGCCGGTTTTGCCCTGCTTTACGGGCAGGCGCGCAAATTGAATTTAATCGTGCAGGGTGAAGAAACAGCCCTGCATCTAGGCGTCGATCTGGAAAAGACAAAACCCTGGCTTCTCATTCTTACTTCTTTGATTATTGCGGTTGTCGTATCTCTGGCCGGCATTATCGGTTTTATCGGCATTATGGTGCCGCATTTGATGCGCCTTGTTTTCGGTTCCGATCATCGTCTGTTATTACCTGCCGCCGCGCTTTTCGGCGCTTCCTTTTTGGTTTTAGCCGATACGCTGGCGAGGGTAATTTTAGCACCTGCCGAACTGCCTGTCGGGGTTATTACGGCGCTATGCGGCGCGCCTTATTTCATTTTTCTTTTGAAAAGGAAGGCCACTTAACCATGTCTCTAATTTCCGCCCGCAATATTGATTTCAGCTACACCGAAAAACCGGTTATGGAAAATGTTTCCTTTTCTGTCGAAGAGGGGCAAATCGCGGCGATTATCGGGCCGAACGGTTCCGGTAAAACTACGCTTTTGAAAATAATCAACGGCACACTCTTTCCCGATGCCGGTGAAATGCTGATTGACGGTAAAGATACCAAAGAATGGTTACGAAAGGAAATAGCCAAAAAAGTGGCTATTGTGCCGCAGGATATTTCTATTATTTTTCCGTTTTACGCTGAGGAAATCGTTCTTATGGGGCGGTTTCCTCATCTGAATAATTACCGCTTTGAAGATAAAAATGATTACAAGATAGTCTTTGAGGCCATGGAAAAAACAGACACTCTTGCCTTTGCCCGGCGCAGGTTCAATGAGCTCTCCGCGGGAGAACGCCAGCGCGTCTTGATTGCCCGCGCTCTGGCGCAGGAACCGAAAGTATTACTGTTGGATGAGAGCACTGTTTTTTTGGATTTGAAGCATCAAGTTCAGTTTTTAACGTTACTGCGCCAATTAAACGCGTCCGAACAGCTCACGGTTATTTTTGTGACCCACGATATCAACCTGGCTGCGCAGAATGCCGACCGAATAATTTTGCTGGACTGTGGAAAAATTTATGCTATAGGAAATCCCGCGGAAGTTATTACCGCGGCGCACATAAAAGAGGTCTACGATGTTGAATCCCTGATAGATCGCAATCCGCAAAACGGATTGCCCCGGATGACATTGTTGACCTGAATAATGCCATTTAGCTTTCAAAGGATAACGAGGCGGCAAGGAGGAGTCTCCGCAGGCGTATTAGTAAAATACGTCGAGGATGCCGACGACGAAGCCAACAAAGTTAGCCAAAGAAAGAAATTGGCATAGGGATGCCCAATAAAGGAAGCCGGTCTAAGTCCGGCGCTGCCCCGCAACTGTAAGCGGAACGAAATCCACATTTGTCCACTGATGCTCATTATCGGGAAGGAGTGGAAAGTAGGTAGCCGCAAGCCAGGAAACTTTATGGCGTCTCTAACTTACTTTAATCCCGAGGGGGAAAGGAGAAGCTCTATGAAGAAGATTTTTGTTTTAGTTCTGTTGTTTTCAGTAGTTATTTTTTCACCACTTCAAGCTCAAGAAAAAAAAGACGATGAACCTGCCGTAAAGCTGCAGGAGGTTGTGGTTACCGCTACGCGCGATAAGCAGGAAATCCGCAAAGCTCCGGCCAATGTTACCGTCATTACCGCAGAAGAAATCAGTAAAACCGGCGCGACAAATGTGCCCCAATTGCTGGAATTTGTCGAAGGCGCGCAGATTAGAAGTTACAGCGGCAACCCGGCGCAGTCTATGATTGATTTGCGGGGCTTTGGCGGCGATAATCCGTACGGTAAAACTTTGATTTTGCTCGATGGCAGGCGTCTCAATCGGCCGGATATGTCACCGGCAAGCCTGATGCAAATACCTCTTAACAATATCGAAAGCATTGAAATAATCCGCGGCGCCAGCTCTGTTCTGTACGGCGATGCGGCCATCGGCGGAGTGATTAACATCATCACCAAACGCGGCAAAGGCGCTCCGAAAATCAATGCCGCCTTAACTGCCGGAAGTTACAGCTTCCATGATGAAAAAATCGGTGTAAGCGGCTCCACCGGCAAATTATCTTATGCTGTAAACGGCGCAAATCAGTTTAGCTGGGGTTATCGTGATAGATCCAAGTTTTCATTCACTGGCGCGGGATTCAATTTTGGTTATGATGCCAGTCCCTATCTGGGTTTGTCTCTTGACGGCTCTTTGAGCAAAACAGCATTTGAGATGCCGGGCGGGCTTACCAAAGCGCAAATAGAAGCAAATCCCCGGCAAATCCAACCAGGACATATTAATGATGACGCGACGGAAGATTATCAAAATTTGCATGGAAAAATTAATTCTGTTTTAGGTAATTTCGGGCGCCTGGACACCGATTTATATTACGGCGGCAAAATAATCAAAAGCAATTACGATTCTTACTGGCCGCCTAATCAATATAACAGTTACGATGTTAGAACTTTCGGCGTTACGCCCAAATACATTTTGGAAGCTCCCATTGTCCGGTTCGCCAATAAAATAACCTTAGGCGTTGACTACTATCACGAAACCCTGACCCTAGACAAATACGCCGATAAAGAAAGAACAACAAAAACGCATCTGGTTGATTTCGAAAAAAATACTTTGGGTTTTTATATACGGGACGAGTTTAATGTTTTGCCGAGTTTGATTTTGGCGGGCGGCTACCGCACGGAAAGAGCCGAGTTTAAAGGAAAGTCTACGACACTCAGTCCGTTTTCCATCGATTTTGATAGCACAAAAAAGCATCAGGCCCAAGCCTGGGAGGGAAGTTTAACATACCTTTTCAGCGAGAAATCGAAAATCTATGCCAAGTATGCAAGTGTTTACCGCTATCCGTTTCTGGATGAGCAGGCTTCATTCTATAGCTCCGGCCCCCTTAATTCTTTTAATATAAATATTGAAAAGGAAAAGGGAAGAAGCTATGAATTGGGCACTACCGTTTATCCGCTGGATAATTTCAAAGTGGGATTGACTTTTTACCGAGTAGACATGGAAGACGAAATTTCTGCCGACCCGGTAACATGGGAGTTGAAAAATTTAGACAAAACCCGTCATGTCGGCACGGAGTTTACCATTAATTATATATTAAAAGATTATTTTAACTTTAACGGAAATTTAACCTATCAAAAAGCCGTTTTTGATGAAGGAGTTAATAACGGTAAGGAAGTTCCGATCGTTCCTCATTGGATGGCTAACGCTAATCTGGAAATTTATCTGCCCTATAATATTTCCCTCAATCCGCGGCTGCGTTACGTCGATAAAGCATTTTTAGCCAATGACTATGATAATAACGCCGAGAAGCTTCAGGATTATTTGCGCTGTGATTTTTATATTTATTGGCGACCGGAAGTTAAGGGGAATAAAATTGTTGTTTTTGCCGGTGTGGAAAATTTAACCGATGAAAACTACGCAACTTATGGAATAGATTTGGCCGGCTGGGGTGATAATTTGTATTATCCCGCGGATGGTTTGATTATCAAAGGTGGAGTGTCGGTCACGTTTTAAATAAGTTAAGCAAAGGGAAATTTAATTCTATGACGGCAGACAAAAAATCAATTAAAGGGATCGTGTATGCCGCGCTTTTCGGCGCGCTCACCGCGGCAGGGGCATTTATTGTGATACCCCTGCCGCCCGTGCCGATCACTGCGCAGACATTTTTCCTGAATATCGCCGCCGTACTTTTGGGCGGCCCGCTGGGTGCGGCAAGCCAATTTATTTATGTGATGCTGGGGATAGTGGGTATTCCGGTTTTCGCCGGCGGAAAAGCGGGACTCGGTGTGCTCTTCGGACCTACCGGCGGTTATTTAATTGGGTTTATTGTAGCGGCCTTTGTTATCGGGTTAATAGCCGGGATGAAAAAAAACGCGGGCGTTTTATGGTATATTTTTTCTATGCTCATCGGCATGGTGATAATATATTTCCTTGGCGTCATTCAGCTTTCTTTTGTGGCAAAACTTAGTTTTGTCAAGGCGCTGTATGTGGGTGTGCTCCCGTTTCTGCCCGGCGACATAATCAAAATTATTCTTGCCGCGATAATCAGTTCGCGATTAAAAGACCGAATAAAGATTTAGGATTTTTAAGTGATTATTTTAAACAACGTTTATTATCGCTATGAACCGGAGGGCATTGATGCGCTACGCGGTGTTTCTCTGGAAATAAATAACGGCGAACACCTGGCCCTAATCGGCCCGAACGGCTGTGGCAAGACCACGCTAATCAGGCATTTAAACGCCTTGCTTCTACCTTTCGACGGCACAGTCGACGTGGAAGGCCTTGATACACAAAAGCCCCGGAGCCAGGCCAAGATAAGATCTTTGGTGGGGATGGTTTTTCAAAATCCGGATAATCAAATAGTCGGCATGACGGTGGAAGAAGATATCGCTTTCGGACCGGAAAATTTGCGCCTGCCGATGGAGGATATTAAAAAAAGAGTTGCCGAATCTTTGGAGAGGGCAGGCATAAGTGAGCTCGCGGGGCGCAATATCGAAAATCTTTCCGGCGGCGAAAAAAGGCTGGTGGCTATCGCGGGTGTTTTAGCCATGCAACCGCGTTATATCGCGCTGGATGAACCCACGGCATTTCTGGATCCCGCTGCGACTACGCGCGTTTTAGACATTATCGATAAACTGCACCGCGAGGGTGTGGGTATTATCCACATTACCCATAATATGGCGGAAGCGGCGCTGACACAAAGAGTTGTCGTTCTCAATGAAGGCCGCATCTATCTTGACGGCACACCAAAACAAATCTTCGGCAAAGCAGAAATGCTGCAAAAAATCGGCATGCATCTGCCTCAAGTTACGCAATTGTTAATAAAACTCAAAGAAATGGATTTACCTGTGCGGACAGATATTGTGGACATGGATGAAGCTTTAAACCAAATACGAATTCTGGCTGCAAAAATTTAAGGATTGATAATGTATCATGCCGGAGTTTTCATTAAAGGCGAATCACTAATCTATAATCTTGATCCCCGCGTCAAGCTTGCCTTTATTTTTTTCTTGAGCATTATCATCCTTTGGGCCAAATCACTGGCCGTTTTTCTTATTGGTATAACCTTATTTTTTGTTGCACTAGCCAACAGCATAAAGTTACGGACAATTGGCCAGGCGGTAAAACCGCTTCTGTTTTTTATCGGATTAATATTTGCGGCTCATGCCTTATTTAGCGCGGGCGAGGCTTTTGTCACTATTCCCTATTTGAGAGTCTCTTTTTCTCTTTCGGGTGTACAAGAAGGATTTATTGTGACGTGGCGCTTTTTATGCCTGATTGTAGCCGCGGTTTTACTGACCATGACTTCCGCCCCTTCTCAAATAATCGCGGCAATAAAGTTTTTTTTGCGGCCGTTAAAATTTCTGCGTGTGCCGGTCGATGATATCGCTGTAATGATTATGCTGGCTTTAAGGCTGATGCCCGTTTTGCTTACCGAAAAGGAAAAAATCGAAACCGCGCAAAAAGCGCGGGGTTATGATTCGCGTGCTTCAGGATTTATTATAAAAATAAAAGCATTTTTATTTTTAACCATGAGTATTTTGCTCGGGGTATTCAGACGCGCTGATGAACTAGCGTTAGCCATGGAAGCAAGAGGCTACGCACGCCAGGAGCGCACCTCCATGGCGGAAATGAAACTGACCTCCTCCGATTATCTTATGCTTGCAGTGGCCGGTATTTTTATTATCATTTTTATAGCTTTATATTATTGTTTCAGTTAAGTTGCCCTTCATGGATACAAAATGGCTTCTGGTGGATACACCCCAAAAATTACTGCGAGCTGTTAATAATATCGAAAAATCCCCCGTTTTGAGCATTGATACGGAATACGATTCCTTCCGCTATTTCAAAGAAATACTCTGCCTGATCCAAATTCACGCCAGCGGCACTACCTATGTTTTTGATCCGCTGGGTAATCTGGATTTATCCTTTTTAGGAAAATTTTTTCGCAATCGACAAATCATCAAGATTCTTCATGCCGCAGATAACGATATTCGTCTCCTCAAAAGAGATTATAAATTTGATTTTAATAATATTTTTGATACGCATCGGGCAGCGCTTCTTTTGGGTTTCAAGCAATTGTCGCTGGAAAAAATGATTACGCAATTTGTTGGCGCAGAGTTGAAAAAAAGTAAAAAAATGCAACGCTCACGCTGGGATAACCGCCCATTGACCGAGGAACAACTTCGATACGCTGTGCAAGATGTTACATATCTTCCGGAGCTTTACGAAAGACAGCTGGAAGAATTGAAGAGCAGGGATTTGGTACAAACAGCAAAGGAAGCGTTTGCCAAAATTGCCTCTTGTAATTGGCAGGAAAAAAAATTAGACTGGCAGGGACACATAAAAATTAAAGGTTATTATAGTTTAAATCAAGAACAAAAAGAACTGCTCAAAAAACTTTATGTCTGGCGTTTCCGTCGGGCCAAAGAAGAAAATCGCGCCATCTTCATGTTTTTACCGGATAAAAGCTTGCTGGAGCTCGCACAAAACACTGATAATCTTCAAGAATATTTATCGCCGGAAAAAATAAAATTATATGGCTCGGAAATAGCTCAAATCATTAAAGAATATCGCCAAAAGCATCTATAGGCAATTACCTGTCTCTTAAAATGTCAGAAAAATAACTTAATTTTGCACAGATCGTCGAAATTAAGCTTTGAAAAGTTTCATTTGCATACTAATTTGTTTCATTTTATAACCGTCAATGCAAAAAATAAATTCTTATTGTTATTAACAACCATTGTGGTAATGCAGACGGCGGAGTGCAAAGTGATGTTAGAACAACATAATCTGATAAATCTCTTTTCCAAAGAATGGGAAGAAAGATGCAGGGCGGCTACCCAAAAGTATAGCCGCTTGGATGAAAAGAAAGTCACCGAAGCCGAAAAGCGGCGGTGGGTAAAACAGCTTTTGAAGGAAATGATTCTTAAAGAAAGAAGAAAGACAGCCCGGCCTTCAAAAGACGTGAGCGATCTGGTTGTAGAAAGCGGGACGCTGTCAGAACAACATAGTGGGTTGGATTTTAGTTCTCAAGAATGGGCAGATAGGTGTACAGCGATGGCTGGAAAATGTGAGCAGTTGGATAATATGAAAATCTCCGAGGCGGAGAAACTGCGGAGAACAAAGCAACTTTTGAAGGAACTTGTTTTTACGGATAGGAATCGTCAGGCTAACCCGGAAAAATGACGAGCTATTTGGATTCTCGTTCAAGTAAAATAATGTTTACAAAATAATTTTGATAAATGGTGCCGAAGCCGGGATTTGAACCCGGACGGGTGTAACCCACTACCCCCTCAAGATAGCGTGTCTACCAATTCCACCACTTCGGCATTAAATGCCATATTTACTTGTTCACCGGCGCCGCGGGAGGTAGTACCGGTTGCGTTGCCGAATCAGGGCTTGCCGGTACGGGCGTCTGCTGAGTAACTGGAATTTTGGAACGCTCTACTATCGAAGAACCTCTTTGCGTTCCCATGTAGGTAAGCAATAATGATGTAAGCATAAAGATGATGGCAACCGTCGCAGTTAACTTTCCCAAAAAAGTACCGGCTCCCGACGAGCCGAAGACCGTTTGGCTGGAACCACCGAACGCGGCGCCCATATTAGCTCCCTTGCCTGCCTGCAGCAGCACAACTAAAATCAGAACAAAGCAGACTAAAACATGTATAAATGTCACAAATGTATGCATAATAATATTCTCTTGCTTCTAAAAGTTAATCTTTTCAGGGCTTGTCTGCCCCGCTCATACGCTGTTTATTCTCCGGAATTTTTTGTGTTTTATATTATCCTTAATTAAGGCCGTTGGACAATACCAAAACAGCTAAAACTCGTCAACTTTTATATTTTGAGAGTTCATCCCCGTGATTTTGCGCCCAATAGGGCGCTATTATCGGCTGAGGGTCACTCCAACACGTTCACAGTAAATATTTACCGGACAGACACTGCAAAGCGGAGAAACGGGCTTGCAGGTCTTCCTTCCAAAGGCAACCATGATGGTGTTATAAATAATCCAGTGGCAGCGCGGCAGTTTATCGCGCAGGGCGAATTCCGTTTCGTCGGGAGTTTTTGTTTTAACATATCCCAGTCTATTGGAAATTCTGTGCACGTGCGTATCCACACAAATGCCGTCTTTGCCGTAAGCAAGCGAAACAACGAGATTAGCGGTTTTGCGTCCCACACCTTTGATACTCAGCAAGGTGTCAAGATCATCCGGCATTTTGGAATTAAAACGGCTGATTAATTCCCGGGAAACATGATGAATTGTGCGTGCCTTGACACGATAAAAACCCACCGGATAAATAGTTTTTGCGATTTTACTTAGAGATATTTGCAGCATTTCTTGCGGCGTTGATGCCAACGCAAAGAGCCTTTCCGTGGCAACGGCGGTAACTTCATCTTTTGTCCGCAGGCTAAGCAAAGTGGAAATCAGGATCACAAAAGGATCGCGCTGGTCTTCAGCCAGATGCGAAACAATCGGCAATGTTCCCACTTCCAGTTCTTTTTTTAAAATTTTGATGACGGTGTTGATTTGACTGTCTTGCATATTTAACGTGTCGAGGTTTTATAAGCTAAACGCCGGTTCATCAGCAACAGATTTTATAAGAGCTTCGGCGGCTTTTTCTTCTGACGATTTTCCGTTTACGGCCAGCCATACACTTCCTTCCGCGCCGCAAACACCGCCTGCCGAAACCAGATACGTTTTGGCGCCGGTAAGTAAGGCGATGGCATCAAGCTCGGTAAATACTTCTCCCGGTACGGGCATAAGGCGCGGGCCCTCACCTCCCGGTTCGTTCATCATGGCAACTATTTCATCCAGATTACCGGAAATACGTTTTTCCAGACCCACAGGTATAATCAGGCGGACTCGCCTGCCTACAACCACGCGCATAGCCACGCCAATCGTTCCCGCTTTGGAATCGGCAATCAATATCGCCGCTCGTCTTTGCGCTAAATCAAGAGCGTTGGCGCCTTTGAGGATGACGTCTCCTTCCTTTAAATCGTCGACGACATCAAAAATAGTTTTGCCCCTCTGCCAAACACCATCTTGAATTACCACGTCACCCGGAAAACTGCTTTGATCAGCAAGCCTTCCGCCTTTTGTTTTTGGGCCTCCCGGTGGAAGAACAATGCCTCGGAAAAAACGATCTCGCTTGAAATCTTTTGTCTTGCTGGCTTTCGAAAGTAGCTCCTCGGCCACATATCCGTTGGTTGTTCCGGCAATTATGACGATAGTTCCTTTTTTACGCACTGCTTTTACGGCTTGATGTGCGACGATTGCCTTTCCGATCAGGCGTTTCCCGGCGGCTGGTGTGATGATAAATTGTTTCATAATTGCCTCCTCCTTAGAACATTTTCTTGCCGAATGTATTCAAGTAAACTATCTCCGATACCACTTTGCGCGGCGGACCTTCTCTTAGGGGCAAAACAGGCCTGCCAACAGGAATGACAACCACAACTTCGTGACCTTACGGTAAGGATTTTTTTACAGGCTTCTTGATTCATTAAGCCGACGACGACAGTGCCCAAACCCAACTCATGGGCTTTCAAACAAAGCGTCTGGACGGCCAGACCTAAATCAAACATATACCAGCTTTTAGTCGCCGTGGCGTCTTTGCTATCGTAAAAGCCGTAAACACTGGTATTTGCGCAGGCCACAATCAAGACGGAAGCGGCCAGCGAACATTTAGTTGCCGGATTTTTATCTGCATAAGTACCGGTAATCTTTTCAATCAACGTTTTGTCACGAACAACGATAAATTCCCAGGCCTGGGTGTTGGCCCAGGAAGGCGACCAGCGTACCGACTCGAATATCTGCCGGAGTTCCTCATCGGTTACGGCATCTTCGGTAAATTTTCTTACGCTTCTGCGTTTTAAGATTGCTTCCTGCAGTTCCATAATTAAACCTCCATATTCTATTATTGATGATCTGTAAACCGGAGCTTTTGCCGGTTTTAATTTAAGGTTGCTACAGCTTTTTTTCAAAAAGTTTTCGGGCCTGCTCCGCAACAGCGGAAATGGAAAAATTATTGCTTTTGTAATCCGGCTCCAAAGTGCCAATCAGCTCCAATTTTATTGTGTTTGAGTCGAGAGCGTTGAAGATGAAGAAACCAGGCTTAAAAAGCTTATTGGTATCCTGAATAAAGATAAGCTTTATCGGAGCGTTGCAGTAGCGGGCAATGCTAAATACCCCTTTATTAAAGGGCGAAAGATTTCCATCGCGGCTTCTTGTGCCTTCCGGAAAAACAAACAAAACTCCTCCTGCCGCCAGGTGCTCCTTGATGCTTTCCAAATTATTTATCATTGCCGCGCCCATCATTTCGTTAGGTGCGGAAGGAATGTAGCCGGCATTCCTTAAAAACCAGCCAAAAATGGGAACTTTAAAAAAAGTGCTTTTTACTATCGTCACTTGCCGCGGGAAAAGCGAAATAAGCAAAATAGGATCGAGATAGGATATATGGTTGCAAACAACGACGGATGAATGAATTTCACGTACTTCTTTGGGAATTTCAAATTTAGTGCGGCGAATCAGAAATCGCGTCAAGGCAAAAAAGCATTTGAGATGAACATGGTTTATGTTTTGAAGGGCGGCGGCGCTATTTTTGGCAATAATGTAGACGGGTATATATAAAACAGGTAATAAAACCAAATAGCCGAAAAGGAAGTAAGCCCACAAAATCAATGTGATGCAAAAAGCAAGTACACGTTGGATAGATTTCATTAGGGGCATTATAATCTCAGGGAAACTTTCTTATCAGCAAGATGGTGTTGACGCCGCCGAAAGCGAAATTCTGTATGGCCGCTGTTTTAACCGGGTGCTGTAATACCTTTTGTACATGTTTAATCATCGCACAACGCTCGTCGATGTCTTCTAAATTTATTGTCGGCGCGATAAAGCCTTCTTCCATCATATGAAGAGCCATGATCGTTTCAATTGCACCGCAAGCGGCCATGGTATGACCAATATAACTCTTTAAAGCGATGACGTAAGGATGATTGCCGAAAACCGCGCTAATAGCTTGCGCTTCAATAATATCTCCCATCTTCGTTGCGGTGGCGTGAGCGCTCACCAGATCCAGTTCCGAAGCGCTGATTCCCGCGTTTTTCAGACCGAGGTGAAGGGTTTTGGTGATGCCGCCAAGATTTGGTAAAATCAAATCGCCGCCGTTCGAGTTGCAGGCAAAACCGATCAATTCGGCCAGAATCGTCGCGCCGCGTTTCTTCGCGAATTCATATTCCTCCAGCATGACGGCTCCCGCGCCTTCGGCGACAACCAGGCCGTCGCGTAATTTATCAAAAGGACGGGGAGTGCGATGCGGCTGATCATTGAAAGCGGTGGAGCAGGCCAGCAGATTATCGAAAACAGCAACAGTGATGGTATCGTATTCATCGGCGCCACCGCAGAGCATGGCTTCCTGCAAGCCGTATTTGACGGCTTCATACCCATAGCCGATGGACTGGCTGCTGGTAGTACAAGCTGTTCCCGAGGAAATAATGCGGCCAGTGATGCCAAACATTTTGGAAATATTGACGGCGGTGGTGTGCACCATGGATTTCAGGTAGTCCACCGCGCCGATTACCTGATAAGACGCTTTATCTTTGGCTTCAAAAAAAATTTTATAAATATCGCGCTGGACGGTGGGAGAGCCGTGAATCGAACCAAACGCGATGCCCAGATTTCCGGACGTCACAAATTCCTGAGGGAGCCCCGCCTGCTCCAGAACTTCCTTGGCCACCTGGCAGGCGTAATAAGCTACAGGTCCCATTGTTTTGCGATGTTGCCGTTTAAAGTCATAACTGACAGGATAATCAACCGTGCCGTAAACACGAGAATGAATAAAGCGGCTGATTAATTCATCTTCGCGCAGCGGCTTAATTCCTGATTTCCCGCTTAAAAGGCTTTCGGTTATCTGCTCTTTGCCGTGACCAATTGGCGTTATCGCGGAACATGCTGTAATGACAACTCTGCGTTCCATAAATTATTTTTCCGCCGAGGATTTTCTTATCTGGATAATTCTTTCAATATAATCGCAAATCTGATTTATCGTGCGAATGTCCATGGCTTGCTTTTTTTCTTCCTGGGTAAGCTCTGAACCCAAAAGTTTTTCTATTTCCAATAAAAGTTCAATAGCATCAATGCTGTCAAATTCGTATGTTTCCCGCAGGTCGTCATCCATGCCGGGATTTTCTATTTCAAACTCCCGCTGAAAAATATTTTTGATTTCGCGTTCAATTTCCTGACGTGTCATTGGCTTGATGTTAGCTCCCTAAGTTGATTTTTTCCTTTTAACAAATATTTTATTATTCTACAATTTATATTTTTTGTGATCATGAGGCCGAAGGACGAAAAAGCAATCTCGCCCCTGGAAAAAGATCATCGCGTAGCCTATTTGTTCCCGCCTTTAATTGAAGTCGAGCGAAAAATTAGCATAAATTTCCTGTCGCGTCCACAGGATTAAGGATCTAGCTTAATTGTTCGGGTAAAGCGCTCTGTTCCAATTATTTGTTTTACCACATTAAACGATCCCAACATGCTGCCTAAAACTCCCGGCGCCAGTGCGTTTTGTCCCGCCAAAAAAAGGCCGGATATGGGTATATTATTTACCGATGCGACTTTCAGCAATTGGCGCGCCGAGCGCATGACACCGTAGCAGGAACCTTCGGGGCAATTAACATAATCACGAATAGTCAGAGGTGTAAAAATATCGATAATTTTTGCGTTTTTTAAGGCACCAAAAATTCTTTCCGCTTTTTGTAAAAGCTTGCGGGCAATGGCGAATTTTTTTTCTTCATACTCTTTTCCGCGCTGGCCGGAAACCGTATTTTCCCACTTACTCCATTCGCTGTACAGCGATCTAGTGATAATCGAAAGCAAATTAACGTGATTGTTTCCCCGCCTGATTTGGTAAAATATACCGTCTTCTATCGTGCCTTTTTCATTAGTAATCAGGCGGTAAATATTATGTGCCATTTCCGGATGAGTGGCCGCATCAACACTAACTTGCACGGCAATGACGCCATCCGTTTCTGTCAAGTCTAAAATCCGCTGGCGGTAGGAGGCACGCAGAGAATCCTGTTCCAACAAGCCCAACAATGTTTTCGGATGGATATCGGCAATGGCAGCGTCAACCGGCAATTCAAGATTTGATTTTAGCCTGACGCCGGCAACTTTTCCCGACTTAAGTAATATCTTTTCCACACCGTCGTTTAAAATAAGCTCTCCGCCCAGTTTCTGGAAGCGCCGGACAAACACTTCCGTCATCTTCGCGCCGTTTTCTTTCAATCGCCACGCGGAAAATAAATAGCCTGCTAAAACCATATGATGAATAACTAGCGGGCACTCTGCCGGAGGAACGCCTACAAGCTGACAAGGCACGGATAATACCGCCCGCAAACCGGCCGAAACATCAAGCTTATCCAAAAATTCACCTAAAGGCTGGTAATAATCGATATTTTGGAAAGGGTCGCCCTGGTTTAGCAAGAATGACGTATCCATCATGCGCCCCGCGATTTCGCGCAGATTTTTTATAATAATATCTATCGCCGCTGCTTCTTGAGGAAAAGACTTTCGCAGGTTTTCTTCATAGACATCGATGCTTATCGGCAAATCAAAAGTAAAATCATCAAAGATATAGCGATCAATGATTCCCCCTTGCCCCATATGGGAAAAAAGCTCATCCACGGGTACTCCCAGAAATTTAAACATTTTGCCTAAAGGCTCATCTTTCCCCAGCGCGCCGACGTAGTGGACACCCACCGGACAATCGATTCCCGCACGCCGGTAAGAACGCATAAGTCCTCCCGGTAGGGCATTTTTTTCCACGACAGTAACCCGGAAGTTCAGTAAAGATAAAAGAATCCCGGCGCTCAAGCCGCCGATGCCTGAACCGATAATAAGGATATTTTTACCTTCTATCGAGTTTTTCATTCATTTATCCTTTTGGATTTTTTTCCGCGCTTAGTTTTTGACCGGTTGAGCTTCAATTAACATCATCAATAAGGAATAATTTGACAGCTCTTTTGCGTGCAGTTCGATGCTTGAATAAATATTCTCACCTGCTTTATTAATAAACTTGACATGGCGTTTCAAACCACCGCTGGCTGAGTAGCGCTGAATATCGATATTTCCCTGCTGATGAACCGATACATCAATCCAATCTCCGTTTTCTTCGCGCCAGCGGCAAACATTCGCTCCATCGGATAAGGTGCCCAGTTGATGAATTTTCCCTTCCGGAGAAAGAAAAATTAGCTTGATATCATCGATCATGTTTTTCGCAAAACTAGTGGAATCAAAGGGAGGTAAGGCGCGCCTGACGTTGAGCAATCCGGCATCCGCGTCAGCTTCAAAAAGCACCATTCCTTCGGCTGTCAGAATAGCGCAGGAAACCGTACGTGTGGCCGGATCGACCAAAGTTACGCCGATAATAGCGCTTCGTGTGGCGCCCGCCATTTGAATTTCAATCGCGTGTATCAATCGATACTTCTCTTTTAAGAAAGGGGATGGACAAATTAAAGCCTCTTTGCCTGTTTGCGGCCCAGGCGCATTATTAATGACCGGCAATGTCTGGCAGGAGACAAAAAAGAAAGTTAGAACCAAAATCGGCACACTTTTCATTCGATATCCTGAAATGTTGATTCGGGAATAACTTTATTGATTACCGCATCGCTGAAATCAATCCTGGTTAAGGAATTTTCACTTTCAATAATTTTTACAGATTTGACTGCTGTGTCTTTTTTAGAAACTGTAATGATGATTTTTTCAATCATGCCGGCCATGCTTTTCCCTACCGGTGTCAGCGTAATTTCTGTATATGTGCCTTCTTTGAGAGTTGCTTTAAATGACGGATTTTGATCGAACTTGCCGCTCATCCAGGCGGTTATTTCATTAAGAACTATTTTCATTGCCTGCACGCCGCCTGTTTTGTCTTCGGTCATTTTCCCGCCGGAGGAAATGTAGCGTTTCGTCTCACCCTTATGGGCAATAACAATGCTTTTTAAGGGTTTAAAATATTCCCAGCGAAAGGAATCGGGAGAGACATAATAAAAACAGCCTTCGGAGATCAGAGGTTTGGATAAAATTTTCATGGATTTGCTTTGCACAAAACGGGCTTGGATAGTTTGAATATTGGCCGCGTCTTTGCGTAACTGTTCGAAATTATCGGCAAGCGCATAGTTTAACTGGGAAAATAATAAGAATAATCCGCTGATAATACAGATATATTTATGCAAGGGGTAACAAATTCGTTTTAGCATATACCACCATTGATGCCTACCACTTGTCCGGTCATGTACGATGCGTCATCCGAACATAAAAAACGAATAACGCGCGCTACTTCTTCCGGTTTGCCTAAGCGTTCCATCGGAATAGCTTTTTTTATTTCGGCAACCGGCGCATTAGTTATCATTTCTGTTTCGATCAAACCCGGCGCGACAACATTGACCCTAATGCCGAACCTGGCCACTTCCTTGGACAGAGAACGGGAAGCGCCAATAATTCCCGCTTTTGCCGCGGCGTAATTTGTCTGCCCGCGGTTGGGCATAATTCCCGCGACAGAAGATACGGAAACAATGGAACCTCGTTTGGCTTTAACCATTTCTCGCAAAACCGGTTTTGTAATATTGTAAAAACCTTTAATTGTTGTATTGATCACGCTGTCCCACTCGTCTTCGCCCAGCATCATAAAAAGACCATCGGCTGTAATTCCGGCGTTATTGACGAGGACCTGGATTTTTTTATGACGTCCGACAATCTCTTTGATGCTTTCTGATGTCCGCGCGGCGTCTGTAACATCGAATTTGACAATTTCTCCAGTTCCGCCCGCGGTTTGCACCAGTTTCAAAGTTTCCGCCGCCGCCGCTTCATTGGATTTAAAGTTTATCACCACAAAATAACCGGCCCTTGCCAGCTCTATAGCTGTCGCCCGGCCGATGCCGCGGCTTGCGCCCGTAATGATTGCCACTTTTTCTTCATTCATGTTTTTATTAATCTCCTCGAAATAATAATTACTTGCTGTCTTCTTCATTCAAGCGCAAAGCCTGAAGAACTATTGTAGCTAAAATATCTTCGCCGGCTTTAATAATTCCTTGCACAACGCCATAATTATCGAACGAATACTTACTGTTTACGAAAATGGTCAATTGAGTATCGACAGGAATTTTCGCTACATTAAATTCGGCATTCTTGACACCGACAAGCCAGCCCTTAACGCCGGCTTTGCCCTGCTTACTTCTCTTGTAACCTTCAACAATGGCCGCTGTTTGGGCAATGGCCTCAATTAAGACCAGAGAATTCACCGCATCACCGTCAAAAAGAGGCCAGTTAGGGTTTACAATAGCGGTGGTAATGGCAGAGTCTTCTTTTACATCGAGCACTTCACTGATAATTTTTATCGGCTCGCGATGTGGAATAAGGCTTTCAATGTCAATATTAAGCATAGGCGTCTTTTTGAAAATTTATTCCTAAGCTAATGAAAAAAACGCGTTAAAGTCAACAAAAATCATTCCTTCTGTTAATGTCATATGATTATGTCACCCCCCCAGGGAATAAATATAGAATGAAAAACATCAAGACTGGGGTGTTTCATGAACAAGGAGGAGAGATTTACTTTACCGGAGATTACACGTTACGAGGCTATAAAGTCATTGTTGGATAGAAGGATGACGAATAAAAAGGCAGGGCATGCCTTGCGGCTTTCTATCCGTCAAGTTCAGAGGATCAAAAAAAAGGTAAAAGTTAAGGGGATCAGCACTGGAAAATACTGTTTTATATTTAAATATAAGCAAGTCTTTAGAGTTATTTTACAGCATCTGATATATCCGATCAGCAAAAATTGTTGCAGGGTCATCCCCCTTATTAATGGGGGAATGACCCTGCGGGCTCCACATGAATTAAAAACTAGTTACAATGGAAAATGTGTTGCTTGCCCGGCGACCACAATCCAGGTAATCAACATGGCGCTGAGAAACGCACCGGTGTAAATATGGCCGGTTTTACGATAGAAATAAGTTGAAACCAGGGCCGCGATAATAAATAACGGAAAAAACTGAAACATGACAATGCCGAACAGAGCGGCAGGCGGCAGGCCCAGCGCGCCTCCGGCGAACAGAGGCAAATACTGAAACGCTTCACAAATAATATAAGCGGTAATCAGCAGAAAGATATTGATCAGCATTTCCTGCCAGAGTTTCAATTCGCTTGCTTTGCCGCGGCGCAGCTGTCCATGCAAAATCAGACCGATGACAAGGAAATACACTGCAAACGGGACGAGGTAGCTCAAAAAGATGCGAAAATGCAGGAAGGTCATCGGCTTTATCGCGAATACCCAAAGACGGTAATCAGTCGTAAACGCCCAACCGGATATCGCCACAGTGAGATAAGCAAAAAAACAGATAACCGCCGCCAGCAGAAATGATTTCCCTACTTTTTTCCAGGAAACGCCTTTATCCTTCCAAGTAACGCCGTAATTGACAAACGTGCCGTTTTTCCGGTTGAAGATAAAATGCCACAGCAAAAACAGAATCAGTGACACAATGGCCACAAACAGCGCCCAGTACATGATGGTCGTGGTGATGTTCTGCGGCCAGAGAGCGCTCGCGGCCTGATATCCTTTTCCATGCGAAGCTATGGTTACAACGAACAGGGGGATAGGGATAAGAACGGTCAATACCGCTCCCACCCACCAGCCGAAACCTTTAAGGGATTTTTTCTCAGCGGGAGATTCACTCAGCTCTTTAAAAAAATTGGATTGAAGCAATAATTGTCCCAGGGGGAAAAGAAGAAGGAGCATGCCGATCAAGGCGATAAAGTTCCCCAGCTCTTTCCAGTACCAGATTTGATTTGTTACCGGGATATCTTTCCCGCCTTTCAGCGTCAACTGCATCCATTCAATTGCATCGCCTATACCTTCGGTTGAGAAATGAACGCGGGGATGAATCATGCTGGGCGAATAAAGCTTGCGGGCGGTACCCTCTTCAATGGAGCCGTAAAGTTTTCCCACCTGAATATCTTCCGTTGTGTTAAATACCTTCTTCAACTTTTCCGTTTTTACGATGTCTCTGGGTATTAGAGTTTTCCACATCAGGCCGGAAAATTCGTCATAAGTGCTGTAGATAAGCCCCATATTTCGAGGAAAAGTCGGTGTTCCGTCCGGAGCACCATAAGTTCCCGTGGAAGAACTGGCCAAGAGCAACGATTGGTACCCATCCGGATTGGCAGCCGCGGCAATAACCGATGCCCAGCCGCCCATGGAATGGCCTTCCAAGCCGATGTTTTTGGGATCAACTATATCTAAAGTGCGGAAATATTTGAGTGTGTCCAGTCCGCCAAAACCGGCGGCAAACGCCGGTGGATCGGAAAAACCATGTCCGGACTGGTCGGGAGCCAGAACTACGTAACCACGGCGGGCAAATTCAATGGCAAAACCATCCTGCGTTTCCCGCGAATTGATATAACCGTGCGTGGCAACTATGCCCGGGGCCGGATTTTTACTGCTGACACCCGGCGGAATGTATAATAGAGCGCTGTTTAATCTTCCGTCTGATCCGACAAATCGAACATCCTTTATTTTAATTGTATTGCCGGCGGTTTGAATACAATAGGCCAAAAAACCTCCGCCTATTATCAATATGAGAGCTATAAACAACAACCACTTTGTTTTTTTTGAATTCATATCTCCTCCAATTTTTTATCTATTGATGTATGGAGTTAACGTTTTCTCTAAAAAATACCGCTTAACCAATAATTCATAAATTTGTGGATTGTTTCACGGAGGAGCGCGGCAAATCCGGAAAAGATTAAAGAATATAATAATATTTTGGAATTCAAGTGTTATCTGCAATAGGGAAGAAGCACTTTTGAGCAACGGTTTATGCCGGACGAAGCTTTCTTTTGTTTTGACGGATCTCATGGAAACCACCAAAAACGTTTATTTTAATTTCGTCTGATTACCATCGAAAGAACATATATCTAAAATAATGTCAAATTATATTCATGGATAAATGGCAAACTACTCTCTATTTGGGGGTTTACCCCAGCCTGGACTTGAGCGCTTCGAATTGCTTTTTCAGCCTATCCGGAAGACGATCCCCAAACTGAGCAAAGTGCTTCTCAATATCCGGGATTTCCGCTTTCCATGCGTCTATATCCACTTTGAGCAACTCTTTAACATCTTGCGCTTCAATGGAGAGCCCTTTCATATCGAGACCATCAGTCGTCGGTAATAACCCAATCGTGGTTTTGACCGCGTCAATCTTTCCTTCTATCCGTTCACACATCCATTTTAACACCCTACTGTTTTCTCCAAAACCGGGCCAGAGCCATCGGCCTTCCGGAGTTTTGCGAAACCAGTTTACATAGAAGATTCTGGGCGCCTTACTTTTAAGTTTGTCACCCATGTCCAGCCAATGCTGGAAATAGTCCGCCATATTATATCCGCAAAACGGCTGCATCGCGAAAGGATCGCGCCTTAAATTTCCTACCGCGCCAATGTTCGCGGCTGTTGTCTCTGATGAGGCGGTGGCGCCCAGAAAGACGCCATGGTCAAAACTATAGGCTTCATTAACCAGCGGCACAACACCTGCTCTACGGCCGCCAAAGACAAAGATATCAATAGGAACGCCTTGGGGTTTTTCCCAGTCTTTGCAAATGATGGGACACTGAGAGGCCGGCGCTGTGAAGCGCGCGTTCGGATGCGCGGCAGGCTCCTTGCTGCCGACAAACCAATCGCGCCCTTTCCAGTCAATGGCATGTTTGGGAGGCGCGCCATCCATCCCTTCCCACCAGATATCGTCATTGTCAGTTAAAGCGCAGTTAGTAAAGATGACATTCTTCTTAATGGTATCCATCGCCATAGGATTGGAATCATAAGACGTACCCGGTGCTACTCCGAAAAATCCGGCTTCGGGATTGATCGCGTAAAGACGGCCGTCCGGGCCTATTTTCATCCACGAAATATCATCGCCGATACATTCGCATTTCCAGCCGTCAATGGTGGGCTGCAACATGGCCAGGTTAGTCTTGCCGCACGCTGATGGAAACGCCGCCGCGATATGATATTGCTTTCCTTGGGGACTGGTCAGGCGCAGAATAAGCATATGTTCCGCCATCCAGCCTTCTCTTTTGGCCATGGC
>MGQN01000011.1:696-13910 GCA_001797845.1 Deltaproteobacteria bacterium RBG_16_44_11 | reverse complement strand
ACCAAGAAGCGCGTTGCCGCCATAACCGGAACCGTAAGACCAAATCAGATTTTCATCCGGAAAATGGCTGATGTATTTTTTCTCCATTGGCGCGCAGGGCCAGGGCACATCTTTCTGATCTTTTTCCAGCGGGGCGCCGATGGAATGCAGGCAGGGAATAAATTCGCCGTCCTTCCCCAACTTATCAAGAACTTTTGTTCCCACGCGGGTCATGATGTGCATATTGCAAACAACATAAAGACTATCCGTTATTTCTATACCGATCTTGGCGATCGGTGATTCAATCGGCCCCATGGAGAAAGGAATCACATACATCGTGCGTCCTTTCATGCACTCCTTATAAAGAGACTTCATTGTCGCCTTTAATTCATCGGGCGCGATCCAATTATTTGTGGGACCCGCTTCAACCTGTAAGGGAGTGCTGATATAGGTTCGGTTCTCCACTCTCGCTACATCAGAAGGGTCAGAACGAAACAAAAAGCTGTTTTTTCGTTTTTTGAGTTTTATAGCTGCGCCGCTTTCGACCATCTGCAACATCAGGCGATCATATTCCTTCTTGGAACCGTCGCACCAATAAACATTATCCGGCAGGCACATCTGTGAAATATCTTCAATCCATTTTTTCAGCTTCTCATTTTTTACAACCATGTTCATGTCCCTTCATTTATCATATTCATTTTGTCGATATAGCGAAACGCTTTTTAATTTGCGTGATTATTTATGTTTCTTTTTCGCTGCTGTCTTTTGTTCGATCACCGCTTGCGCGGCCGCCAGTCGCGCTATCGGCACGCGATAAGGCGAACAACTCACATAATCCATGCCTACGCGGTGGCAAAACATAACGCTCGACGGCTCGCCGCCGTGCTCGCCGCAAATGCCGACCTTCAATCCCGGCCGCGTTTTGCGTCCGCGTTCAATTCCAAATTCGATGAGCTGTCCCACGCCATCCTGATCGAGAACCTGAAATGGATCTACCGGAATAATCCTTTTTTCCACGTATTCGGGCACAAAAGCGCCGACATCGTCCCGGCTGAAACCGTATGTCATCTGCGTCAGATCGTTTGTACCATAACTGAAAAACTCCGCTTCTTCGGCAATACGGCCGGCAAGAAGCGCCGCGCGCGGAATTTCAATCATGGTGCCTACCAGGTGCGGTATTTTCTTGAGACCATACTTGGCGCACACTTCGGGAAGAATCTTCTTAACCAGAGTTGCTTGATTTTTGAACTCGGCCACGTCGCAAACGACCGGAATCATGATTTCGGGCAGCACCTTTTTGCCCTCCTTCAGGAGTTCAGCCGCACCTTCAAGAATAGCGCGGATTTGCATCTCACTGACTTCGGGATAGGTGATGCCGAGACGCACGCCGCGATGACCCATCATTGGATTGGCTTCGTGCAGGTTTTCCGCCCGGCTGTTAAGTTTATCCATCGAGATGCGAAGGCTTTCGGCGAGGTGCTGACGCTCTTCAGGATTTCCCGGCACAAACTCATGCAACGGCGGATCCAAAAGGCGAATGGTCACCGGCCGGCCGGCCATCACCTCCATTGTCTTTTTGATGTCGTTCTTGACAAAAGGGAACAGATCATTCAATGCCGCGCGGCGTTCTTCAACGGTGTCAGATAGGATCATTTTACGCAGATGAAATAACGGTTTTTCACTATTCTCCCCATAGAACATGTGTTCGGTGCGGAAGAGGCCGATACCCTCGGCACCGAATTGTATGGCTCTGGCGGCATCCTTTGGTGTATCGGCGTTTGTCCGGATCTTGAGGCGCCGCACCGAATCGCAGAGTTTCATGAATGCCGCGAAGTTTTTGTCATCTTCGGTACCGCTGATCATAGCTAAGGCACCTTTGTACACACGTCCCTTGGTTCCGTTGAGAGTAATTATCTCACCTTCCCGCACTATTTTTCCGTCGACCATCATTGTCTTCTGGTGTGTATCAATGCGCAGAGTTCCAGCGCCGACTATACAGCACCTACCCCATCCTCGAGCTACCAAAGCTGCATGTGAGGTCATACCGCCGCGCGCAGTGAGAATACCTTGTGCTGCGCGCATGCCTTCGACATCTTCGGGATTAGTTTCCTCACGTACGAGAATAACCTTCTTGCCCGCTTTAGCCCAACCCACCGCATCTGCCGCCGTAAATACGACCTGACCTACCGCTCCGCCGGGACTGGCAGGCAGACCTTTAGCCAGAAATTCTCCCTTCATTTCCGCCTCCGGGTCAACCATAGGGTGGAGCAGTTCATCGATCTGGGATGAAGTTACGCGCATCACCGCTTCGCTGGCGCTAATCATTTTGCTTTTAAACATCTCCACGGCCATGCGGACGGCAGCAGGACCGTTACGCTTGCCGGTGCGCGTCTGCAACATCCAGACGCGGCCGTCTTGGATGGTGAATTCAAGGTCCTGCATATCTTTGAAATGATTTTCGAGTCTCTGGCGGATCTTTGTGAGTAGCGCGTAAGCTTTGGGCATGGCCTTCTCGAGGCTGGGATGCCCTTCGGTATCGTCTATCTGTCGCATTTCTTCATTGATCGGATTCGGCGTGCGAATGCCCGCAACAACGTCTTCACCTTGCGCGTTCGGCAGCCATTCGCCGTAAAATTTGTTTTCGCCTGTTGCGGGATTACGGGTAAAAGCCACGCCAGTGGCTGAGTTTTCACCCATGTTGCCAAATACCATTGCCTGTACATTAACCGCCGTGCCCCAATCATCAGGAATTCCTTCAATTCGGCGATAGGAAATGGCACGCTTCCCGTTCCAGCTTTTAAAGACGGCGGAGATAGCGCCCCATAATTGTTCATAGGGATCATCAGGAAAGGGTCTGCCAATGACTTGCATTACCCTGGTCTTGTAAATTTTTGTAAGTTCTGCCAGATCATGCTCCGTAAGATCAACATCGTTCGTAACTCTGCGGCGCTGTTTCATAGCCGCCAGTTCACGTTCGAGCTGTTGGCGCACCCCCATCCCTTCCGCCGGTTCGATACCTTCGGCCTTTTCCATAACAACGTCCGAATACATCTGGATCAAACGGCGGTAAGAATCCCAAACAAAGCGGGGGTTTTTTGTTTTCTCAATCATTCCGGGAATAGTTTTTGAGGTTAGACCTATATTCAGCACCGTTTCCATCATGCCGGGCATACTCTTTCGCGCCCCGGAACGCGCAGAACACAACAAAGGGTTCTTAGGATCACCGAATTTCATACCGGCTTCCCGTTCCATCTTTTGCAATGCTTTATAAACCTGCTCTTTTAGTCCTTGTGGATAACGGCCTTTGTTTTTGTAGAAAGCCGTGCAAATTTCTGTCGTAATAGTAAAACCAGGCGGGATAGGAATTTTAAGATGAGCCATTTCCGCAAGTCCAACACCCTTGCCTCCCAAAAGATTCTTGCTTTTTCCGTATCCTTCCGAGAAAGAGTATACATATTTTTCGCTCATAACCTTGCTTTTCAACCTCCTGTATGTCTTGTGATTGTATTTTCAAAGTAATTATAAGGCCATAAAATCATATTTCCTGTCAAGACGAAACCGTCTATGGAATATAAAAATTGGGGTGGCCACCACAAAAATTGGACTACAGCTCTGATATTCTTGCAACTTAGTTACAAATAATGAAGAAATATGTATGCATGAAAAAAACTAAAAAGAGAGCTGACCCGCAGGGATCAGCTCTCTTTTTAGCATAAGTTACTTTTCAATTTTACTCTTTAGGCGCTCCGGTAAAGTTCTCTGAAACGGATTTAATTGCAGCGCCCTCATTATTCATAATGCATTCAATCATGCCGAAATACTTCGGAAATTCCGCCCCGATAAAGAACTGGGACGAAAGCACCCTGCCGGCGTAATATGCCGCCTCATTATTTTCAGAAATTATCTTTTGTCTTTCCTCGCCCTTGACATCGCCAACGAGTTTTTTCATTTTGGGAATTGTAATCGTCAGACTCCAGAGATGCAGCCAAGCCACAATCAGCGGGAAGAAGGCTTGTTGCAGCGGTGTAGCATTGAGGACCAACGCCATGAACTTTCCTTCCCCCAGCTGCTTTTTCATCATTTCAATGACTTCTTCGAGCTTCGCCAGTCCGCGGACGACAGGGGTGATATACTTTTCATCCACCACACCCTTGGCACCTGCTATCGCATCATTCATACGTTTTTTGAGCTGCGAGTAATTGTACATTTCAGGATTCATGAGGATTTTGCGCATCTGGAGATCAAGGGACTGAATGGCATTGGTTCCTTCATAAACCGAGAATACCTTGACATCGCGGGCATACTGCTCGACGGGATACTCCGAACAGTATCCGTAACCGCCGTATACCTGCATGGCTTCCGATGTCACCAGCCACCCGGCATCGGAAATGCCGGCTTTGACTATGGGGGTGAGAATTTCGACGATGCCCGTTGATTCTTTGACTTCTTCAGCGTTGGGCGATGAATGCATGATATCTTCATGATAGGCAAGGAAAAGGTAGAGCATCCGCATGCCCTCGATCGTGCTTTTCATATAAAGCAGCATGCGTTTCACGTCGGGATGCTCGATAATGGCGACCTTCGGCGCAGCGGGATTGAGCATCTGGGTGATATGCGAGCCCTGAATGCGATTTCGGGCATAAGTGACGGCGTGCATGTAGGCAGCGCTGGAAACAGCCTCGGCCTGAACACCTGTATGAATACGGGCCGCGTTCATGAGCACAAACATGATCTTCATGCCTTCGCGTTCCTTCCCCAGCAGATGTCCAACACATTTACCGTTGTCGCCGAAACTGAGTGACGATGTGGCGTTTCCCTTCAACCCCATCTTATGTTCGACGCCTGTGCAATACACGTCATTGCGTGCGCCAAGCGATCCGTCTTTATTGATAAGAAACTTCGGTACCAGGAAAATAGAGATGCCCTTTGTTCCTTCGGGATCACCCTCGATTCTGGCCAGTACCGGATGGATGATATTGGGGGTTAAATCGTGTTCGCCGTTGCTGATGAATGTTTTCTGCCCGGTAATAAGATAAGTACCATCTTTTTGCTTCACCGCCTTTGATTTCAGTGCTCCCAGATCCGAGCCGGCGCCCGGTTCGGTCAGACACATTGTGCCGCCCCATTCCCCGGATATTAGTTTGGGAAGATACATTTTTTTCACTTCTCCGGAAGCGAAAGGCAAAATGATGTGAATCGCTCCGGTAATCGCACCGCAATACATGGTCAACGATGTATTGCCTGCATTAAAATACTCCGCGGCCGCCATAGTGATACTGGCGGGCATACCCATTCCACCTTCTTCCTGCGAAAGCGACAGGCTGTGGAATCCCGCTTCTACGTACGCGTTGAATCCCTTACGGAACGATTCGGGCACCTTTACTTCATGAGTCTTGGGATTAAAATTTAATCCGGTTTTATCACCATCGGCGTTGGACGAATAAAACTGATCGACGGCAATCTTTTCTGCCAGATCCAGAGTATCCTCATACATGCTCCTGTCAAATTCCTTAAAGCTTTCGAAGCGGTTCAATTTCTCCAGTTCCAGCATTTCAAAAAGAACAAATCTCATGTCACGTGAATCAACTAATGAATTTAACGACATAAAAACCTCCTTTATAACTATTGATTTATAAAAACTGTATGGGCAGGATAAAGCCTGCACAAATTTCTAATAAAATCATTTTAAAACTGACCGGCAGTATATTTATATAAAGTGGGCGTGTCAAGATAATTGCGTAAAAAATGTGCATACGATAAAGTACCGGTTCGGAAGCGATTTCGCCGCTTGTCCGTGCTGAAATAACATGATAAAGACCTATTAAAATTATTAGAGAAAAAGCACACTGCCATGAACGACGAAAAATTATACCTGGTTCTGATGGGGCTTCCGGCCCGAGGTAAATCAACGTTGGCCATTCGTCTGCAGGAGGCTTTTAGAAAAAGCCGGATTCCTACCAAAATATTCAACAATGGCAATCTCCGCAGGGCATATCTTCCTCTAAAAGAAACTTCCTCAGCAAACTTTTATCATCCGGAAAACATCTCCGGCATAGAAATGAGAAAAAAGTTCGCCCTCATAAACATGAAACGGGCGAAAACGTATCTGGCCGGCCCGGGGCAAGTTGCTATCCTGGATGCAGCCAATGTTAGCCGGGAGAGACGGAAAATGATCGAGGAAAACCTTGATAACCACCCTATCCTTTTTATCGAATGCGTTAACGATGATCAGGAAATTCTGACTTTGAGCATTCTGGAAAAAACCAATCTTCCTGAATTTTCCCTACTGAATCGCCAGAGGGCGCAAGCGGAATTTTTAAAACGGATAGATAATTACCGGATGATTTACACACCCCTGAAAGCGGAAAGAAATTACTTCCGCCTGGATTCTCTGCAAAACAAGATATTAGAAGAGAAACAAAGCGATCCCATGCCTCTTTACCTTTTAATAAAGGACATTCTGATCACCGACGTGGTTAAAAATCTCTTTCTTATCCGGCACGCGGAAACAAAATTCAACACCATTGACCGTATCGGCGGCGATTCGACCCTAACCGCAAAAGGTATATTTCAGGCAAAAGCCTTGGGGCGGTTCTTTAAAAAACGGCAAATCTCTTATATTTTTACCAGCCACAAAAAGCGGACAATTCAGACAGCCCGTGCCATCTGCGCAATGCAAAAGGACTGCAAGATTATTCCCATCAGGGAATTCGATGAAATCAACGCTGGAATCTGTGAGGGAATGACCTACAAAGATATCGAAAAAAATTTTCCAGATGTATTTAACGCGCGTAAAACAAATAAATATCACTACGTTTATCCTCAGGGGGAAAGCTATGAGACGATGAAACCGCGCATCGAAGCGGGCATCAAAAAAGCCTTTTTTTTAAACCGGCATGCCGACAATATCATGATTATCGGCCATCAGGCGGTAAACCGGATGATTCTTGCCCATTTTCTCTACCGGCGCGACGTTGATGTTCCCTACATCTACATCCCCCAGGATGAGTTTTATCACATCGTCTCCATGCAGAATAAAAAACTCTTTGAGCTGAAACCCTACACCTAAATGTTCACCCCATGCGCAATTTTATTAAGTCTTTATTCTTCTTTTTCGCAAAGTTCGATCAATACACCAAAAGTAGATTTGGGATGGAGAAAGGCGATTTTTGCTCCGCCGGCACCGCGGCGTGGTTTTTCATTGATTAGCTGAACGCCCTTGGCTTTGAGTTCGGCCAGAGCCTCTTCGATATTTTCCACACGAAAGGCGATATGCTGAATTCCTTCGCCTTTTTTTTCAATATATTTGGCGATGGGCCCATCGGGAGAGGTGGATTCCAAAAGCTCGACTTCCGTATCGCCCACCGGGAAAAATGCCGTAGTCACCTTTTGCTCCGCGACGGTTTCGCTACCATTTTGGCTTAAGCCTAAAAGCCCACTGTATAAATTTTTCGCCTCGTCAATGCTTTTTACGGCAATGCCGATATGGTCAATTTTCAGAACTTTCATGTTTTCTCCTTGAGAATTTAATCTAGCTGCGCTGACGTGCGTGCGCCTGAATGAACTCAACTATCTCTTTGGTAGATGTTCCCGGCCCAAAAATTTCCGCGATGCCTGCTTTCTTCAACTGTGCGGCATCTTCATCAGGAATAATGCCCCCTCCTACCACTAAAACATCATCCATGCCCTTTTCTCGCAGCAGTTCCATAACCTTTGGGAAAAAATAATTATGCACGCCGGATAAACTGCTTAAACCTACCACATCAGCATCTTCCTGTAGGGCGGTGGCAACGATCATTTCGGGAGTCTGCCTCAACCCTGTATAAATCACTTCCATCCCTGCTTCCATAAAGATTCTTGCCAGAAGCTTCGCCCCGCGGTCATGGCCGTCGAGGCCAGGTTTCGCCAGAACTATTCTGATTTTTCTTTCTTTTGCCATTCAATAATCCTCCGACAAATATATTCCCGTCATAACTTTACAGGCTGCTCAAATACCCTAAAGGGTACGTGCCGAATGCCCGGATACAAGGCCTCCGAAAACCTGAGGAGCGGAGGCGTACTTTCTAGCGTACGTCGCAGCGATGAAGGTTGAGGGAACGCCGTAGACGGGTATTTTTCAACAGTTTACCTAAAAGAATTGTTTTGGTTTATACTCTCCGTAAATCTCCCGCCATATATCGCAGATTTCTCCAATAGTTGCTTCGGCTTTGACCGCTTCGATCACGGCGGGCATCACGTTTTCATTAGCGAGAGAAACCTGTTTCAACTGTTCCAGCGCTTTTTTCCATTTTGTATTATCGCGCTTGGCGCGCATCTCCCGCAATTTTTTTGCTTCCATCTCCCCTGTTTTCATATCAATTTTCAGGAGATTCGTACAAGCTGGCTCTTCCATAGTATATTTGTTGATGCCGACATATGCGCGTTCCTGACTCTCGATCTCCTTCTGAAAGCGGTAAGCGCTTTGCTGAATTTCTTTCTGAATATAAGCTTGTTCAATGGCGGCCAGTGTTCCACCCATGGCATCAATCTTTTGAAGATATTCTTCTATCTGCGCTTCGATTTTATTGGTCAGGGCTTCAACCATATATGAACCGGCCAGCGGGTCTATTGTATCGGCAGCGCCGCTTTCTTCGGCCACGATCTGCTGGGTGCGCAAAGCGACCGTTACGGCTTGCTCGGTGGGCAAACATAAAGCTTCATCGTAAGAATTGGTGTGCAGTGATTGACAGCCGCCCAGCGTCGCGGCATAGGCCTGTAGAGTCACCCGAATAATATTATTCAACGGCTGCTGCGCGGTGAGAGTAACGCCTCCCGTTTGCACGTGAAAACGCAACATCATCGAGCGGGGATCTTTAGCGCCGAAGCGTTCTTTCATTATCTTAGCCCAACACCTGCGGGCAGCCCGGAATTTGGCCACCTCTTCTACAACATTAGTAAAGGCATTGAAAAAGAAACTGAGACGCGGAGCGAAGGCGTCCACATCCAGGCCGCGGTCAATGCAGGCCTGAACATAAGCGATACCATCAGCAATGGTGAAGGCTACTTCCTGCGCGGCGGTGGAACCGGCTTCCCGTATATGATATCCGCTAATGCTGATCGAGTTCCAGCGGGGAACATTCTTAAAACAATATTCGATCAAATCCACGGTGAGCTTCATGCTCGGCTGGGGAGGGTAAATATACTGGCCGCGGACGGTAATTTCTTTGAGAATATCGTTTTGTACCGTGCCGCCGAGCTTGTCGTAGGAAACTCCCTGCTCATCAGCAACCGCCAGATACATGGCCAAAAGCACAGTAGCCGGTGCGTTGATGGTCATGGAAGTGGTTACTTTATCCAGCGGAATCTTATTGAACAGGACACGCATATCCCCGATATAATCTATGGCCACGCCGACTTTGCCGACTTCGCCCATGGAAAGAGGATGATCGCTGTCATAACCCGCCTGGGTGGGAAGATCAAAGGCCACGCTGAGGCCCGTCTGCCCTTGATTGAGGAGATAGCGATAACGTTCATTGCTCTCTTTGGCGCTGCCGAATCCGGCGTACTGGCGCATTGTCCAGAAACGTCCGCGATACATCGTGGGTTGGATACCGCGGGTAAAGGGATACTGTCCGGGATAACCAATCTCTTCGTTATAATCGAGACTGGCGGATTCCAGTGGTGTGTAGAGCCTCTCTATCGGCGTGCCGGAAATGCTGGTGAAAATCTCTTTGCGTTCTTTCTCTCTGACCAGAGATTTTTGCAGTATTTCTTTTCCCCACTTATCTTTCGCAGTTTTCGTCTTTTTCAGTTCATCCTTGTCAAACATTTTTGCCGCTCCATTTTCATTTTTACAAGCTTGTCGATATTTTATTTTTTAATAATCAAAACATCCGCCACTTTCGCGCCGCTGGAATTAATCACCAGAGGATTGATGTCCAGCTCTTTTATGGCATTTTTATGTTCAGTCACCAAACGAGAAACTTTTAAAATTACATCCACCAGCGCATCTATATCCACAGGCGGCTTACCCCTCAGCCCCTGCAATACGCTGTAACCTTTAATCTCAGCGACCATTTCTTCGGCGTCAACACGGCTAAGCGGAGTTATTCTAAAAGAAACATCTTTGAGCGCCTCCACAAAAATACCGCCAAGCCCGAACATAATTACATGTCCAAACACGGGGTCTTTCGTTGTGCCGATAATTACCTCAACTCCATCTTTCAGCATTTCCTGAACTAGAACGCCTTGTATTTTAGCTTCCGGCATGTATTTTTTAGCGCTGGCCATGACCTCCTTAAAACCCGCGCGAACTTCCGCGTCGCTTTTCACATTCAGTTTGATGCCTCCGGCTTCCGTCTTATGGGCAATTTGCGCGGACGAAATCTTTAAGGCTACCGGATAACCGGTTTTACGTGCCGACTTTACGGTCATATCAGCGGAGGTAGCCAAAAATTCCCGGGTTATCGGTATCCCGTAGCCGCTTAAAACTTTCTTTGCTTCGTATTCCGATAGGGCCTCCGGATTATTTATTATCTTTTCTGTCTCTGTATCCGGCTTTACTGCCTGCCTTTCCGTTTTAACATCCGCATGCCTGCGAACCTTGTCTGTATACCAGGCCAGGTTGCTCAGTGCCTGTACCGCTTGCAAGTGATCTCTCAGCACCGGCATACCGGCGTCTTCAATCGATTTAATAGCTTTGGCAATTACCTCTGAAGAAGAAATATTGTAAGTTGTCAGCACGATAGGTTTGGTTGTTGATTGATAAATTTCAATGAGGTCTTTCGCCAGAATCGGCGCACTGTGCGGCATAAATCCCATGGCGACAGATATCATATGAATATTGTTATCCGCCACCAGCGCCCTCAGGCAACGTCCCAACATCTCCGGTTCGGCTACCGCCGCCGAAGTCAGATCAACCGGATTTTTGGCGGAACCAAAGGGAGGCAGATAAGTCTCCAGCATGCGGCGTGTCTCGCCCGTAAACTCCGGCACATTGAGCCCCAGCAATTCACTCTTATCGGCCATTAACACGCCGGCTCCGCCGGAGATCGAAAGAATACCGATATTATTACCCTGCGGCATGCGGCCGCTGCGGTGCACGATGACAAAAGATGTTAGTTCCGCTAACGTTTCGATGCGGATTATTCCCATTTGCCGGAAAAAAGCATCATAAATTTTATCATCCCCGGCCAGAGAGCCGGTATGAGATGATGCCGCCCTGGCGCCCGCTCTTGTCCGGCCTACCTTCATAATCAAAATCGGCTTCTTCAGTTTCAGGGCGTTTTGCGCCGCCTTACGGAATTTAGCCCCGTTTTTGGCGCCTTCCAGATAACCGCCGATGATTTTAGTTTCGGGAGTGGTTAAAAGATAAGAAAGAAAATCGGAAAATTCCGTATCGGCCTCATTCCCGACACTGACAAACGAGCTGAAACCGACACCCGCCTGAACCGCCTGGGCGAAGATTAAAGTTCCGAAAGCGCCGCTTTGCGTCACAAAGCCCAAAGACATCGGATAGACCGGTTTTAAATCAACGATATTGGCAAAAGAAGCCATTACGGATTTGCTCAAATTAACAAGCCCGACGCAATTAGGGCCTAATATTCTCAGATTGGTTTTTTTAGCCAGTTCAGTTACGCGATCCTGTAATTCTTTGCCTTCCGGGCCGATTTCGGCAAATCCGGAGGTGAAAAGAACTACCGCCTTGACTCTTTTCTCAACACACTGCTCAAGAGCCGCAAGCACTGAAGGTGCGGGAACACTGATAATGACCATGTCCACATCGCCGGGTGCTTCCAATAACGACGAATAGCATTTTACTCCGTGGATTTCCGTGTGGTTGGGATTTATCGGATATAACTTGCCCGCGTAATTCCATTTCAACAAGGCATTTAAAGATCTGCCGCTTGGTTTGCGAATGTCTTTGGACACGCCGATAAGCGCGATAGAACGAGGATTAAAAAAATATTCCATCGCCGATATGTCGACATTCCCGTCTTTTTTATCCATTCCAACTATCCTTTATTTATATTGTCCGCAATTCCACTAGATTTTTTAAAATACAACTAAAAATTAATCAAGGAGTTGTTCTGTTTTACGATCTTTGCAATATGCTCAGCAAACTAAGGTCGTATATACGTCCGAAGAACGCAAGTCAAGGATGGCCTTTGATTATTAGTAAATATAAATTAATGACTATTTAGGGTAGTTCTAATTATTTCGGGAATTTTTTCAGGTTAAAGAACTAAGAAAAAAATGCGGCACCTTTTTTACCAACCGAATGTTTTGTGGCAAACTTGGCGGCACCATAGGTGGCCACACAATAAGGTACGCAATATGTTACGGCTATCTTGATCCAGTCCAAAATAAGCATGTCATGATAAAGAAAGATTCGATCACCATAATTAATTAGCGAGAGGATTGATCCGACAAAAAGGGCAACCTTGGCCGACATGATTACTGTGCTTTTTTCGGTAACTGCCGCAAAGAATGTCTTCATCCTTTATCCTCAGATGGGGTTTGCCCGCTCAGCACGCAGGCAAACCCCTGTTAATATTTTATTCTGCTGAATTGGAGCTATCCTTTCCCCGGCATTTCAGAAAGCTTGATGCCAAGCGCGTCGGCAATCGACTATCCCGTATTTTTACCGCTGTGTCCGAAACCATCGCAAGACGGTTATGTTCAAATCACGCGAGGTCGAAACGGTCAAGATTCATGACTTTATTCCATACAGCTACAAAGTCGTGCAAGAACTTCTCCTGAGAGTCCTTATATCCGTAGACTTCCGCCAGGGCCCGGAGTTGGGAGTTCGCACCGAAGATCAGGTCAACACGTGTGCCGGTCCACTTGAGGGCACCCGTCTGGCGATCGCGTCCTTCAAACACGTCAGCGTCTTTCGAAATCGCCTTCCACTCGGTACCCATATCGAGCAGGTTTACGAAGAAGTCGTTGGTCAATGTCTCCGGACGCTTGGTGAAGACGCCATGCTGAGAGCCTCCAAAGTTGGTATTCAAGACGCGCATGCCGCCAACAAGCACCGTCATTTCGGGTGTGGTCAGGGTCAGCAATTGGGCCTTGTCAACCAGCAACTCCTCAGCCGATACGGCATAGGCGGTCTTCTGGTAGTTGCGGAAACCGTCCGCTTTCGGCTCGAGTACGGCAAAGGAGGCCGCATCGGTCTGCTTGGGTGAGGCGTCCATGCGTCCCGGCGTGAAGGGAACCGAAACTTTGTAACCGGCGTTCTTCGCCGCCTGCTC
>MGQN01000011.1:351-645 GCA_001797845.1 Deltaproteobacteria bacterium RBG_16_44_11 | reverse complement strand
GCCGCCGGATTGTGCGCTGTTAAACGCGCGCTGGATGCCCTCCATGGTTTTGAGCACCTTCGCCAGTCGGGCAGGTTGATTGACTTCCCAATCTTTCTGCGGCGCCAGACGAATGCGCGCGCCATTGGCGCCGCCGCGCATGTCGGAGCCGCGGAAGGTGGACGCCGACGCCCAGGCGGTCGAAACCAGTTCCGGCACGGACAGGCCGGAAGCCAGGATCTTGCCCTTGAGGGAGGCGATGTCCTGCGCATCAACCAGTTTGTGATTGACGGCGGGGATGGGGTCCTGCCAGAT
>MGQN01000011.1:0-310 GCA_001797845.1 Deltaproteobacteria bacterium RBG_16_44_11 | reverse complement strand
TATCGCGGTGGGTCAGCTTGAACCACGCCCGGGCGAAAGCGTCGGCGAATTGCTTTGGGTTTGCCAGGTAGCGCCGTGCGATCGGTTCGTAGATTGGGTCGAAGCGAAGAGAGAGGTCCGCCGTGGTCATCATCGGGCGGCGCTTCTTCGACGGGTCGTGCGCGTCAACTACCATGTCCTCTTCGGCCACGTCCTTGGCCAGCCACTGATTCGCGCCAGCCGGGCTCTTGACCAGTTCCCACTCGTATTTGAACAGCACCTTCAGATAGCCCATGTCCCATTTGGTCGGATTCGGCTTCCAGGCGCCCTC
>MGQN01000010.1:32399-47328 GCA_001797845.1 Deltaproteobacteria bacterium RBG_16_44_11 | reverse complement strand
CTACACCAGGAATTCCACTTTCCTCTCCCCTACTCTAGCCGGACAGTTTCAAATGCACTTCCTGGGTTAAGCCCAGGGCTTTCACATCTGACTTGTCCAGCCGCCTACACGCTCTTTACGCCCAATAATTCCGAACAACGCTTGCACCCCCCGTATTACCGCGGCTGCTGGCACGGAGTTAGCCGGTGCTTCCTCTAGCGGTACCGTCAAGCATGATGGATATTAGCCATCATGCATTTCTTCCCGCTCGACAGAGCTTTACGGTCCGAAAACCTTCCTCACTCACGCGGCGTTGCTGCGTCAGGGTTGCCCCCATTGCGCAATATTCCTCACTGCTGCCTCCCGTAGGAGTCTGGACCGTATCTCAGTTCCAGTGTGGCTGATCATCCTCTCAGACCAGCTAACCATCGTCGCCTTGGTAGGCCATTACCCTACCAACTAGCTAATGGTACGCGGACTCATCCTTCAGAGAAAGCTTGCAAGCAGAGGCCATCTTTGACTACACAACAGTAGTTATGCAGTATTATCCGGTATTAGCTCACCTTTCGATGGGTTATTCCAGACTAAAGGGTAGATTATCCACGCGTTACTCACCCGTGCGCCACTTTACTTATCCGCCGAAACGGACTTTCTCGTACGACTTGCATGTGTTAGGCACGCCGCTAGCGTTAGTTCTGAGCCAGGATCAAACTCTCCAGTTTTAATCCTAGAAGGAAGATTTCTCTTCCTTTTTACTCATTTTCTCGCGTGATTCCAAAAAAATATATAGGACCCACAAATTCATTTTCCCACTATTCAATTTCCAAAGAGCCTCTTAAAACGAAGAAATAAAGTTAAATCAATTTGATTTATTTGTCAAGAACAATCATAAAATTTCAAATAACTTTAATGTTCAGTCAGTTACAATGAGAAGCATCCGATAACTAAGAGTTATTCTATCGGTTAACTTATTGAAAAATTTCAATGTACCTTTTTAAACGCACCTCTGACGAACAGAGCGTGACTTCTACCCTCTCTTCGCCATTGTGTCAAGAAAAATATTCAGTTATTTTGAACAAATTAATACACAAATTTTTCCTCTATTCTTATAAGCGTTTGCCGGGTAGTTTTTATATCGTCGTTGTTGTGAGATTGACGGATAACACGGATATTAGCCGGGTGGATAAATATTGATTAAACGGATTTATTTTTTAATCTCGATGATCAGATATTTCTTCTTACCTTTGCGCACACGCAATTCTTTACCACCGACAAAATCAGCGGCAATAATTTTTTCATCCGCAGATTTGGCCTGTCTGTCGTTGATATAAATACCGCCCTGCTCGATGAGACGTTTAGCTTCGGACATTGACTGTGTCAATCCGGACTTGGCGCAGGCAGAACAAATCAATATTCCTGCTTCCAAATCCTTGCGGGAAACCGCATAACGAGGGATCGCCGAAGTATCGCTGTCTGCCGCCGTGCGGGGAATCGTACTTGTCGGGAATAAATCTGAATCCACCGGACGCGAATGAAAAGCTTCCATAGAGGCGCGCCAGGCTGCTTCGGCAGCTTGGGCTCCGTGCGTAATTCGCGTTGCTTCAAAAGCAAGCACGGCTTTCGCCATGTTCAATTGAGCATCGGTAAGTTTCTTGACAACGCTGATTTCTTCCAATGGCAGGAAGGTAAAGAGTTTGAGAAACCTTTCCACGTCGGCATCATCACAATTGACCCAGTACTGATAATATTCATAAGGCTTGGTAAGATTGCCGTCGAGCCAGATTGTTCCCTTTTCGGTTTTCCCCATCTTTTGACCAATCGATGTAGTAATCAGCGGAAAAGTTACCGCATGGGCATCTTTACCAGCTACCTTTCTAATCAATTCCGTCCCGGCCAGCATATTGCCCCACTGATCATTGCCGCCCATCTGCAGGGCGCAGCCGTAATTCCGAAACAAATGTAAAAAATCGTAAGCTTGCAGGACCATGTAATTAAATTCAATAAAGTTTAGCCCTTTTTCCAGACGAATTTTATAACTTTCGGCCGCCAGCATACGGTTCACGCTAAAATGCCGGCCCACATCCCGCAAAAATTCAATGTAGTTAATTTTGGTCAGCCAATCAACATTGTTCAGCAACAGCGTTTTTTTATCCGAAAAATCCAGGTATTGAGAAAGCTGTTTCCCCAGGCACTGGGCATTATAATCAATTTGTTCACGGGTCAGTACCTGGCGCATTTCTGTTTTGCCGCTGGGATCGCCGATGAGTCCGGTTCCGCCGCCGACAAGAGCTATTGGCCGATGGCCGTTTTTCTGCATGTGCGCCAGAGCCATAATGGGCACCAAACTGCCGATGTGTAAACTGTTAGCGGTGGGATCAAAGCCGATATAGCAGGTAACCTTCCCCGCTGTGAAAAGCTTTTTGATCAGAGCTTCATCTGTTACCTGCTCAATAAATCCTCTTTCCTTTAAAATATCGTAAGCGTTTTTCATTTACCCATGCCTCCGCTTATTCTTTTAACTTGATGCTGATTCTTTCAATAGAATTCGCTTTCCCGGTTATGGCGTCAATATCCAGTATTACGCCCTGCAGGCGAATATCTCCCTTGGCGATATCAAATTTATTGGGCACTTGAGTTAAAAACCGTTCAATGATGGCGTCTTTTCTTACGCCGATCACCGAATCAAAAGGCCCGGTCATGCCTACATCGCTGATGTAAGCCGTCCCTTGCGGCAGGATTTCTTCATCCGCAGTCTGCACGTGAGTATGCGTTCCTAAAACGGCGGAAACTTCACCGTCAAGATACCAGCCCAACGCTCTTTTTTCGGAAGTCGCTTCGGCATGAATATCAACAACGATGACTTTTGTTTTTTTTCTCAGTTCGGCAATTTTATTTTTCGCCGTTATAAAAGGGCAATCAATCGGTTTCATAAAAATTCTGCCGGCTAAATTGAGCACGCCTACATATTCTCCTTTTGCTGTCGGTATAAGCACCTCTCCAGAGCCCGGATTTGAAGCCGGATAATTAGCCGGCCGCAAAAGAGTTTCGTAATCTCCGATAAAATCCATCACTTCTTTTTTATTCCAAATATGGTTGCCGGAGGTAAGCACATCGATGCGGCTTCCAAAAAGTTCTTCGGTAATTTCTCTGGTCACGCCAAATCCGGCCGCCGCATTTTCACAATTCGCGATGACAAAATCGATTTTGCGTTCGGAAATCAATAACGGCACGAATTCGCTTACCGCTCTGCGGCCGGGTTTACCCACGATATCGCCGATAAAAAGTACCTTCATTTGAATCTTTTCCCTGTGTTACATGAAAAGAAATTATTTTGCATAATCAGAAACACGGGTTTCCCGGATTACCGTCACTTTTATCTGTCCCGGATAGCTGAGCTCCGCTTCAATTTTCTTAATAATATCCTTGCATAACATCACGGCATCGTTATCGGAAATTTTTTCGTTTTCCACAAGAATGCGGATTTCACGGCCGGCCTGAATGGCAAAACATTTATCAACTCCGTTGAACGACTGCGCTATCTTTTCAAGTTCTTCCAGGCGTTTGACGTAAGATTCCAGCATTTCGCGGCGCGCGCCCGGACGGGCCGCCGATAATGTATCCGCTGCCTGAACCAAAACGCCAAGCAGGGTGTTATTACGCCCGTCATCATGATGGGTAGCAATCGCCTGAACTATGCGCGGATTTTCACCAAACCGTTTGGCATAATCAGCACCGATTGCCGCATGCGTTCCTTCGACTTTGTGGTCTATCGCTTTACCGATATCATGCAATAATCCGGCGCGCTTGGCTTCTTTAACATTCATTTTCAATTCCGCGGCCATCATACCGGTAAGATAGGCAACATCTACGGAATGCTGCAAAACATTTTGCGAATAACTTCTGCGGTATTTGAGAGAGCCCAACAGATTGATGATGTCCGGATGGATATCGTGAACGCCGACGTCAAAGGATGCCTTTTCTCCGGTTTCTCTGATGATTTGGTCGACCTCCACTTTTACTTTTTTAACAATCTCCTCGATACGGCCGGGATGAATTCGTCCATCCTGAATTAATCGCTCCAGTGAAATTCTGGCCACTTCCCTGCGAATCGGATCAAAGCTGGATAGAACAACAGCTTCCGGAGTATCATCGACAATTAAATCTATGCCTGTAGCCGCTTCAATCGCCCGGATATTTCTGCCTTCACGGCCGATAATGCGCCCTTTCATTTCTTCGCTGGGTAAGTTGACCGCCGAAACCGTATTCTCCGCCACAACATCTCCGGCATACCGCTGAATTGCGTAGGCAACTATTTCCCGTGATTTTCTATCCGCAGTGAATTTTGCTTCGTCTTCAATTTTGCGGATAATAAGCGCGGCATCGCGTTTGGCGTCCGCTTCCATAGACTGGATCAATAATTTCTTCGCTTCCTCCGAAGAAATTCCCGCTATCCCCTCGAGCTTTTCTTTTTGTTCGGCCAGAATATTGTCTAGTCTATGATGCTTTTCTTCGATTGCGTTTTCTTTTTTAATTAGCGATTTTTCGCGATCTTCAATATTTGATTCTTTTTGCGCTAAGGAATCAATCCTTTTATCCAGATTTTCTTCTTTAGCTCTTATTCGTTTTTCCAAACCATCCAGATCATTTTTTTTATCTTTTGTTTCCTTATCAAAATCAGCCTTTATTTTAAGAAGGTTTTCTTTTACTTGAAGAACTGCTTCCTTTTTTATTGTCTCCGCCTCTTTCTTTGATTCTTCGACAATCCTCGCCGCCAGACTCTCCGATGACTTGATTTTTTTTGCCGCAAACAACTGTTTTAAAACAAAGCCGATAACGATACCGGCAATAACCGCCACCAATATAACCAGCACAAATAAACTGCCGTTTAACATTTAACTTTACCTCCTGTTACTCTGCCGGAAAACCTGCTTTTGCAAAAAAATTCTTTGAGAATATGTCAATCTATTAAGAAAAATGTTTCCTGCAGAGTTATATTTAAACCTCTCAGCAAGCGTTTAGCACTAAAAACACTTTACCGAAGGATTCATTGTTTTTTGATTTTTTCTAAAAGCGGAGATGATGTTGATATAAAATAGGCTGGTTACAAAAAACCCCCGCCTATGCCGTGTTAATCACCTTTTTGAACCTTTTTATAAAGTGGGCGCCCGGTATTGGTTGCATTAGGCTTTCTGCCTTCCGACCAGCGGAAAAAAGGCTGACCTGCTCACCGCAAACAAGAATAGGCCCCAGGTTCAAAATGTTGGCTCAAAAACAAATGTTAATCACGCACATCGCAGGGGCAAAATATAAATTAGCTAATTTGCATCTTCAATCAGTTGAATTAATTTTTCAGCCCTGCCTTCCATTTGATCGCAGAGCTCCTTATTTACTCCTCTTACTTTTAATAATTCTTCTGAAATGTTTAAAGCTGCCAGGATGGCAACGTTCAGGGTCTTGAGGCCATCACTCGCCTGCAAAACCTCTTCAATTTTTTTTTGCACAAATTGGACAACGTTGGCCACTTGTTCATCTTCTGCATCGCTTAAAACCGAAAGCTCCTGCCCTAATATCCTGATTTTATAACTTTTTTTCAAAACACACGACCTGGAAGCTTATTTTGCCAAATCTATATCTGAAAGTAAATCGAGCAATGAATCTACCCTCGCGCGTACGCTATTCCTTTCCTCATTTGATGCCGTTAGTTTACTATTTAACCCAACTAACTCCGCTTCTTTATTTTTTAATGCTTCCTCCAATGTTTTAATTTGCTTTTTTAAAAACACTTTTTCATTTATAATACCCTTGATTTTATCCTCTAATTCCTTAAACTTTTCCAATTCCACTATAAATCTTTATCCTTCCTTAAGGACATAAAAAATTACCACTCTTACTTCTAATTGTATTTAATTTATGCCAACTTATGCCTTCAAAGTCAAGGCATTATTTTATGATATTCCCTCCGTGGCGCGCAATTGGCTTAAAATCCTGAAATATTCATTCAGTTCATTCATAACACTTTCTTTATCACCCAATTTCCCTGCCACTTGTCTAAACCGGGTAGAGTTTGTGAGCCCCTTCGTGTACCAAAGTAAATGTTTTCGAAAATTTTTATTAGCTAATTTTTCACCAAAGAATTCGGATTCCATTTCCCAATGTCTTTTAATTATTTTCAGCTTTTCCTCCAGACAAGGAACATATTCTTCTGTTTTGCCGGAACATAATTTAATAATGCCTTGAAATATCCATGGATTACCCAGGGCCCCTCTGCCTACCATCACCGCGTCGCACGACGTTTCCCGCAGCATTCTTAGGGCATCTCGCGGTTGCCGAATATCGCCATTGCCGATAACCGGGATTCTTACGGTTTTTTTTACTTGAGCAATTATATTCCAGTTCGCCGCACCGCCAAAACCCTGATCGGCTGTCCGGGCATGAAGAATTATCGCGTCTGCTCCTGCATCCTCAGCAATCCGGGCAATCTCCACAGCATTAACCGAGCTGGGATTCCACCCTGATCGAATTTTCACCGTAACGGGAACACGTACCGCTTTTTTTGCCGCCCTGATGATCCTGCCTGCACGCTCAGGCTCTTTCATTAAAACCGCACCGGCTCCCGCCTTAATAACTTTTTTTACCGGACAACCCATGTTAATGTCGATTAAATCAGCGCCTTCATCCTCAACAATTTTTGCCGCTTGAGCTATTATTATCGGGTCTGCCCCGAATATTTGAACGCCCAGAGGTTTATCCTCAGTACAAGTTCTTAAGTATTCGAACGTTTTATCAGATTTACGGATAAGACCGTTAGCGCTGATCATTTCGGTGAAGGCGAAAGAGCAACCAAAAGAACGCGCTATTAACCGAAACGGCAAATTGGAAACTCCTGCCAGCGGCGCCAGCAGGGCATTGCCTTCAAGTGAATTAATGACAGCAGACACAAAGCAAACCAATTATTTTCTATTTTTTTTAAGATACTGCCCGGCACGAAAGAGCTCTTCGGACGTGTTGATCCCCATTACCTCAAGGTAATCTTTTGTCAAATATGCTTTAACCTTCCGGCCTGCCTGACAAGTAATTTCGATTATATCCGTTAAATAATATTCTTTTTGTTTATTATTGTTGTTAATTTTTTCCAGCGCCGAAAATAAAAACGGCGTATTTACGCAGTAAATGCCCGTGTTAATTTCAGTAATTTTTTTTTCGGCGTCCGTCGCGTCGTTTTGTTCAACTATTTTTATTATATTTCCATCGTCATTTTTTAAAATCCTGCCGTAACCACGAGGATCCGGCAGGGCAGTAGTTAAAACAGTTACGCAGGCACCGGCGGCAATATGATCTTTAATCAGGTTTTTAATGGTTGCCGGCTTTAGCAGCGGCACATCCCCGCAGAGAATAACCGTTAAACCTTGATAATCACCCAACTCCGGCCTGGCTTGTAAAACAGCATGTCCTGTTCCCAATTGCGGTTTTTGTTCCACGAAAACGCATCCACTACCGATAAATTGCTCTCTCACCTTTTGCGCCTGATGACCGATGATTACGACTATTTTTTCCGCACCGGCTCCACGGGCGGCCTCCAGCACATAATACAACAGAGGCTTCCCTTCTATCGAATGAAGAACTTTAGCCAAATCCGATTTCATGCGGGTGCCTTTACCCGCCGCAAGAATCAGCGCATAAAATTCTTTATCTTTCACTATTAAATTCCCCTGAAAAATTATTTAATCGCAATTTTATCCATTTGCGGTGGAAAAAGAACCATTACCTCTTTTATCGATTTTTGATCGGCATTTTCAATTATGAAAGTAAATTCATTATAATTTATTCTTTCTCTTCGTTGCGGGATTCTACCGATTTGCTGCATTAAAAAACCGCCCAGCGTTTCATAATTCCCCTCAGGAAATTTTGTCGCCAATATTTGATTCAGGTTATCCATTTCCATACGGCCGCTGATTAGGTATCTGCCGGGACTTATTCTCTGGTATAGTCTTTCACCTTTTCTATATTCATCATCAATACTGCCGATAATTTCTTCGCCAATATCTTCGATGGTTACAATACCTACAGCTCCTCCATATTCGTCAACAACGATAGCCATTTTTTCTTTTCTTTTTTGCATATCGACTAAAAGCTCACTGGCCTTTTTCGTTTCCGGCACATAGAAGACATCAGTCTGCAAGCAACAGGCAATTGTTTCCGCGTCGATATTATGAGCCATATCATTTCTATACTTCAGCAAATTTTCCAATAAATCAAAATAATGCAAAATGCCTACGATATTATAAACTGTATCCTGATATACCGGTATGCGCATATATTTTTTGCTGGCAACAACTCCAGCAGCCTCACCAATTTTCATGGAAACCGGCAAGGCAGTAAGCGCGGAAATGGGAACCATAATCTTAACCGCCGTAAGCTCTGAAAAATCAATCACACGGCTGACCATTTCTCTTTCTGTTTTTAAAATATCACTGCCTTTAGTTTTTTCGCCTAAAATATATTTTAAACCTTCTTTGGTAATGTAAGAATCCTGTTTAACTTTCTGCTTTGAAGTTAGACGCACAGTTCCCTTGGATAGAGCGGCTATTAAATAAGCCGCCGGGTAGAAAACTGCTGACGACAAGCGTATAAAATATGCCACTTTCATCGCCATCGCTTCCGCATAATGCTGAAAAATACTGCGGATGATAATCATGATGAACAAAGTCGGCAGCATAATTAAAAAAGCAATTTGCTCGCCGCGCTCCGTCCCGAAATAAGCAATCAAAAGCCCCGTCGCCAGCGTGGACGCGGTAATAATTGCCATATTTGTGCCGATCAGCGCGGTGGAGATAAACCATTCAGGACGTTCCTTTAATTTGACGGCCTGCATGGCGGCAAACGATCCCCGGCGCGCATAATATTTTATTTTGTTAATATCAGAGGCAAATAAAGCAACTTCTCCACCCGAATAAAGAGCTTCCAATATCAGACAAATAAAAATCATGGCCAAAATAAAATAAGGGCTCATTTCTCCAAATCAGACTCCGTTTCTTTTTCTTTTTCGATTCTAACTTTCAGTATCCTTGTTCTGCCCACGCTTTCTATTCGAAAAATATAACCTTCGAAACGCGCTTCTTCGCCTCGCTCCGGCAGTTTTCCAAACAAGTGCAATACAAAACCTCCTACCGTATCAAATTCCTCCTGTGGTAATTGCGTTTGCAGTAAATTATTAAGTTGTTCCATAGACATTTTACCGGGAACGGCAATTGTGTTCTCGTCAATTTTTTCGCAATCATTATTGGCCAGTTCGTCATCGCCATAAGTTTCTTGAAACAAGTGCTCCAGGATATGCTCGAAAGTGACCAGGCCGGATACCCCGCCATATTCATCGACAACGATGGCAATTTGTGTTCGATTTTCCTGAAAATCATGCAGAAGACCGTTAATCGTTTTTTCTTCCGGCACAAAATAAGGCCGGACGAGTAACTTCGCGATGCTGTCTGTTTTTTTGCCTTGCGCGGCATCACTAAGTAAATCGCGGGCGAAGAGAATTCCCGTAATATCGTCGCGGTCGTCCGTGTAAATAGGTACCCTTTCGTGCTTTTGTTCAACAACTTCCGCAATAATTTCCTCTACCGGCATGCTCAAGGGAAGGCAGAACATGTCCACCCGCGGGATCATAATATCGGTTACCGGTTTATCTCCCAGCTCAAATATTCTTTTGATTAGCTCTTTTTGAGATTCATCCACCACACCTTCCAGGCTGGAGATATCAATCAAGGTTTTGAATTCATCTTCCATTAAGATATCCGTGTCCCTAATTTTTTTCGGCCCTAGTCGCTTTAAGATTAAACTTGGTGTTTTTTCCAAAGCGGCAACAAGCGGAGATTCCAAACGCGAAATAGCGAGCAATAGAGGTGACACAGCGGAAGAAATCAGCATGGGATAAGTTACGCCAAAAGTCTTAGGGATGGCTTCGCCGGCAATAAACACTAAAGCGGATGTAACTAATATGGAAATCCATTGTCCCTTCGCGCCTAATAATCCAATAAAAAAAGATGCCGCGAGAATGGAAATACTGATATTCACGGCTTCGTTACTGGTGACAATCGTAATTAAAAGGCGGCGTGGGTTTTCCAGCAACTTGGCAACAAAGTTCAGGAAAGGATAGCGATCTGATTTCATTTTGTGCAAATGCAAATCGGTAAGCGAAAGCAACGCGGCTTCCGCCGATGAGAAAAAAGCGGAAAACAACAAAAGAATGAATATTATTGTAATATCTGCGGTTAAATTCACTATTTAAGCGGCCTCGTCTGGTTTCTATATACCATGTAATCTAGCAGAATGGCGAAAAAAAATAAACACCCCCTGTTTTTTAATTATTATCAGCGAATACTTAAATATTGCGGTTAATATTCGATTGACACGCAATGCCTTCCTTCTTATACTTCGTACCGGCAAAAAGCAGTACTTATCTACATATTCGGGAGATTCCAGATGTCCAATATATTACTTGTCGGCAATGGCGCGCGTGAACATGCCATCGCCGAGACCATTTTACGTTCCAAACAAAATCCGGGACTGTTCGCTTTCATGAAGGCGAACAATCCCGGCATCGCCTCTCTATCACACAAGACCATACAAGGCAGTTATTCAGACCTTGCAGCGATTACCGGCTTTGCTCAACTTCATAAAATTGATTTCGCCGTCATCGGACCGGAAGATCCTCTCAATAACGGCATTGTAGATGCGCTGACGACAATCGGCATTCCGGCCGTCGGCCCCACGAAAAGCCTGGCGCGGCTGGAGACCTCCAAATCGTTTACCCGCAATTTAGTCAGCAAATATAACATTCCCGGAAATCCGCAGTTTAAAGTATTTACGGCAATTGACGGCGTGGAAGCATTTTTGAAAAAGTTGGAAAGCATTGTTCTCAAGCCGGATGGATTAACCGGAGGCAAAGGCGTGTTGGTTCAGGGCGATCATTTCGCCACGAAGGATGAGGCTCTGAAATTGTGCCAGCAAATTCTGAAAGATAGTTCATCCGTGATCGTTGAGGAAAAATTCGACGGCGAGGAATTTTCCTTACAATGTCTATGCGATGGCAAAACAGTTGTCGGCACACCGCTGGTGCAAGATCACAAAAGAAGATTTGACGGCGACCGCGGCCCCAACACCGGCGGTATGGGTTCGTATTCCCTGGCTAATCATTCATTGCCTTTTTTGAAACCTCGTGATGTTGAGCAGGGTCTGGAAATAACCCGTCAGGTCGCGGCGGCTCTTTTAAAAGAGACGGGCAGTCCTTACAAGGGCGTCATGTATGGCGGATTTATTGCTACTAAAAACGGCGTGAAGCTTCTGGAATATAACGCGCGTTTTGGCGACCCGGAAGCAATGAACATTCTTCCTCTTTTAAAAACTGATTTTGTGGAAATCTGCCGCCATATTATTGCCGGAACACTGGACCAATTAAAGATTGAATTTGAGCCCAAAGCGACAGTTTGTAAATATGTTGTGCCGAAAGGATATGGGCTCCCTACCGATCATCCCGATGTCACCTCATCCAAAGCAAAGATTGAAGTGGGCGATGTAGGGAAAGCACGGCTTTACTATTCATCCGTGGATAAAAAAGAAGATGGTTTGTACCTTAGCTCTTCGCGCGCCATCGGCATTGTGGGTATTGCCGATACATTAGAAGAAGCCCGCAAAATAGCCGAAGAAGGCGTTAAAGCTGTAAAAGGACCGGTGGCTTATCGCGAAGACATCGGTACTAATGCGCTCATTCAGAAGCGCATTGAGCATATGAAAATGATACGAAAATAAGCGACCATTAATATCGTGTGAAACGCCATCTACAAGTTCAAGCTTTCGACACCTTTGACAGTTTAGGAAAACTCGCATCCAGCGCAGCGTTCCATTTGTCAACTATAGCCTTGATACTTTCCATCAATGCGGAAATATCGCCTTCAATAGTGACAGATTTTATTTTATCGCCCTGAACAATTACATTGACAACTTTCTGGTCGGCATCACTGACTACCTCGCCGAAAACTGTGTGTTTGCCGTCGAGCCAAGGAGTGGGGATATGCGTAATAAAAAACTGACTGCCGTTGGTGCCCGGTCCGGCATTAGCCATAGATAGAATACCCGGTTTACTGTGACGCAGTTCTTTCACAAATTCATCCTGAAATTTATAGCCGGGGCCGCCTCGGCCGTCACCCGCAGGACAGCCGCCCTGAATCATAAAATCGGGAATAACCCGGTGAAAATTTAAATTATTATAATAGCCGCGACGCGCCAGATTGACGAAATTTCCCACAGTTATCGGCGTCTGTTCGGTAAAAAGCTTTAAATTGATTGTTCCTTTGTTTGTTTCCATAACCGCGATCAGCTTATTTTCCATAGTAATCTCCTCTTCTTTTGTATGCGCCCGACCCTGAACATTGTTTGTTGATATATCAGGACAAAAACAATCTTGCAATTAAACTTTCAATAATATATTGCACAGGCGCAATTATTTTATTAATGATATCTACAGGAGAAACGGAAATTATGACCCAGATCAAACGGGCGCTGATCAGCGTCACCGACAAAAGCGGCATTGTGGAATTTACGCAAAAACTATCGTCCTTCGGCGTGGAAATACTTTCGACCGGCGGAACAGCGGCACAACTGAGAAAAAGCGGGCTTAAGGTAAAAGATGTTTCCGAATATACCGGTTTCCCGGAAATGATGGACGGCCGCCTGAAAACTCTGCATCCCAAAATCCACGGGGGCCTGCTCGCCCTGCGCGATAATCCCGAACATATGAAAGCCGTCAAAGAGCACGGCATTGACCTCATCGACATGGTGGTCATCAATCTTTACCGTTTTGAAGAAACGGTCGCCAAAGAAGGATGCACGTTGGAGCACGCCGTTGAAAATATCGATATCGGCGGACCAACCATGCTGCGCGCAGCAGCGAAAAACTATCGTTTTGTCAGCGTGGTAACCGACCCGGCGGATTACACTGTCATCCTCGAAGAAATGGCCAAAACCAAAGGCAAAATTTCTGAAGAAACAAATTTCCGTCTTGCTGTTAAAGTTTTTCAGACTACCGCCCGCTACGATGGAGCAATTTCCAACTATCTGGGCGCCCTTACTCCTGAAGGTGGCAAGAAAGAATTTCCCGAAACCTTCACCGCACAATTTTCCTTAGCACAATCTTTGCGCTACGGCGAAAACCCGCATCAGAAAGCGGCGTTTTATCGTGAAAACGATCCGACGTTGGCGGCTATTTCCAATGCCAAACAATTACAGGGAAAAGAACTTTCCTACAATAACATTATGGACAGTGACGCGGCCTGGTTGGCCGTCTCTGATTTCCAAATACCTGCCGCGGTAATTATTAAACATGCAAATCCCTGCGGCGCGGCAACAAGCGGCGGCTCCTTGTCAGATGCCTACAAAAAAGCATTGGCCACTGACCCGGTTTCGGCATTCGGCGGTATTGTGGCGTTCAATCGCCCGGTAGATAAAGCCACGGCCGAAGAACTGGCAAAAATATTTTTAGAAGTGATTCTAGCGCCAGCATTTGATGTAGATGCGCGTGCTATTTTGGAGAGCAAGAAAAACGTGAGATTGCTGGAGATACCAACTGCGAAGGGCAAATTTACCTTCGGTTTCGACTTCCGCCGTGTTGCCGGCGGCTTACTTCTGCAGGAGCGCGACAATATTCCTTTCGATATTCGTCAGGCCAAAGTAGTGACTAAAAGAAAGCCGACGGAGGAAGAATATCAAGCACTGGATTTTGCCTGGCGAATGGTCAAGCATGTTAAATCCAATGCCATTGTTTACACGACCAAAGATCAACTTGTCGGCGTCGGCGCGGGCCAAACCAGCCGTGTGGATTCAGTCAAAATCGCTAAAATGAAGGCGGTACTGCCTACCAAAGGCTGTGTGTTGGGTTCGGATGCTTTTTTCCCCTTCCGTGACGGGGTTGATATAGCCGCGGAGGCGGGAATTACTGCCATCATTCAACCCGGCGGCTCGGTGCGCGACGAAGAGGCAATCCAAGCGGCGGATGAACACGGCATTGCCATGATTTTCACTGGTGTGAGACACTTCAAACACTAATAAGGAGCTTGCATGAAAGTAAAAGCAGCCAAGAAAGCTTTAGTAAGTGTGGTGATGGGAAGCGACTCGGATTTGCCCATTATGTCCGAGGCAACAAAAATTCTTGAAGAATTCGGCATTGTTTATGAGTTGATTCTTACATCGGCGCACCGTACACCGGAACGTACCACAAAATTTGCTAAAACAGCGGACAGCCGCGGTGTGAAAGTTATCATTGTCGGAGCCGGAGCGGCTGCACATCTCGCCGGCGTGATTGCTTCGCAAACGCTTCTGCCGGTAATCGGTGTCCCTATCGACGCTACATCCCTGAAAGGCCTGGACGCACTTCTGGCCACAGTGCAGATGCCCGGAGGAATTCCAGTTGCAACAATGGCCATCGGTAAACCCGGCGCAAAAAATGCCGCATTGTTTGCCGTGCGCTTTTTAGCACTATCGGACAAGACGATTCATAAAAAGCTTGCCGGCTATGTCGCTAAAATGGCCAAAGACGTAGAGAAGAAGCAGGAAAATATTTCATGCCGGAAATTCTGAAGGTAAGCGCAGATTATTCTGAAGAAAGTGTTCTCACCCGCGCCGCCGCAATTGTTATCAGTGGCGGTGTTATTGCCTATCCCACGGAAACTTTTTACGGTCTGGGCGTTGATGCCACAAATGCACAGGCTATCCATAAAATTTTTACCGTTAAAGGCCGCAATTTTCATAATCCGATTTCGTTGATCGTCGGCGAGAGAAAAAATGTTTATCCGCTGGTTCGTGATGTTACCCCGACAGCGGAAAAGCTGATGGACTCTTTTTGGCCAGGTCCGCTGACAATTGTCTTTACGGCAAGTGCTGAAGTAGCGCCGGTTTTATC
>MGQN01000010.1:22829-32391 GCA_001797845.1 Deltaproteobacteria bacterium RBG_16_44_11 | reverse complement strand
AGGCTTTCGAGCCACAAAGGAGCCAGGCGAATTGCGCAAATAATGGGACGGCCGTTGACCGCCACAAGCGCTAATTTATCCAATCAACCTGAATGTGCGCGCGCTGATGAAGTTATAAAACAAATCGGAAATAAGATTGACGCTGTCGTTGATTTTGGCAGAACAATTGGAGATAAAGTATCCACTGTTATCGATGTTACCTGCGATCCCCCGGCAATCCTGCGCGAAGGAGCAATAAGCAGAAAAATAATCGAAAAATATATTTGACGGCCTTTTGCCCAAAAGATATCCGTTTTGATACCATTTGATTTCAAAGGATAACGAGGCGGCAAGGAGGAGGCTCCGGAGGCGTATTACTAACGCGTGACCTCGTGTGACCTTCAGGTTATCAGGTTATACGCTGAGGAAGCCGACGACGATGCCAACAAAGTTAGCCAAAGACCGGAAGCGCATCCCGCAGGGGAGCGCATAGCAAATAAGGTTCTTACCTTACCGGTAATTACCGCCAACAAGGTGGTAACTTACAAGCGCATTGGTATTAGCTTAAAGAAGGCGCTCCGCGCCGATTGTAGTCACTGTTGTTTTAATAACGCCCGCCGGCTCACGGGCAAATACAATCATAAAAGGAATTTGCCCATTAGGTACGATTTTGTCGTTGGAATTGTTGTTCCCCTCCGGCCTTGACAGCTTTCTTAATATTTCTTCTTCGGGTAGGTTAGTCAGTTCTTCATCGGTTAAAACATTTCCAGCATAACTGGTACGTTCGCCTAAAACCACAGAGTAGGCATCAACAATTGCTCCTTTTATTGCAATCCGGCAAATAGGATAATCGGCTTGATTTACCGCCGTCCCTTCCATAACACGAATTTCTCCCAAAACATTATTATTAATCATGCGCTGCCGTATATCTTGCAGTTTGACCTGCCCAATTACAACTTCCGGACGTGCGGGTTCCGGATCGCCTATATACTTGTGGGCAATTTCAATAAACCTATCACCAATTTGCGGTTTAACAACAAAATAAATAACTGCGGGGATAACTACGATTACCAATACGGACCATACAACAACTTTCCACGCTTTCCTCTCTCCCTTTTTAGATAATTGTTTTCTTTGCGTAGCGCTATCGCCTTCCTGGTTTATATCACCAACCGCCGGGTTCCTTTCTGTTTTTACGAACTTTTCTTTACTGATTATTTCTCTTCTTGTTTTCTCCATCTCTAAATTGACTTGTTCGTTTAAACTGTTTTTTGCTTCCATTACGTTATCAAGAAAACGGACGACGTCTTCATCCCGGCCGGAGTTTGGCGGAGCTTCTTTAGATAAATCAACCATTTTCCCGTCAGACGGAGAATCTTCGGAAAAAACGGGCTCTGAAACCAGCGGTGTTTCCGTTTCCGGCTTCTCGATAAACGGATTATCCTGAAAGAAAACGTGTTCGCAGCGGCTGCAGCGCATCCACAAACCATCGCCTTGCATCATGGAATCTTCAAAAAAGAATTTTGTCCGGCATTGTCTGCACTGAATGATCATTTTCTCTCCTGTCTATAATTGCTTAATAACATAAATCTCCGGTAAAAAGCGATAGCACTCATTGAAATCCAATCCGTAACCGACCAAAAATCCGTCAGCCACAGTGAATCCTACATAATCAGCCTCAAAGGATACTTTTCTTTTTCTGCGCTTATCTATGAGAGCACATACCTTAAGCGAATGGGGATTTCTTTCTTTAAGCCACCCGACAAGATATTTCAAAGTCAAACCAGTATCAACGATATCTTCCACAATCAGAACATCCCGGCCTTTAATGGAAGTCTCGATATCTTTTGTCATCACTATTTTCCCTGAACTTTCGGAACCTGTGCCATAACTTGCGCACCTTACAAAATCGACGCTACAGGGAATACTGATAGCCCGGATCAGATCAGCCATGAAAATGAACGCTCCTTTAAGAATGCCGACAATAATCAATTCACCGTCAGTGTAATCGCCGGATATTTGATCGGCTAATTCTTGCACGCGTTTCTGAATTACGCTGCGATTAAATAGTATTTCCTTTTGCCTCTCGTTCATTATGTATCATCTCTTTAGATAAATTAATGTATTACATTAACCAATATGAGTGTTGTCTGTCAATAAAAATCAAAATACGCGCTCATAAGTATGGATAAAATTGTCGATATTTGACAAAATTAGACTTTCCGCCTCTTCAATTTCCTTGGCATTTTTAAATACTGAAGAAAGGCTCAAAAATATCGTATTAAACTTCGATACATCCCTTCCATACCCTTCATAATCAATATAACTAATCATGTATTGTGAACCATCAAAGTAATATTTCCCTAATCTGTTTGCGTCCGGCGAACGAAACGGCCAGGTAATTTTCCAATCAAAATACTGACAGGCAATTTTCTTTAAAGCTTCGTTATCGAACACTTCCGGCTTTACTTCCTCTCCGATATGATTTGCCAACAGACGAAAATATGTTTTTACCAGGTCAATGTCGGTAATACAAAGCCCATAGAGATACCAATCATCGATTATTTTTATCAGTATTTGAGATTGCGACTTTGGGATAAAGTGGTGACTGGGACAAAGATGCCCGGCACAGAGTTTCTGACCATAAAATGAAACATCACGCAAATCGAGACCGGAATTTTGCGCTGGATGCAAAAGACAGCCTACCTTTCTTTCTGCGCTATCAAGAAAACCAAGATATTCACAGCAATAAATTACTTCATATCTTTTCTTCCAATCCTCGCCGGCAATTGTTTCACTAACATAATTTTTGATATCGTTTTTATTTTTTACGATTTCATGAAAACGTTTCGTCCGCGCGCGTAACCTTTCCGTTAATGAAGAACGAGAGCTATTCACATAATTGTAAAGACCGCAACAAGCTCCGCAGGACTTACTTTTATCAGGTTGACAAAGGACGTCTGAATTTTTATCCATTTTAGATTGAATGATTTTGATTTTTTAAAAAGAGTTACAGCTCCAAAATAGCTTATCAAATAAAAATATTACTTTGATTTGTTGATTCACTCAAATACAATAGTTTTAGATCCATAAACCAGAATCTTATTTTCCAGATGAAGTCGTAGGGCGCGCGCCAGAACAATTCTCTCCAAATCCTTACTTTTTGTCTGGATATCGGCAATGGTATCACGATGGCTGATTTTAATCACGTCCTGCGCGATAATAGGCCCTTCATCCAGGTTTTCCGTCGCGTAATGGCCTGTCGCCCCAATAATTTTTACGCCGCGGTCGTAGGCCTGTTGGTAAGGATTGCCTCCGGCAAAAGCTGGTAAAAACGAATGGTGGATATTGATAATCTTATTGACGTAATTCCCGATAAACTTTGCTGTCAAAATCTGCATGTAACGTGCCAGAACTACCAGGTCAATTTTCAGTTCCCGCAGCAGCGCCAATTGTTTGCTTTCCTGCTCATCTTTATTTTTTTCTCTTATCGGAAAATGGAAATATTTTATTCCGAATTGCTCCACCAAATCACGCGCTTCGGTATGATTGCTGATAACGGCCTCGATTTGCGCTCCTAATTCTCCCATGTGCCTTCGTAGAATCAGATCGTGCAAACAATGCAGATGCTGGGAAACAAAAATTACCATCCTCGGTATATAATCAGTAAAATGCAAATTCCACTTCATCTCATATTGCCGGGCAAGCGGCGCGAACACCACGGGAATTTCCTCACGGCTCAGCCCGAAGCCATTGAGTTCCCATTCAATACGCATAAAGAAAAACTTGCCCCTTTTAGACGTATATTGATCGGCGTGAACGATGTTGCCGTTATTTTGAAAAATAAAATTAGATAACCGGGCGACAAGACCTTTTTTATCCGGACAAGATAAAAGTAAAATGGCGTTGCCATCATCCATACAAAACCTCGTCTTTACTGATTCACAAACTCTTCGCACTTTATAGAGGCATTGAGGTTGCAGGTCAAGCTCAAAAATGTTAAGAAAAATCAATTAAACAGCATCAAAGCCGAAGAGACAAATTATAATGTCAAAAATCGAAGAAATATATCTTGCCAACGGGCTGAAATTGAATGTTTTTGATTTATCCCGTCAAATAGCTGACGATACCGTCAAAGTGGAAATTTCCATTCAGACCGAAATCGATTTAGAAAAATCTTATTTCTCCTGTCCTCAAGACTATAATTGTGTGAAAAGTATTTTCGGCGATAAACTTACCTACGAACACAAAATGGAAAAGTCCTTCGTTTTTTTAGAAAACCAGGAATCTGTGCGCGAGGAACTTATTAATACATTCAAAAACAATTCTCTTAATTACCTTGCCTCGGAAAATTTTCCCCTGAAGCTGGCACTTTCCAGGCTCAAGGACATCAAAAATAATCCTTATAAATATAATAAAATAAAGCGGAAACTTGAAACATGACAAATCATGACTTCGATGAGCTTTTGCTTGGCGCCGAAAAGCCCAGCCGCTACATCGGCACGGAATTAAACGCCGCGATCAAAGGCAAAACGGAAGTTAACTTTCTTCTTGCTTTTCCGGATGCTTATGAAGTCGGCATGTCGCATCTGGGTTTGCAGATTTTATATTCCATTTTAAACGAAATTTCTTATGTCAGTGCCCAAAGATGTTTCGCGCCCTGGCCGGATAGAGAAAGACAGTTACGTTCCCGAAAATTGCCCCTTACTTCCCTGGAAACACAAACGCCTCTTGCTGATTTTGATGTGATCGGCTTTTCCCTTCAATATGAACTTTCTTACACCAACGTATTAAACATGCTGGATTTGGGTGGAATACCGATTACTTGCCAAAAGCGTAAAGAGGGACATCCTGTAGTAATTGCCGGAGGACCCTGCTGTTTTAATCCGGCGCCCCTTGTCGATTTCATTGACGCGTTTGTTATCGGCGAAGGCGAAGAAGTAGTCGGGAAAATTACCGCCCTTGTCGCGGAAAGTAAAAAACAGAAATTATCCCGAGAGGAGCAAATCGCGGGGCTTGCACAAATCCCCGGTATTTATGTCCCTTCGCTCCATGGAAAAATTCAAATTATAAAAAAAAGAACTGTTCCCGACCTAAATTTCTGGCTGCACCCTATAAAACCCATCGTCCCGCTGATGCAAACCGTTCATGACCGCATTGTTCTGGAAATCGCCCGAGGGTGTACCAGAGGCTGCCGCTTTTGTCAGGCGGGAATGATTTGGCGTCCGTACCGCGAAAGAAATTTATCACTATTAATGGAGATGGCCCAAAAAGCTCTGCAGGCAACCGGCCACAATGAAATATCTTTGCTGTCACTAAGTTCCGGAGATTATAGTTGCATCGAGCCATTAATTCAGAATCTAATGCGCAAATATTACACCCAACGTATCGCCCTGGCCCTACCTTCGCTGCGGGTGGAATCATTGACCAGTTCCTTAATCGAGGAAATAAAACGGACGCGTAAAACCAGTTTCACGCTGGCTCCGGAAGCGGGAACAGATAAAATGCGTCAGATTATTAACAAAGGAAATACGGCTGAAGATTTGCTATCTAACATCGACAAAGTATTTTCCGCCGGCTGGAAATCGATTAAACTTTATTTTATGATTGGCTTGCCGTACGAAGATGAGAAGGATCTTGAAGGCATCATCGATTTGGGCTATCAGGCCTTGCGCACCGCAAAAAACCGCGGCCAGGTAACGATGAGTCTTTCCACATTCGTTCCCAAACCACATACACCCTTCCAATGGGAAGAGCAGATTTCGCTTACCGAAACTTATTCCCGGCAAAATTTTATTCGCCAACGGATTAAAAACCGCCGCCTCACCGTAAAATGGCATGATGCCCGAATGAGTATGCTGGAAGGCATATTCTCACGCGGTGATGAAAAATTGGGGGCACTTTTGGAAAAGGCTTATCAAAAAGGATGTCGTTTTGACGGCTGGAGTGAAATTCTGCGTTTTGATTTGTGGCAGAAAGCAATCGAGGAAAGCGCCATTAATCCGGAAGATTTTCTGCGCGCACGCGACATCAACGAAACATTACCGTGGGATAATATTGATTGCGGCGTGAGCCGTGAATTTTTAACCCGGGAAAAGCAAAATGCGCAAGAATCGCTGTCAACGCCGGATTGCAGATTTTCCGCCTGTCAAATATGCGGGGCCTGTGATTTTTCCACCACGAAAAATGTATTTGCTATAGATGAAGAATATAAAATAGTTACATCATCTGATCTAATTTCCGAGGCGCCTGTGGAGAACGCTAATAACTATCGTTTTACTTACAGCAAGTTTGGACACGCCCGGCTTCTATCCCATTTGGAACTTTCTTCTGTTTTAATCCGCGCCTTGCGCCGCAGCAGCCTTTCTCTTATTTATTCGGCCGGCTATCATCCGCATCCTAAAATTTCTTTTGCCACCGCCACGGCTGTGGGTATGGAAAGCAAGCATGAATACATGGATGTATCCGCGCGGAAGTATCCCCACGATTTAAATTCCTTGAAAAAAGAAATCAACTCCGCATTGCCCCGGGGCGTTGAAATTCTGGAAATCGAGCCGCTTTCTACCGGCGCAAAAACGTTAGCTCAAGCTTTGCAGGGATTCATCTATGAAATTCATCTGCCGTCAAATGTTGATGAGAACCGGCATAACATCATTAAAGATAACATAGGAAAATTTCTGGCGTCAGCGTCATTTAATATTTCCAGGCTCTCGAAAGGGAAAACCATTACCAAAGATATCCGTCCTTTTGTAGAAAGTATCACTCTTAATGCCGATAAAAAAACTGTTGAGTTTACGGTACGACACACTCAGGAAGGTTCGGCAAGGCCGGTTGATATCATTGTTCATGTTCTGGAATTTGGCAAAGAAGAAGCCCTGCACCTTTACGTCACAAAAACAAAAACTATACTTTTGCTTGGCTGATGAATATTAAAATATTGCTTCCACGTCCGGCAAAAAGTCCTGACTTACTACCTCATCTTTGCCGAGTTCTTCATAAAGCATCATGATTGTATTCACATACACAAGGCTGCGGTTATAGCGCCATACCGCTTTACGCTTTTTTTCAACGGACGCATCTTCAGACCAGCCTGAACTTTTCAGGTAATGTCCTATGCTCGCTTTCGCATCTTTCATATTAAACGGACTGATTATGCCATCTCCGTCTCCGTCAACCCCGTAACTGCGGAACGTGGAAGGAATAAATTGTGCCGGGCCCAAGGCTCCGGCGAAAGATCCCATAATTATTAAAGGGTCTATTTCCAGTTTATGGGCTAGATAAACAAGATGGTAGAGTTCCTCTAGTGCCCACTTTGCCTTTCTTCGGGCCCTGTTAATGGTGGCCTCATTATAGAGCAAAGGATACTTATCGGCATATAATTCCTGTATCTCTCTAAAATAATCAGGATTAAGTAAAAAGGCCAGATTGGCGTAGGCGGTAACAACATTGTATGGCATCGGATAAGTTCCCAGCTTTGATTCTACAATAAGAATTGCCGTGATGATTTGAGGAGATGTGCCGAAACGCTTCTCTACAGACGATAGAAATTCTTTATGCTCCTTGATAAAATCTCTGCCTTTTTCGATTTGTTTTGGGTCAATAGGCATGATCGTCGGCTGTTCTTCAGTTCCCGTCGGGCTGGAATTGAAAAGGTTATGGATAACAATGTCTGGCCGAAGAGATATCCGTGAATCATATACCATGCTTTGAACCAGTGATTTATCCAAGCCCCTTTCCACAAGACTCTCTTCGATAAATACCCTTGATAAGTCGCTCTCTGCCCATGAGGGCGCGGCAAATAACAGGAAACTCATCATTAAAAAACAGGCTATTGCCTTTTTCATAACCCGGCCTTTACATCTAATTATTATTTTTAATCAATCTCTTGTAAGTTACAATTTTATGTTACACTGTCCAAGCTTTATAGGCAAGATGATTTAATATTAATTCATTATTTTGGCCGGAAAACATGCTCTAATTAAACAATAAACCGGTTAATTAAATTTTATTGACAAACAGATACAAATTAACTATAAGCTTTAAACTTAATTTTATATAAGGATATAAATAATGTACGCAGTGATAAAAACAGGATCCAAACAACACAAGGTAACCGAAGGTGAAGTGTTATCAGTTGAAAAGCTGGCCGGTGAAAAAGGATCGGAAGTTATTTTTAATGAAGTTCTGATGGTTTCCAGCGATAAAGGAATACAAATCGGCAAGCCTTTTATAGATGGGGCCAAGGTATTTGGTGAAATTATCGCGCAAAATAAAGGTCCGAAAATTCACGTTTACAGAATGAAACGCCGTAAGGGCTTCCATAAAAAGACCGGACACCGCCAGGAATTAACCAATATGAAAATAACAAAGATTGCTCTGTAAGCGAGGGACGCTATGGCACATAAAAAAGGACAAGGAAGTTCGCGTAACGGTAGAGATAGTAATTCTCAAAGGCGTGGTGTGAAAGTGTTTAGCGGCCAGAATATTCACGCCGGTTCTATCATCGTACGCCAGGTGGGAACAAAAATTCATCCGGGGAACAACGTGGGAATGGGAAAAGATTTTACTCTTTTCTCTCTGATTAACGGCGTGGTAAAATACGAGAGACTCGACAAAACGAGAAAAAAAGTAAGCGTTTACGCATCTTAAACTGCTATCCAAACATTTCAAATTTTAAGGCGCTTATATCAAGCGCCTTTTTATTTTGGATACCAATTCTAAATCAAAGTGCTTTCTTTATTAGCGGCGCCTGCCCGGCGAATAATCTAATAGCCTAACCACCTAATAACCTGAAACTCACACGAGGTGGCGCGAGGGCACGCGTGTTGGGTCGCCTTCTCCTTGCCGCCTCGCTATCATCTTTTATTTAGAAATGGTATAAGCTTTCTCTATAAAGAAGAATTTAACATGAAATTTGTTGATGAGGCAAAAATTTATATCAAAGCCGGGCATGGCGGCCGCGGTTGCGTGAGTTTCCGGCGGGAAAAATTTGTGCCGCGTGGCGGCCCGGATGGGGGCGATGGCGGCAAAGGCGGTGATGTTATCTTTCGCGCAGCGAAGAGTCATCACACGCTGTTGGATTTAAAATATCAGCAACATCAAATTGCCAAAAACGGCGGCCACGGCTCGGGCAACCATCGCACCGGCAAAAGCGCGGAAGATCTGGAAGTTATCGTACCGGTGGGAACAATTATCAAAAATTTCGAAACCGGGGAAGTGCTGGCGGATTTGTCACAGTTAGGCCAAACTTTTATTGCTGCGCGCGGCGGTATCGGCGGCAAGGGTAATGCTCACTTTACCACCTCCACCCATCAAACACCCCGTTTTGCCCAGGAGGGCATGGAAGGTGAAGAATTCACGCTTAACCTTGAACTGAAATTGCTGGCTGATGTAGGCATTCTTGGTTTTCCTAACGCCGGTAAATCAACCTTTATCTCCCGTGTATCCGCGGCCAGACCCAAAATTGCCGATTACCCTTTCACTACTCTCACGCCGCACCTGGGCGTAGTCAAGCATTTAGACAGTAGGAGTTTTGTTCTTGCCGATATACCCGGCCTTATCTCCGGCGCTCATGAAGGTTTGG
>MGQN01000010.1:22295-22695 GCA_001797845.1 Deltaproteobacteria bacterium RBG_16_44_11 | reverse complement strand
CCTGCCCTACTGGAAAAGCCGCAAATCGTTGCCTTAAACAAAATTGATCTTCCCTTCGTTAAAGAGCAGGCTAAAAAAGAAGTTGCGCTATTTAAAAAAAAGAGAATAATACTCTATCCTTTTTCTGCTGTTACCGGAGAAGGAATAAAGAAAATATTAAATAAAATAGTCGGCATATTAAATCAAAAAGAAAATTGATAAAACCATGAAGAACATTCGTCAGGAAACTTTCTCTCATATAAGAAAAATTATTATAAAAGTAGGTTCGGCTGTGCTCACCGGTGCCGACGGGCTCGATCTAAAGATTATTAATTCTCTTGTGCGGGAAATGTCTGAGCTTATTCATAAAGGATATTCGGTAGTTCTGGTTTCTTCCGGCGCTATCGTTTCGGGAAAACAC
>MGQN01000010.1:16398-22255 GCA_001797845.1 Deltaproteobacteria bacterium RBG_16_44_11 | reverse complement strand
AACAAGCCGCAGCCGCTATCGGACAGGGAAGATTGATGCGCGTTTATTCTAAATCGTTCGAAAAACAAGGCCTCTACGTTGCTCAGATACTGCTGACTCTTTCTGATCTTTCCGACCGTCAAAGATATTTAAATATCCGCAATACTCTTTCCACGCTGATGGAATGGGGTGTTACTCCCATTATCAATGAAAATGATTCCGTTGCCGTGGATGAAATTAAATTCGGCGATAATGACAATCTTGCCGCCATGATCGCCAATATTGTCGAGGCGGATTTATTCATCAATTTAACCAGCACCGAAGGGCTTTTTGACTGCAACCCGGCCCAATCAAAGAAAGCTAAGCTCATCGAGCTTGTTTACGAAATTACCGACCAAATCGAAGCGGCCTCTACTGAAGATACATCAACAGGGGGCACAGGCGGCATGAAAAGCAAAGTTCTGGCCGCCAAGAAAGTTACCGCTATGGGTATTCCTTGCGTTATTGCCCCCGGCAAAAAGAAAAAAGTTTTGGCTGACATTATAGCCGGTAAAGAAATCGGCACGTTATTCCTGCCGATGGCTGATCGTTTAAACAGTAAAAAATATTGGATCGCTTTTACCTTACAACCCAGCGGAAAACTTGTAATCGACGATGGCGCCAAAAAAGCATTGCTGGAAAAAGGCAAAAGCCTGCTTCCTTCAGGAATTGTTGATGTGGAAGGAGATTTCGATCTGGGTGATCCGGTAAGTTGTGTTGACCGTGAAGGTATAACAGTGGCCAAAGGGCTGGTAAATTATAATTCCGCTGAAATTCGCAAAATCAAAGGTTTAAAAACTTCACAAATCAGCCAGGTTCTGGGGAATAAAGATTACGATGAAGTAATCCACCGCGATAATCTGGCCATTATCTACACGGGCAAAAAGATCAAAAATTAAAGGACAAAAATCCCGTGCCGAAAAGTATTCTTTAATTGATTTTCGCCCAATAATGTTTTAAAAATAATGCAAACTAATCACAGGGAGGACATATGGGTTCATTTATCGTGCTTTTAGCAATAATCGCGGTCATTGTTTTCTTTTTTATAAGCATTTACAATAAACTGATTCAGCTTAGAAATTACTACAAAAACGCTTATGCCCAGATTGATGTTCAACTGAAGCGGCGTTACGATCTCATTCCCAACCTCGTGGAAAGCACCAAAGGTTACCTGACACACGAACGCGCAACATTGGAGGCAGTCATCAAAGCGCGCAATTCCGCCTTTGACGCCAGCAAACTTGCCGCCGCCAATCCCGGTGACGCCAAAGCGATGACGGGGCTGATGCAAGCGGAAGGAGCGCTGAGCAATATTATGAGCAAGCTTCTTGCCGTTGTGGAATCCTATCCTGATCTGAAAGCCAACCAGACGATAAGTCAGCTTATGGAAGAATTGACTTCTACCGAAAACAAAATTGGTTTTGCCCGTCAGGCATATAATGATTTTGTCGCCGAATACAACATCAGTCGCGAAAAATTTCCCAACAACATAGTAGCCGGTTTCTTTAATTTTGCCCCGGCGGAACTCTTGCAGGCCGTCGAAAACGCTCAGGAACGGGTAGCCCCCAAAGTATCTTTTTCCTGATTTAATGCCTGATAATTAATTGTTAATATCAAATGGCCGATAATAGTCCGACTAATTTTTTTTACAGACAAGAGCAAGCCCGCAAAAATACCCGTAAGCTTGTCGCGCTGTTTATCATGGCGGTAATGCTGATTATCGCCGCCATCTATTTTTCCTTTCGGTTAATTTACTATATTTATCTGTCTACCAGCGTTTATCACACCAATCTCGCCACCTCGAATTATTATTCTCAAAAAATAAATAATTTTCCTTTTTGGGATCCGTCATTGTTTTTATTAATTGCGGGAATTGTGACGCTTTTTATTTCTATTGCCAGCCTCTTAAAAATGAATCAACTGCAAAAAGGCGGCGGGGTAATAGCCGAAATGCTGGGCGGCAGGCTCATTGTGAAAGGAAGCTCTGATCCGCTGGAGCGGAGATTTCTGAATGTGGTTGAAGAAATGTCTATTTCCTCCGGCACTCCCGTCCCGCTGGCTTATATTCTGGAAAAAGAAAAAGGTATAAATGCCTTTGCCGCCGGTTTAACGCTTCATGATTCAGCCATAGCCGTTACCCGCGGAATGCTTGACCATCTTACACGCGATGAACTTCAGGGAGTAATCGCCCATGAATTTAGCCACATCTTGAATGGCGACGCCCGTCTTAATACTCAGCTCATTGGCATTCTTTACGGTATTCTCGTTATAGGCATTGTTGGCGGCGAAATACTCGACCAGCATAGATTGACTCGAACCAGTATAGTTGTGCTATCAGCAGGCGTAATATTGGCAATAGTCGGTTACACCGGCTCATTTATGGGACGGTTTATTCAATGCGCCGTATCCCGGCAGAAAGAATTATTAGCCGATGCCTCCGCCGTTCAGTTTACGCGTAATTCCATCGGACTGGCAAATGCTTTGAAGAAAATAGGCGGGTATATTCATGGTTCACTCGTTCAATCATCAACAGTAAGACAAGCCAGTCATTTGTTTATTTCTGAAAGCAGTATTGATTTCTTCTTTCCTGAATTATTGGCCACACATCCGCCCCTTTTACAACGTATCCGCCTGCTTGACCCCTCATTTGACGGAAAATATCCAAAAATAGAAGTTACCCCAGCTCTTTCCAAAGCCGCATCTAAATATGTAGCCGAATACAATAAATACAAAAAAGCCGCAAGCTTGTCTCCGGCCTTTCTGGTAGAAGCTCAACCGGAAAGTATCATAAATCTCGTCGGAAATCCCACTGATGCACACATAGACCGCGGTAAAAGTATTCTTGCGCTTATTCCCGATAGCCTGAAACAAGAATTGAACGTTTCTCAAAGCGCCGCATGTTTAATATATGCTCTTTTCGTAGGTTGTGAATGCAACAACAAAGAAGTGCAGATAGATGTATTGCGTAAGGCTCTCGTCCCGGAAAAAGAAATAGCGGAAGTTATCCATATTTGTAATATGCTTTCCGAGCTTGGGCAGGATGTCCGTTTACCTCTGGTGGAACTGGCTGTGCCTTCCCTTCTAACTCTCACGAGCCCGGGAAAACGAAACTTTTTAAGAATAATAAATTTATTAGTTGAAGCCGATGCGAAAGTCACCCTTTTTGAGTTTACCGTTCAGTGGATACTCAACAAATTATTAACCGCAACAGAAAACATCTCCAGCAAAATATCGTTTTTCTCCTATTTCCAAGTGGCTTCTGATATTTTTATTCTTTTGAAAGCCCTGGCCTGGGCCGGAAATACCGGCAACGCCGAAAAAGCAAAAAAAGCGTTTGATGCCGGCGCGGCGAGAATTCCTGAAATAGCGGATAGAAAACCGGATTTCCTCTACGATGAAAACATTTCGTTTAAAGATGTCGGACACTCTCTTGATCAACTTTCTCGCTCCTCATTCAAGATAAAGCAAGCGGTTATTGATGCCTGCGCCCATTGTGCTTTCTCCGATCAAACCATCACCGTTGCCGAAGCTGATCTTTTACGCGTCATTTCTCTGGCCTTGAGTTGTCCGCTGCCGCCTTTTTTACCGGTAAATTAAGGCAATACGCTTGCTTTAGTGATAAATGATATACTATCCATTACAGAATTAATAGGATAACACCATACAGATAAATAACCTGCCTGAAGTAAAATTGAAGACATTAAGGAGGATATTATGTTGCAGTTTGAATTAACTCCCCAGCAAAAAGAATTACAGACAAAAGTTCGTGAATTTGCAATTAAAGAGATTCTACCTGCGGTATGGTATTATGACGAAAAAGGCGAAATTCCATTATTCCTGCTTCAAAAAGTGTTCGAAGCCGGTTTTATGAACACAGACATTCCCAAAAAATATGGCGGCAAGGAATTCGGCCTTATAGAAAATGTCATCCTCACCGAAGAGATTTCCGCAGTCTGCCCGGGCATGGCCACATCAATCTTCGATAATTCTCTCGGCATGGTGCCGATCTATCTTTGTGAAAACGAAAAACTTAGAGAAAAATATCTTCCGCTGATAGTCCGCGAATTCAAGCGCATTTGTTTCGCTACATCAGAACCGACCATGGGCTCCGATGTCGCCGGGATGCGCTGTCTGGCCGAAAAAAAAGGAAACGATTATATTTTAAACGGAACAAAATACTGGATTACCAACGCCGGCGTGTCCGATTACATGACGATTTTCGCCACAATCGATCCGGCCAAACAGCATGAGGGGATCTGTGCGTTTCTGGTGGAAAAAAATTGGGAAGGCGTCTCCGTGGGCAAAACTATTCCGAAATTGGGACAGCGCTGTTCGAATACAGCGGGGCTCAACTTTAAAAACGTCATAGTACCGGAGGAAAACATCATTGCCCAACCGGGCAAAGGATTTGTCCTGGCCATGAACACCTTCTCCCGGACCAGGCCGAGTATCGGTGCCTTTGCTGTAGGAGCTGCCCGTTCGGCTATGGAATATGCTATTGATTACGCCAAGAAAAGGAAGGTTTTCGGGACAAAGATATCAAACTTCGAAGCCATCCAGTTCAAGATTGCGGAAATGTATCAAAAAGTGGAAACGTCCCGTCTTTTAGTATGGAAAGCGGCATGGGAAGCGGATCAGGGTATGGATCCCTCGATAAGCGCCTCTATCGCCAAATTTTATGCAACGGAAACAGCCCTGGAAGTGGTTAACGATGCCCTGCAAATTTTCGGCGGCTACGGATACACTAAAATGTTCCCCATCGAAAAATTACTCCGGGACATTAGGTTGTTCAGTATTTACGAAGGCACCAGTGAAGTGCAACGACTTATTGTTTCCGGTCACGTATTGAATAATTATAAATCGGCAATGCCGCCATTGGAAGACCTTCCCATGATACGGGGACTTGATTTGAATGAACCTTCGGCAAAAAAAGTGACCGCTTGGAGATGCCGCATGTGCGGACACATCCACTATGGCGCGGAACCTCCTGATGAATGTCCTTATTGTTTTTTCCCGAAAACAGCATTCAAAAAGGTTTGGCCGGTTGGTTGATGGAGTAGTTTATTTGTAAATTGTCGCTGAACAATTGTATAAAAAAACCAAATATTTAGCCGGGAGCTATTTTGCGTTAGTGAACCAGTTAGCTCCCGGCTTTTTTCTTTATTATCTGCCTCCCCCACGATTGTTTCTATCATCAATTCCTGAACGCGGCGCATAACCGTTAGTATCGCGCATTTGACGGCCAGCGCTCTTATCGTCAACAATATTTCCCTTTTTTTCAGGGCGCGATTGGGGCTGCACGGGCTGCGGTTGTGGCTTCACAGGTTGTGCTTGAGGCTTCACAGCTGGTTGCGGCCGGGTCCTCGCAGGTTGAGGTTGAGGCTTCACAGCCGGCTGCGGTTGAGGCTTCACGGCAGGTTGAGGCCGGAGCTTCGCAGGTTGAGGTTGTTCTGTATTGAGTTTGGGCTGTGGTTTGAATTGGGGTTGTGGTTGGCCTTTGTCTATAACACGCGGTCCGCTAATATCAGGCCGTTTATCCCGATCAATAACTTTTGGCGCTTCCGGACGCTTATCTTTATCAATCACACGCGGTCCTGCCGGGCCGGGTTTGCTTCGGGGAGGAACCACAACATTCGGGCTCCTTTTAAAACCGCCAGGGGGTACTTCACGTGGTGATTTAACCGTGGGGTGAAAACGGGGAATTTCTTTAGCGCGCTGTTCGCGTACAAATCTTCTTTCACGATCAGGGCGCCAAGGAGAATGATCCGGACCCCTGTACACATTTACATGCCTGTTGAATCTTCTTGTTCTGTCAATGTTGACAATTACCACATTGCGG
>MGQN01000010.1:10298-16379 GCA_001797845.1 Deltaproteobacteria bacterium RBG_16_44_11 | reverse complement strand
CAGACCAACCGATAACCCCAAAACCGATAAATAATCGTGGAGCAAAAACAATTCTTGGACCTACCACCGCCACTCCGGGATAGAAGATACGAAAAGGCACAAAAGCCGGGAACCACCATGGTCCATAAATTATCAACGGATCATAGACCGGCACATACATATAATTATAATATGCCGGTTCAATGCGGATAATTCTTTCTTCGACAATCACCTTCTGCTCGTCGGTATTTGCAAGAGCGCCTTGAGCGCTGGCTCTGGCACGCAACTCTTGAACTGTATCCATGACATCCTGTTGTTGATTAACAAAAGCATCGCCCAGTCTTGCCGTCCAGTTCAGGTTTTCACTCATCATGGTCAGCACTTTTGGATAGTGGCAAAGAGAAAGGACGCTTACATCCCAATCTTTCTGACTTAACGCATCATCCAATGCTTCGTCCCTCAACTGAGGATTTCTGGCAAGCCACCGGTCAGCCTCTACTATTTCGAAAGGATACGAAGCCGCGATCAACATTTGTGAAAGTAGTGCGTCGGGATAAAGAGCAATCGGCGCCAGCATCTGTGCCAGCTCTTCATTGCTGAATGTCGCGGCGTTTTCATAACGGGTTTCTATTTCTGTTGTTTGGGCTTTTAACGATAACGGCATTGCAAATAATATAACCGCTGCGAATGCGATAATTCTCTGAAAGTATTTATTATTCATAATTTAGTCTCCTTAATACGATAATTTTTTAGTTTTACTTCATCGTTAAGCTCTTTACGAGTCTTTTTTAATTCCACGGTTTATTAGACAGCAAGGCTTATGCCATTACGGTCATTATCTTCTAACATACTGTAATTATATAAGTAATTTCAGTGATACAGAATAATTATTCATATTTATCAGAAATTTAATGGGTAAAATATATCCGGCATTAGTATCCAAGTGGATATAATTTACCCAATATCTAAGAGCAGGAAATTTGCCCTTAAATATTAAGTACTGCACCTTCTTTATCAAGTAATTCTCTTTTCATTTTGAGGCCGCCGCCGAAACCGCCGAGAGTTCCATCGGCGCGAATAACGCGATGACAGGGGATGATGATGGGGAATGGATTATTGGCCATTACTGTTCCTACGGCTCTGGCCGCGCCTGGCTTGCCTATTTTTGCCGCCAGTCCGGAATATGTAGCCACTTTGCCGCGTGGAATTTTGCAGGCTTGTTTTAATACTTTTGCTGAGAAACCTGTAAGCCTGGATAAATTCAAATAAGAAAGATCGACCTGTGCTTTTTTACCAAAATACAATTTTGCAATTCGATCATCGATACCGCCCGTAATCCTGCGTGGAATTTTATTGATTTCAGGATAATCTTTTATAATGCGCTCTTTCAATTTCCTTTTTGGATTGGGCAAATAAATATATTCCACGCACGGCTTCTTTCCGGCACAGTCCCAAACAAGCCCGACTTCTTCTTTCCCGACTTTAATAATTTGATAGAACATCTCTTTCCTCCAATCTTCTGTCCCGGCATACCCAGGCACGAGTGACCTTCAGGTTATTCGTCGGGGTTCCCTGCCGGGATTCGCTTTATGCCTTTGTGCCTTGCTCCTTGTACCTTGATCCTTGCCGCTTGACCCTTTCATCTTACATATGTTCTACAAGTATCTTTACACCAATTGCAATCAAAACGATACCGCCGAAGATTTCCACTTTTTTGCCGAATAGTTTGGCGAGCGCTTTGCCGAAAATCATGCCGACAGCCGTCATGAAGAAACAAACGATACCGATGATAACCGCGGGGAACAGTATTGGTGTTTTTAATACCGAAAAGCTAAAACCCACCGCGAGCGAATCAATACTTGTCGCAATGGAAAGAAGCAAGAGAGGCAATCCTTTTGTCTGGTCCGCTTTTTCTTCGCTTTCTTCTTTTTCAAATCCTTCCCAGATCATTTTACCGCCGATAACAGCCAGTAGCCCGAAAGCAATCCAATGATCAAAGGCTTCGATCATCTCAACCACCGTCGAACCGGCGAGCCACCCTAGAATAGCCATCATGAACTGAAAAAAACCAAAAGCAAGACAGAGGCGCAAGACCGGCGGCCACCATGGTTTTTTATGATTGCCCGCGCCGATACCGATCGCCACGGAAAACGCGTCAATACCCAGAGCTACTGCCAGAAAGAAAATCGTTATTAAACTCATATTAAATCATCCTGCTCACTTTTCATCACTTTGGTCATTGCGAGTCCGCCACGGCGGATGAAGCAATCCGACTCAGTCGTTGCGAGGGCAAAGCCCGTGGCAATCTCAAACAATCTAAAACTTATGAGATTGCTTCGGTCGTTTCGCTCCCTCGCAAAGACAAGGTAGCACGTTTATCAAATTCCTACTTCAATGATAAACGAGAATAAATTTTTTCCGCCAGTTCCTTACCAATTCCCGGCACTTTTTGCAATTCGGCAAGCGTTGCGTTTTTAACTTGCTTACTTGATCCAAAATGTTTCAGCAATATTTTTCTGCGCACCTCGCCAATATCAGGAATATCATCAAGAACCGAACGCAGATCATTTTTTTGCTTAAGCTGGTGATGATAGCTCAAAGCAAAACGGTGCGCTTCATCTCTTACTCTTTGCAGTATCCCCAAAGCATAGGGCCATGCTTTAAGGTAGATAGAGTCTTTGCGCCGCGGCAGATAAACACGATCTTCGGATTTTCCGGTTTTCTTTTTTAAAATGCCTTTACTGGAAAATATGGTACGCTCTTCCTTGGCCAAACCAATGACATCCACCTTAATTTTCAAATCTTTTAACACGGAAAGTGCCACATTTAGCTGGCCTTTGCCGCCGTCAACAACAACTAAATCAGGCAGATTTTCGTTATGGGCAAATCGGCGCGCCAGCACCTCATACATCATCGCATAATCGTCGGATTCGGATACGGATTTGATGCGGAAACGGCGGTAGCTCGACTTGTCCGGCTCGCCATCCTGAAATACCGCCATTGAACCCACGGCGTGTTTGCCACTGATATTGGAAATATCATAACACTCAATTCTCCGCGGCAGTTTTGCGAGTAATAGTTTTTCCTGAAGAATTTTCATGCCTGCTGCTTTTTGTTCTTCCTTTTTCTGCCCGGATTCCCAGAGACTGCGGGCATTGGCAACGGCCATATCCAGCAAAGCATTCTTTGTTCCGCGAGAAGGTATAGTAAGCGTGACCTTTTTCTCTTTCTTATCCGTCAGCCATTCGGTGATGAGGGCCTCATCGGGCAAATGACAAGGAATAATAATTTCACTAGAAATTTGCGCGCCGTCATCATAATATTGAGTCAGGCAGGATGAAATAATTTCGGCGAGTTCCATTTTCATTTTCATCGGCGCAAATGATTTGCTGCCCAGAAGCTTTCCCCCGCGCACAAATAAAATACAAAGTTGATAACTATCATCATGGGTATATACACCCAGAACATCCTGATCCTTTGTACCGCCCCAATCGACATTTTGCTTTTCCAGCGCATGTTCCAGCGCGGCGATGCGGTCACGCAGGCGCGCGGCCTCTTCGTAGTTTAAATTCCGAGCCGCCTCTTCCATCTGCGCTTTTATCTCGGTAATCAGGGAGCGTCTGCGCCCCTGCAAAAAGGAAACGGAGTTTTCCACTAATTTGCGGTAAGGTTCCTCATCAATTAAACCCTTGCAGGGAGCAAAGCACCGGCCAATCTGATATTCCAGGCAGGGACGGCTGCGCAACTGTAAATCGCGGTTGCGGCAGGAACGTAACGGAAATACCTGCTGAACAAAACGCAGGGTTTCCTTGGCGGCCAGTCCCGATGGATAGGGGCCGAAATACAGTGCGGCGTTGTTCACTCTTTTGCGCACCAGTTGCAAGCGCGGAAATCTTTCCGCCGGATCGATAGTTAAATGATAGTAAGTTTTATCATCGCGCAAGATGACATTGTAGCGCGGACGATGTTTCTTGATGATATTGTTTTCCAAAATTAAAGCTTCTTTTCCGGTGACGGTGGTAATAAATTCAATATCGCTTACACGGGACATCAAAAACGGCGCCATGGGCCGCGTATCCTTACCTGTAAAATAAGAACCAATGCGGCTTTTTAAGTTATTGGCTTTGCCGACGTAGATAATCTTCTGCGCTGAGTCCTTCATCAGATAAACGCCGGGACTGCGCGGAGCGGAAGTTATTTTTTCTTTTAAAATGTTTTTTTCTTCCATATTTTAATCATATTACACTGCTCTTATAATTTATTTTCAGTCATTCTTCAATCAAGTTATTGTCCGATTTTGTTTTGAGAAGCAAGAAATATAGGACATTTGTCAAAAAAAGCTCACTGCGTAGCGACTCTCATCAACAAATAATCTCAATATAATCAGCAATTAAGAAACGGAATAAAGCCTTCATGCTTTATGCATGCATTTTTTTATTGACAGGTATAAATATATATATTAACTGGTATACGAATATATTAACTTACAAACATTATTTTTTATACTGATGATGAAGAACATTCGCATACGAACCAATAACACCTGGGAACTTGATCATCTAGGGAGGATAAATGGAAACCATTCTTAAACTTCAAGCTGATATCTGCAAAACATTTGCCAATGATAAACGTCTGGAAATTATCAATCTGCTAAAGGACAGAGAAATGTCCAACAGCGAATTAATGCAAAAAACCGGTCTGGCTAAAGTGAATATTTCCCAGCACATGAATGTTCTAAAGTCAAAAGGCGTCATTTTGGCAAGGCGTGAAGGCGTCCAATTATATTATCGGATCGCCAATCCTAAAATCATTCAGGCCTGCAACCTGATGAGAGAGGTATTGGTGGAACAACTTATAGAAAATGAAAAGATGGCTTCCAAGCTGGTTAAGGCATCGAATAAGAAACCTTAAACATATTTAAATTGGCGCGGCAGAGCTTATCTGCCGTGCCAATTTTATGCCGGCAGATATTATTTTACTCTTAGAGAGAAGTTATACGGAGTTAAGAAAACAGGAGACTGATGATGAAAAAAATCCTGATCATCGGAGCAGGAACAGCGGGAACCATGATGGCCGTCCATCTGTCGCGCAAGCTGAACCGCAAAGATTGGAACATCACGATTCTGGACAAAGATGAGAATCATTATTACCAGCCCGGATATCTCTTCATCCCGTTCGGGATCTATACAAAAAAAGATGTGATTCGGAAGGGCGCGAAGTATATACCGGCAGGGGTCGAATATCTGCTGGCCGAAGCCGACGAGATCGCTTACGACCAGAACCGGGTCAAACTTAAGGATGGCCGCGAGATCGTCTATGACATTTTGATCATTGCCACCGGCACCGATATCCATCCCGAAGAGACCCAAGGAATGGCGGAAAACGGCTGGCGCGAGAACATCTTTGATTTCTACACTGCGGACGGCGCCGAAGCCCTGGGAAATAAAATGAACGGGTTCAAAGGCGGCAAAGTGGCGATCCATGTTGCCGAAATGCCTATCAAATGCCCGGTAGCTCCGCTGGAAATCGCCTTCATGTCCGACTGGTATTTCACAGAAAAAAAGATGCGCAAAGACATACAGATCGATTTCGTCACTCCTCTTTCGGGAGCTTTCAGCAAACCGGCCACAGCCAAGGTCATGGGACACCTGCTCAAAGAACGGGGAATCAACATGGTCGCTGATTTCGGAACCGAGCATGTAGAGCACGGCAAGCTCGTCAGTTATGACAAACGCACAGTGGAGTACGACCTGCTCATCACCACGCCGACCAACATGGGCGATGCGCTCATGGCTCGTTCCGGCCTGGGAGACGATCTCAACTTTGTGCCCACAGACCTTCACACCCTGCAGGCGAAAGCCAAAGACAACATCTTTGTCCTGGGCGATGCCACCAACCTGCCCAGCTCCAAGGCCGGCTCGGTGGTCCATTTTCAGGCAGAGATTCTCACCAAGAACATCATGAGTTATATTCAAGGCAAAGAACTGAAAGCCAGCTTTGACGGGCATTCCAACTGTTTCATCGAATCGGGTTACGGCAAAGCCTTTCTCATTGATTTTAATTATGATCTCGAACCGGTGGAAGGCACTTACCCCCTGCCCT
>MGQN01000010.1:6629-10196 GCA_001797845.1 Deltaproteobacteria bacterium RBG_16_44_11 | reverse complement strand
TGGAACATCCTGCTCAAAGGCATCCCCGCACCCGGCATTTCCTCAAAAATGGGCACGGCGGGCAAGAAAATTCCGGAGGCTCCAGGCGGCGTCACATCAAATACATAACCTATCGGGAAACCGATGTTTACTAAGGAGGTCACATGGCTACAAAACAAATTGCAGGAAAAACAGTAAGTGTATCGGAAGAAGGGTATTTCACCGATCCTTCCCAGTGGACACGGGAGGTGGCACAGGCCATCGCCGTTGAAGAGGGCATTACGCTGACGGATGCGCACTGGAAAGTGATAGACTTTTTAAAAAAAGATTTTGCCGCTACCGGCGTACTCGCGTCCATGCGGCGGATTAACAAGACCGGCGGCATCCCCACCAAAGATTTGTATGAACTGTTCCCGGACGGACCGCTCAAAAAGGCCGCCCGCATCGCCGGGCTTCCCAAGCCCACCAGCTGCGTATAACAAGGAGGATATTATGGCTGACGAAAAAATTAAGAAAGTATCGATTATCTGTTCCAAAGGTTCTCTCGAGGGTGTCTACCCTGCCCTGATTATGGCCAACGGCGCCCGTATGGAAGGGATCGAGGCAAACCTCTTTTTTACCTTCTTCGGACTGGATGCTGTCACGAAAAAGAAAGTGAAAAAGATCAAGGTCGCCACGGTGGGCAACCCCGCTATGGGCATCCCGACTCTGATCGGCGCGATACCCGGCATGTCTGCTATGGCCACCTGGATGATGAATAAGAAAATGGACAAACTTGATATTCCGCCCATCGATGAATTCATCGAGATGATCAACGCGGCCGGGGGGAAGCTTTATGCCTGCAAGGCCAGTGTCGACATGTTCGGGCTCGAGAAAGACGACTTTATGGACGAGGTTAAAAAAATCCTGACCGTGGGCGAGTTCTATGCGCTTGCCGCGGGAGGACATATTATTTTCACATAATAGCGTCAAGGGTTTTGGATAACCTGATGCCGCACATGATCGGTGATGTCGTGCCGCAATATGAAAAAATGTCATTCCTCACGGCGTTTCGAGACAAGGATTTCTCGTAGAGTATCACCCGGCGAATGACGGGTCTCAAAAGGACACGAAAGCGGATTGTATCACTTCAATTGATCCGCAACAGCCTCGCTCAATGCTTTTTGCGCGGCAATGAGTTTTTTGTATTTGGATTTTATTTTTTCCACATTCCCTGAAAGAATCGCCTTCAAGAGGTCACCTTCTATTTTCGCGACATCGATTCTTAAGTATTAACTTTAAGATATTCAGAAATTCTGAAAAATGAGGTATCATACCCCTTAATATGTCCGATAACTTTATAGTGAAACTCCTATTCCGAAAGCGAAGCGTAGCGGAATTGGTTAGTTGAACTATCCCGCAAAGCGGAGGGCAGTATGCCCGTGATTCAAACAGAGTGTCGTAATTTTCTGAATGGTATAATAATATTTATTATAACTATTGTGATAGGTTTTTGCCCTAACGTATATGGTCTGGATCAACTTACTGAAAATGTATATTCTAAAAACAGTCAACAAGGGATTTCATATGAGTATTGCTATGCCCTGAAAGACGGCAAGATTTGGATTAAGCCAAATGAAAGTACCACCGGTATCAAGGGGGAATGGAAAGTTTTTGACAGTACCGGTGCACCATATGGGAAAGATGTTCCATCGTTCAAGCCTGATGACAGAATCGTCGGATTTTCCACTGATGGGACGATGATCGTAGCAGTTTCGAACAACGGCAGATTCTATTTCTGGCAGCCTACCCTCCAGGAAAAAACAACTTGGGACGAGGAAATCGGTTCCCCGTTCTCCGATTCACTCTATCTACCGAAAAATAAATTGTGGAGCTTTAGTTTTAGCATCTTGCGTGCGCCATGGAAAAGACTTACTCCGATGCATGATATCGTGACATACTGGGAGGACATCGACGGAAACAAAACCCAGTTTGGCTTGACCGCAACCATTTATGTCGTTGACCCCGCCGGGCAAAAAATCTACTTTACTGATACCGGCTTGCCGGCAACATTTAATAGGGCATTTACTTCCCCCGGAAGAGGGACTTTTATTATTGAAAATATGAGCAGTGCTGCTTCCACCGTTTTTGTAATTAACGAAGCAGGAAAGATGTATACAAGGATGATTGATGCGGAAATAGAAGGGGGCGGTCCGGCGCTGATGTTCACCTATAAAAGGGGAAAAAGAACTAAGGCCGATGAGATCGTTCCGATCATGGATGCCATGCGATCCCTGCCGCTTCCTGATTGGCGGGAACAGGAACCGATAGCCGAAGTTCGCGATGATCGAATAAAACAGGTGGTCATTACAAAGAACATAACGATACTCCAGACCGGAGAAGGAAATGCGGCCCGCGAGCTCCGGGTTCAGGGACGCAGCAGAGCCGGCAAATACGGATATTATTTCAAAAAGATATTTGATCCGTCCTGGAATTTTAAAATTACCAACGAATATTTCAATAATAAAATAATCGTAAAAAACTATTTAAAAGAGGCCCGCAAAGGCAGGAAGCTGGACAAAGCATATACCGGCAATCTGGAACAGATATTCGCACCATCATTGAAAATTGAACTGATCGATTTTTACTACTTCAGTTCGCCGGCGACATTGCGAGTACACGTCAAAAACAAACAATTCGATATGAAATTCCACACCGTAGATCAGTGGAACATGGCCGCCCAGGAAAAAGGTCATCCGGAACTGGTGGGAAATCCGGCGGGCGAACCTAAACTCCTGCAGGGTACCCTGGAGATCCCGGAACCGGTGCTGAACTCGCCTGATCCCGCTATTAAAGAAACAGTTGATCGTTACTTCAAGCGTTTCCATCTGGCAGCATTTGCTTTCCAAGTCATAGCTGATGATAAGAAGGTTTTCATTCAAAGTAAAATTATTCAGCGAGCCTCATTATCCTACATGGATTATGAATTTCGCCGACGCATCACCATGGATCTCGTCAATACCGATACTAACAGTATCGTTATCCCCGATCTGGCTTTTACCGCTATGGCCAAGTCGTCCGGACTGGAAGTTCCGAAGGATTGGCAATCAATGACAAAAAAGGACATTCCTGAAATTGAGAAGCTTTTGAAGCTTAACAAGAATGTTTTATGGGAAATGAGAATATTAAACCTGGAAGGTAAATTTGAGCATATCAAAATCGGCCTCACGGCCCTTGTCGGTGCGGGTATTTATTATGCCTTTGACGGTATAATTAATCTCATCGGCCTGCCGTCATATCCGCCTCTGACCTCCGACCCATACATCAATGAGGAACTCAGCGAGTTTGGAGGACTTTCATATACCGGCGGCGATCCCTTGCTTGATAATGCCTGGCTGAATTTTATGTTGGCTTTTAAAGATCCCCTCGATTATAAAAAGGCTGAAGAGATAATAGAGCAAAGAATAACATTATTGAAAAGCCTTTATCGCCGCCTTTCAAAAAAACCAAACCGCGTCATTCCGGCGTAGAGACTGTGTCACAATTACCTTATCTGTCATTCCGTGCAAGCGAAGCGCGACGAAGAGCTTGCCCCGTACTTGATACGGG
>MGQN01000010.1:0-6509 GCA_001797845.1 Deltaproteobacteria bacterium RBG_16_44_11 | reverse complement strand
AGCCGGCAGGACGGATAAAACAGACATCCGTGGACTATCTTCATTACTTCAATTGATCCGCAACAGCCTCGCTCAATGCTTTTTGCGCTGTAATGAGTTTTTTGTATTTGGATTTTATTTTTTCCAAATTTCCCGAAAGAATCGCCTTCAACAGGTCACCTTCTATTTCCGCGACATCGATTCTCCGGTAGTAATCCATGGTTTCCTTAAGATGGGCCAGAACAATCTTTCCGGTAAGAATCGGATGATTATTGGTAACATTGGCATCACTGAATCTCGTTCCGTGCTCGAGTTCCACCTCCAGGCCTATACGAAAATCTTCGAGGGGAATAGCCATGCCCTCCGTATTGACAATGGCAAGGATTTTGGACGCTTCCTGTGTTGAAACGACCGCTTCTTTGCGCTTTGACCAATCATCTAACCCGATCTCGGCACACACTCTGCCGACTTCTTTAGCTGTTACATACTCCGGCAATATCATGCTTTTCTCCTTTCTTCATAAACATGGGACTACACAGATAAACGATTTCACTTGAAAGGCGTAACTAATTAATAGGGTGCTGTCCCTAATTATCCTTGGTAAAGATTCGGACGCATCTTTTTTTTTGTGAGCAGGGCTTTCGCCCTGCTCACAAAAAAATAACCAAAGAACTAATTAATCTATTTGCCGGAACGCACCGGGAGCACGCGATAGTTATCGACAAGTGACTTTTTGACCATGTACTGCTGGCCACCACCGGCGCCGAAATAGAAGCTTGCGGCATCGGAACCTAATGTTTCCGATGTCCAAACAAAAATACACGTAAGACGAATCAATTTTGTTAAATGAACATCAAACCCACAATCAGCCTTATTAGGTTTAGCCCCATCATATAATTTCTCTAACTCTTCCTGCGTTGGTAGCCGCCAGTCCGTATAACCGCCCCCACGATAATCATCGCAATACTTTTTCGCATTCGTCCAATTTACGTTGCGTCCATTGTCCTTCGCTGCCCACATCAGTCCCGTTTTCTTGTCCAAAACCGTCTCGTTGTCATAAGCGATGAAACTGCCATCCTTGGCAATCTCTCCCGCATAGGCAAATACAGCAGACACAACCAATACCATCAAAACAACAATAACTTTTTTCATCTAACCCCTCCTTAATTGTTTAGTTAAAAAGCCCTGTTTCTCCAGATAATGCATGTTAATATCGATTTTCTCTGCTAACGAGTCTATCAGAATCAGCTGTTAAAAAGTATTCTGATAAGACAGCACATGTCCAGACTTGAAATATAAGAAACTTGGTCTTGTAAGTCAATCAGATATTGACCGCAAAAGTAAGGTGTGGTGTTGATATTTGTCGGCAGATTTGATGCTTTACGTTTTAAATGATTGATCTGCAACGTAAGGTTTCTCAGCCGCCGCGGGGCTAAATAAGAGGGCGTTAACCATATTTCCCACCATTTCCCCAATAAATAATTGAGGGCTACCATTTACATTGAACCATACGAAATTGCAAATAAGCCGAACAAAGATTTAGCCACATGTCTGTTTTTTTATTGACACATTACAGTTTAGCTACTATACTGTTAATATGAAAACAAATCAAATTATTGTTAGAGATATTGTGCCTGATTTAATCAGGCTAATGAATAAGTTCAATAAGCTTATAAAACAGCCTCATGATTTTGGCACAAACGATTTATTATATCCGATGGAAATACACACAATTGATACGATTGGTAAAAACCAGGGGAAAACAGTAACCGAATTATGCAACCTGTTTGGGATTACCAAAGGCGCGGTATCACAGGTAATAGGAAAACTTTATTGCAAAGGCTACGTAAATAAAATCAGGAATAAAGATTTTGGGAAAGAAAAATTGCTTTCGCTTACATCAAAAGGATACAGTGCTTTTAAAGCACACACTAAATTTCATAACGCGATGGATAAAAGTATCTTACATAAATCCGGCAATATATCTTTGCGGCAAATTGAACAATTTAAAAAAGTGATAGAAAAAATTGAAGTTCATATAGATATGTATACAGGAATATGAAAAAGAAACAGCCTGTTTGTTTTTCAACCTGTTGAATATTAATATTAAATTAACTAAGGATTTAAAATGCTGAAGCAGATGATAAAAGTTATCCGTAGCGGTGATGCAAACGGTAAAAATATGATCATAAAACTGACGCTTTCGTCCGGCTTGGATATTTACGGATTTGCAACTCCCAATTTTTATGGAGGAGATTGGGACTATGGCGCGTCATGGAATTATTTGGTTCTTTCCGACCAACCTTTTCTGCTGGATACGGGTAGATTTAATATGGGAAAGAAACTTTTAGATATGATAAATGCGGCTTCTCTTTCCATAAATGATTTTAAATATATAGTCATTAGTCACGGCCATGAAGATCACGATGGCGGTCTTTATGATCTAGCTGAAATGACCGGTAAAAAAATCAAAGCTCATGCCCCTTATAAGCAACTAACTCATTTTTACCCGGATCTTGCTCCAGCAGGCGCAAGGCCTGATTTCCCTGCATCATGCTGGCATTGCTTCATGCCCGAAGCATATGTTAACCAAAATTGTTTAAAATATCATAAGGAACGAACTCTTTTAGAAATTGATGAGATTAAAGACGGTAACAGCGGATTAGGTGAAAGAGTCAAAACCTATCATGTGCCCGGCCACAGCCCGGATTCGCTTGCTATTCAGTTGGGAGACGAAGCCATTCTCGTGGGTGATACCGTATTGCCGGAAATTACACCATTCCCATCACGCGAAGCTTTTTTCTACCAGGTGGAGAAAGTTTTGTATCCGGAACATACAACCGCTGATGAGTTATATGGTCTTAGGGCATATATTAAATCTATAAAAAAATTAAAGAAAATTGGCGAGAAATATTCGGATATTATAACTTTGCCCGGGCATAGATTATTTTCCAATAATAATTGGAATGAAATTAATCTTCGGGACAGAGCAAACGAACTCATCGAACATCACATTCAAAGATGTGCCGCTGTTTTACAGATCATTAAAAAGGAAGCAAAAACTATTCATCAGATTACCAAAGAGCATTTCCCTGCGCACATGTTAAAGGATATAGGCTCCGCCATGGCTGAGTTGGAAGTTCATAGCCATTTAGAACTTTTAATTATCGCTGAAGATGTAATGCAAGCAGGAAGGGACAAATTCATTGCTGCCGGAAGCTCAAATTTTAAAAATATAATAAGAAATTTAAGCTAAAAGCAAATATTTAAACCGTGACACATTCTTCTCACGCAATGAAAATACTGAAGGAAACGTTTTCAGGGATAATCAAGAAAACATTAAATATATCAGCTTAACTAATAGTAGGGTGCTGTCCCTAATTACCAAATTATTAATATAAATTTGATAATTTTGAACAACGTTCCTCACGCGTTTAGTGTTGCCGTTACCACAACTAAAAATGGGATTGACTCCAAAACAAGGTGAGGATATAAATATTACATCTTACATATAACTGTTATCTTTGCTATCTCTGCCGTTGTGCTGGCGCCGGACATGACGAGAAAAACGGTGACGATTACAATTAATGCGCCAGTCGAAGAGTGTTTTTTTTCAAAATAACAAAGTATGGTTTGTTAAGCATCTCATTATTAGGGGGTAAGCGATGAAATTATATGTAATAAATCCACGTGTATTTTTAAGAAACAACCGTCTAATTGCTTTATTTGCGGTAACCTTTATTTGTATTCTTCTTTTGACGCCCTCCGTCGGGATAAGTTCCGCCACCAATACCGCTAAAGGCAGCAAAGGGCCCACTATGATAATGCGTTATAGTGAAGAAAAATTTGTAAAGAACCCCATAGCTTCTTTTGCGTATTTTGTTCCGCTGATAGCTCCGACACTTGTTGATAATATATCGAGCTTCAATAATGAGCAGCAGGTAGCTATAATCTCACATAAGATAACGGCTGATTCAAAATCCTTTCATGTGACATGCGAATTTGAAATATTAGGAAGTGGTTTTCATATGAACACATTTGATTCCTCAGGGATGATTACGACACAGACTGGTGAATTAAAAAAAGGAAAGGCAATGACAAATATGCTTGATTATATCAAGTTTGATGGAGATGGTTTCGGTATTATTGAGGTCAAAGGAACGATAAACGATTCAGCCATGATTGTTACCGAGGTGGATATTAAGTTTGATGCAAGAGGGCATAATAGCCCCGTAACCATTGGTCTTTATGATATCAAACCGAAAGATGGAGAATATAAATACGAAAACAGGTCGAATGAGGCAGTTGCTCGGGTGAATACGCTATCATTCAAAAAAACGGAAGATGATAACCCACGCATGGGAATAAAAGTGGCATCTATAAGTGGTAAAACGGAGTCCGGGGGTTTCTTCAGCGTTCTCAAGGGGAAGATAGCCAATCTTCTTATAAAGCCCCCGAAGGTGGATAAGCTCGGAAATACTACAATGCTTGAATTTGGATATGCATTACTTCAAAAAAATACGACCTTCACTTTTCCCAAAGCTAAAAATATCAAGGAAAGCAAGATAGTAGAAATAGATCATATAAAAAATAAGATATGGCCTTGATCAGCTTCTGGGTGGGAGCGCCTGTATCATCGGCCATTCCCTCCCATGTTGCCGCCCTTACAAAGCGATTGGACAATGCCATCCCATTGATGGCGCTGCTCTCAAATAATTTGCTCATTTTATCACCCTTCCTACCTCTTTAGCTGTTACATACTCAGGCAATATCATGATTTTCTCTTTTCTTAATAAACACGTGGCCTCGCTGATAAATGGTTTCACCTACTTAGTTTCAGTTTTACGTGGCTCTTAAAATTGAAGATTACTGGTTGTAAGGTGCTAACATTTAATATACGAACTTCACTTTCCCCTTCCCCGATGATTTGAATATCGTAAAAGAAACTATTCTACCCGTTTCCTACAATTGTATTTCCCATTAATAAATAAACATCTTAACTTCTTTCATAAACGAATATGTTAATATTTTTCCGTCTTTTGTGCGAATCTTTACGGTGTCACTCTTAAAACTGATTATTTCTCCTTCAATGACATTTCCGTTCTGTAATTCTATTCCCTTTAGCCCCTCTATTGCTTGGTAATGCTGTTCTGAATCCACTGGACGATTTGTAACTGAGATATCCTTCTTAGGAACTTTTACTTTATCTTTGTGTAGTCGCGTACTGTTTTTGTCCTTCTTAAATTGATTTAAAAGGGCAATCACAGAATCAGCATCGCCCTCGTTATAAGTCTTCAGAAGTGAATCTCTCAAACGGCTTGGTTGTTTTTGTATCCACGCCACAATTCTTCCTGAATCCCTTAAATTATCAAAGTCCGGATGAGCGCTTTTTATGGTAATAAAATGTTTTTCTTTAGCAATTCTTTCTAAATCTTCATTTGAGGTTGGACCAGTTGGTTGATCTGGTACTGGATCTGGTGCAGGTACCGGTTGAGCAACGGGTGCTTCGACTTTAGGAGTCGCTACCGATACTAGCTCTTTCCATTTGTTTAGGTTTGCAATTGCGAACAGAATGCCAGCGAGTACGATAATAATTGATATAGATATAATGACAGCTTTATAAAGAGTTTTAGCTTTTAGCTTATTTTCTTCTATATGAGGTTTGCCAACTGCTCTTTGCTGTGGTGATAGTCTCGAAAGAGTTTCTGCTTTTACCTTTTTTTCTTCTATGTGAGGTGTGCTAACTGCACTTTGCTGTGGTGATGGTCTCGAAAGGATTTCTGTTTTTACCTTTGTTTCCTCTATGTGAGGTGTGCTAACTGCACTTTGCTGTGATGATGGTCCCGAAAGGATTTCTGTTTTTACCTTTGTTTCCTCTATGTGAGGTGTGCTAACTGCACTTTGCTGTGATGATGGTCTCGGAGGTGGTTCCTCGGTTATCTTTGAAACTTCTCGCGGCGGTTCTTTTTGTTCTAATATATTTTGTTTGGCAACTTTAACCGGAAGTAAGGCCATAGTGCAGTGCCAGCATTTTATTGCATCATCTCGGAGCTCTCCATCACAGAATGGGCATACTTTCATAGCTGTTCCTTAAAATACAAAACCCTGCGCTCTTTTAATAAACTTAGTTTTTCCAGATACGTTGAATATCATTATAGCACATTATTTTTTTTTAAAAAAGGAGAGAAACAGAGCATCATTTATTACGGGTTGAAATATTGTGTGAATTGGAAAAAACATAAAAACAACATTACAGGAAGAGATTAATAAATATTCTTCGGGATCGAAATTCGCCATGACCGCCTGACGCGTTTTGGGGGGATGTTGGGGACGCCCTTAAAACTCTAAGTTGGCAGTGAAGTAGTGCGTTGACACGTCCCCCTTCTGTCCCATATAGTCTTCGTTACACAATTGGTATGCTGATAGTAAATGTCGTCCCCTTTTTTTCTTTAGTTTTAAATGATATTTCTCCTTTATGCCGTTGAATAATATCATAGGAGATACTCAGCCCCAGACCCGTTCCCTTACCC
>MGQN01000009.1:8066-16443 GCA_001797845.1 Deltaproteobacteria bacterium RBG_16_44_11 | reverse complement strand
TCGGCAAAATTGGCAAATATTACAGTAAACCACAACCACAGGGTAATCTGTAAATCAAAGACAATGCTTCTGCCGGTAAATATATCATGTACAACTATAAACGAAGTTACGATGGTGACCATCTCGACAATGAACATCACCGGACTTTGAAGCATTCTCACCGGATTTAGTTTCGTGAGCGAATCTTTCAGCGCAGGTATTATAAACTTCCATTGCCAGATATTGATTTTTTTTGATTTCATTTTCATTTACCTCAAAACGTTTTGCCGATCGCCAGGAGCAGATGTTCCAGAAACGGGCCCAGAGTGAATACCGGGAAAAATGTCAGCGCTCCGACAACAATGACTACGCTGACCAGCATGACAATAAAAAGGACGCTGGTCGTGGGAAAAGTCGCCACACTTACCGGAACTGTTTTTTTACCGGCAAGAGCGCCCGCAATCGCCAAAGCTGGAATGATTGTGGAAAACCTGCCGACCAGCATGGCCAGAGCAGTAGTAAGATTGTAGAAAATTGTGTTGGCATTTAGTCCGGCAAAGGCAGAGCCGTTATTGCCGGAGGCCGAGGCAAAAGCATAAATAATTTCGGATAATCCATGCGGCCCGCCATTGCCAAGGCTCACAAGTCCGGCCGCCGTAGAGATTGCGAGACTTGATAAGACGAGCAATAAAATCGCCGGAGAAATAATAATCACTACAGCCATAATCATTTCAAAGAGCTCCAGCTTTTTGCCCATGAATTCCGGAGTCCGTCCGATCATCAATCCGGCCAGAAACATCGTGAGAATGGCGTAAGCGAGCATTCCGATGAGACCGGTGCCAACGCCTCCGAAGATGACTTCACCGATGGCCATATTAAATAGGAGAACCATCCCGCTGAGCGGCATTAAACTATCATGCATGTTGTTGACAGCTCCGCAGGAGGTAACGGTTGTGGACTGGGCAAATAAAACAGAATGAATAATTCCGAATCTAGTTTCCTTACCCTCCATATTCATTCCACTTGCTACTCCTGCTTTTTCCAGCAAAGGATTCCCCCGCGTTTCCGCCCAGGTAAAAATACCTAATCCGGCAAGATAGAGAATCATCATCGCAGCGAATATCGCCAAGCCCTGACGGCGGTTCTTCAACATCGCACCCAGGGTAAAAGGCAGAGCTGCGGCGATCAGCAGAAGCCCCAGCACTTCTAAAAAATCTGTCAGTGGTGTCGGGTTTTCAAAAGGATGAGCGGAATTGGCGTTAAAGAATCCTCCTCCATTGGTGCCGATCTGTTTGATCGCTACCTGCGAGGCAACGGGACCCACGGCAATGATTTGATGGCCTCCCTCCAAAGTCTTGGCCGTAATGGAAGGACTCAAGGTTTGAACAACGCCTTGCGAAACTAAAATTAAAGACAAGATCATGACTAACGGCAACAAAATATATAAGACACAACGGTGCAAATCAACCCAGAAGTTCCCGATAGCCGCCGATGATTTACGGATAAAGCCGCGAATGACCGCGATGACCGCAACAATGCCTATGGCTGCGGAAGCAAAGTTCTGCACGGTCATGCCTAACATCTGAGTCAGATAACTCATCGTCTGCTCGCCACTGTAGGCCTGCCAGTTTGTATTGGTGCCAAAAGAGATAGCGGTATTGAGCGCCGTGTCCCATCGCACAGCGCCGAATTTCTGCGGATTGAACGGAAGTATCCCCTGAATAAGCTGTAGAAAGAATAACGCCGCTATGCCGATAACATTGAAAATTACCAAAGAGAAGGCGTAAGTTTTCCAGGACATCTCTTCGCCGGCATCTATACCGAACAGCCTATAAAGAAGTTTTTCCATAGGAGCAACAATAGGCGTGAGAAAGGTTCGCCCACCGTTGAACACCCGAGCCATATATTCTCCCAAAGGGAAAGCCAATATAGTTAAGATTAACGGAAATAACGTAATGCATAACCAGTCATTCGTTGTCATTTAAACCTCCTTTTATCTTTCCCCATTTTCCAACGCGGCAAAAAATAACGAAATGACACGGCCGCTCAAGCCCACAAGTGCCCTATATAAAAATTAAAATGATTATAAAGAATTGGATAAGAAAGGCAATCAATAAAAATCATCCTCCCATACGCCGACAAGGTTAGCTGACGGGCTCGGACAGGGAAGTGTCCTATTCTTTATCAATCAAGAAATGCGCCCCTGACTGCTCGGGTCCCCCGTATCCATTTAGCAACGGACTTAGGCATAAAATATCGCGGCTCTGCTAACGCCTTTTATCAGGGCTGTCAAGGACTATTTTTTCACTTTATTTCTCTTCGGCGCCGTATTTAGCGCCTCGATAAGAACGGAATAATCATACTTAAGATACATATTCTAATTTCATAATTTCTTTGGCCAAAAACTATTGCCATACAAAGCAGAGTACCATCACTTTTTTATCAGTAAATACAGTTCGCCTTTTTCTTTGAGACTGCCGGCAGTAGCCTGCGCTTCCGGTCCGAAGCCGCAGAATAAATCCACCCGGGCGGGGCCTTTGATGGCCGAGCCTTTATCCTGACTCAACACAAAACGCGAAAAGTTAACTCTCTTCTTAATATTTCCCCGCTCGTCAAATACCGGTTTGCGCAAACGGATAAAAGCCAATGCCCCTTCCGGGAAAAAATCCGGATCGGTGGCAATAGATCTGTCCGGAGTTACCGGCTCGCCTAAAGATCCTACCGGATCCGCATCTACAAAGCGAAAAAATATATACCTTTCATTATGGCTCAGAATCTCGTAGAGCTCCTGTTCGCTCTTTCCTTTTAAAAATATTTTAAAATTGCGATACGATGCGTCGCGGCCGCCAATCCTTCCGCGATCCAGCATAATTCTGGTTACGGAGCTAAACGGCCGACCGTTATTCTGCGCGTAACTGACCGTTAATAGCGTTCCATCTTCGAGTTTTATTTTTCCGGAACCCTGAATATGCAGGGAAAATAATTCCACGGGATCATCAACCCAGATAAGCTCCAAATTCCGGCCCAGCAAAACTCCCCCCACATCAATTTCTTCGCGGCTATAATAAGGGACAAATTCGCCGTTTTTGACCCGGCCAATTGTATTTTCACTTGCTGATGAATTTTTTATTATCAAATCAGGTGGCGGCTTATAAAGCGGATACTTGTATCTTTCGGTGCGAATGAGCGAACCGGTAAGCAAAGGTTCATAGTAGCCGGTAAACAGCGCTTTTCTGTCCGCGTCCGCGCCTGCCGCCATATAGATATCAAAGTCGACGGTTATTCTTTTTTTTAAATCTTCAGGGCTCCCGCCCTGACGTAAAACCTCATTAAACGCGATGATCGTTTCTTTAAGTTTGCCCGCGTCGATTAATCTATCCGCAATACGGTAAATTTTGTCTCTTCCGGAATTCTCATAATAATTAATACTGCGCTCAATCGCCAGCTCCAGTGAGGCTAGGTCGAGATCATCGGCAAAATTCATATCCTCGGCGGCAACAAGAAAAAAAGGCGCCATTGGTTTTGCCGGCGGTGGCGACGGAACCGGCGGCAGGACCCGCATGCACCCCGCAAGACAGACAACAATTATTAACGGGATAATTCTTCGCCGGTATTTCATAGTTCCATGATCATCGCTACTTCATCGCAGTAATCCGGATATTTGGAACAGCGGAAGCAATCCGACCAAATCTTCTCCGGCAAAGTGGCGCGGTCAACTTCTTGAAATCCCAGCTTGCCGAACAAATCACGCTTATAGGTAAGAGTAAATATTTTAAAAAGTCCCAGCGTAATGGCCTCGGAAATACAAGCTTCTACCAGTTCCTTGCCGATGCCTTTTCCGCGGTAATTTTCATCCACATAAAGCGAACGGATTTCCGCGAGATTTTCCCAGATGATATTCATCGCACAAACACCGGACACCGCCGATTCATCTTCATCATAGTAAACAAAAAAATCCCGCAAAGAACCATAAATATCCATTAAAGAGCGCGAAAGCATTTCGCCCTTTGCCGCTGATGAATTTATCAACCGGTGAATAGTTTTCACATCATCAATGCGCGCTTTTCTCAGCATTTTCCATCCCGGCTATTGCCCGCACCCGATGCTTTGGAACCTTTCATCATCTCGCGGGCATGTTCACGTGTTGTTTCGGTTACGTCAACGCCGCCGAGCATGCGGCTGATTTCCTCAATTTTTTGTTTATCATCCAGCTTCCCCACAGATGTGGTCGTTCTGCCTTTTGTGACTTTTTTGGAAACATATAAGTGCTCTTCACCGTAGCAGGCAATTTGAGGCAAATGAGTGATGCAGATAACCTGGTGATTGGCGGAAACTTCCTTTAATTTCCGGCCGACAATTTCTGCTGTCGCTCCGCCGATGCCGTTATCCACTTCATCAAAAATAATCGTAGCTACTGAACCTGTGCGTGACAAAACATTTTTAAGCGCTAAAACGATGCGTGATAATTCGCCGCCGGAAGCAATCTTGTTCAGCGGTTTTGGTTCTTCACCGGCATTAGCTGTCAGATAAAATTCTATCTCATCACTGCCTTTCGGTCCAAAATATTCAGCATTCTTATCAGCGGCACATTTCTTAAATTTAGCCTCAAAAGAAGCATGCGGCATATTCAACTCATGTATTTCTTTTTCTACGGCGTGTTTCAGTTTAACTGCCGCCTGATTTCTTTGTCCCGAAAGATTGAGCGCTTTTTGCCGCAAATCACTTTTGGCGCCCGTTTCTTGCCGGGAGAGTTCTTCAAGTTCTTCTTCCACGGAAAAAACCTGCTGTAACGCTTCTTCTATTTCCAGCTTCTTGTGCAAAACGCTTTCCAGAGAGCCTCCGTGCTTGCGTTTGAGCCTTCCGAGCATTTCAAGCCGCTCATCAATCATGGCCAGCCTTTCGGGATCGAAAAAAAGACTTTTGCCGTAATCGCGCAAAGTCAGCGCTGCTTCCTGCAAAGTAATAAAACTGCTCTCTATCTCCGTCTCGGCAAGTTTTAAACCTTCATCAATATTTCTAATTTCTTTTACCTGGTTCTGAACTTCTTTCAGTTTGACGACGGCGGAATCCTTTTCGCCATAGAGTAAATCATAAGCGCGGTTGGCGTAATCCATAAGCTTTTGCGCGTTGACAAGAACTTTTTTTTCATCGGCAAGATGCGTGTCTTCCGCAGACTGCGGATTAATATCCGAAATTTCCTTGAGCAGAAATTTGAACATCTCAGTTTTCTCTTCACGGCTGCGGCGCAAATTTTCCAGTTTTTCTATTTGTTCCCTTATTTGCATATACCGGTTATAAGCCAGTAAATATTCGGCGCGGAGGTCAAGGCAGCCTCCGAATTCATCGAGGATGTCGATATGATTATCGGCATTGAGAATTACCTGATGTTCGTGCTGACCGCAAATATTAATAAGCGATTCGCTGATCGCCGCGAGATTCGCCAGCGTCGCCATCTGCCCGTTGATGAGAGCTTTGTTTTTTCCGGTACGTGAAATTATCCGGCGAATAACCATTTCTTCCGATGCATTAAAACCCATAGACGCGATTTTTTCCTGCAACTGTTTATTGGCGCTTATATCAAAGAGTGCTTCCACCTCTGCCGCGTCCGCTTGTGTGCGAATCATGTCCGCCGTCGCTCTATCGCCTAAAAGCAGGCTTACCGCACCTATAATTATCGACTTTCCCGCGCCGGTTTCGCCGGAGATGATATTCAGTCCTTCACCAAAGGAAACCTGGAGTTCGTCAATGATGGCGAAGTTTTTAATGCTCAGGTCATTAAGCATCTTTCTTTTTCCCTGTTTGCGAAGGTAAGCCGCCCCAGCCTAATTTGGAACGCAATATTTCCCAGTAACTGCGGTGCGGTGAAAGAACCAACTTTGTAACAAATTTCGATTTCTTTATTGTTACGACGTCACCGGAGCTGAGGCTGTAAGATTCCTGTCCATCCAGTGTCAATGTGGCGCCCCTTTCCTTGGACCAGAGAGTTATTTCTAAATTAGCATCTTCGGGAAAAATTATCGGGCGATTAGTCAGAGTATGCGGACAAATGGGATTAATAATAATTAAATCTTTTTCGGGAAAAACGATGGGTCCGCCTGCGGAAAGCGAATAGGCCGTAGAGCCTGTTGGCGTGGAAATAATCAGACCGTCTCCTTTATAAGTTGTAAGATATTCAGCATCAACTGCCGTTTCCAGCTCAATCATTCGGGACAGGTTGCCGCGATTGATAACAACATCATTTAAAACATGTCCAACATTAGTAATATTTTTGCCGTGCTTTATAGCCACAGACAGCATCATTCTTTTTTCCACTTCAAATTTGTCGCGAAGGATTAATTCCAGCGTGGAGTGCATTTCATTTAAATTAACTTCGGTCAGGTAACCGAAGCTGCCCATATTTATACCGAGAATGGGAACGTTATGTCTGGCGACATGCCGGGCGGCGCGAAGCATTGTTCCATCACCGCCTAAAACAACGAGTAATTGCGATTTTCGCGCCAGCTCATCCCATTTTAGACCGTTTTCGAGACCCATTTTACCGGCAATTTCCGCATTCAGAAAAACTTCCACGCCTTTTTCCTCCAGCCACTCTTTTAGTGATTTGGCGTGCTGAGCTATTTTTGCCTTTTCAATATTGGCAACCATGCCGATTTTCTGAATTTTCATGGATTTAACCCTCGAAATATGTGCTCACTAACACAAAAAAAAGCCTCTGTCTATGGATAAATATTTAGAGGGCATACACTGAAAATGATTGGATTTCCAGAGTAATTCCGGAATATAAATCCTTGACATGTTCAAGGCGTTTAATATAGGGTTCCGGCCTACGAGGTGCTGATTATGGGATTACTCAAAGGTGGATTTTCTTTTGCGCGCTTTCATATGGATGGTAAGTTACCACAGGATTTTTTGAATTTTATCAACAAACAAATTAAAGCCAATTCTTACCGGGAAACGCAAAAATCAACTCAAGAAAAACAGATGGGCTGGGTTTCTCTTACCGATGTGCTTGATGCCGATTTTGAACAGGCCAACTACGTGCTTGCCGATTACCTTGTTTTTTGCCTGCGCATCGACCGGAAGCTGATTTCGCCCAAACTGTTGAAATTAAAATTGATGGAAGAAGAAAAACGATATTTGGCCGAAAGCGGTAAAAACAGAATCAACAAACAAATTGCCGTAGGCATCAAGGAGAAAGTTTCGTTGGAACTAATACAGAGGCAAGATGCCGTGCCTTCTTTTTATGATATTTGCTGGTCGCTCAAACATAACACTATTTATTTTTCTTCGCTTGCCGATAAGGTTGCGGATGATTTTGTGGAATTGTTTAAAAAAACTTTTTTGCTGAACCTCCGGCGATTATTGCCGCAAGAAAATCTTGCCCCGGCAAAAAATAATGAATCCGCAGAAGGCGTTTCTCTCATCGGCCGCGAATTTTTAACCTGGCTCTGGTTCAAATCGGAGGAACGAAACGGCAGGATCACGCTAAACAGCGGTGACGAAGTGGAACTTCATCTCCTGAAAAGAATAGCTCTGGAGGCGGGCGAGGGCGAATACGCGCAAGGTGTTGTCTGCTCCGGAATTCACGCCGAGCTCAAAGAAGGAAAGGAAGCAATCCGTCAGGGGAAAAAAGTTAAAGAAGCGGGGATCAAGCTTACTTATAATCAAAATGAATGGGAATTTATATTCAAAGCGGATACTTTTGACTTCCAATCTTTGAAATTGCCCGTGACAGATATGCCGGAAGCTCCGGAAGACCCGGCGGGCAAACTGCTGGAGAGAATTTATCTCATGGAAAACGCCGCAAAAATAATGGATAATCTGTTCGCGTCTTTTTTATCTATCCGCCGGTCTCCCCCATGGGAAGAAGAGCTCAAGCGTCTGGCCAAATGGCTGGAACATTAGATAAACAAGTATATGCTTAGAGATACAGATACGGTTGCATCATTTTTTCCAGCGATTTTCTTTGATCTTCAAAATCCTTTTCAGCTTTTAAGGGCGGCAGTTTAATCTTGGGATAAAAAATTATGGTGACGTGCGCGAAAGGCTTAGGAATCATAAATCTATCCCAGCTCTTCAGATACCATGCTCGATCGGCCCTCATGCCGAAAGGAACAATAGCGGCATCAGCGCCGTGAGCAATAGTGATGGCGCCGTCCTTAACAATGCCGGCCGGCCCTCTTGGCCCATCTAAGACATGCGCCGCCAGCCGGTACTGTTTCATTCTGGATATTATTTCTTTTAAGGCACCGCCTCCTCCGCGGGAAGAAGAACCCCTTACGGAAAAACATCCGGATGTTTCAACAATACGGGTGGCAATATCGCCGTCAAGACTTTTAGAAATCATGACACCGAGTTGATATTTTTTGTATCGGGGAAGAAGCCAAACAGCCATAAA
>MGQN01000009.1:0-8046 GCA_001797845.1 Deltaproteobacteria bacterium RBG_16_44_11 | reverse complement strand
AAAGCAGCACTTTTCCACCCTGCTCCAGATAATCGAGCCATTGGGATTCGTTTTCTATTTTGAGACGAAACATCGCCGAGTACAGCCTCATTGCCCAATAAAGAACAACTCCGGCAATTTTCGTCTGAGCTAATTTGCGCACTTCTTTTAACATTACCGCATCCTCATAATTGATTTTATGACCGGTAAAAACACATATGAGCAAGGCATACAGAATAAATATTTTTAAAATAAATAGTGTCAACTCCCGACGTGTGCCCTCGCGTGACCTTCAGGTAATTAGGGTACTAGGTTATACGCTCACGCTATCGGGATTAATTCGGCTAACGCTTCAAACTTCACTACGTTCGTTTTCAGCGAGTCTCATTAATAATCATGAATAGAGATTCAAGGCAAGAATAAATTTTGCCTTGATTATCGGTATGTGATTGTTTGGATAGTTTAACCGCTGATAGATTTGTTAGAAAAACATTTAAAGGCAGTCCCACCAATAAAAGCGGTTTGGTATTAATTTTTTGCGGTTTTACTTTTTTCCTGCTTGGCCTTATTAATCTTATCTTGCTCGGCCTTTTTTAACCTTTCTTCTTCGGCAATTTTCGTTTTAGTTTCATCGATGAAATATTCAACCTTATAATCAAGGCCGACATTTGCGTAATTACGTGCTATCGCCTCAAAACGCGCCAGCGCCGCCTGATATTTTTTCTGCTTAAAATAAAACTGGCCCACATAAAATTCCTGTTCCGCCAGTTTTTGTTTGCATTCCCGAAGTAATTTCTCAGCCATAGTGGAAAATTTACTCTGCGGATAACGGGTTATCAGTTTTTCGAATTCTCTTCTTGCTTTAACTGTCGAAGTTTGATCGCGATCAATCGCTTCTATTTGATTGTAATGGCACATTCCCATCTGGTAAATGGCGTAAGGAACGTTTTCATTAGTGGGATGAAAAACGATAAAGTCATTATATTCACCTTCCGCTTCCACGTAATCCTTGTCGCTATAATAGGAATCGGCTATTCCTATTCTCGCTAAAATAGTCAGCTCATGCAAAGGATATTCTTCTTTGAGCCGCAAAAAATATCCCCGCGCTTTTTTATAATTGTTGTCCTGATATTCAGTCGCCCCGCGCGCGTAAAGCCCCTCCGGCGTATTTCTGCTCATCTCTTTCTTATTAAATAAGCTAAATAAAGAAAAAGAACAACCGCTTAGGAAAAACAGCAGCACTAATGCCGTTATAATTATTCTAATCCTGGAAACTTCACGAAATATTTTTATATACATTATGTCCCTTTTTGAAGTAAGTGCTTGATTTACAATACTTTCTTTACAAACGCCTCCAGCTTTTCTTTGGGAACAAGACCAACAAGCGTATCGGCAACTTTGCCGCCTTTAAAGAGAATAAGAGTCGGTATACTGCGCACGCCAAAATTAACCGCTGTTTTCTGATTTTCGTCAATGTTTAATTTCATGACTTTAACGCTGTCTTTTAACTGGCCGGCCAGTTCTTCCACAATAGGACCAATGGCTTTGCATGGTCCGCACCAGGGCGCCCAGAAATCGATGAGCACCGGTTTGGCGCTTTTTAGAACTTCGTCTTCGAAGTTATTATCCGTGGCGATGCCCAAAAATTCACTGCTCATCAGTCACAACCTCCTTACCTATTATCGCACGCCTATATGTCATAACACAACATCAAAAGTCAAATGCTATTTGGCCAAGGAAAGGATAGAGCAATTCTTTGACTAGGTGACGTTAATTTGCTATGTGTACAGCAATTAAAGGGGGTTATATGAGTCTCATCGGCGTCATTTCCACGACATTGGTCATGGAAAGAAGCGATCTTTTGAAAAAAGGCCGGGCCAGAACGATGCACAATGAATTCGGCCAGGCTTCTGTTTATCTAGCGGATGGAATCGCCTTAATTCTACGCCACGGCGATAACCCGGATCACCACATTTTACCGCACCTTATCAATCATCGCGCCAATCTAAAGGCGCTAAAGGACATAGGCGTCACCGAGATAGTCGGCATCAACTCCACCGGCTCATTAAAGAAAGATCTATCCCCGGGAATGATTGTTGTCCCCGATGATTTTATAACGCTTACCGCCACGCCTACTATTTATCAGGACAGCACCGTGCACATAACGCCCCTGTTAAACGAAACGGTGCGGCAGAAACTCATCGCGGCGGCGCTGAACTGCAATTTACAAATCGTTAAAAAAGGTACTTACTGGCAGACGCAGGGTCCCCGGCTGGAGACAAAAGCCGAAATTAAAATGATGGCAAATTTTGCCGATATTGTCGGCATGACTATGGCAAATGAAGCAGTAATTGCTCTGGAATTTGATTTGCCTTACGCGTCTGCCTGTTCCATTGATAATTTCGGAAATGGCTTGCTGGATGAACCTTTAAGTATGGAAGAGATACTCACCGGCATTAGCAAAAACGCCGATTTAATGATTAAACTTTTGGACAGCTATATGGAAATATCACCTTGAGCTTAATTCAATCAAGAGATCACATCATTGAATGGTTTTAATCAATAATTTGTCAACTCTTTTTCCATCCATGTCGATGACTTCAAACCAATAACCACCTGCATAAAACTTATCGCCTGTTTTGGGAATCCGGTTAAGTTTATACATCGCCACCCCGCCAATCGTATTGACGTCGGGCCTTTCTTCCTCAGGGTCAAAAAGGGAAGGGACTTTTAACAAGTCCTCTACATCTTCGATCATTTTTGAACCATCAACAAGATACGAACCGTCTTCGCGTTGAAACACATCCGGCGCATCGCTATCATTTAGAGCAGGCAAATCACCCATAATATTTTCAGTTAGATCGTGAATGGTAATAATGCCCTCCATGGACCCGTATTCGTTGATGACAATACCGAAATGCTTTTTTGTTTTTCGAAACATCTCCAACACTTTCGGGGCCAATGCCTGTTCCGGAATATAAAGGGGTTCAAACAAAATCTCTTCTAAGCGCAATGTTTGATGCTTTATGTAGTAGGCCAGTATATCTTTGACGTTCACTACACCCTTGATATTATCGATATGATCTTCGCATACCGGTAAGCGGGAGTAAGATGAACGCAGCGCTGCAGACAGTATTTCATCGCTCGCTTGATGAATGTCTATCCATGTGACATCAACTCTCGGTATCATAAGCGCGTTGGCACGCTTATCACCAAAACGAATAACCTCATTGATAATGTCTGATTCTTCTTTTTCAAAGACACCATGTTCAGATCCTTTTTTCAAGAGAATGCGCAATTCTTCATCCGTAATCGGGTCTTCGCCTTTTTTTTCAATATTGAACAACTTCAGTATGAGTTTGGTAGAAATACTTAAAAACCAGACCACAGGATAAGTCGCAGAGCCAAAAATTTTCATTGGCGGAGAAAGAAAGGTTGCGATTGCTTCCGCATTGTTAAGGGCAATGGTCTTCGGCACAAGCTCACCGATGATTAGCGACAGGTAAGTAATGATACCCACTACGATCACGACAGCCAGCGTATAGGCATACGGAGCCAGCGGAGAAATACCTTTAAAAAGAGCGGCAACGTCTTCCGAAAGAACCAAGCCGCCATAGGCGCCCGACACTATGCCGATGAGTGTAATACCCACCTGAATAGCGGAAAGAATTTTCTCCGGTTCTTCCAGAAGCTTAAGTGCCGTTGATGCACCTTTGCGTCCGGATTTGGCTTTTCCTTCCAAACTAGATTTACGTACGGAGACCAAAGCAATTTCATACATGGCAAAAATGCCATTAAGCAGAATTAGTATGACAATAATGAATATTTCCATAATGATTTATTCTCTCATTCTTTCTTAAATTGATCGTCGCATACAAACGATCACCTCATCATTACAGTATACACTTTATGTATTTATCCCTTAGAAAAAATCAAAAAGCGCCCAGCTGACACGGCTTAATCTTTATCTGCAGAACTTCGCAGGCGGCGCATACCTTCATGCGGGGAATATTTAATTTTTCGGCAATTTTCCAGGCGGCGGCGCAGGGAAGTCTTCCGTCTTTCAGGGCTGGTGTAATATTTTCTTTCAATTCCGGTGTAACTTCTTTTGCGGGTTGAACGATTTTGCTTGCTTTGCCGTAACCGAAAAGCCCTAATTGACACTCAATAATATTGATATTTAAAATATCAATGGCTTTGCCGATTTCACCGATCGCCACCCCTTTTTTCCTGGCAATTTCCTCCGCTTTCTTGCAAGTGATATTATTATCTTTTGCCTGCCCGATAATTTCCTGTTTTAAATCATTATCTATTTTAGATTCCTTAGGATGTTTCTTAAAATATTTTCCTTTGTCCAAATGTGTCATAATCTTTTTCCTCCACTTTTAAAAATTGTTTGCTTATACCATTTCTAAATCAAAGATGATATCGAGGCGGCTAGGCGGAGGCAATGAGGCGTATTGTGTTGTGTACATACGTTGAGGAAGCTGACAACGACGCCAACAAAGATAGCGCTTTGATTTAGAATCGGTATTACATAGCGGAAAGAGTTTTGGTATCCAGCGTTTTAAAACCTTTTTGTTCCAAAAGCTTTTCCGTCTTTTGCATCTGATCAACATCAACCACAAACACCGCATTTTTTGAACCCTCTAGCACAAAGCCATAGGCGTTGTTAACATTGATGCCTTCCTGATGAAGCAATTGGGTAAGGCTATCCAGGCCTCCAGGCTTATCCGGAATCAAAATGGCTAAAACTTCTCGTAAGTGCACAGTCATTCCTGCTTTGGATAGCGCCGCTTCGGCGCGCTTGGGATCGTCAACAATCAGATTGACCACGCCGAAGGTATCCGCTGTTGCTATCGTCGTTGCCCGGATATTGATTTTTTCTTTAGCTAAAACTTGGGTTACCTGAGCCAGTTTTCCCGGCTTATTTTCCGCGAAAATGGAAAGCTGATAAGCAATCATAATTTCTCTCCTTATCTTTAATCAAACATCTTCACAAACTTGATCACCAAAGCAAAAATTAACCAAACAATCGTTTTTTAGGATGACACCGTAAAAAGACCCAGAGGCAAGGTGCGCGAGTATCGAGAAGTGAGGCCTACTTTTGCGTAGGTCGCAACGACTCGAGATGAAGCGCAACGCAGCATATGGACTTTTTCCGGTGTCATCAGCCTAGTCTTTGCGGTTATCTACCACCCTCACCGCCTTTCCCTCTCCTTTTGGAATACTGTCCGGCTCGACCAGATCAACTTTCGGCGTAATTAAAATTTCGCTTTTCAGTCCTTCGACAATTTTCTTTCTTAACGCATCCAGCTGCTTCATGTCGCCGGAAAAGTATTTTCTATCAACTTCTACTTTAACTGTCATTAAATCATTGAATCCTTCACGGTCTAAAACAATTAAAAAGTTAGTGCCCACGCCCTCTATCTCCATCAGCTTCCTTTCCACCTGCATGGGGTAGATGTTGACTCCTTTGAGAATTAGCATATCGTCCGTTCTTCCCTTGATACGTTCGATCCGGCGATGGGTGCGGCCGCAGACGCAGGGCTCCGGAATGATTTTCGTTAAATCTTTAGTGCGGTAACGAATAAGCGGCATGCCTTCTCTTTGCAGTGTGGTCATGACCAGTTCGCCTTCTTCGCCATCGGCAACGGGTTGTAATGTTTTCGGGTTAATGATTTCCACCAGAAAACTATCTTCCCAGATATGCATACCATTTTGGTAAGGGCATTCAAAGGCCACCCCCGGCCCGTTCATTTCGGATAATCCATAGGAATTAAAAGCTTTATAACCGTATATTTCTTCGATCTTTTTGCGCATCTTTTCCGTATGCGGCTCCGCGCCTAAGAAAGCTATTTTTACTTTAGTATCTTTGCGCGGATTAATTTTCAGTTCGTTAAAAACAGCGGAGAGATGCAGGGCATAACTGGGAATGACATGAACGACAGTCGTTTCAAAATCCCGCATCAATTGAATCTGACGCTTGGAGTTCCCCGCGCCCGCGGGAATAACCAGCGCGCCGATTTTTTCCGCGCCGTAATGGAAACCAAGGCCACCCGTAAAGAGGCCGTAAGTCATCATGTTTTGAAAAACATCGCCTTTGCGCATACCGGCCATATACATACAGCGTGCCAGAAGGTTTGCCCAAACGGCGATATCATGGGCGGTATGAAACACTACCGTGGCTCTCCCAGTAGTACCTGAAGATGAATGCATCCGCACCAGTTCCTCTTTCGGCACGGCGATAAAGCCATAAGGCCAGTGTTCACGCAAATCATCTTTAGTCGTAAAAGAGAATTTATTAATATCGTGGAGAGATTTTACTGAATTTACATTCAATCCCTTTTCTTTAAATGTTTTGCCATAATAAAAAGATTTCTGAGCCCTGCTGATGGTATCTTTAAGCTGTACCAATTGCAATTTTTCCAGCTTGGCGCGACTCAGTGTCTCTACATCCTTTTCCCAGTACATCTAATTCCTCCAAAATATACCCTTATTCTTTTCACGAAATATTGCTACAAGAAAATCCATGTATTTATTTTTTCCGGTATTGATCTTTATCGCGGATAATTTGCCCCTGCTTCTCCAAATGCTCCAAATGTTTTTTCACCAAAAGGCGCTCATTATACTCAAAAAACTCAAGAGGTTTTCGAGGCTTCCCGTATATCAACCACGCGGCGGAAATTTCTTCCAGAGTGTGCGGTTTTTTTAAGTAATTCAGAATTTTCTCTTCGCGTTCATAGATAATATTTTCATAGTTATCCCAGAGCTTCCCCGGATTTTCCTCGAACAGGCCGTTTTCATGACAGGCAATCCACTTTTTAGCGGGAATTTGTTTCAGTCGCCGGATTGATTTGATGGTTTCGTCAATACTGGAGGCAACATCGCCATACCAGGGACCAAATGAAGTCAAATCATAATCGCCCAAAAAGAGAAGTTCTTCTTCGGAAAAAAAGAAAGACAGGTGGCCGGGAGTGTGTCCCGGCGTGGCAATCACTTGCACCTTGACTTGCCCCAGATCAATCTTTTCGTCATTCCGGATAAAGCGCGCCTCACGTTGCGGCCGGAAGTTGAATTGCTCGCGCATAACTTTTTTCCAGTAGGCACGGCGGCTTTCTTCTTCCAGGCCATACCAATCCAAAAAAATCTCCATATCCGTGAGCGGGGGAAAATCCCGCTCGGAAATCCATAAAGGACTATTGTCAAAAAGATACATGTAATGGAAATGGTCTTCGTGCCAGTGGGAAAGCCAGACCATATCCACCCCTTCTTTATCGCGTAGGCGAGAGAGTTTTTCTAAACTACAGGCCGGATCAATAATGACGCACGCATCACCGCCATCAATATAGAGCGAATGATTGAACGGGTATTTGCCGCGGTTGTCTCCGCTGATAAACCGCAGGCGGCCAAATTGACGATCTTTCATAAAAATCCTTATCAAAAATTATCGCCGCAGAATATATGAAATTATCCGCACAATTTCCATTATTAATTGTCACACACTTAATAATGAATATCGCACGGAACAGATTATACCTTCATCCCCAACATTAACATCAGCCAAAATTCATTGAAAACATTCGCAATATTAGGATTGACTTTCAATAATTCAGGAGTAAAATTGATATAGAATTGAAAAAGAGTCAACCACAAAACATCATATTTATTGACCGCCAAGTTTAAATATAGGGGGGTAAAGAATATGATCCATTCCCCAGCACAGTCCCGTTTCGCCATCCTTAGTATTTACCGTCCTTGCGATCATCGTCTGTTCCAGAACCAGTTGCCAGCACCAAAAGACGAGTCCGCCGGAAAAAGTCGGGAGAAATAATCACGATCAACAATGAAAAATGTGTTTTGTCCAGCATTAATGACGTAACCTCGCGCAGGAAGGCAGAAAATGGTTTGGAAAAAGCCCGTAAAGAAACTGGCAGCAACTAAAATAGCCGAAGATGAAGCCCGCGAATACGCCGAGAGCATCATCAACACCGTGCGTGAACCCTTAATCGCTCTGGACCAAGATTTGCGAGTAGTCAAAGTCAGCCGTTCCTTCTATGAATTCTT
>MGQN01000008.1:26850-35927 GCA_001797845.1 Deltaproteobacteria bacterium RBG_16_44_11 | reverse complement strand
CGCAACACGAAAAACATGATCTGATAAAATACCAACCCCTCCTCATCGCAAAATGCTTTGAGGGGGTTTTTGTTGGCGCCGTGACAATCTAAAATTCCCTGTAGACAAATAAAAAATTACGCATATAATACATAAAAATTTGTAAATATAAAGTTTTGAAAAATTGGTAAAAAATATCTGTGGATATTGAAACAACAACGGCAGCATTAAAAAAGGAGAATATATGATGAAGATTAAGCAGAGCATTGTTTTATCATTGCTTATTATCGCAGCTGTGTTTTTAGTTTTTGGATGCGCGGATAAGACAAAAGAATTACTTGCCGAAAATTATCAAAAAATGAGCAACGATGATCTTCTGCGCTATTTCTATCGCCTGAATGATGAAATAGAAAGCCAGGAAAAGCAATCAGGCCCGCAAGTTGGTGTCGGAATAGGGGGTTTTGGAAGACATACTGGCGGCGGGGTAGGTGTCAGCTCGGGGGCAACTGGATATACAGCTGAAGAACTGAGAGGGCGCCGGATAGACGTCCGCATGGAACTAAAAAAACGGGGACTGGTTCCATAAATAGCCTGGCGCCTTACAAATATTGATTCGATAGATTAAATCGTATTTAAACAATTATTTTCCGTGATGTAGGATTATTGCGTTTACTTAATTAAACGAGAGGGCAAAAGCATTGGTAAAAGACCCCACACACAGTAAACCGCGAATAGTCGTTATCGGCGCGGGGTTTGGCGGATTATGGGCGGCCCGGATTCTGGCGCGGGGAGATGTTGATGTCCTTGTCGTTGATAGGAACAATTACCACACTTTTCTTGCCCTTCTTTATCAGGTGGCCGCCGCTGAATTAGAAGCGGAAGACATCGCCTACCCCGTGCGCAGCATCTTCTGGAAGCTTCCCAACATTGACTTTGTATTGGCGCATGCCCGGCGCATCAATTTGCAAACCCGCGTCATTGAAACAGACGGTGAAGCAATTCCTTATGATTACCTGATTTTAGCAACGGGAAGTATCACCTACTCTTTTGGCATGCCCGGCGTGGAAGAAAATGCTTATTTTCTGAAGACGCTGGAAGAAGCCGTTACTCTAAAAAATCATATCATTTGTTGTTTTGAAGCCGCCGCGCGGGAGAAAAATGAGGCCAAACGCGAAAGCCTGCTTACATTTGTTATTGTCGGCGGTGGAGCTACGGGAGTGGAATATGCCGGAGCCCTGAGCGAACTAATTCATGGCCCCCTGGTCAAAGACTACCGGTCTGTTGATTTTCAGAGCGTCCGCATCATTCTTTTAGAAGCAGCAGATGGATTGGTTGCCAATATGCCGCAATCCGTACGCATATACACGCTGGAGAAGCTAAGAAAGATGGGCGTTGACGTTCGCCTGCAGGCAAAAGTCGGGGAAGTAACGCCGGACGCGGTGCTCTTAAGCGGACAGGATAATATTTCTACCAGGACAGTCGTGTGGACTGCCGGTGTCAAAGGAGAACCGTTAGCTGAGTTATCCGGTATTACCACAGGACGCGATGGACGAGTTCCCGTTCGGAATACTTTACAGGTGCCCGATCACCCGGAAATTTATGTCATTGGCGATCTGGCCTCTATCAAGGACAAAACTCAAGTATTGCCGATGGTCGCCCAAGTAGCTATTCAATCCGGCATTACCGCCGCGCAAAATGTTCTGCGGCAAATTGCCGGACAAGCACTCGATCCTTTTCGCTACCATGATCGGGGCTCAATGATTACCATCGGCCGTAAATCCGCCGGAGTAGCCATCGGCTCTCGAACCTATACCGGTTTTATTGCCTGGTTTCTCTGGCTGGTTATTCATCTTTTCAATCTTATCGGGTTTCGCAACCGAATGATGGTTCTTATCAACTGGGCGTGGGATTATTTGCTCTATGAACGGGCTGTCCGCTTCGTCTTCCCATCCGAGATGCCGTCTGGATCCAAATCATCGTCCTGTTTTCACGAAAACGGGTCGGATGACGAAAAACCAGGAAAAAAATAAAAGGGATGTAAGAGATCATCCCTTTTATTTTCTGGCGCGCCCAGGAGGATTCGAACCTCCGACATCCAGATTCGTAGTCTGGCGCTCTATCCAGCTGAGCCATGGGCGCGTATTATTTAGCAATTATTGAGGCAGCCGTATAACACATAATTACCTCTGTAGCAAAATGAAAATCATGCAGCGACTTTAACTAAAATATTTTATGGCCTGTTCATCGCTTAATTTTAATAAAAACAATAAGATCAACAACTTTTCTTAAGAATAACTTCCGTTGCCCCACGAACAGAATTTGTCAGAATAATTTTATCCGCGTTTTTCAGGTCTTTTAGATAGAGAATCCTTTCTTTTGCCTTGAGTTTGCCGATCATTATTTGCCGTTGAATGCCATGAAGCAAACCGCAACTCAATGGCGGTGTAAAATATCGCCCTTTAGTTTGGATAAATATATTGGATACCGCCCCTTCGGTAATTTCATTTTTTTCATTGCAGAAAATTACATCAAAATAATTTTTAGCCGAAAACTTTTTAAATTCTTTATCATATAAATTTCTGTGCGTTGATTTATGGTACAGGAAAGAATTATTGGATTTCGTTTTAAAGCTGGAAAGTACAATAGCCCGTGACGTAATCGGAGCAATTATCGGCAGATGCTCTAAAACGATTTCCCCATTTGACTTTAACAAAAGACGCAGGCGCATTTTACCGACAAAATATTTAGCATACTCCTGCAACTGTTTTTTAGTGGTGGTAATATCGCAGGAAATACCAAAATATCGCGCTGATTTTTTTAGTCTCCGGAGATGCAGATCTAAGTATTTGATTTTACTATCCGTAAATAGCATCGTCTCAATCAGAGCAAATTGGGGAATTGCCTTTGTCAGAAATTGCGCCTTAATCTGACATTCCTGATATTCTTCATCCGGCTTGGAATCATAAACAATACCGCTGCCCACCCCCATAAAGGCTTTATATTTTTTATCCGGCCGTAATTGCAAATCGATCGTGCGTATAGCCACATTAAAAACTGCTTGTCCATCCGGATTAAAATACCCTATTGCCCCTGTATAAATATTGCGCGGTCCCTTCTCCAAAGATCGAATTATTTTCATGCTTTGAATTTTAGGTGCACCAGTTACAGAACCGCAGGGAAACAAGCTCTGAATAATGTCGAATAACTTAACTTGTGGTTGTAATCTGCCGGTAATTGTGGAAGTCATCTGCAATAATGTCTTATACTTTTCTATCGTGAATAGTTTTTTTACACAAACTGAGCCGGGAAGACATATCCTGCCTAAATCATTGCGCAGCAGATCAACAATCATGACATTTTCGCTGGTATTCTTCGGGTCAGCTGACAGTAAAGCTGAAGAAGATCCTATCGGAGCGGTTCCCTTCATTGGTTTTACGGTAATATCTCGATCATTTGCAACTCTAAAAAACAATTCCGGCGAAAGGGAAATAATGAAATTATCATTGTAATTAATTAAAGCAGAATACGAAACTTTCTGATTATTTTTCAGTTGTGTATAAAAATCAAAAATATTTCCGGTGAAATTAAATTTATATTTTGAAGTGTAATTTATTTGATAAGTTTCTCCCCAGCCGATAAGGCTTTGAATTGCATCAACATTATTTTTATATTCAATGAAATCTGTCGCCAAAAGTGGTTCAGAAAGATAGTAGTTGCTATCTATATTTTTAACAACGGGAGAATTCAGTCTGAAGGGCTTATTGTATACTCCAAGCCAGATCAAAGGATAGTTTTGCTTCCTGCTGTAGCTGATTAAGGCTTCTTCCAAAGCATAACCCATTTCATAGGATAAAAATCCGGCCAGATAAAACCCTTTTTGTAAATAGCGCTCAATTTGCCGGAAGCTTTTTTGCAATTCGGTTCTTTGATGGCAGGTGATTATATTGACCGGATCAGCAAACAAAAGGGTTTGGGAATTTTCTTTATCCTTACGCAGTGTTTCCAGCAAGACAAAATTATCACCCCAGTCCATATTCCAAATTCCTTAACTTTGATTTTTCTGACGGATAGAAAAGTGAAGAAAGGAGAAAATAATAAAAGCTGGCGGAGAGAGCGGGATTTGAACCCGCGGTACACCTTTTAGGGGCGTACAATCGCTTAGCAGGCGATCGCTTTCGACCACTCAGCCATCTCTCCGCTTTTTTATCCGGTCGATATTTAAAATAAGGCGTCTGTTGGATTCTCGACGCGTTTTACAATTTACTGGCGGAGGGAGCAGGATTCGAACCCGCGAACCTTTCGGTCAACGGTTTTCAAGACCGCCGCCTTCGACCTCTCGGCCATCCCTCCATTAACAATACAAATTTGCATTCATTCGCCTACCGTTGTTGACTTCGTCATCGGCTCCTAAACGTATTTTGACTGCCAATTTGTATAATGCTTCTCACTACGCCTTTGGCGATAAAAGTTTATCAACACCTCGCATATAAGGCTGTAATACTTTGGGAATCAAAACAGATCCATCCGCCTGTTGATAATTCTCCAAAATAGCCACCACCGTTCTACCCACGGCCAGACCCGAACCGTTTAATGTATGAACAAATTCCACTTTGCCGCTTTCTTCCTGCCGATATCGAATCGAAGCACGACGCGCCTGAAAATCTTCAAAGTTACTGCAGGAAGAAATTTCACGATACACATTTTGCCCCGGCATCCATACTTCCACATCATAAGTCTTAGCGGAAGAAAAACCCAAATCAGCAGTGCAAAGACTTACTGTGCGATGATGAATTCCCAATCTCTTGAGTACCTCTTCCGCATTGGCGGTCAATTTTTCCAATTCATCATAAGAATTTTCCGGCTTGGTGAACTTGACCATTTCCACCTTATTAAACTGATGTTGGCGAATCAATCCGCGTGTATCCTTACCGTAAGAACCAGCCTCCGAACGAAAGCAAGGCGAATAAGCCACATAATGAATCGGCAACTGTTTTTCATCCAATATTTCATCGCGAAAAATGTTCGTGACCGGAACTTCCGCGGTAGGAATCAAAAAATAATCCATTCCTTCGATTTTAAAAAGATCTTCCGCAAATTTCGGCAACTGGCCGGTACCGATCATACTTTCCCGATTAACAATGAATGGCGTCAGCACTTCGGTATACCCGTGCTCGCCTGTATGTAAGTCGAGCATGAAATTAATCAATGCTCGCTCCAGAGAGGCGGCCGCTCCTCGATACAAAGTGAAACGCGCTCCGGCTATTTTTGCCCCGCGGGTAAAATCCAAAATATTCAGGTTCTCTCCGATATCCCAGTGAGCTTTCGGTTCAAAGCTAAAAACCGGCTTTTCTCCCCAACTGCGCAGAATAGGATTGTCTTCCGATCCCTGACCAATGGGCACCGATTCATGCTGAATATTGGGAATCATCAACATGAAGTTATTGAGCTCTTCTTCGGTAAGCTTTAAATTCTCATCGAGTCCCTTGATTTTTTCCGAAACTTCGCTCATTTCGGCAATCAAAGCGGAGGCATCAGCTTTCTTTTTCTTGAGTTCGCCAATTTTTTTGGAAGCGTCATTACGCTCGTTGCGCAGTGTTTCCACTGCCAACAAAATATCCCTCCTTTTTATATCCAAACCCAAGAACCGGTCAAAATCAATTGACTGACCTCTTTGATTCATTTTTTTACCGACAAGCCCTATGTTTTGCCTTAAATACTTAATATCCAACATGTTATTCTCTATAAATAAAAAAGTTTGTCTTTGCCTAAATGACCAAGACCACTATCATTTTGAGCTTCTGAAGTCAATAATTTTGAATACTATCGACGCGTAAATCTTTTTTTCAGCAGACTGATAATGCCGTAAACCTCCGGGCTTTTTAAAAGATATGAGCAGACAAAAAATGCTGCCCCGCCAACGGCAATAGAGATACTAAGGTAAATCAACCGTGCTTTAAAGTGCGCATTTGTATTCCAGGGTAAGAAGAAATCGACCGCCATCAGCGCTGCCAGCATAACTAACGAAGAAATAATTATTTTGATGACTGATGAATAAAAACTGCGGTCTAAAAATGTCCCGATTTTTTTCTTTAAAACAACAGACAAAATTATAACATTAATAACTGCCGCCAGGGAATTGGCCAGAGCCAGACCGTTGTGTTTTAGAAACTGCATCAAGACAAGACTTGCCAAGAAATTGACAACCAGCGTTATTACTGCCGCCTTTAATGGCCATTTAGAATCCTGTAAAGAGAAAAAAGTGGAAACAATTACACGGATAACGGAAAATGCCCATAACCCCAGTGCATAAAAGAATAATGCTTGAGATGTTAAAATAGCCGCCTTGACATCAAAAGCGCCCCGTTGGAACAAAACAGAAATAATCGGTAAATGCAGGGCCATCATCGCGATCATAGCGGGAATTGTCACAAAAAGCATCAGCCGCAGGGAAAAGGATATGCTTGATTTTAATTCTGCAAAGTCTCCATTGGTAACATGCTTTGAAAAACTAGGTAGAACTGCTGTACCAATAGCAATGGCAAAAATCCCCAGGGGCAGTTCCATAATCCGGTCGGCGTAGTATAGATAAGAAATGCTTCCTTTGGGTAAAAATGAAGCAAGAATTGTCCCAACAAGAACATTAATTGTATTCACCGCCGCAGCCAGCATTGCCGGTAGTATCAAAATAGCTATCTGCTTGATTCCGGGATGATGTAAGTTTACTCGAAATTTAAATTTTACTCCGAACTTTGCAAGAAACGGCCACTGCATTGCTAATTGCAGCACACCGCCGATCATTACGCCCACGGCAAGAGCGATAATCGGTTGGGAGAAATAATCGTACAGTATCAACGTGGCCAATATCATGGATATATTTAAAATCACTGGTGAAAGAGCGGGGGCGGCAAAATGCCGGAAGGAATTTAAAATGCCCATGCACAGGGCCACCAAAGACATAAAGAAAATATATGGAAACATTAAACGATTTAAAAATACAGCCAGAGCAAATTGATCAGGCGTTTTTATAAACCAGGGTGCGTTCAAGGCAACAATAAGGGGTGAGAATAAAACACCAAGCAGGGAAATAATAACTAAGATTATTGACAATAAGGTAAAGGCTATATTGGCCAATTCCAACGCTTCGTCTTTAGATTTTTTCTGGAGATATTCGGTAAAAACAGGAACAAAAGAAACGGTAAGCGAACCTTCACCAATTATTCTTCTTAAAAGATTAGGAATGCGAAACGCAACCAAAAACGCATCATATATCCAACCAGCGCCAAAAAAGGCGGCAACAACTATGTCCCGGATAAGGCCGAATATGCGGCTGAGCATCGTAGAAATGCCCACGACGCCTGCTGCTTTGGCTACCTTTGAATTTTCCGAAGTATTTGCCTGTTTCATAGAAACTTATTAACTCTCAGCAAGAGAGTTAATTAACTTTTTATTAGCATACACCGATACTATATTTCGTGAAAGCAAAAATTAATAGGTCTTTACTTGCTAAAAACAATTTCAACATTTAATCAACGATTGATCGCTAAAAATAAAGGTTCAGATATACAAATATTGGTACAAAAAATGAAATGTCATTCCCACTTACGCAGGAATGACATACTTAGAAATATAAAATAAATTAATTGCCGGGAAACTAGAGACCCAGATAAGTTTTACGAAGTACCTCGTTTTTCAACAATTCCTCGCCTTTCCCTTCGGCGATAATTTTCCCGGAGGAAAGAACATAGTTGCGGGTAGCCATTTTAAAGACCGTGCTTACCTCCTGCTCAACCAGCAGGATGGTAATCCCTAATTTACTAATTTCGGCAATCTTCTGGAATACCTCGGCCCGTAAAATGGGAGCAAGACCGGTCGAGGGCTCATCAATACAAAGCAGTTTGGGATTGGACATCAAAGCCCTCCCCACGGCAAGCATCTGTTGTTCACCACCGGAAAGCGTTCCGGAAACTTGATGCGACCGATCCTTCAACACGGGAAACAGTTGATAGACTTTCCCTAAATTTTCTTCAATATTCTCCTTATCTTTTATCAAATAAGCGCCCACCAGGAGATTATCAATAACTGTCATTTCCTTGAAAGGTCTTCTTCTTTCCGGACTAAGGATCAATCCTCGCTTAACGATTTCATGTGCAGGTATATGCTCGATGCGTTCGCCATCAAAGGTTATCTCACCTTCCAGCCGAATTTCACCGTGGGTTGACCTCTTTGTCAGTTCCTTCTCCCAGGCAACCAATCCGGTGATAGTTCTCAACAGCGTCGATTTACCCGCGCCATTGGGCCCAACAAGGCTGATTAACTCGCCTGTGTCTACACCCATACTCACATCATTAATGAGCATGGCCTTATCATACCAAACCGATATATTTTTAACTTCGAGTAACAAAGCTAATTACCTCCTTGGCCGAGGTAGGCCTCAATTACACGTTTATCTTTGATAATTTCATCAGGCGTTCCGTCGGCAATAATAGTTCCGAAATTTAATACAATAATACGAGTAGCGATCATCATTAACCAATGAAGCTTATGTTCGACAATAATCATCGCCGGTCCTTCGCTGTGCAAGCGGCCAAAACGTCCACCTTTGTGCAACCGCTTGATGGATTTGGCCATAAGATCGGTTTCTCCGGGGCTCAATCCACCGAAAGGTTCATCTAGGAGAAGCAATTCCGGTTCTGTGGCAATCGCTCGCGCTACTTCTAATCTCTTCAGGTCTCCCTGCGAAAGCACTGAGGCGTTTTCCCGCGCCATATCCGAAATACCGGCGAATTCCAAGGCATCCATGGCTTTCTGCTCCAGCTTTTTAACCCATTCTCCCCTTTTCAGGGCACGTGGACAGAGACACGCCACCATGACATTGGCGAGAATAGGAAGTCGGCGAAAAGGCCTCATGTTCTGGAAGGTGGAAACAATACCTCTGTTTACGATGTCCCATGTTTTACGCCCGGCGATTTCCTTGCCCATAAAGCGGATACTTCCGGCATCCGGTTTCAAAATGCCGGTGATCATTCGTAGCAATGTAGTTTTCCCCGCGCCATTCGGGCCGATCAAACCTATTATCTGGTGTCTTTCCATGGAAAAGC
>MGQN01000008.1:9942-26568 GCA_001797845.1 Deltaproteobacteria bacterium RBG_16_44_11 | reverse complement strand
GGGTCCGGCACTCCCACCACGCCTGCGGTCTTGATTTGAGGATGCTGGCATAACACTTCTTCAACGTGTCGGGCGAAAACCGAATATCCTTTGAATTTAATTAGATCTCTTTTTCGATCAAAAAAGCTAAAGTAACCATCTTCATCCATCCTGACGATATCTCCGGTTCTCAGCCATTTCTCGCCGTCGATATCGATCAATGAATCTTTGGATTCCTTCTCCCGTTTCCAATAACCCTGCATAATATTCGGCCCACTGAGAATCATTTCTCCCACTTCACCGACCGGCACAAAAGTCATACCTTCGGCTTCTATAATGGCGGCCTTCATACCGGGTATGGGCACACCGAAAGATCCTTTTTTGTTATGGAGATATGGGCTGCCATGGCTAAAGCCGGTGGTCTCCGTCATGCCAAAACCTTCGTGAATTATGGATCCGGTTCTTTTCTCCCATGCTTCTACGGTCGAGTCATGAAGGGTATCGGCACCGCAGCCAATCAGCTTTATTTTCTTCCAGTTCACCCTGTCCGTCTTTTCATATTCTTTCAGATATTCAAACAACGTTGGTACGCCATTAAAGCTGGTGGCATGATATCTTTCCATGTCCGATAGAATCTCTTCTACATCCGGCGTAGTTAAAAGAACCAGGGTATTGCCATGGCACAGACCGTTGAGCATCACCACGGCTTGACCATAGATATGGAAAAAGGGCAAAAACGCCATAAGAACTTCCTTGCCGTCTTCAAGAATGGTCCAAAAGGCATGGGCCTGTGTCGTTAGGGCAACCATGTTGTAATGGGTGAGAACAGCCGCCTTGGGAAGCCCTGTGGTGCCTCCTGTATAAGGAAGCGCAGCGATATCTTTTTTCGGGTCGATCTTGATCTGCGGGGGGTTAGGTGGATACTTTTTCATGAGTTCCTGGAAATCCAGCATGCCCGCCTGCGCAATTTCCTCGGGGGTGGGAACCTGCAAATCCGCATAGTCTTTCCCCAACAATCCCTTGCCTAAAAGCTTTTTGAGTTTAGGCAAATATTCGAGAACGCTGGTAAGAATAATATGCTTCAGGGTCACACCGGCTCTCTTTACATTATCATACAAGATGTCCTGACAGATCATGACAGTTGCATCGCTGTCCTCAATTTGATGCTTTATTTCATGGCTGGTATAGACAGGACTAATCGGAGTAACTTTTGCGCCAAGTCGCAAAGTCGCAAAGTAAGCAATAACATACTGCGGACAATTCAACAAATAAAGAGCTACCGTGTCTCCCCTCTTGACGCCTAAATCGGCCAGAGCGGTCGCAAAACGGTCAATATGCTCTTTTAATTTTTTATAGCTGATTTCATTTCCGTAAAAAATTAATGCGGCGTTTTTACCGAATTTTTCCACCGCCTGATCAAAAAGACCGGGGACGGATATATTGGGCACGTCCACTTTGTCAGATACGCCCTCGGAATAATGCTTTACCCATGGTTTTGACATGTAGGTTTCTTTTGCATTCATTTACTTATCCTCACATTTTTTCTTCCTCTTTTTAAAGAGGCATATTTTTTGATACCGGATAAAAATCATGACTAATCCGGAATATTATAGGCAACGTCCTTATTTTAAGAGACAATTCTATCTTTTATCCTAATCCAATGGCGCCGTACAGATGCGGCACGTACTACGCATGGCGATATTCCTGACTTTGCACCGGGGACATTCTTTTTCTATCTTCTCCCGCAACCATTTAAAAAGTCCGTCCGGCATATACAGAAGACTGATTAGCACGATAACTGCAAACATCAGCATCCGGTATTCTTGCGCAAAATGCATGAACTCCAACAGCGGATAAAGAAGAAATACCGCTGCAACCGGTCCGTAAATGGTGACAACCCCACCGAAGATAGTCCAGATGACCGCTTGAAAGGATAAGGAAACGTCCAAAGTCGAAGGTCCCGCTATCCTCATAAAATGCGCGTAAAGCCCACCGGCGACGCCGGCAAAAAAACCGCTAAGGGAAAAGGCTAAAAGTTTGTAGCGTGTGGTGTTAACGCCGGACGCCCGAACGGCTATTTCGTCCTCGCGGATGGCATGAAAAATAATACCTGTATCGGAGTCGGTTATTTTCCACATTATCATACACAGGCCAAGCATCAGCACAGACACAATGTAGTAATCGCCAAAACGAGTCGGAGACAGCTTAGCTATCCCGGAAATGCCCAGCTCTCCCCCGGTGAAATCGGGAAAAGCAAAAACCACACCCTGCAGCAAAATGATGGGGAAGGCAAGCGTGGTCAGCGCCAGATAAGTGCCTTTTAGTCTGAGACTTGGTATTCCTACTATCAGACCTGCCCCAACAGCAACCAATGCGCCCAGGGGGATACTTGCCCATGGCGGAATATGCGCATGCACATTAAATAAAGCCGCGCTGTAAGCTCCCACGCCGAAGAAAAGGGCATGCCCAAAATTCATTTGCCCGGTATAGCCGGAGAGTAAATCCCAACTTGCCGCAAAGATAGCAAAGATACTGGCCAGAGTGAAGACGCGCAGAATGTAGGTATCATCGGTAAACAAAGGCAACAACAATATAAAGAAAAAGAAGAGCACAACGGCAACACGTGATGGAAGAGTAAGAACTTCGTTTTTTATTATCGTAATCAATTTTCTCAGGTAAAATAAAATGAGTTTCATGAAATATTTCTACCTTTCTTCTTCAAAATACACGCCAAAAAGACCTTCCGGCCGGATGAGCAAAACTAAAATCATAATGGAAAGGGCAACTGGACCCTTCAGAAAAGAGCCCATGGGAGCGAGAAAAACCACCAGCGCTTCCGCAAAGCCCAGTATGTATGCCCCTACAAAGCTGCCCTTGAGAGAGCCCAAGCCGCCCAGTACCACAACGGCCATCATCATGATCATTGGGGGCAGCCACATGTTCGGCTCGAGTATGGTAAGGGGAACCACGATGGCGCCCGTAAAAGCGGCTAAACCAACCGATATGCCCATAGTAACCATGGCCAGCCAAGCTTCGTTTATACCCATGAGGTTAGCCACCTCTCTGTCTTGAGCAGTCGAACGAATAGCCAAACCCAGTTTGGTCTTGAATAAAAATAGCATCAATATAGCTAAAACGAACATAGCAGCTCCAAAAGTCAAAAGCTGCTGATAAAAAACTTTCACGCCCAGAAGGACAAAATAACCCTCAATAAGAGCAGGCACACTTATAAATGAGCTGCCGAAGATTAGGGTCATAATCTCCTGAAAAATCATGCCTAAAGCGATGGTTGCTATCAGTACTGCACCTTCATGTTCCCGAATGGCGTTGATGAATAGTTTATAACAAATCATCCCTAACAGGGTAACCAAAACGATGGCTATGATCATTGCCGCAAAGGGATTCAATCCTAAATAGTTGGTGGCGGCATAGATACAGTAGGCAGCCACCATAAAGAAAGCGGTGTGGCTGATGTTGACGATGCGCGCTACACCGAAAATAAGGGAAAAACCGATAGCGAGAAGGGCGAATATACTTCCACTAATCAGACCGCTGATAATTATGTCTATAACGAGAGACATTATGATTACCTCTCCATTTCTTAGTGAACATGTAAACCGCTCGCTCCTTATCTCGAAAAAGAGTGAACGATTTCTATGTTAATCACTTATTTTTTCTTAGGTACCGATGCAAAAATACTTTTTAAAACTGTTTATTCGTTGTAAATTTTTTTCTTTCTTTTTGACCATTCGCGGGTTCTTTTAATGGAGCTTTAAAAGTTTGTCAATAGTTTTTTATTTTTTTTCAAAATTCTTTTAGCGAAAAGGTAAAATACCGTTTTAAGCATTATTTACCGGCATTTTTCATCATGGACATCAACTACGATTCGAATAGTTTTTTGTGCGTAGATTTAGGTATGTTTTCGCAAACTTTGTGTGTGCCACTTTCCTGTTTCGGATGGCATTATAAAATTGCTTAACGAAAAATGCCCGCCCCTTGTAAAGGGGCGGGCATTACCATGATAGGCTACATTATTTCTTTTTAGGAGCTGCTTTAGCTTTAGGAGCTTCCTTCTTATAATAGCTGATCATCCAGGGCGGTAACTTAATAGGCTGCACGCCTTTATAGGTCACATCGACACCGGGAGCCGGCTTCCAATGATTGGGCCATACACCAACTGCCTTGCCGTCCTGCCACTGCGTAGCAATGCCCGTCGAATATCCCGGTCCCCACTGTATGTCATGGAGAGGTCTGCCCAGGTTATCCTTCATGTATTTAATCGTACTGGTGGTAGACTTGTAAACACGGTTTTCCAAAGCTTCCGCTATCTTGTCAGTATTGAGAGTCCCGATCATTTCAATAGTATCTACGAGCGCAAATCTAATAGCATCGTAAGTACCGGTGGTATAAGTCGGCACCTCGCCGAATCTTTTTATATAGCCCTCAACAAAAGCCACGGTGTTTTCATTTTGTTCAAGACCGCGGGCAAAGGTGTTGGAGGTGATGACATAGTTGCCCATGCCGCGTGTAGCTTTCCAGAAATCTTCCTTCTGGGCTTCCACATTGATGCCGACCTGAATCGCGGGAATTTTCAGCTCGCCCGCCTGCCTCGCGAAGGGAATGCCTACCGAGGAGGAAAAGATCTCGAAAATAATATGGGCACCGGAGCGCTGAATAGCCGAAAGTTCGGCGGAAGTATCTGTCGCCACCGGAGAGGGTCTCCAAACGCCGACCAATTCCATCCCCATTTTGGGGAGAACAGCCTGAACCGCCGGGACCATCGGATCCGCCCACTGGGCCTTTTCCGCAACAAAAGCGACTTTAATCTTGTCTATACCTAATTGCGCTTTAATTTCCGCGGCAGCGGCAGCCACATGCGAAAATGCCGCTTTTACCAGGAAGCCGGAATTGAAAGGTGTCATACGGAAAAAATACTTGTATTGATCGTAGTATTTGGCCACTCTCGTGCAGAGCTCTTCATGCGCCGCACCGCAGCCGATGAAAATTACCCTTCTATCCATGGCAATGTCCTGCATGGCCAGAACAGCTTCCGTCCGGAAACCGCCCACGACAAAATCAACTTTATCTCTTGTAATGAGGCGTTCCATCGCGTTGGTTGCGTCCGTTACGTTGATAAACTCGTTGGAATCAGCTTGAATAAGCTTGATTTTCATCATTTTGTTGCCAACTTTAACGCCTCCCTTGGCGTTAATCTCATCGGCGGCCATCACCGCACCGTTCCAGTGACCGATGCCTTGCACAAACTTCATGGGGCCGATAACGCCGATCTTAATCTCCTGCCCAAAAGCAGTTGTAAAAGAAAACACCGCGAAGCAGAAGATTATTGCCGATACAAAAAAGCCTTTTCTAAAACCTTTCATTTAATAAACCCTCCCTTTCTTTTAGTGTATTTTAAATCCTTAATAAAGCTTCCATGGTTTGTCAATGCTTTTTTATTATTTTTTGACAGTTTCGCGTCCATGAAATTATGAGCAACTTTAATTTATGACCGGCGGTTTCATATTGTAAATCGGATAGGGTGCTGACCATTATTAAATAAAGCCAGGCCAGCAAATGTTATTTAACCTCATTTCCAGGTCTTTTCTGGTCACATCTTTCACCAGAACAATTTTTCTTCGTGATTTACTGCCGGCCAAAATTTTCACCTGGCTCTTTCTCAGCTTAAGCGCTTCACTTAACAGTTTGATGCAGGCAATATTAGCCGCGCCCTCTACCGGCGGCACAGTGACTTTGAGTTTAAGCACACCGTCCTGAAAACCGTCTATTTGGGCGCGGGAAGCACCGGGCGTAACTTGAATCTCAAAAGTTAATCCTTTTTTTGATTCTTTCACGTGAAACATGTTGCCAAAAAAGAACCTTTCTTACAGGTATTATAAATTACGGGCTAACTGAATTATCGTTTCCACCAAAAAATATTGCAAAAAGAGAATTACTAAAAGGACAATAACGGGGGAAAAATCAATTCCAACATTACGCAAAGGCATTATACGGCGCACCGGACGAAGCACCGGCTCCGTAGCTCTATACAAAAATATTACAATTTTATTATACGGGTCAGCATTTACCCATGATATCACAGCGCGAAAGATTATCATCCACATGTAAATAGTTAAAATGATATCAATTACTCTGGCTAACGCAACCAGAAAATTATTTAAAACAAACATAAAAACCTCGCAAATTCCCACTTAACGGCGCGGCGCAATGGACGAAGCAAACGCATTTAAGGCATCATTAAATTCTTTTGGCCTTTCCATCATCACCATGTGACCGGCATCTTCTATCAGGCAGAGTTTTGCCCCATCTATATTTTCCGCAATTTGACGGGAAAAATCCGCCGGCGTCATTTTATCTTCCACCCCGCAGATAACCAGCGCAGGTACAGCTATTTTTTCTATCTCTCCGGTTAAATCTAATTTATTGCAAGCCGTAAGATCTCCATATAAAATATTTATATTTGCTCCGGAAAGGCTCTTTTTCAACGCATCAAAAAATTTAGGTCGATTTTCCCTGGCTAGTGAAAACTTGCAAATTAATTCGATAGCCTGTTCTGGATTTACTTTCAATAATTCCAAAAGGGAAGGATTAACCGGCATTTTTAAGCCGCCGCCAACAACAACAATGCCTTTTATGTCCTGCGGATAATTCAAGGCGAATTGCAGAGTTATAGCCGCGCCCAGGGAATGACCAATCACAATAGAATTCTTTAGATGCAAAACATCCAGCAGTTTGCTTATCCACACACAGTAGGCTCTGACATCGGTCTCACCACTGCCTTGAGAGCGGCCGTGACCGGGAAGATCAACAGCAACTATATTATAATGTTTGTGCAATTTGGCGTACTGATGTGACCAAAGGCTATGGTCACTGCCGGAACCGTGAATGAAAATCAAGCTTTGTTGATGTTTATCGAAATCAGAATTATTGATCCAGCAGGCTATTTTTGTGGATTCGATATTATAATATTTCAACACAATAAAAGTTACCCCTGATAGAAACGCCTATCACGAAATCCAAAAATTAGGCAATTTAATAATGTGCCAAACGAAAACAATTTATATTGACAGCATCAGAGGAAAAATTGCATTAATAATAAAATAAAGGAGGATGCGGAAATGTTTAAGGGGAAAAAAATTGCCGTCATCGGCGGTGGAAAAATGGGGAGCATAATAGCTCAAGGCATATTTGAGCGAAAACTTTTTCCCAAACGAGATATTACCGTTACCGACATTGATAATGCCCGCTTGGATTTTATCCGTTCGGAAATGAGGTTTAAAGTTTCCACCGACAACAAAAAAACGGCTAAGAATGCCGATATAATTATCCTCGCGGTCAAACCGCAAAATATGACGGCGACATTAAAAGAATTTGCTTCGGCTATAGATAACTCCAAAGTCGTAATTTCCATTGCCGCCGGAATTCCGACGACTTTTATTGAAGCGGCCCTACCCGAAAGAGCTCGTGTATTAAGGGTGATGCCGAATACACCCGCGCTGGTTGGAGAAGGCGCGGCGGCAGTAGCAAAAGGAATTTGCGCCACAGGTGCCGATGTTAAATTAACGCGCACCATTCTGGATGCCGTGGGAATAAGCTTCGAGGTTGAGGAAAAACTTATGGATGCAGTTACCGGACTCTCCGGCAGCGGGCCGGCTTATTTTTTTCTGATTATCGAAGCGCTTATCGAGGCCGGAATCAAACTGGGGTTGCCGCGTGAACTAGCGGCGAAACTCTCCGCGCAAACGATGCTGGGAGCTGCACGTCTCTGCCTGCAAAGCGATAAGCAGCCGGCCGAACTCAGAGAGATGGTGACATCACCGGGAGGCACAACCGCAGCCGGTTTGAAAATTCTGGAAGAAGGAAAAATCCGGGACACTTTCATTTGTGCTGTCGAAACGGCAACGGCAAGGTCTAAAGAACTGGCCGCGGGCAAATAATCGACAATGAAATGACCTGGTTGTCTGTTATCGTTTATCTCTTTAAAAAAGAATTGTTAGCGTTTCGCTAGCAGTAAATACTTCGATCCAAGCCATTAGATATTTTCATCGCTTTTTTCTTTTTCCACCACAGTTAATGCCGGTGTGTTTGCTTCTGGACTGTCTGTAGTCTCTTTTGATTCGGCCGGTGTGATGATAAGAGGGACTAATTTTTCCGGTGGCGCCTGCAGCACAGATAAGTTTTCGTCAACGGCTGCATGAGGCGAAATTGCGGGCAAAGAATCAGCCTCTCTTGTTCCTGCCGGTTTTCTTTTCTTATGACGGGGTCTGCGACGGGATTTCTTTTTCGCCGGTTCTTTTTTTTCATCGGCGGCCCCTGTTATTTCACTTGCTTTAAGGGAAGTCTCCTCCTCTTGCCCATCGGGTTTTTCCTGCGTTTGTTCTTTGATGGTGTGTTGTATATCCAGTTTATCCCAGGGCATTTCCGTGCTGCCTGAAATATGTAAAGTTAGTCCGAACGTTGATTCCAGATTTAAAAGCTTGCTTCTTTTATGATTGAGAATGTAGCCGGCGATTTCATGCGGCAAAATTATTCTCAATTCGGAATAAATTCCTTTTACTGCTTCCGATTCAATCTTGCGAAATGCCCCCAGCGCGGCATACTCCAAAGATGGCCGCAGGCCGCTGCCTTTGCAGAAAGGACAGGTTGTGTAGCTTATTTCCTGAATAGTGGACTGTTTCTTCTGACGCGATAATTCAAGCATTCCGAACTTAGAAATGCGCGCGAGTTGAATTCTTGCCCGATCAATGCTCAGCGCTTTTTTGAACGATTTTTCCACCTCCGCAACGTGTTTTTTATCGGCCATATCGATAAAATCAATGACAATTAAACCACCCAAATCTCTCAGACGCAGTTGCCGGGCAATTTCCTCACAGGCCTCAATATTTGTTTTAAACGCGGTCTCTTCAATGTTCCTTTTGCCGGAGGCACGGCCGGAGTTGACATCAATCGTAATCATCGCTTCCGTCGGGTTGATAATTATGTAGCCCCCGGATTTCAGGTCTACACGCTCCTGATAGATAACGCGTATTTGTTCTTCCAAGTGAAATTTTTCAAAAATAGGAACTTTTTCTTTATACTGCTTCATAATTCTTACTTGACGCGGTGTCACAGCTTTTAAATAAGCGCGCATCTTGCGGAAAGTGTCGTAGTCGTCAACAAGAATTTCATCAATTTCCGGTGTTAAATAATCGCGCAAACTGCGCACGCCAAAGTCTGTTTCCTGATAAATAAGAAGGGGCGCGCTGCTGCTTGACGCTTTCTTGTAAATTTCTTTCCAGAGGCGTATCTGAAGCTGGTAATCACGCTGAATTTCCTGCTTGGTGCGGTTGATTCCCGCTGTTCTCACGATAAAACCCATATCGTCGGGAATTTTAATTTGTTCCATGAGGTTTTTGATTTTATTTCTGTCTTCTTCGCTTTCAATCTTGCGGGATATGCCGCCACCGGGTTTGTTGGGAAGCAAAACCAAATATCTGCCGGGAAGAGAAATATAGGAAGTTAAAAGAGCTCCTTTATTGCCGCTGGCTTCTCTTACGGCTTGCACAATGATTTCCTTACCTGCTTTGAGCACCGGTTTTCCGCCGGCTTGGCCGTTTTCCGGCGGGGTAAAATATTCCGGGCTTGTATCTTTCAGGGGAAGGAAGCCGTCCTTGTTGCCGCCATAATCGACAAAGGCCGCCTGCAGGCCGCGCTCAACTTTCAGCACTTTGCCTATGTAAATATTGCCGGTAATCGGCTCCCGGACCGACATCTGAATGTTGAATTCAATGAGCTTGCCCTTTTCATTAACGGTAGCCATGCGCATTTGTTCTTTATGCACGGCGTTCACAAGCATCGTATGTTTCATAAATGTCCTTTTCGGCCGGCGGCGGCTTTTGCGCGTTTTGGAGCGGGCTTAGGCTTCCCTAAGCCTATTTACCAATAAAGCAGCGTGCGGCCTTTTTTATTTTAAAGAAAGGCATTGATATCGCCTTTTCCAATTCTAATAATTTCGATATTGTCATCAACAAGACTGATAACACTCGAAGGTTCGGGTATGATATTACCACCATCAATAATTAAATCAACCACCCGATCAAAATATTCCTTGATCGCATGAGGATCGCCTAAATCTTCGCCATCCGCTGTTTTTACGCTGGTACTGATTATCGGCTGACCCGATTCTCTCACCAGCGCCAGGCAAATCTGATTATCCGGCACTCTTATTCCTGTGGTCGATCTTTTCGGCAAAATGATTTTCGGCACCAGCCGCGAAGCTTCCAGAATAAAAGTATAAGCTCCCGGCAAAAGACGTTTCATAGTTTTGTAGGCATAGTCGGTGACTTTGGCGTATTGGCTGATGTGTTTCAGATCCGAGCAGACGAAGCTCAAAGGCTTCTTTTTGTTTCTTCTTTTCAGTTCGTAAATTCTTTCAATTCCCTTTTTGTTGGACAAATCACAGCCTAAACCGTAAACGGTGTCGGTAGGATAAATTATTATCCCGCCTTCACGCAATACCTCCACAGCTCTTTTAATAAGTCGCGGCTGCGGATTCTGGTTATTAATGGACAACATGGCTAAATTCCCGACTATTTGCCGTCATTTGAAATTTTGTATATCAAGAATTCAGCGCATTGGCAATCAAAACTTCCCAAAATAATTGAGAAAAATCATCACGATGCTTATTTGCCGTTCATTTTGTCCTTGCTCAGTTTGTATTCGATACTATCGACCAATGCCTGCCAGCTGGCCTCGATGATATTTTCAGAAACACCGATAGTACTCCAGACGTCTTCTCCGTCCGTAGAATCCAGAAGCACGCGGACGGAAGCGGCCGTGCCCTCCGATCCTTCCAGCGTGCGCACCTTAAAATCAACCAGATGCATTTCCCCGATTTGCGGATAAAACTTTGTCAACGCTTTGCGCAAAGCGTGATCTAACGCGTTTACCGGTCCGTTTCCTTCCGCGGCGGTAAGCTCTTCTTCTCCATCTACCGAGATTTTAATTGTCGCCTGAGAAAGACAGGGTGTATTTTCCGAGCGTGAAGTGACGACATTAAAGCTTTCCAGCGTAAAAGGCTCGACAAACTCACCGATGGCTTTTTTAATCAACACGGAAAGCGAGCCGTCGGCAGAATCAAACTGAAAACCGCGATCTTCCATCAGTTTTACTTCATGCACGATTTTCTTACTCATCGCGTCATTTTTAGCCAGATTGATGCCCAGTTCTTTTGCTTTGTACTCAACATTGCTTTTCCCCGCCAAATCGGAAACCAGCACACGGCGGTGGTTACCGACAAGTTCCGGCTCAATATGTTCGTAGGCCATGGAGTTTTTGACCACAGCGCTGACGTGCACTCCGCCTTTATGCGCGAAGGCGCTGCGCCCCACAAATGGCCGCGCATTCAGCGGAGGGGCGTTGGCAACATCGCTCACATAATGAGAGAGATTGGTTAACTGCCGAATGGATTCCAGCGGCAAACATTGTTTGCCCATTTTAAGTTGTAAATTGGCAACAACGGAAATCAAGTCGGCGTTGCCGCATCTTTCTCCGTAACCATTGATCGTGCCCTGAACCATCTTCACTCCCTCCTGCACCGCGGCGATGGAATTAGCCACAGCCATGCCACAGTCATTATGCGTATGGATGCCGGCAATATTCAAAGGGAACGAGGACGCAATTTTTTGTACGATAGCACTGATTTCATGAGGCATGGAACCGCCGTTCGTATCGCAAAGAACAATTACATCCGCGCCTGCAGCCAGCGCCGTTTTCACCACTTTAGTCGTGTAGCGGGGATTATTTTTATAGCCGTCAAAAAAATGTTCCGCGTCAAAAAGCACTTCTTTGCCCATCGATTTGAGATATTCGATAGAGTCGGTAATCATGGCTAAATTTTCATCAAGGTCGGTTTTCAGAATTTCCGTCACATGCAAATCCCATGATTTTCCGACGAGCGCGCAAGCGGGAGTGCCGGCTTTGACCAGAGCCTTCAAATTAGGACATGCCTGGGGCTTGGTATGCGGGCGGCGGGTAGAGCCGAATGCCGTCAGGCGCGAATTTTTAAATTTAACGACTTTGGCCATTTCAAAAAAACGCATATCCTTGGGATTAGAACCCGGCCAGCCCCCTTCAATATAATGAAAGTGAGCCTCATCAAGGCGCTTGGCAATGCGTAATTTTTCCTCCGCGGAAAAATTTGTTTGTTCGCCCTGAGTTCCGTCTCTTAAAGTCGTATCATAAATTAGAATTTGATTTTTTGTCATTTTTCCTCTCTTTCAAAACCACCGCTTTGCGGGATTGTTCGATTAGCCAATTTCAGTGCACTACGCTTCTGAAATTGGGATCTCACAAAAAATCCGCTGTCTGGTTTCCCTGGCAGCGGATTTCTATTTTGTTTGATTGTAAATTACAACTATTCCACGACCAGGCCTCTTATGGGGAAGCTAATTATGATGATGCTAATAATTATGTATATCATGATAATCGTGTTCATAGCGCCATTCCCGCGGGATAAATTCGACTAATAATTTTTGCTTCGCTTCAGCTTGCAAAAGTTAAGTCTCATTAATAAATATCTAATTTTTCTGTATATTAATTTTTCCTGGCTAATTTGTCAATAAAAATCATCATTAATGTCCGTTAAATCAGGAATTTAACAAATTTGTAGCCTCTGTTTTATCAATCAAAGCATGGAAGCCATCTTAGAGAAATGAATTATTTTAATAAGTTATAAGTTATTTATCTGTGTTGGTTAAATTCGGCACGTCTTTTGTTCTAGTTACGTCTCAAATAAATTAAGGAGGATGATTTATGATTTTTTTCGTTCATAAGAAGTTTTTTATAGCTGTTTTCGCGGTAATGGTGATGATTTCTCCCCCGGTTTGTTTTGCCCAAGACGCAAAACAGGCACTGGAGGATAAGGTCACGGGCGAAGCGGCGGTGAGTGTTTTGAGCGCCTACATCTCGCGCGGACAGGAACTGAGCCGTCACAGTGCCGTTATTCAACCGTCAGCCACAATAAGTTACAAAGGGTTTTCCGCCAATATCTGGGGGAATCTGGATACCAACCCCTATAGTGCAGGTGATAGCGAATATTCGGCCAATTTTACGGAAACAGACATTACCTTGTCTTATTCAATAGCATTGGGAAAATTACGGGCGGGTGCGGGTTACATTTATTATGCTCTGGCCGCGCCTTATGCCGGAGGCACTGATCCGCTTGATTCCCAGGAAGTGTTTGTCAGCCTAGGTTTGGATACGATACTGGCTCCAACTCTGACCATTTACAAAGAAATTGATCACTATCATCAATGGTATGCTTTGTTTGGTGTTTCTCATGTCTTCCAATTCACCGAGATGATCGGTTTAAAACTTGCGGCAACGGCAAGCTATTTAAAGAGTGACGAAGCAGCAACATATCCTGAATTTGACGCAAACGCGCTTCCGACAACCGATAAGTACAATAATTTTCACGACGCGACTGTTTCCGTCGCGTTGCCCTTGACCTTGACCAAAAATCTGACCATCACTCCTATGGCGACCTATGTGTTTCCGTTGTGTGATGACGCCAGGTATGAAATGAAAGGGCGGGGTTTACAAGGCACCGCTCTTCCTTTTGACAGGAAAAGTTCGTTTCTTTACGGCGGCTTTACAGCCAGCTTCGCTTTTTAGCTGCACAAATAATAATGAAGATGTTTTCTTGGAAAATTTTCTCATCAATGGTAAACAGAAAGAAAGGGGAAATGTAATATCCTTAAGATGGGCGGAAGGCCTCCGCCCATCTTAACTTACAAACTTAAAATAACAACAGGGCGCTTCATGGACGGATTGATATTTTTTCATAAACTGTTAATCATTCTCGGATTTTCCATACCCGTTATTTATATTTTCAATAAATTAAAATTCCCTTCGATTATCGGTTTCTTAATCACCGGCATTATCATCGGCCCTTACGGTTTGAAACTTATCACGGACACAGCCGGAATTCGGCTGATGGCGGAAATTGGTGTCGCTTTCTTATTGTTCACCATCGGTATCGAAATTTCCTTGTCGCGCTTTCTCAAGCATTTATCGGAATTTCTGTTGACCGGCGGCCTGCAGGTATTTTTTACCTTTCTGGCAGGTTTTTTCATCGGACTTGTACTGCAATTGAGCATAAGCCAGGCAATATTCATTGGTTTTCTTCTATCACATAGCTCTTCAGCACTGGTTTTAAAGATGCTTAAAGACCGCGGCGATGAAGAATCGCCGCAGGGGAGAATTTCTATCGGCATTATTCTGTTTCAGGATATCATGGTCGTGCCGATGATGTTGTTGATCCCTTTCTTGACGGGTGATAGCGGACCCACCACCTGGGCGATCACCTGGAAGCTTATCAAATCAATATTGATTATTGTGGCGATCCTCGCGGCAGCCCGCTACATAATCCCCTTTATTCTGGAGCGCCTGGTAAACACGCGTATGCGCGATGTTTTTGTCATCACCTCCATTGTTATTACGCTGGGTATCGCCTGGCTCACCAATGCTTTGGGGTTATCACTGGCTATCGGCGCTTTTCTGGCCGGGCTGGCCATCTCCGACACGGATTTCACGCATCAGATTATCAGCGATATAAATCCGTTCAGAGATATATTTTTATCGATCTTTTTTGTCTCTTTCGGCATGATCTTAGACCTTAACTTTGCCCGGCAAAACTACGGTTATATCCTTACCATTTCGTTCATTATTATTCTGATCAAGGCGGCAATAGTTTTTGGCCTGGTAAAATTTCTAAAATATCCTTTTCGTACCTCGATGTTGAGTGGTGTCCTTTTGTCGCAGATCGGCGAATTTTCTTTCGTGCTGGCATTGCAGGGCTTCAAAAACAATATTATTTCTGAATATGTCTATCAGCTTTTTATCAGTGCTTCAGTTTTGACTTTCATCGTTTCACCGCTGCTGATTCCTCTTGCTTATTACGCGCTGTCCAGAAAAGGCTTGTCCCTTCCCGCTGAGGAAACAAAAACAGACCAGATTGTGTCTGTGAATAATCATGTCATTATTTGCGGCATGGGTCTCAACGGCAGGAATCTGGTGAAGGTATTGAAAGAAACAGCGATCAATTATGTAATCATCGATCTCAATTATCAGCACATCCGTGACGCGCATAAAAACGGGGAAAAAAATATCATCTGGGGAGACTGTTCTAATACAGAAATACTCAAGCACGCGGGCGTGAAGACAGCGCGCGTTTTAGTCATTGCCATTTCCGACCGTTTTCTGGCCAAGTGTTGTCTTAGCGTCGCTAAGTCTCTTAATCCGAATCTTCACGTCATTGTACGCACAAAATATGTCACCGATATTGATGACTTGCTGGACCTTGGCGCGGATGACATCATTCCGGAAGAGTTTGAAACATCGATTCAAATATTCAGCAGAGTTTTAAAAATGTTTCACATTCCCAACAGCATTATTCTGGCGCAGGGCAATATTATCCGTAATAAATCTTACGGAGTTTTCCGGCAAGTTCGCTACACGCAGGAGGCATTTGACCAGATCAGTCAAATTCTCGCTCAGGGAACTATCGACACCTGCTACATCGCCGCCGACAACGCCAATATCGGCAAGAGCATAAAGGAGATTGACCTTAAAGCCCAATCCGGCGCGATGATTATCAACATTATACGCAGCAACAAAACTATTACCAATCCGCCCAGTAATTTCATTCTTAAAGAGGCAGACCAGCTTATCCTCTTCGGCAGTCACGCCGCGATAGATGCGGCGTTGAAAATACTTGGCGGAGAAGAAAAGGAGACTTAATTGTTACTCCGGCGGGAATAGAAAAACCCCCGTCATTCGTCATTCCCGCGGAGAAACTGTGTCGTAATATCGGGAATTACCATCAAGGTCGTCATACCGGCACAGGCCAGCCGGTATCCAGAACCTACTGATAATACTGGATTCCCCCGTATCAAGTACGGGGCAGGCTCTTCGTCGCGTTTCGCTTGCACGGAATGACAAAAAGGCAATTACGACACAGTCTCGGAGGCGGGAATCCAGAAAGTATACGAAACGGAATGACTAACAGCTTTTTAATAAGGTTAAATTTTTGACTACTCATTCACACTATAATCATAGCAAGTCCGAAAAATCATGGGGCAGGCGCTTAGTCGCCTCCATGGTCATGAACCTGATTATTCCGGCAGTGCAGATTTACGGCGGCATCATCTCCGGCAGTATGGCACTCATCAGTGACGCTTTACATAATCTAAGCGATTTTATTTCTCTGGTTATCAATTACGCCGCCCTGCTGATCGGCAAACGCGGCCCCACAAATAAACAGACCTTCGGATACAAGCGCATCGAAATATTCGCCACATTGATCAGCGTGGCTCTTTTGTATGCCGCGGGTTTCTACATTGCTCTTGAGGCCTGGAATAGATTCTTAAATCCTCAACCGATAGTCGGACAATTGGTTATCTTGATTGCCCTCTTGGGTTTTATCGGCAATATGATTTCCGCTTTGATCCTGCGTTCCGGCGCGAAAGAAAATCTGAATATGAAAAGTGCTTTCTTGCACATGTTGACGGACGCGTTTACCTCTTTGGGAGTTGTCGTGCTGGGCATTGTGTGGCTTTTCAAGCCATGGTTCTGGCTGGATCCGGTATT
>MGQN01000008.1:9452-9801 GCA_001797845.1 Deltaproteobacteria bacterium RBG_16_44_11 | reverse complement strand
CCACGTATGGAATCCATCGGCCGAGAACATTGCATTGGCCGTGCATATAACCGTACCCGACCAAATGCTGGGCAAAGTTGATGATTTGGCGGGGAAAATAAGAGCGATTCTTTTCGAAAAATTTAAAATTGACCATCCGACTTTACAATTTGAATGCAATAGCTGTAATGATGGCGAGCTTTTGTGCTGTATCCCGAAAAACGGAAATGAAAATCATAAGCATAATTAGGGGTAAAATATGCCCGAGTCTTTTAAATCACGTCTAATGCGTTGGAAATTTAATTTATTTCCTGTTTATCGTCGCACCGGCGCCCGCATCACTTATATTTCCGGCGATTGGCGCGAAATT
>MGQN01000008.1:0-9438 GCA_001797845.1 Deltaproteobacteria bacterium RBG_16_44_11 | reverse complement strand
GCTGAATTGGAAAACAAAAAATTACGTCGGCACCATCTTCGGCGGCAGTATGTACGCGGCGGTTGACCCCATGTATATGGTCATGTTTATAAATATATTGGGGCCGGAATATATTGTCTGGGATAAGGCGGCATCTATTAAGTTTAAACAACCCGGCCGTTCAACTCTACGCGCGAAATTTAAGATTCGAAAAGCCGAACTAACTTACATCCGCAAAACACTTAAAGAGCAAAGCAAACTGGACCGCGCCTATCAAATCGAACTGATCGATGAAGACGGAGCCATCTGCGCGGTGGTGGAAAAGATAATTCATTTTAAGAAAAAAACACGAAAAATTCGTCTTTGATAAATAGGATAATGGTGCGAAGAAGTTTTAAGGCCAATCTCTAGCAAATTAGTCGGGATGTTATGCTGATCCGCATAATATCCCGACTAAAAAGACAGGAAATAAATTGATTATTGTTTAATATTAATATATTAGAATCAAATAAATAGTTTTTACCGTAGGGGTTTATACCGCAAAATTGCGGTGTTTGAAGTATTATTAGTGAAACTCCAATTCCGACTCGTTTCACTTTCGGAATTGGTTAGTTGAACTTAATGAAACTCAAATACTAGAGTATTTGTTAGTTGAATTATCCCGCAAAGCGGAGGGTCGAAGACCCGTGAGCACTGATCCACATAAACACTTTTATTCTTCTTTGAAATCGATCAGACCGTGGTTTTTTAAATTGATCAGTAATAAAGGTGATTATATGAAAATTATTGGTATTAACGCCAGTCCGAGGAAAAATGCAAACACCCAGACATTAGTAGAATCCGCCCTGAATGGGGCAGCGGAAAAAGGTGCGGAGATCCGTCTTGTTAATTTAAGAGAGTTAAATATTAATGGATGCACAGGATGTGGAAGATGCAAAAAGGATATCGGCAAATGTGTGCAGAAAGACGATCTGACGACATTGCTTCAGGATATGACAACTTGTAATGCCATTGTTATGGGGACACCCGTTCACTGGTATCATGTATCAGCGCAGTTTAAAATGCTGGTAGACCGTTTTTATTGCTTCTCATATTATGTAGAAAATCCGGAGAAACGAGGGGAGTATATAATGAAGTCGGTGTTCCCGCCGGGTAATTCGCTTCTTTTCATCATTTCACGCGGCGATCCTGAACCTGCGGCACCCCATTACTCGCAACTTTACGATCATCTGAATGAGTGGCTTGCTATAATCCCTCATGAATTGGGTGTTGGTAAGTATAAAATTTTACATCAGCATGGTGCAGGGTTAGATCGACAATCGGCGAAAAATGATGCCGCACTTTTGGAAAAAGCTAAGTCAGCGGGTGCAGGTCTTGTTATATAAATTAAGGAATAACAAAACACTACAGCGGACGCTAATCGCGCCGCTGAGTTTTGATGTTAAATTACAAAGCTTTTTTTGCTAAAGAAAAAGAATAGCTTAATCAAGCAACCGTTTCTGGCCAGTAATTTTTTGCATATCCGTTATGTTTTGCGAAGCTTCCAGACAGCCTAAATAATTGCCTGCCGCATCCCTCAGCGCGTAATATTCTATCAACACTTTTTGAGGAGTGTCTTTATCTTTCAGGGGCAAATCTATCCAGAAGCGGGCGCTATCCCTTTTGCCTGCTTTCATTTCCGCCAAAATCGTCTCTACTTTATTTAAGCTTCCTTTCGGATGGCAATCCCGCACATCACGGCCCACCGCCCCTTTGGGCCTTTTGAATATTCGTGTTTCGTGCTTATTCCAGGCAAGCACCTTATCGTTTTTATCTACCACAGAAAACTCCACCGGAATTGCTTCCAAAAGTGACTCCAATACATTTTTATCTAATTCACCAATCATGTTTTACCTCCAGTTCAGTTATTATGGCTCTAGTATGCGCATGTTTTTCTATATTTCAAGACCCTAAATGATTTTTTAAAAATGACTTGACCATATTGAGCGAAGAAAACTGCTGCTGGGTCATTTGCGCGAACATGTCTTCCGAGCTGAAAATTTCCTCTTTTATCCGCTCGACGCTTTTCCCTTTCTTGTAAAGCTCCTCAATTCTAGTGCCTAGCTCTTCCAGGTAAGAAATCAGCTCATCTAGTTTTGCCGCCGGCTCATACACGACATGCGTCGGTGCGGGAAATAAAACTTGCGGATTGAGCGCGCGGATATTTTCGAGATCTGCCAGAATCTGCCACATATCATCGGTCGAGCGGCAGGCCACGGGTTCTGTGCTGATGTAAAGATCGCTGGTAAAAAGCCAGCCGTTGGTTTTTTCCCACAGACAGATTTGATCGCGTTCGTGCCCCGGCGTGGGAATAACTTCAAAGCGGTAGTTTTGTGTATTAACATGGTCGCCGAGAGTCTTTACTACACTGGGAACAGGATAACCCCACACTTCTTCCTGATAAGGATACAGCTTCGCGGGTTTATTTATTTTATCTACAGAAAGAGCAGGGGCGTATATTTCGATCCCATAATCATCCTGAAGGAATTTATTGCCGGATATATGATCTTCATGAAAATGCGTATTTACCGCTACCTTCAAGTGTTTGTCTTTTAAAAATTTTGCTAACTCTTCCGCTGTATGCGCCATGCCAGTATCAACCAACAAGCCGTCGACAAGATAAGCGCATACCCACATCCCCGAAGGGAAATCAGGGTAACGGCTCATTCGAATTTGCAGAACTTCCCCATATGGTGTTGACGCAATCATTCAGCCCTGTTCTCTCCTAAATTAATGCAACCTTCTTTCGAATATTCTATCCGGTTAATCACTTATATCGTAATATTCCCGCTGTGCTTTGGTTTTTTCAACATAGAGGTAATCTCTGAGAGGTTTATTATCAATGTATTTCCAGAATGTTATAAATTTTGGCTCCACTTCAATCACGATCTGATTTTTCAGATGAGCATATGTATTAAAGGCAAGGGCATGTTTCTTTTTAAACAATTCAAGCAATTCCGCATTTAATGCATCAAATGGATGATTTCTGGTTTTTGCTATTCCTTCAATTTGGACATTTGCTGCGCATAAGGCGACATTTGGATTTTGCTCAATTTGTTTGCTTTTAAGAAAATTTCTATCCGTTTGAAAATAGATTGTTAATCCTTTATTGACGCAGGAAATTGTTCTGGCGGTAACCCTATTGCTTGATGACGTAGCTAGAACAAGATAACTCTGCGCGTCTAAAAAACGAATGGCCTCTTCTTTAAGCATGTCATAACTGATTTCAGCCATAACTTTCTCTCCTAATTTATTCACTTTGTGAAAGTTTTACACTTAACTGTTTTCACGTCAGGCATTAGTGGCATCTGAAAGCCGTCTGCTGAATTCATTCCTTGACATTTAGATAAATGGGGCTTTGGCCCTAATTATCGCACAATAACGAAACACAAAATTCTGAATGAGTGATTGGAATATCGGGAACATCTCTTGTTGCAAATGATTATGCAATACTTCTTTCCATTTGTAAATACGACACTTCCGTAATATTGGCTTTCTGTTTAGCATGTTCAATAGTCATGCTTACAAGATTACCCTTGCCGTCCAGATCAATATATAGGTTTTCTGATATTTCTTTTGTTTCCAAAACTGATTCATTGGAAAATTCAATAAGCGCCGTATCTGTGTCCATAAAATAACGAATTTTCATGCTCCCTCCTCCTTATAGCTTCTATCGAAAAAGGCATTATGAATTGTCTCGCCGTCTTCCAATAGAATAACTCTCAAATATTTTTTCACTTCCTTGATATAGCTCCATTTTCTTATTCTCCCATCGGCCTGCATTGCTGTCTTTGAAGGATTGCGAATGACTTCCAATATCCATTCGTCTTTTATGCTTGCCCGGTCTGCACGCTGTTTCACGAATAAGAAATATTCCGTATATTTCATAGAAATATTCTATCATGTTTTGAATTTTATTGTTACCTTTTACTTAAAAAGAAGCTATTCATCCATGGATGGTGCGTTATGAACCGTATCTTCCGAGAGAAATTGTTTGTAATATAATATTATATTACAAAATAGCTTTGCCGCAGGAAAGCCGATTAAAACATCCCCAGCAGTTCACCCAGGCTCTTCACGAGCTGTCCGCGGCCTTCATGAATATAAATTCCCACCTGAGCTATCAGAGAATAGGCAAAGGCAAACTGCGCCAGAGCATATCCGGCAACGGTAAACTGACTGATGCTGACAACACCGATGCCGAATTGCGAAATGGTAAATATGCCGCAGGCAAACTGACCAATGGCGATAACTCCCTTGGCTGGCACAGGAACACGATTAGGCCTGTACTTAAAGGAAATGTGCAGCAAAGGAAGCCCGGCGATTGTGGCTTTGGATTTGTATTCAAATCCCCATCCATCCCACTTCTCCTTGGCGGGAAATGGCGCGCCGCAATTAGGACACGACATAGCGTTTTCAGAAATCTCGTGCTTGCATTCTCGACAATTTTTCATGTTTTTCTCCCTTTGACAGACATGATGACAAATATTTCTACTTTATTAATTATAACATGCCAGAATTTTTTATAAAAATGATATTTTAAGAAAAATTACTAATCTGCTTGATTACAGACTTGACGGCTATATTCACTATCTGGTAGAAATTCAGCGATGAGAATACATTGTTTTCAGCATGTGCCGTTTGAAGGATTGGGTAATATCGAGGACTGGATTAGCGCCAAAAGACACTCGCTTTCATCAACGCGCTTTTATAATAAAGAAGTGCCGCCAAATCTCGACGATATTGACTGGCTCATCGTCGTGGGCGGACCGATGGGAGCCTATGATGAAAATGTTTATCCCTGGCTTGCTGCGGAAAAAAGATTTATCGGTCAGGCCATAAACAGAGGCCTTAAAGTTCTGGGAATTTGTCTGGGGGCACAACTCATCGCTGCCGCTCTGGGCGCCAAAGTTTATCCTAATGCGCATAAGGAAATCGGCTGGTTTCCGATAAATATAACTGAAGAGGGCCATACATCCGCGCTCTTTCGGGGACTGCCTGCGGAAATTCTTGTTTTTCACTGGCACGGTGATACTTTTGATTTGCCTTCCGGCGCGAAACATCTGGCTGAAACAATAGCCTGTAAGAATCAGGCTTTCTCTTACGGAAATCATGTTCTCGCCCTGCAGTTTCATCTGGATGTTAAAAAAGACAATATCGAAGAATGGATGCAAAACGGTACAAACGAGTTAGTCGTTGCGCCATATATTCAAGACACAAAGCAAATGCTGGCACAGGACAATCAATTTACCGTGATCGAAAAATATATGCGGCAAATCTTGGACAATCTCGAAGCCGTCGATCTATAGAGCATTCAGTACGCTTATTAACGATCTGACAAAATAAAAAATTAACAAAGGCAAAAATCAGGTCATCAGCATTCAGTCTCATGTGTATTTAAGGATACGAAGCTTTCCTCCCTCTTGTGCCCTTCGGTGATACTTCTTTAGCAAATCCCCCTCCCTTTAATTCCCGCCCGCCAGGGGCGGGAAAATATTCATTGTCATGTCGACCTGCGGGGAGACATCTTGTCTTTTAAAGAATAAGATTTCTCTTCGCTGCGCTCATCGAAATAACATCGTTTTTATCTTCAGCCATCAGTCTAATTTTATTCTAATCTAACCGCTTTTTGAAGCGTAATATTGCGCCGGAGAAAACAAGTCCTCCTAGAATAGCCAGCGCCAAAAATTGCGGCCAGAGCACTTCCAGGGCAACGCCCTTAAGAAAAATTCCGCGGATAATCACCAGGAAATAGCGCAGAGGGTTGAGGTAGGTAAGCCACTGGACAAATGTTGGCATATTGGCAATGGGGAAAACAAAACCACTGAGCATAAAAAACGGCATGATGAAAAAGAAAGTGGTCATCATGGCCTGCTGCTGAGTGGCGGAGATAGTGGAAATGAAAAGCCCCACACCCAGAGTGCTCAGCAAAAATAAGCACGCGGCGAAAAATAAAAGGATGATACTGCCTTTTAGCGGAATTTCGAACCAGTATATGGCGACGACAATTATTGCCGATAGTTGCGCCAGAGAAATAATTATATAAGGAATTGTCTTGCCAATAATTAATTCGGAAGCTTTTAGCGGCGTCACGATTAGTTGTTCCATCGTGCCTGCTTCTTTTTCCCTAATAATGGCTATGGATGTCAAAAGCAAAGAAATAAGCATGATCAAAAAGGCGACAATGCCCGGAACAAAGAAGTACTGGCTATCCAAGTTGGGATTATACCATGTGCGAATGCGCGCATCGATCTTTCCGTAGCTCATTTGTTGGGGGTACAATTCACGAATGGTATCCAAATTAAACTTCTCGATCACACTAGCGGTGTAGGCCATGCGCATGGAAGCCATGTTGCTCATGGAGCCATCGGCAATAATCTGAATGGAGGCTGTTTGGCCTTTGCGAATAGTGCCTGCGAAATCCGGGCCGATCTTAATGCCCATATCAACTTTCCCTCTCAGCAGGAGTTCTTCCATTTGGTCATCGTTGGTCGCGTAATGGGTGATATGGAAAATGTTACTGCCTTCAAAAGTATCAACGAGTTTACGGCTTTCATAAGTATATGAATGATCGACAAGGGCAACGTTAATATTACGGATATCATAATTAACGACATAGCCGAAAACGAGCATCTGGATAAAGGGGGCCACAAAGAGAGTCACCCGGTTTCGCTTATCGCGAAAAAGTTGAATGAATTCTTTACGCACTAATTCTTTGATTCTCAGCCAGTTCATAGGCCTTCCTTTTTTAACAACAAATAGTTCAGTGATGTAAGCAATGTGAATATAAACATCAAAACTGCCATGCTCGGCCATAAATGAGAAAATCCGGTATTGCGCAGGTAGATGCCTCCCAAAATATCGATGTAATATCTTGCCGGAACGATATAGGTAATATACTGCAAAATCTTCGGCATATTAACAATCGGGAAAACAAAATTGGATAGAAGAACAGAGGGCAAATACGTGGTTAAAATTGCCACCTGATTGGCAATCAGTTGTGATTTTGTTACCGTGGATATAAACAAACCGAGCGATAGCGCCACAGCTAAGTAAAGAGAGGTAGCGATAATCATCAGAAAAAAATTGCCTTTCATCACCACTCCGAAAAGGAGCTGCCCCAACAGCATCGCTATTAAAACATCGGTAAGCCCAATAAAAAAATATGGGAAAGCTTTCCCTAGCAGTAACTCGCCCGCTTTTACCGGCAGTGATTTGATTGTTTCCATCGTTCCGTTTTCATATTCGCGAGCGATAATGAGCGAGGTCAAAAGCGCGCCGACAATCATGATAATAATGGCGATAATTCCGGGAATGATGAAGTTGCGGCTTTCCAAATCTTCGTTAAACCAGATGCGGATGCGGCCATCGACGGGAGGACTTATTTTTTCCATGCCCTGACGGTTGAGAAAAGAAAGCAGGAGTTTTTGATTGTATTGCTCGGTAAAAGCCGTCAAATAACCTCGGATGATACCGGCAAAATTAGGGTCGCTCCCTTCAATAAGAATTTGCAGAGGAGCATCTCTATCCGCCTGAATATTTTTCATAAAATCGGGCGGAATAATAATCGCGACTGCCGCAGTATCGCGGTCAAGATAATCTATGGCTTCTTTTGTCCTGACGAGATTTCCAGCAACATGGAAATAGGGAGAAGCATCAAGCTTGCTGATAAAATCGCGGCTGAGCTCAGACTTATCGTAATCCACCACAACCGTTTCCACGTTATCCACATCCAGACTCAGCGCATAACCGAAAAGAATAATCAAAATCAAAGGAATGGCAAAAGCCAGATAAAGACTGCGATAGTCCCTGACGAGGTGATAAATTTCTTTGCGTATAAGGGCTTTTAATCTTGTCGGATTCAATTGTCCGTCCTCGTCATTAAAGTTATAAAGGCGTCATTTAAATCCGCTTGCGGTTTTCCGGGACAGGCGGCCGCAATAATTTCCGCGGGGCTGCCGGAAGCCACAATGCTGCCTTCATTAATCATAACGATCCGTTGACAAAAGCGTGCTTCATCCATGTAATGCGTGGTGACAAACACGGTAATGCCCTCGCGGGCAAGCTGCTGAATAAAATTCCAAAAATGCTGGCGAGTAATCGGATCGACGCCGGATGTCGGCTCATCCAGAAAAAGCACGTCCGGCTTATGCAGAAGCGAACACCCCAGCGGGAGTCTTTGAGGGCGCCCTGGCGGCAATTCTTTCGTTAAGCGGTTTTTTTCTTCCCGCAGCCGTGTAATATTCAAAACCCAATCAATACGCTCCTCCCATTCACTAGGAGGGACGCTATAAACACCAAGATAAAAGCGTAAATTTTCGTAAGGCGTTAAATCTTCGTACAGAGAGAATTTTTGCGACATATAGCCTATAGAGTGTTTGATTTCTTCCGGCTCAGTTACGATATCGTGTCCAGCCACGGAACCTGTGCCCGAAGTAGGAGTGATAATACCGCAAAGCATGCGGATGGTAGTTGATTTCCCCGATCCGTTAGCGCCCAGGAATCCGAATATCTCGCCTTTCTTTACGGAAAAAGTGATTTTGTTGACGGCGGTAAAATCGCCGAACTTTTTTTCCAGATTTTCAACAAAAATTGAATTAGAATTGGAAAGTGTCATGAGCAAGATCCTTATCTACTTCGTTTATCCTGGCGATGATCGCTTCTTCCAGGCTTGAAAAATTAGCGCGCATGGCTTCAGGCGTTGTTGATTCGAGAATAATGGCACGGTGCATCAGGGCGACCTGATCGCAAATTTCGCCTTCGTCCAGATAGGCAGTCGATACTAGAATGGTCATGCCTTCTTGCTTCATATTGCCCAATATTTCCCAAAATTCGCGCCGCGATACCGGATCAACTCCGTTTGTCGGTTCATCCAGAATCAATACTTTAGGCTCATGCACTAAAACACAGGCCAGCCCCAGCTTTTGCTTCATGCCGCCGGAAAGGTTGCCCGCGAGCCTATCCACAAAAGGCAATAAATTGGAAAATCCCAGATATTTGTCTTTTCTTGATTTTCTTTCAGCGCGCGGTATACCGAAGATATCCATAAAAAAATCGATATTTTCTTCGACGGTAAGGTCCTGATACAAGCCGAAACGCTGCGGCATATAACCGATTACATTTTTGATTTTCCGCCTGTCTGTCAAAACATTGAGACCGTTAATATAAATTTCGCCATCGGAAGGCTTGATCATTGTGGCAATTAATCGCAGAAGTGTTGATTTGCCGGCGCCGTCGGAACCAACCAGGCCGAAAATATTGCCGCTATCCACATGAAAAGAAACGGCTTTAACCGCTTCTACAAGATTGAAACGCACGGAAACGTTTTTGACTTCCACCATGGGCGGGGGATTTGATGGGGGCGCGATCATCCGGTACTCCATTATTGCCGCAGTAAGGCATCCGCGGGCATTCCCGACT
>MGQN01000007.1:58961-71748 GCA_001797845.1 Deltaproteobacteria bacterium RBG_16_44_11 | reverse complement strand
TCTTCTTCCTGGCCATCTTCCTTTGCGTCATGAGACTTTATCAGGAAGCCTGGGAGAAAAGAAAGGATGTTTAAGCTCCTCCCGCAACACAAAAAACATGATCTGATAAAATACCAAACCCCCCTCATCGCAAAATGCTTTGAGGGGGTTTTTAATTAACTCTTAAGATCAATTTAATTTGTCCAATTACTGTAAAGAAAGAACCAAAGTATTTTGGCATATTCCATAAGTATTTTTTTCCAATCCGCCAGCGAAACCTCCCAAAAGATGGCCGAAGCTTTTTCGTAGCGCGTCGGCACAAAATAAAAACTGCCTTTTTTTATATCAAATACACTTGAAGCAATGAACTTAATCCGCCGCATATGATAAGGTGAACTAATAAATATTACCGATTTCGACTTATAATTCGACATTATTTTTTGCGCCTCAATAATTTCCAGATGCGTATCTTCATAATAAAAGGCTGGCGCTTCAACAGCTTCTTTGCCTGTTGTGTTCGTTGCTGAATTCGATGATATTTCTTCGATAATTCTATCATTAATAATTTTGTAGGTTTTATTATGAGCGGGAACAATTAAATAATCGGCCATGCCTTCGTCAATTAATTTATTTGCTTCCTTTTTACGCGCATTAAAATCCGGCCCTACAAGAAGGATGATAGAATCTGCCTTCTCATAGCTTGAAGAGTATAACAAAAACTTTGGCGCGTATAAAACAAATCCTGCGAATACAGCCACAGTCAAAAGCAAAAAAATGGCACCCCTGTTTAATTTAACCATGAAAATATCCTTGACATTCCAAGTAATTATTTATATTCAATACACAAACTTAAACATGCCCTGCTGATAGTTGAGGAATCACACAAAACGCTATGATTGATAATAAAATAGCAGCACCGCCAATAATAAGTCAAGTTATCTGGGCGGTTTTTTTATGCTATAATATTGACTAAACTATTTGTAAAGACTTTATAATATGAATGATTTTTTTATAGATAGCAACTGTCCTGCCATAAACCATAAAGACCCCGGCAATTGTCTATATGCCTATATTATGGAAAGCATTGATTTAGGCATTGTTATCTTGGGCATCAAAAAGCAGGAAATTATTTTTAAAAACAAATTTGCCTCTGAGCTGTTTCAGGACGACACAGACAAGTTGGGATACAAAGCCTTTTTGACGCTACTTTTATCTGATTACGGAAAGGTTCCTACCAGCGAAATTATCGGCAAAACTTATACTTTGTGGTATAAAAATCGTCTTTTAGGTTATACACCCTATATGATTTCCGACCGCTTTATCTGGATTATTATCAGAGATATTACGGAAAGAAGCCGTCTGGAATCCATTGCGGAAGCCGTAAACTCAATGGAAAATATCAGTTACATTTTTTCCGGCATCAGGCATGAACTAGGAAATCCCATCAATTCCATTAAAATGACCTTAAGCGTCTTGAAAAAGAATCTAACTAATTACTCCAAACATGCGGTAGAAAAATTTGTTGATCGCGCTATGACCGAAATTGCTCGCGTTGAGTTTCTTTTGCAAGCGCTAAAAAGTTTCAGCATATTTGAAAATCCTGATATCCAAAACATCGTAATAGATGAGTTTTTGACGCGTTTTATCTCTCTGGTCTCCAGCGATCTGGGCCAATCAGGAATAAAAATCAACAAGATGATCGTTCTACCAGTGGAAAAAATAAGTGCTGACCCGCGTCTTTTGCACCAAGTCATGCTTAATTTGATTATCAACGCTTCTGATGCTTTACGTAATAGCGAAAATCCACAAATTACCATTAGAGCCGAAAAAAAAGAAGGTTTCGTGGCTATTACAGTTGAAGATAATGGCGTTGGTATGTCCGAGGAAGAGCAAACTAATCTCTTCAAACCATTTTATACAACTAAACCGCAAGGCACGGGTTTAGGTTTGATGATTACTTTAAAAATGGTAACGCTCATGAAAGGCAATATGGAAATAAAAAGCTTTAAAGACGTGGGCACAAAAGTAACCGTCTTCATTCCCGAAGGCAAGAAAGATGAACAAAACTAAAAGAAACATCCTCATTATTGATGATAACGATATTTTTTGTGAATCGGTACGGGATATCTTGAGTAATGAACTAACGGAAGTTCTCACAGCCAACACCGGCAAAGATGGATTGAAAATTTGCACACAAATAAAAATTGATGTCGTTATTCTAGATCAAAAGCTTCCCGATACGGAAGGGGTTTCGTTGTGCCCCTCTATCCTGCAACAAAACGACCAGACAAAAATTATTTTTGTCACTGCCTATCCCAGCTTCAGCAACGCAGTAGAAGCGATTAAAGTCGGCGCACACGATTATCTTTCCAAACCTTTTGAAATGGCTGAGCTGGAGCTCACGGTAAAACAGGCTTTTCGTACGCAGGAATTGGAAAAAATAGAGCAAATTCAAAACTACCATGATAACAAGGAAAGCGAAGAAATCGATCTTATTTCCGGCCAGGGAGTTTTTGATAACATTCGCAAAATGATTAATTTGGCTTCGGCCAATGATGCGCCCGTTCTGATTACGGGAGAAACCGGTACCGGCAAAAATGTAGTTGCTCGTGCTATTCATTATAAAAGCAATTTACCTAAAAAACTGTTTTTAACAACAAACTGCGCCGCGTTTCCCGAGAGTCTTATCGAAGCAGAATTATTCGGCTCTGAAAAAGGCGCATTTACCGGTGCTACCTCATTGCGTCGGGGAATTTTTGAATTAGCTGATGGAGGAACTCTTGTTTTGGATGAAATTGGCTCTATGCCCGTTCATTTACAATCGAAATTATTAGGTGTTTTGGAAGAAAAGCGAATTCGTCGAGTGGGCGGTGAATTATTTAAACCTATTAATGTCCGTATAATTGCTATTTCAAACATTGACCTGGAAGAGGCAATAAAGGATAAAGTTTTCCGGGATGACCTCTATTACCGACTCAGTGTTATCCGGATTCACATTCCGCCGCTTAGGGATAGAAAACAGGATATCCCTAAATTATGTGAATATTTTATCGGTAAAATGGCTAAAAACTCAAACATCAGTCTTGCTGATTCGGAACTTAGCAAATTAGTAGAATATGAATGGCCGGGAAATGTCCGTGAGTTAAAAAATGTAATAGAAAGAGCTTTGATTATTCATCATGGACATTCAATAAAACCTTCTCAACTGCTCAAAAATGGCCATAATTTATCCTCTTCCACCATTAATAATCATGATAACAAAGAGACGGAAGTAATAATGTTGAAGGATATGGAAAAAAAATGTATAGGACAGGCACTGGGGAAATATAGCAGCAATTACTCACGAACAGCGAAGGCGCTTGGTATTTCTCTATCTACTTTAAAGAGAAAAGTGAAATTTTATCATCTTGCCAACAATGGCTAAACAGTTAAGCACTAGTTCAAAATGAACTATTCAATTTAAACCAACTCCTTTTTCCCAAAAATTATTTTTCAGCTTAATTGATTGATATAATATAGTTAATAGCAATACATATTATTCTGGCATACCATTTGCTTTTATTTAGGATAATTCTGACTGTTTGCTTATTTTTACCGAAACAAAGAAAAATCAAATTACTGGAATTAGGGAGAAAATTATGACGAACGGATTAAGTAATTTTGAAGTCCTCAAGCAAAAAATGTCTACTTCACCAAAAGACGGCTTTTTAAAAGGACAACAACCACGTGTTGGGGAAGTTCTGATCGTCGACGACGAAGAGTCGTTTGTTTTGAGTCTTGCCGAAGGCTTGAGTGCTTATAGAAAATTCTTTAATTTACGAACAGCGCCAAACGGAGCAGAAGCCGTCAAAGTTTTGAAATTATCTCCCATTGACCTCGTTATTACCGATCTGAGCATGCCCAAAATGGACGGATTTGAACTTCTCGCCTATATGAACAGAAACTATCCTAAAATCCCGGTCATCTTAATGACTGCTTACGGCACACCTAAAATTGAAGAAATTGTTAGCAATATGGGAATATTCCGTTATTTGGAAAAGCCTCTAGATATTAATTCTGTTGCCGATAATATTTTTGACGCGCTCGGAATTAGAACTTCGCCTATTTCCGAAGAAATACGGAAAATGGACTCTTCTTATAAACCATCGGCACCTTTTGCTCAACGCGCAGGTATTTCTGCTTCTGATGTACAAAATAAAATCGCGCTGGTAAAAAAAGCTTCTGAAGAAGAAAAAAACAGGGCAAAAGCTGAAGCGCAGGCTATCGCGGAGATGGAAAGCAAATCCAAGACGGTAGCGACTTTTGGCTCACGAACCAGCCTTTCTGCCTCTGATCTGGAAAAATTACGAGAAGAAGCACGTACGAAATCGGGAGCCAAAACCAAGGATCATGCAGAAAAAAAATCAACTACAGACGCAGAAAAGCAAGCTGCGGAGGCAGCGGAAAAACGAGCTCTATTAGAAGCTAAAGCCAAGGCCGAGGCGGAAAGATTCGCCCGCGAAGAAGCTGAACTTAAAATTAAGGAAGCAGAAGAGAGAGCTACGCAAGAAGCGCTGGCTCGTGAAGAAGCACAACGCAAAGCCAAAGATGCAGAAGAAAGAGCTACGCAAGAAGCGCTGGCTCGTGAAGAAGCACAACGCAAAGCCAAGGAAGCAGAAGAAAGGGCTAAGCAAGAAGCGTTGGCCAGAGAAGAAGCGATAAAAAAGGCAAAAGCTGAAGCGCAAGCTGAAGCCAAGGCTCAAGCCGAAGAAAAAGCAAGACAAGAAGCACAGGCCAGGGAAGAAGCGGAAAAAAAGGCAAAAGCTGAAGCGCAAGCTGAAGCCAAGGCTCAAGCCGAAGAAAAAGCAAGACAAGAGACTGAACTTAAGGCTAAAGAAGCACAAACCGAGGTAACGGATAAAACACAAAAAGATTTAAAAAAAGAAACACAGCAAAAACTCAGCGCATGGAAAAAGGGTTAAATAAAATATCGAATTTAGGGTGAGAATTTATGAACGTAGCAAAATTAAACGCAGCGGTTGAAGGTCTGAAAACTAATTTAGGAGAATGCTTGCTTTCTACAGCTATTGCCATGAATATTGATGGGCAGTCAATCGCCGGTTTCAATGCCAACGCTAAATTTGCCGCCCTTATTGTAAAAGTAATCAACATCATAAACGATGCTGCAAAAATAAGCGGCTTGCCACAGATTGGAAGATACGCTACTTTTGATTTACAGAATGATAGAGTCCTTGTTGTATTACCTTTAGGTGAATATATATGGGGTATACTTTTAGATAGCACTAAAACGCAAATGGGGCTTCTGTTGAACATTGAAATCCCTGCTGCTATTGATGCTTTTGCTGACGCAATTTCTTAAGTTGATATTTACCCGCTGCCCTGAATAGTCAACCGGTAAAATAAGTCGTAAGAAACTGCGAACTCAAAAAAACAAAATAATTTAATAACCCGCTATTTCACGGAGGATTAAAATGAGTAAGCAAACTTCATTTGTCGCCGGATCGCAAAAAGATACAATGTCCAACGCGCCACAGGTTGAAGAACTTTTAAAAAACCTCGAATTCCATAAGTCGATTCAAAATATCAACAACCGCATAAACAGCGCGGAAAGCACAAAAGAAATTATTGTTGATATCAAAGAGGATATCCGTAAACTTTTTAATATTCATATTTTGACAATCTACGTACTCGATAAGACAAGAAAAGAGATTTATTCACTGCAGGCAGATGGTTCTGAACTTAAAGAGAAACGCTTGCCTGTTAATAATTCTTCCATTGCCAGCTATGTGGCAAATAACAAAAAAACGGTCTTAATAAATGATGCCTACGACGAACGTGAGTTAAAAAAAATTAATGATCAGCTAAAATTTGATCGCGCCTCCGACAGGCAGCTGGGAGTATTAACGGGTCAAGTTTTGGCGATTCCAATTATATACGAACGGAATATCATGGGTGTTTTGGAAGTAATGACCCAAAAAGGCGGTGATAAAATTGAAGACTACCGTCAAATTTTTCTCGATGAAATATGCAACGTGCTGGGTATTGCCTTTTACAACCAAGAAAGGTTTATCAAGCAGCGCCGTCATTCTAAATTCGATTACTTAACCAGACATGGCCATGTCACTCAAGCGCACATAGATAAAGCCACAGAAGAAGCGCGTGACCAAAAAGAATCGGTGGAAAATGTCCTTATGCGGAAATACAATGTATCGAAAGATGATATTGGCCTGTCCCTGGCCGAATATTATAGTTGCGAATTCATTACTTACAACGACAAACTGCCCATACCGGGTGATTTGCTGAAAAATCTGAAAAAACCTTATTTAAAGCGCGAAATATGGGTTCCCTTGGAAAGAGCTGACGGAAAAATCAGAGTTCTTGTCGACGACCCGACGAACATTATTAAAAGAGATACGATTGAAGGGCTCTTAAAAACAAAAGCAGTTAAATATGATGTTTCTTTTGCTGATGATATTTTGAAATATATTGATCGTTTTTATTCATCGCCGCAGGACAGTACATCTATAGATGAATTGCTGGGAAAATTGGACCAAGATGAAGACGTTATTGAAGAGGAAAATGGCGAAATTATCACAGAATCGCACAGTGTTATTATGCAATTGGTTAATAAAATTATTAACGAGGCATATAGTCGTAGGGCTTCTGATATTCATATTGAACCTAATACCGATACCAAAAACGTCGAAGTACGTTACCGCATCGACGGAGAATGTTCGCTTTATCAAACACTACCATATAGCTATCGCGCGGCGGTTGTTTCCCGTGTCAAGATAATGTCTAATCTGGATATCACTGTTAAAAGACTCCCGCAGGACGGAAAAATAAAATACAAGCGGGCGGGTGACGAAGAAATTGAGTTGCGCGTTGCCACAATACCCACACAAGGCGGCGTGGAAGATATTGTAATGCGTATTCTGGCCAAAGGCAAAACAATGCCTTTGGATGTCATGGCGCTGTCCAAGCGCAATTATTCAGAATTACTAAGAATAATGGAACAGCCTTATGGCATGATTTTATGCGTTGGTCCTACTGGTTCTGGAAAAACAACAACCCTGCACGCGGGTCTTAAGCAAATTAATACTCCGGGCAGAAAAATATGGACAGCCGAAGACCCGGTAGAGATCACCCAGCACGGCCTCAGGCAAGTGCAAGTGCAACCGAAAATCGGCTTTGATTTTGCCGCAGCAATGCGTTCTTTTTTGCGTGCTGATCCCGATGTTATCATGGTCGGCGAAATGCGCGATTTCGAAACGGCTAAAATTGGTGTGGAAGCATCGCTTACCGGACATCTTGTTTTAAGCACACTGCATACCAATAGCGCCCCGGAAACAATCGTCCGTCTATTGGATATGGGTATTGATCCATTAAATTTTGCTGACGCTTTACTCGGCATCTTGGCGCAAAGACTTGTGAAAACTCTTTGCAAAAAATGTAAAGAAGCTTATCACCCCGGCAAAGAAGAGTTTGAAGAAATTGCCGAAACTTATGGAAAAGAGTATTTCGGTAAACTGAACATTGCTTATACCGATGATTTAAAGCTTTATCGCCCGAAAGGCTGCGATGCTTGTGATGGATCTGGTTATCTGGGCCGCATGGGAATTCATGAACTTCTTGTTGCCTCGGATAACATTAAACGAATGATTCAAAGACACGAGCATGCCGAACCAATCCGTAAGGCGGCAATTGATGAAGGCATGACCACCCTGCTGCAAGACGGCATATTCAAAGCCCTCCAAGGTCATACAGACTTGAAGCAAGTAAGGCGCGTTTGTATAAAATAACGTTTATTGCTGAAGAAGCTAAAGTCATGCAAAAAACAACAGACTCAATAAATATAACGCTGGAGATGCTTCAAATTTACAATAATTCTCTTTGGGCAAACAGGAGATACAGGGGAAACGACGAAATACATGAACAAGGGTCCTATGATATAAAAGAACGACTTGATGGCATTATTCTTCAAAAAATGCGCGCTGGGCCCTCACGCTTAATGTTCATGTCACTATAAACAAGACAAAAAAAGCTTAAAGCTAATTTGTATCGCCGAAATAATCCGCGGAAAATATGTAAATCTGCGTTTCCTTATCTTTCCACGCCTGCGATGGCAGACCCGCTTTATAACAAGTCTCTTTTAAAAAAGACTCCCTGTCCCATTCATGCTCTACGGCCACTTGCGGCAATAATAAGCCGGAATTATAACCGCGCACAATATATAAACCGTGCTTCCCCACTTCAATCTCATTAATATCTTTAATGCGCTTCAACGGGCTCAACACGGATACTTCAAAAGTTAAATCTCTAATCTCATCAGGTTTCAACGAGGGAAACCTGGGGTCATGAAACGCCGCCGCCACAGCCATTTCCTGCACAGTTTCCCAAAGCGGCTTAACCGCCTTTATATAGCCGATGCAGCCGCGCAAGTGACCGCGCTTTTTCAAAGTCACAAATGCGCCCCTTTTTTCTTTTAGTGCTTCCGAATCAACCGTAAACTTCGGTGTGTCTTTATCATTGACTTTAGCGGCAACCGTTTTTTTCACAATATCCAGAAGGGTAGCTTTTTCTTTTTGATTCAATTCCATTATGCGCTCCTGTTGCTGATCTCTATTATTTTTGTAAACTTTTAAAAGCGCCAATAAAACTATTCAACATACGTTGCAGAATTAATTCTATAATACAATCATAAATATCAAAAATTAAGAATCATTTTGTGAAATACATCGCAAAAACATAAAATCGAAAAAAGAAAATGAATTCGCCATTATTTATAATAAACCACTGCTGCATATCCGACAACAGAGCTTTTATCGCCAGTCACATCCCCGGAATTGGCGTATTTTAAAAACCTTGCCCTATTTGCACCCATTTTCCGTGCTGTCAGCATGGCTACTGCCATCGGCCCTCCTCCGCAAGCTTCCGTATCCTCATCGGCCAAACTTTGCAATAATCCTTCCGCATCCGCATCTTTTAAGCGCTGTAGGGCAATTGCATCCAATTTTGTTGCTTCATTATAGCTGTGGAAATGAGATAAATCGGAACTGCCCACAACCAATATTTTTTTACCGCGCGTGGCCTGATATATAACCTCGGCAAGTTCCCGGCACGTATCTACGCTTTGGTCTCCCATCACCAACGGTACAAAGCGGAAATGACCCAACGCCACTTGTAGAAAGGGAAGCTGAATTTCTACTGAATGTTCTTGCAGGTGCGCTGCGGGTATATCCTGGATTATTTTACTTAAGGCTTTAATATCCAAAGCAAGAACGTCATCCACAGGAACTATGCCCAGCGGTGTCTCATAACCACCTCTGCCGTAAATTGACACACCGTGAAAGGCATGACGATGGCTCGGTCCAATAATGATAACGACATCATAATTCTTTCCACAGATAAGTTTGTAGGCGTATGCTGCAATTTGCCCGGAATAAACATATCCCGCGTGCGGCGCAACTATACCCACGATATCTCCTTCTAATTCAAATTTACCCACTGCATGGAAATATTTCTCAATATCGCTTCTCAAGACAGAAGGGTTGCCCGGATACCACGATCCTGCTATTGCTGATTTTCTCACTGCATTCATATTTTTATACTGCTGGATTTTTGCATATCCTCAATTATTGTTCATAAAGAATCAAACGAATATTTATTTCGGTCACCAATGCTACACTGTTTTACTTAAAACGCCATATTGCCCCTTCGGGTGTATCCAATACATCAACGCCTAACGCAACTAACTGGTCCCGGAGGGAATCAGCTTCCGACCAATTACGAATATTTCTTGCGGCATTTCTTCTGGCGATAAGTTCGCTTATTTCTTTTCGGGTAATCTGTACATCAAAAGCCATTACCCCTAACACTTCATTGATGTTTTTCAGCACAGTTAATATTTTACCGGCATCACCTCTGCTAATCATCCCCTTAGTCAAGGGATAATTTACTTTCCCAATAAAATCAAAAAGAGCTGCCAGCGCACCGGCGATATTGAGATCGTCATCCAATGCGGCTTCAAAGCCATTTTTAAGATCATATACCAGCTGATCTAAGTCCGCGAAACCAGCAATCTCCTTATCAATAACATTAAGCCGGCAAATAAGAGTATCGAGTTTTTTGAGTGTATTTTTTGCCACCTCCAAAGCTTCAGCCGAATAATTAATAGGTTTACGATAATTCACCCCTAACAGAAAAAACCTAATATCTTTGCCTCGATAACCATTTTGTCTTAGCTGGCTTAAGGCCACGGTATTATTCAAAGAGCGAGACATTTTTTTTCCGTCAACCAATACTAACTCAGCGTTAATCCAATAATGAGCGCCACTGTGGCCGGAAAATGCTTTATTAATGGCTAAAATATTTTCACAATGAGGAAAAGTTTCATCAACACCGCTAACATGAATGTCATAAACTGCCCCTAAATACTTATACGCAATGGCCGCGCATTCCAAGTGCCAAGAGGGCCTTACACTGCCCCATCGCGTGTTATAATAAATACCTCTTTTCAATTCTCCTAAATTTGCCCTCTTTAGTAAGGCAAAATCGGCAGGGCTATCCTTATCATAATCATCAAGGTCAATCGATTTCCCTCGTCTGGTCTTACCCAAATCTATGTTGGAGAGAAGACCATACTCAGGCAATTTGGAAATATCGTAATAAACTGAACGCAGTTTTTCATACGCGTAATTCTTATCGACCAATTTTTCGACAATTTTGAGCATTTCTTCGACATTTTCCGATGCCCGGATGTAAATATTTTCCGGACGAATATTTAAATATTTCACATCTTCCAAAAATATCTCTATATATTTATTGGAATATTCAGAAAGTTCCATAAAAGCTTTTTCCGAACCCTTAATCGATTTATCCGTTATATCGACAATATCCACAACATGCTTCACCCGAAAACTTTTGTACGCCAAATAACGGCAAATTAAATCGGATACAATAAAGCGTCGGTAATTACCCAAGTGAGGCGCGTCATGAACGGTAGGACCACAGGTATGCATAAGCACTTCACCCGTTTTAGCCGGTTTGAAAACGGTTTTCTGACGTTTGATAATATTATGTAGGCTAAAAGTAGAAATTTCTTCTTTAAAGGTAAAAAGTTCCGTGCTTAAATATCTTTCTCCGCTATCGGGAAAAATGACCACGATAAATCCTTCTGACAATTGCCTCGCTTTCTGAGCGGCAACAAACATGGCCGCGCCGGAACTCATCCCTGCCAATATGCCCTCTTCACGGGCCAACCTGCGAGACATCTCAAACGCATCTTCATCTAAAATATTTACTTTCTCATCAAGGAGTGTTTTATCAAAGATTCCTGGACGATAGGATTCTCTCATGTTTTTTAATCCTTGAATCTTGTGCTGTAAATAAGGCTCGACACCGATAATTTTAATTTGCGGATTTAATTCTTTGAGACGCATGGAAAGTCCCATGGCCGTACCGGTTGTGCCCAGACTTGATACTACCGCTGTGACATTACCTTCGGTTTGTTCCCATATTTCCTGGGCTGTACCACAATAATGAGCCGCGATATTGTCTTTATTATTGAATTGATCAGCGCCAAAATATTTATTCGGATTTTCGCGCAACATTTTATAGGCGAATTCAATAGCACCGTCAGTGCCTTGAGTAGCAGGGGTAAAGTGTAATTCGGCGCCCATGGCTTTTAAAATTTTTTTTCTTTCTTCGCTGGCCGATTCCGGCATCGCCAGGCATAACCTGTATCCTTTAGCCGCGGCAATCATGGCCAAACCTATTCCTGTATTGCCGCTTGTCGCCTCCAGTATAATCTTCCCCGGCGTTAGTTCACCCCTTTTTTCCGCGCCTTCAACCATAAATAGCGCCGTGCGGTCTTTGATGGAACCACCCGGATTAACACTTTCCAATTTGGCAAAAATCTTTACTTTTTTATTTGGATTAAGCCGGCAAATTTCTACCAACGGGGTATTGCCAATACCTTCAATTATACTTTTATAATATTTGTGCATAAATTAAAGCCCATAGAATAAGATAACCAAGGATAAGTAAATAATATCCATTTATTGCAAGAAATAACCAGATAAAAATATGGACTAGCTATCCATTTTCAGCATAGGAATTTTAATAAACTGAACACCTTCTTCCTTCAAGTTGTTTTCTTCCTGGGGAGTAGTTGTGCCTTTGATGTTACGCTTTTCTTCTTCCCCGGAATGTATCTTCAAGGCAACTTCGGCAAATTTTTCACCTACATCTTCGAAATTTTTATCAATATATTGATGTAGAACCTGTAAAGCTTTAAGGGGAGATATTTCTTTTTCCTGGAATTTGCCTGCCGCTCGTGAATCTTTTCCCATAATAGTAATGGAAGAAGGCACTATATCCACATTTGAGCTGCTACATATCGGACAAGAAACTAACTTTTGCGAATTTTGCAAAGTCCATGCTTGCTGGTCTTTGAACCAGCCCTCAAATCTATGCCCTTTTTCACATTTTAAATCGTAAATAATCACCGGCTTACTATTCCTTCCCATATAAATTCGGTTTATTCTAACACGCCACCGGGCAAAAAACAATTGCCTATATAAATTAGATAAACGCTAAAATAATAAATTTCTGTTCAGCAAGTAAATTAAATTTTACTTGAATAAAAAAGTGGACAATTAGGAATAAATTTTATATCGTCCATGCCGTGTCGGGATGTGGCCCAGCTTGGTAGGGCACTGCGTTCGGGACGCAGGAGTCGCGCGTTCAAATCGCGCCATCCCGACCATTTTTATTTATAACTTATAAAACTTCGCCACAGATTGAT
>MGQN01000007.1:44237-58845 GCA_001797845.1 Deltaproteobacteria bacterium RBG_16_44_11 | reverse complement strand
TCGACTTCATCATCGTAAAAATCAGCGATTTTACTAAGCATCGCATCAAGGGCGCCCGTAGCTTCACCCACAGCAATCATTTGTACAACCATGGGCGGGAATATCTTTGCCTGTTCCAAAGGCTCCGCTATGGATTGTCCCTCACTAATGCTCTGGCGTGTTTTCATCAATGCGTCTTCAACAACTACATTGCCGGAAGTTTTACTGACAATAGACAATCCTTCCAGTATCGGCACTCCGGAACTCAACATTGTCGAAAGTGTACGCGAAAATTTCGCTACGGCTACCTTTTTTAAAAGCTCGCCAAAAATTGGCAACTTAAGTAACGAAGAATCCACCGTCCAACGCCCTTTTTCGGTTTTATAAAATCTGTTGAAAGCAAAAAACAGCAAAATCAAAAGACTAAGAAAGAGCCACCAATAAGCTTGGGTAAATTCACTGGCCGCAATTAACATTGCTGTTGGAGCGGGAAGTTGGCCGCCCATGCCTACAAACATTTTTTGGAACACAGGAATAACCTTGAGGAGTAATAAAGCAACCACGCCAAACGAGATAACCAGAACAGCTATGGGATAAGTCATCGCGCCTTTAACTTTGCTTTTCAGTTTCATGGCTTTTTCCATGTAATTGGAAAGCCGCGTCAAGACAACATCCAGGATACCGCCGGCTTCACCGGCAGCAATTAAATTCACGAATAATTCGTCAAATATCTTGGGATATTTTTTCAGCGCATCGGTCAAGCTGGTACCACCTTCTATATCTTCCTTCATTTCCCTAATAATTTTAGCGAAACTCTTATTACTTTCCTGCTGAGATAAAAGGGCTAAGCACTGAATAAGCGGAAGACCGGCATTAATCATCGTGGAAAAAATCCGGCAAAAAACAACTACACTTTTTTCCTTTACTCTGCCTTTTAAAAAAGGAAGATATTCGGAAATATCTTTAGGTTTTTTTCTAATGTCGATAGTTTTAAATCCCTGCCGGCGCAGAAGTCCGCGAACGGCAAGCTCATCAACAGCTTCCATTTCACCTTTTTTTACTTCATCTTTTCTTGTTGTTCCTTCCCATATAAAAATTGGCATATTAAAAAACCCTTTCTTTTATGGAGCAATCTTGTTTACCGGCATTATAAGCTACCTTCCATGTAAACTCAACAAGTTAAATATTCAATTTGATCTTTATAAAAAAATTTTTACTTTTTAACAATTGCTGTTTTGTTTCGTTGCGTTAATATTTCATACTGGATAATACCCGCGGCCACTGAAACATTCAAGGAATCAAAACAACCGGCCATAGGAATGGTCATTAAAAAATCACATTTTTTCCTTATCAGCGGTCTGATACCCCTTGCCTCTCCACCTAGCACCAACACTACATGACAATTAAAATCCATTTCCTTTAAATTTTTTTCCCCATGAACGTCCGCGCCAAAAATCCAAAATCCTTTATCCTTAAGGTATTCAATGGTCCGCACCAAATTAATTACTCTGGCCACGGGTATTTGATGGATGCTGCCGGCGGAGGCTTTATAAACTGCCGCCGTAACCGGTGCAGCCCTGTCTTCCGGAATCACCACTCCATTTGCGCCTAAACAATGAGCACTGCGAATAATTGATCCCAGATTTTGGGGATCCATGACACTATCGAGAACTAAAATCAAATCAAAATTAAAATATTTGTTACGGTTTTTTATTAATACATCCAAATCCGCATAAATATAAGCCTTAGAAAAACCAACAACACCTTGATGATGGACACATCCCGCCAACTCGTCTAGATATTGCCGCCGGTGAAACTCAACCGGAATTTTCTTTTGTTGGGCAATCTCTATTATCTCTTTTATTGCTGAACCGCTCCGGCCGGAAGAAACAACAATTTTTTCCAATCCCGTTTCTTCCTGCCCCAGGAGGATATTGATAGGATTGATACCGTAAACAGCCTCCATATTCTACCTTCTATCTATATCGGAGACTTGCAACTGATCATTTTTCAGCTAAACCAGCAGCAATTTCTTCAACAAACTTATGACACTCTTTCAACGGCTCCTTTGCGGCGCGTATCGGTCTGCCGACGACAATATAATCGGCGCCGCTTTTCATGGCCTCGTAAGCGCTGAGTGTTCTTTTTTGATCATCTTTATTTATGTCTCCCGCCGCACGTATGCCCGGAGCTACAATAACAAAAGTATCACCTAAATTTTTCCGTAGAACATTAATATCCTGCGGCGAAGCAACAACACCGGTTACACCGGCTGCTTGCGCCAATTTAGCCAAATGCATAACCAATTCATTGGCGCTTTTTTCATATCCGATTTCCGCTAAATCGGCACTGTCCAAACTGGTAAGTACTGTGACCGCCAAAATGACCGGTCTAGGCTTCCCCAGTTTGTCGGCGTAAGCCCCAACAGCAGAAACCGTTTCCCTCATCATTTTGCTGCCGCCTGCAGCATGGATATTAAACATATCCACATTTAATTTTACGGCGGCTTCAGCGGCTCGGGCAACCGTATTGGGAATATCATGAAATTTAAGGTCTAAAAAAACACATTGCCCTCTTTGTTTAATGCTCTCGATAATTTTCGGCCCGACAGCGGTAAAGAGTTCCTTGCCGACTTTAAACATACCGACATGGCCGGAAAGCATTTCCACCCAAGATAAAGCATCCTCATAATTTTTCGTGTCCAGCGCAAAAATTAATTTGTCGCTCGCCTTCTTATTCGAGGTATTCTTCATCGCCGATAAACTCAGTGTTATCCGGAATTGGTTTGAAATCTTCTTTTGTGCCGTTCAAATATTCGGGATGGGCGTAAACAACCTTTCCCGCCGCAATTTCACGCAATGCCAGAACGATTTCCCTGTTTTTGCTTTCGATTAGCGGTTTTGAACCTTTCAACAACTGACGCGCGCGTTTGGAAGCCAGCGATACCAGGCCAAACCTGGTTCTGGCGACATTCAAGGAATCTTCTACGGTAATTCTTGCCATTTATTTAATAACCTCCCACATTTTATCATTATTTTTTTATAAATTTCTTAACTTCGCCCCGCAAACCGCTCATTTTACATTTTTCGGCGATATAGATGGAGCGCAACTGATCGACTGCTTTTTCTAAATCTTTATTAAAAATTATATAATCATACCATGAAATTTCTTTTAATTCACGCTCGGCCTGGGCAAGCCTGGCTTGAATGATTGGCTCGCTTTCGTGTCCGCGTTTTTTCAATCGCTTCAAAAGCTCCTTTCGGGAAGGTGGGAGCACAAAAACGAATACGCCCCCTTTAAACTTTCGCTTTATTTTTTTTGCGCCTCGCGGTTCAACATCCAGCAGCAAGTCTTTGCCTTTCTGAAAATATTTCTCCATGGTTTTCCATGGCGTGCCGTAAAAGTGGCCATAATTTTCCACCCACTCGATGAATTCACCTCTCTTGATGCGCTTGCGAAAATCCTCGCGGGAAATAAAATAATAATCCTTCCCGTTTATCTCTTTGGGACGAGGAGGCCTGGAAGTAAAGGAAATGGAAAACTTTATTGAGGGACAGACCGCAAGCATTTTCCGGCAAATACTGCTTTTCCCCGCTCCCGACGGCGCGGAAACAACTATAAATAATCCTTGCTTCATAATGTTACTCTATGTTTTGCGCCTGTTCGCGTAATTTACTCATTTCACTTTTGGCTTCGATTACCCGACGGGCAATTTCAATATCATTACTTTTTGAACCAATAGTGTTGATTTCGCGGTTCATTTCCTGCAAAAGAAAATCGATTTTTTTCCCCTCCGCCTCTTGGCTTTGCAGAAGAGATTCAAACTGACCGATATGGCTTTGCAGGCGAACAACTTCTTCCGTAATGTCGGATCTTTCCGCCATTATCGCAACCTCTTGGGCCAAACGCGCATCGTCCAACGCATATCCGGCGGTAAGCTCTTTGATTCGTTCGGCCAGGCGCTTTTGATATTCAAGTATAACCTGCGGTGCGCGTGTCTTAATCGCCGTAAGAATTTCCTTGATCGCGCCAAGTCTTTCCTGCATGTCCTGATACATAGCGAGGCCTTCATCTTGCCTCATTTTCATCAGCATCGCCAGCGTCTCCTGCAGAGTGTCTTCCACCTGATTTAAAAATTCAGGGCTCGGTTTTACATCGGCAGGAAGGCTAAAAATATCTCTAAATCCCGTCAACTCTTTTAGGCCTATCTGCCCCTGTATGCCAAATTCATCTTTGAGCCGATTCAAAACGTCGAAATAATTGCGGGCAATTTCCAGATTCAGATTGACCTTGGAAATATCGGCACCCTCCCCTTCCAGACGGACAAATAATTCTATGCGGCCGCGTTTGAATTTTTCGCCGATTTTCTTTTTGAATTCCATCTCCAACGGATAAAGCACCGCGGGCAAACGCAAAGATATTTCCAGAAATCTATGATTTACGGATTTTGACTCTACAACAATATTTTTACCTTCCCAAACTGTTTCCGCACGCCCGTAACCGGTCATACTTTTAATCATTGCTCTACCTATTTACTTAATGCTACAGGGTAATCTTCTATGACAACTCCGTCATCTTCAACTGTAATAAATATTTTGATCTGATCTTGCCTAGTATCAAAAGTTGTTTTTCATCGGCATAATCAGGATAAGTCCAAGGCAAAGAGGAAAACTTTTTATCCTGATAAATCAATGTCAAATCGGCGTAAATACCTTCGCGTAAATAAGGTCGATGCGTGTAACCCTTACCGGTGGCCAAAATCAAATGCGCTTGAGATATATAACCCGGATCAATATTGACCCGGCGCCGGTTATCCCGCGCCGATTTATTTTCGATCTCATTTGTCGCAAGCTTTATATCCGGCAATCCCTCCGGCCTGATTAATTTTTCCATGGACATAAACCGCCGGATAAGATTTTCACCCATTTCCGGACAATAATAATCCGTGTACTTAAAAGCCGTCTGCGCACTGATAAAATCCGGCTGTCCATAGGCAGCGGACAATACGGAAATTGTGTTGTTTAATAATTCAACTTCTGTTGCCAAAACACTGAATATCAGTTTTACAGACTGGGCCGGCGTCGGTTTGCTCATAGTGCTTTTATTAGTTCTTCCCGCGAAACGGTGGACGTGCCTATTTTACCCACTACAATACCCGCGGCCAGATTAGCCAAACATGTTGCTTCTTTGATCTTGGCGTGCGCGGCCAGAGCAAGGGCAAGCACGCCGATGACCGTATCACCGGCGCCGGTTACATCGTAAACCTCTTTGGCCTGTGCCGGAAAATCTGTATGGAGAATTTTACGGCCTTTTTCGAAAAGGCTCATGCCCTCTTCTCCCCGCGTGATGAGCATGGCTTGAAAGTTATGTTTTTTCAAAATAATTTCACTTAAGCGCTCAAGATCATCGACATTGGTTATTTCCATGCCGGCGGCACGCTGTGCCTCATGATGATTTGGGGTTATCACATGCGCTCCTTCGTATATGGAAAAATCGTTTTGCTTCGGGTCAAGGCAGATGAAGATTCCCGAATCTTTCACTATATCTTTTATTCCTTCGACAAGTTCTCTGGAAATAACTCCCTTGTTGTAATCGGAAACAACAATGGCTCCTATCTTCTTGCGCATCGATTCAACATACTCCAGAATTTTGCCTATACCTTCTTTATTAACCGGCTTTTTGCTTTCCTGATCAAAACGCACCACTTGCTGGCCGTGCGCAACAACTCTTGTTTTAAGAGTAGTGGGACGTTTCTTATCGATGATAATGCCGTTTGCCGCTATTTGCCGTTGGTGTAATTCCGCAAGAAATCTCTTCCCAATGTTATCCGCTCCAATAACACCGGTCACATAAACCTTGCCGCCCATGGTATAAATACTGTTGAGAACATTGGCACAGCCGCCCAGCATAATGCTGTCTTTTTGAACATCAACCACAGGCACGGGTGCTTCGGGAGAAATGCGGGAAACCTTTCCCCAAATAAAATGGTCAACCATGATATCTCCGATAACGAGTACGCCCGCCCGGGGAAAATCAGCAATAATTTCCAATGCCCGTTTTTTCTTTAAAATTTTTTGCACGCGATGGAAAACTCCTGAAATACTTAGCCATATAAATTAAAAAAGCGCTTGCCGCGCTCTCATGACAAAAAGTAATGTAATGTTATTACCAAGTCCGTAATTTGTCAAATGTTTTTTAAAAATATAAATTGCCGTCAAGAAACTGATCGCCCGACAGCTAATTGATTCTTGCGATTTTCTTGACATACAAGATTTATCTTCACTATAATCCATTTATTGAAAATAAATTAATGTAAAATCTAATTTTTGGAAAGCATCTAGTCTTCAGAGAAAGTGAATTAAGTTTCTATGCTTAATATTGAACAATTTCGTTATGGTGATAACCTGGGCTATCTCATTTACGGTAAAACACAGGCCCTCGTTGTCGATGGAGGCGCCTGGCAGAAAATTCTCTCATTTGGGCAAAAAAATAATCTGACTCTCGCCTTCGTCACTAATACACATCAACATTACGATCACACATCGGGTAACGAACATTTGCTCAAAGCTACCAAGGCAAAATTCTTAGGCTTTGTCGATCTGACCGATAACAAAGAAATTCATGTCGATAGTGAAAAAATCATGGTTTACCGGACTCCCGGGCATACGGATGATTCCGTCTGTTTTCACGCGGGCAGCACCTTGCTTTCCGGCGATACCCTCTTTAACGGAACCATCGGCAACTGTTTTTCCGGCAACCTGAAGAGCTTCTATCTTTCCATCAAACGCCTGATGGCCCTGCCGGATGAAACCATAATTTACGCGGGACACGACTATGTCCGCGACTCGCTGGCTTTTGCCCGCCATCTGGAACCGGAAAATATGGATATTGATACATTCTGGAATTCGTACGATCCCGACGATGTTTCTTCAACGATGGCCGAAGAACGCCGGATTAACCCCTACTTGCGTTTTAACGAAGAACCTATCATCAAACTACTGCAAAAAAATAGGCTCCCTCTCTCCACCGAATGGGAACGCTGGAAATCTTTAATGTCCATCGAATAATGAGATATTTTAACAATTTATTGGTCTGTGACATTTTCAATATACTTAAAATAACCTTCCGTTTTTTCCCGAAATTAACCCTAATGGAGCTTTTATAATCTTGACACAAAAGCGTTACCTTCGTTATACTTATCAAAATAAGACCTGCTGTAATTGAAGCTTTCCGCGACAAGCTGCGGAGAATCTTCGATTCTTAAGGAACAATATAATTTAGTATTCGCTCGCTTACCCAAAAGCTCGCTACGGGGAATGCGCTCGCTACCGAATTCAATAATTCAACCCTTAACCATGGCACAGAGGTCATTGCCTAAATTTTAATTTTTTTCAAAAGAGAGTAAAAATATGAAAGGCAATGCTCTTTTAAAACCGATTAAACTGGGACGATATGAACTTCCCAACCGGATATTTATGGCCCCCATGACCCGTAGCCGTGCCGACAATCCCGATAACGCGGCAACACCGCTTATTGCCGAATACTATGCCCAGCGGGCTTCCGCCGGTCTCATCATCACCGAAGGTTCACAAGTATCTCCGGAAGCGGTAGGCTACATCAACACGCCGGGAATTTACTCCCGGGCACAAATTGAAGGCTGGAAGCTTACCACCGAAGCCGTTCATAACAAAAACGGCCGCATTTTCTGCCAGCTCTGGCACGTTGGTCGTATGTCCCATCCCGATTTTCACGGCGGTAAACCTCCTGTGGCACCGTCGGCAATAAATCCCAACGATCACACCTTTACTGCTGAAGGTTTTAAAAAAACAATAACACCCCGCGCTCTGACCATAAACGAAATTCACGATACGACTCTTGCTTTCAGCAGGGCTGCCGAAAATGCCATTGCCGCGGGTTTCGACGGAGTGGAGATTCATTGTGCCAACGGATATCTTTTCCATCAGTTTTTTACCAATTGCTCCAACACCCGGACTGATGAATACGGCGGTTCCCCTGAAAACAAAACGCGTTTCTTTTTTGAGACTCTGGCGGCAATAGGTTCAGCCATCGGTTTCGAGAGAATCGGCGTCCGGCTGAATCCCTCCTTTCATGGTTTTTTCGGCATAACCATAGATAAAGAAACCATCCCCACTTTTGAATATATAACACAGAAGTTAAATAGTTATTCGAATCTGGCCTATGCTCATTTCACCGAACCTTTTTCTCCCGTGGATAATGTCCCCCACGCGGTGAAGGAAATAGCCAAGCACTTCAGCGCAATTTTTAAAGGCCCCATGATTATTAATTCCAGATTCCGGAGTGAAAGCGGCAACAGTGTTATTGCAGAAGGCTATGCCGATGCCGTCGCTTTCGGCAAACCTTTTATTTCCAATCCTGATCTTGTAGAGCGCATCGCGAGCGGCGTCGAGTGGGCCAGATGGGATGAGGAAACATTTTATACGCTTGGACCACGCGGCTACACTGATTATCCGCGTCTTTCCGGTTAGCAGTACCGGCCTGAAAGAACGGTGTCAAAAAATATTACCATTAATTTAACAAGGAGGCGCAATAATATGGCTAGAATTAATGTCGGAGATAAATTTGGAAATTTTTCTTTAAAAAACCACAAAGACGCGATTATCGATACGGCGGCATTAACAGGCAAAAGAATACTTCTGTCCTTTCATCCCCTGGCCTGGACAGATATTTGCGCCCGGCAAATGCAGTCGTTGGAAAGTAATTTTGAAATCTTCCAAAGTTTAAATACCGTTCCTCTGGGGCTTTCTGTCGACTCTGTGCCCTGCAAAAAGGCCTGGGCGGAAAAACTCGGCATCGAAAAAACGGATTTATTGGCAGATTTTTGGCCGCACGGAGGACTTGCCCTGCGCCTGGGAATATTTATCGACCAGTTCGGTTTTTCCGAACGAGCCAACATAATTTTCGACCAAGACAGAAGAGCGTCATTCGTCAAAATTTATCCTTTGAAGGAATTACCGAATGTAAAAGAACTTCTGGAGTTCCTGAAAAAATAGGGCTTCTGGTTTTTTGAAAATGCTGGGTTCATTTTAATTAACGGATAAAAAACAACCAAACTTTTTTTGACCGGGGACCATAAACCTTTTAGAAAAATCAATGCCTACAGACCGTTATCATCATCTGCGCTCATTACGGCATAAAGATAGAAATATTAATAAGTTTTTATATGTAATTCATTATTGACTTCAGCAACATTATCAAGTAAAAAATTACATCTCTTAGGGAAGGACTTTTATGATCCGTTCAGCGCTTTTAGTCACGTTAGGTGTTGTGATAACAGCTTTTATGTCTTTTTGGTCCATTGTCTTTTCGATTTTCCCCAATGCCGATAACAAAGTCCATAAAATAGCCAATATCTGGGGCAAAATTTTACTTTTAATATGCAATACAAAAGTTGAAGTGATCGGCAGGGAAAATCTCGAGGCCGGAAAACCGTATGTTTTCATGGCCAACCACCAAAGCGATTTCGATATATTAATTGCCCTGGCTTACATTCCCGGCCAATTTCGCTGGCTGGTCAAAAAAGAACTGTTTAACATTCCCATTTTTGGCGCAGCGATGAAAAGCGCCGGATACATTGAAATTGACCGGAACAATCGCGAAAAGGCCATGCACAGCCTCGATGAAGCCGCTTTGCGCATTCGGAATGGAAAATCAATCATGACGTTTCCGGAAGGGACAAGAAGCCGCGATGGAGAAATCAAAGCTTTCAAGCAGGGAACATTTTATCTTGCTATTAAAGCCGGCGTGCCCATTGTGCCCGTTTCCATTATCGGCAGCGGCAAGATCATGCCCAAAAGATCCCTGAGAGTGCGCCCCGGCAAAGTTAAGCTGGTCATTGATAAAGCCATTGACGTAAAAGACTATGATATTGAAAAAAGACAGGAACTTATTGAAGAAGTCAGAAATATAATTATTAAGAATTACGACTGCTGGCGGGAAGCCGGTACCGCCGGCATCAAAGATATGGAAAGGGAAACCGCTTGAACCTTTCTACCGCGGCAGTCCTGGGAATTATTCAAGGATTAACCGAATTGTTTCCCGTGAGCAGTTCCGCTCACCTCGTTATCTTCCAAAGCTTTTTCCCCGACTTTCATCAGCCGGGTGTTGCTTTTGATGCGGTACTGCATGCGGGCACGCTGGTTGCCGTAGTTTTTTATTTCCGCATGGATATCTGGAATATTTTTAAAGCTTTTATCCCTCAACAAGGCAAAGTTGTTACCCCCGCAAATGATTTCAGCGCTTCAAGAAAGCTCTTGCTTTTTATAATTATCGGCACGATACCCGCCGCTTTCTTCGGCCTCCTCTTTCAGGACAACATTCATGAAATCTTCGAATCAGCTCAGGCGGCCGCCTTTTTTCTGATTATTACAGGATTTCTGCTTTTTTTCTCCGATAAAGTAAAAGATGCTGATCGCGGTGAAAAAGAGATGAACATAACCGATAGCATTTTAATCGGCCTTGCCCAGAGCGTCGCCCTTTTACCGGGTATTTCACGCTCCGGCGCCACAATAACAACCGGCATTTTTCGCAAATTAAACAGATCTACCGCGGCGCGCTTTTCTTTTTTGCTATCTCTTCCGGCTATCTGCGGCGCCGTTATTTTGGAGTGGCCTTTTATCAAACAAATTCCATCCGGAGAAATCTGGCTCTATTTTATCGGGTTCATCTGCGCCGCATTGGCGGGGCTACTCTCGCTTAAGCTTTTTTTTCTTATTATCCGCGAAGCGCGCCTGAAATATTTTGCTTACTATTGCTGGGTGTTCGCCCTTTTTACACTACTTGTCAAATCTCCTTTTTTCTGAAATAATTACCGGCATTATGGAAGAAAAAATAAAAGCCGATAAAAAAAATCAGGAAATCAAAGGCGTCGTGTATCTGGCCTTGGCCGTATTTCTTCTTTTGTGTCTTTTCTCCTATCATCCGATGGATCCTTCTTTTACGCGTTTTGTGGTTGACGGAAAAGCGACTCACAACTTTACCGGCCCCATCGGCTCTTATACCGCCGATTCTTTAATCCGCCTTTTGGGTTTAAGCTCCTTTCTTTTACCATTAATATTTATTTTATTTTCCCTTAAATCTTTTTTAAGGCCTGGTTTTGTAATTAACACTGGGCGCATTTTGGTGTTTTTCGTTTTTGTCCTTACCTTTGCCGGCCTTATGTCCTTGATATTTAACGAAGGAATAAAAATTTATGGGGAAACGATGAAAGCCGGCGGGTTTATCGGCTCATTGATTGTAGATTTTCTCCTCTATTTTTTCAATACCGCCGGAACATCTATCATTTTAATTGTTATTTTTATTGTAACACTTATTTCCTTGATCGAATTTTCGCTGGTTTCGTTAACCGAACGCTTTTTCCAATCCTCGCTTAATATATTTTCTATCGGCAAAAAACGCCTCGCAGCTTTTTTTGGTTTTGCCCTCCGCAATTTAAAAACAGCAAAAACACCTCAACCGGCAATTGAAGAAAATCCACCTGTAATAAAAAAAGCTAAGCCCAAAAAAATTGAACAAACACATTTTAATTTTACCAGAACAATAGGCGACAGCAAATATGAACTTCCTCCCTTTACTTTATTGGAAGAGTCTCAGCACAAAGACACCCGCGTCAAGCGGGATAATCTGATCACCAACTCGCGTATTCTGGAAAAGAAACTATTGGATTTCGGTGTTGAGGCACGCGTTACAGAGGTCGTGCCCGGACCCGTCATCACCATGTACGAGGTGGAACCGGCGCCGGGTGTCAAGATTAACAGAATAACCAATTTGGCCGATGATCTGGCCCTGGCTTTAATGGCACCAAGCATCCGCATTATCGCTCCCATTCCCGGAAAATCGGTAATCGGCATTGAAATACCCAACTTGAAAAGGGAGCATGTTTTCCTCAAAGATGTGTTGGATAACGAAGCCTTTCTGGAATCATCTTCGCGCCTGCCCATTGCTCTGGGCGTAAATTTTGTGGGCACTCCGGTTATTGCCGATTTAACCAGAATGCCGCATTTACTTATTGCCGGCACCACCGGCTCCGGCAAAAGCGTCGCGCTCAACGCGATGATTTGCAGTATTCTTTTTAAAGCCCAGCCGGACGACGTCAAATTCCTCATGATCGATCCGAAAAGGCTGGAACTTTCTTCCTATGGCGGCATCCCGCATTTAATTCATCCTGTTGTTGTCGATCCCAAAAAGGCTTCACAGGTATTGCGTTGGACAGTGGAAGAAGTGGAAAGGCGCTACCGCGTGATTAGCGATGTGGGCGCGAAAAGCATTGATTTTTACAATGCCTTAATCGCCAAAGGCACAAAGAGCAAAACGTTTCGTGAGGCAAAGGAGCAAGAGTCTGAACCATGGCACAAAACTGAATCTGCATACCCTTCCCCCGGCTCCGCCCAAAGCGAACCGCCGATAAATCATGTAAAACTTCCTTACATCGTAGTAATTATCGATGAGCTTGCCGATTTGATGATGATCGCGCCCAGAGACGTGGAAGAATCCCTTACTCGCCTGGCACAGATGGCGCGGGCGGCGGGCATTCATTTAATCATCGCCACACAGCGGCCATCGGTCGATGTCATTACCGGTTTGATCAAGGCAAACTTTCCCACGCGCATATCGTTTCAGGTATCTTCTAAAATCGATTCCCGGACGATTATCGACCAGCAAGGCGCGGAACAACTGCTCGGCGCCGGAGATATGCTTTTTATTCCGCCGGGCACCTCCAAGCTTTCGCGCATTCACGGTGCGTACGTATCGGATAAGGAAATCTCGCGCATTGTCGATTTCATCAAAATGCAGGCACAGCCGGCGTATGATTCCTCCATCGAAAAATTTCAGTTGGCTGCCGCACAGTCCCAGCATGGCGACGATGATGATGACGAAAAATATGATGAAGCCGTGGCTTTGATTGGTGAACTGGGGCAGGCTTCCATATCGCTTATTCAGCGTTACATGAAGATAGGTTATAACCGCGCGGCGCGTATCATCGAACAAATGGAGCACGAAGGTATTGTCGGCCCCTCCGACGGCGCCAAGCCCAGAAAAGTATTAGTTCGAAAGCTCCCCCGTTGAAAAAAATAAAACAAAGCAAAATTCATATCATCAGCCTGGGTTGCTCAAAAAATCTCATCGATTCCGAAGTCATGGGCGGACTATTAAATAAATCCGGTCTGCAAATGATTGATCGTAACGATTCCGCAGATATTGTCATCGTCAATACCTGCGCCTTTATCAATCCCGCCAAGGAAGAGTCCCTCGAAGAAATATTAACGCTCGCGGCAGAAAAGAAAAAGGGCAATCGTCAATTTAAGCTTGTTGTCGCCGGATGCCTGGCTCAACGTTACGGCAAGGAGCTTTCCGCCCAAATTCCCGAAGTGGATTTATTCATCGGCACAGGTGAAGTCGGCAACATTGTCCGGCATATAAATAAATTAGACGAAATAAAATCAAGACGCGCTGTTATAATATCCAAACCGGATTTTTTAATGACATCTCAACACCCGCGGATATTAACGCCAACAATGGCTAGCGCGTATTTAAAAATATCCGACGGCTGTTCCAATTGTTGTTCTTATTGCGTAATTCCGTCGCTTCGCGGCAGAGCCCGCAGCCGCACACCGAAAGATATTTTGCGGGAAGCACAAATGCTCGCAAAAAAAGGAATAAAAGAAATAATAATTATTGGACAGGATACAACTGCTTACGGCAGGGATTTAAAAAGCCGCCCTAAATTAGCCATCCTGCTAAAGGACATGGCGCAAATTCAAGGCATCAAATGGATTCGTCTGCTTTATGCTCATCCGGCGCATATTACTACCGACGTTATGGAAGCCATTGCTACTAACGAAAAAATCTGCCGCTATATTGACCTGCCAATTCAGCATATTGACGATACAATTCTTTCAGCCATGAACCGCAAAGTAGCCGGAGTAAAAATCAAAGATATCATCGCTCAGGCAAGACAAATCATTCCCGATCTGGCGTTGAGAACTTCATTGATTGTCGGCTTTCCTGGTGAAACATCAAAACGTTTTGAAAAATTAATGGATTTTGTGCGCGAAACAAAATTCGATCATCTTGGCGTCTTTATTTATTCGCGCGAAGAAGGGACAGACGCAGCCCAGTTGAAATCGCAAATACCAGAAAAGGAAAAAGAGCGGCGGCGTGATTTGATTATGACCGAGCAGGCCGCCATTTCTCATGCAATTAACACAGGTTTAATCGGTTCAATTCAGGAAGTGCTGATTGAAGAAAAAAGCGATAGGCAGGATTTTGACTTTGTAGGCAGATGCCGAAGGCAGGCACCGGAAATAGACGGCATCACTTATGTTAAAGGCACGCATACCAAAATCGGCTCGATTGTGAAATATAAAATCACCGCCGCCGATGATTATGACTTATTCGGAGAAATGGTTGGTCGCCACTAATGATACCATTTTCGATTTCAAAGGATGACGCGGCGGCAAGGAGGAGGCGAAGATGCGTATTGTACACGCGTGACCTTCAGGTTATACGTTGAGGAAGCCGACGACGCAGCCAACAAAGTTAGCCAAAGAAAGCGAAGTGGTATAATAAAACTTATTTGACAAGCGACTAC
>MGQN01000007.1:39172-44134 GCA_001797845.1 Deltaproteobacteria bacterium RBG_16_44_11 | reverse complement strand
GGCCGGGAACCAGTGCTCTGTATAAATGACTGGATTCCGGATCAAGTCCGGAATTACAAAAATGGTGTGATTATTTTCAAGTAAGGTAAAATCAAATATGCAAATTCAAGATGTTTTTTCCGCGTATAAAAAAGACCTGCAAGAGGTAAAAAAATACCTCAATAAATATATAACTTCCGATGTCAAACTCATTCCCGAAGTTTCGCACCACTTGATTGACAGCGGCGGCAAAAGATTCCGTCCACTACTACTTTTAATCACTGCCGGGCTTTGCGGATATAAGGGAAACAATCGCTTCCCCATGGCCGCGGTCATGGAATTTATTCATACCGCTACCTTACTGCACGATGACGTGATCGATAAGGCAATCATGCGCCGCGGTAAAACCTCAGCCAACAACATCTGGGGAAACGCCGCCAGCGTCCTCGTCGGTGATTTTCTCTATTCCAAGTCTTTCACTCTGATGACCGAGATCGAAAATATCGCTATTTTAAAACTGATGTCTAAAGTTACAAACGTCATGTCCGAAGGCGAAGTATTTCAGCTCATGAAATGCGGCGATGTCAACCTGACCGAAGAAGAATACCTGACCATCATTGAAAAGAAAACAGCGGTGTTGATTTCCGCGGCCTGCGCCTCCGGTGCGATCCTGGGAACGGCCTCGCCGGAACAAATTAACGCCCTGGCAAATTTTGGCAGAAATATCGGCATGGCTTTTCAAATGACGGATGATACTTTGGATTATATGGCTGAAGAAAAGAATTTTGGCAAATCCGTCGGCAAGGATTTGGGGGAAGGCAAAATGACTCTACCGCTTATTTACGCTCTGAAAAAATGTACGGCAAAAGAAAGAAAAATAATTAAAGAATTGATATCCCGGAAAAAATATTCGCAAAAAGCTCTGCGGGATATTTTGAGCTTTATTCAAAAATATAATGGAATTGATTATTCTTTAAAATGCGCGAAAAAATTTATCAATGACGCTAAAGCCCGGCTGAATCTGTTTCCCGAATGCGTAGAAATAAATCAACTCAATGCGGTTGCGGAATATATCCTCTCTAGAAATATATGATGATGCCATCCATTGCAATGACTGCCATGTCTTCTATTTTTATGTAACGCGGAATATCTTGTTGGTACTTTGAAAGACAACCGTGAGTCGAATAGGAAGGGCTGGCTATGATCACGCTAACATCCGAGGCCGAATTCCTAGCGAATGCTTCGCCGACAAACAGCGAATTTCGTGTCCTCAATCAGTTGTATAGCTACCTTCTCTGGCATGCCTTCATAGGTTTTCAGAGTACTCAGGTCTTTGCGTGTGCCTCGGTGCACAACAGCGGCGGTGACGACTTGCAGAGCCGCGAGTGAGCATCGTTGGTCCAGCCATGCCGTCATCGTTGCGAAAATTTCGGTCCACGGAACACCAGTCTTCAAAAAATCATCGATCCAATAATTAACCCTAAACGTTCTCTTATCGACGACCATCTTGTCTAGCTCCAATGCGGCGTGATCTCGATCCCATTTCCGTTGCAGGAATGGCGGTTGCAAGTAATCATCCAATAGCGCTTGGCGAATGGCGAACCAACCACGGTCGTTGCATGCCATCCATAGATCTCCAATATCCATTTGCGACAAGAGATGTAAGTAAGGGGCTAGTGCATGCACTTGCGCTTCACGGGTGAGGCCTAGATGGCCCTTCCTGCGAATTCCAAAGTGGATGCTCAGATGCTCCATGAGCTTGGTCGGTTCTGGACACTCGTTAATAGCAGCTTGTGCGGCCTCCATGAGGCGCGGCGTAGAAACATAGAGCGCGGTCTGAATGAAGTCCGGTGCGAAGCGGAGATGGGTCCAGTGCTTCAAGAGAAGTCGCTCAGCTTGACTCACCGGAAGCCGCATGATCATCTCACTGGTAATCCAGTCGGACGCGAAGGTTTCGCCCCATGTTCTCTTTGCTCGGTCGCCGCGTCTCTCTAAAAACTTGTCCAGAACCTCGGTGAGTTCAGAAGACCAAAGATGCCGTCCGCACTGCCACCAGTAGCCATGTTCGTCCGCGGCTAGCTTTTCGATCATTGCCGGGATTGCGCTTTGATCGCCACGGTTTAACCGTTCCCAGAGTATTTTGTCGGCAAGTACATCTATTGGCTTTGTAGCACAAAGCACCTCTATGTCATTAGACTCGCGGGTTGCCGCCCAAAATGAGAAGGCTTGGGCTCGCAGGTGCTTGTCGTTTGTCTCATCTCGCCAAAGCCCAAGTAGGGGGTTACGAGACGTCTCTGACATTGGACGGCCGTTGTTTCCTGTGCACGGCGCCAGTCGTCTCGCGCCAAAGCGACAAACGGCGAAAACGACGTAGTTCCCTCAAGACGCCGCTGAATCGCCGCAAGCTCTTGCACCACGAACACGACTGCCTTAGGGTGGTCTATGCCATGGAGCATGAAAGTGATAGGCCACTTCAGGTCGTCTTGAGATCCGCGCTGAACGAAATAGTCTATCGCGGCAAGTGGCGGCCATCTGTGGAACGCCCAGCGAATTTCGTGAGCTGCGAGGTTATCACGCGGTGACGCACAGCCTTTTTTGTCAGATTGGTCAGAAAGCATCGCCCAAGCATCACAGACTGGTTCAAGGTAGCGCGCCGGGTCATCACCGCAGCATTCACTAAAAGCCCAGAGATAGTCGTCCAGATGGTCGTTGCGCGTGTCATCTGCGGCCCAGCACGCTTCGATCGCCAATGCCAAAGTTGGGTCGGCGATGTGGCCAGCCAGCCGCAAAGCACCTATCCTGATGGTGTTTTTCAAATCTGAGCGCTTGAGGATGTCGTTTAAAGCCTTGGTCAGATTGCGGCCATAACAGAGTTTTGCGTGCTCGATTTGGATGTCACGCCATGGCGCTCCAACGCCTGGTTCCATGTGGATGCAGAGCTCTATTCCACCAGAGATGTCCCCGTTACGAAGTCGCGCTAGTTGCCCGCTTATGGTTTGATCGTGGAACTTACGGACCAATGCAGGAACCTCGGATGAGTTCGTTTGGGCCAACATTGCCAACGTTTCCCATCTCAGATGAAGATTGGAAGGCTCGTGCGCTGCCGGATTGTCTAACCAATCATTGATCGCTTGAATAATGAATTTATAATGTGGTGCACTGGCTTGTCCGAAGAGGCGAAGCGCGTGGAATAGAGCAAGTGGATTCAAAGTAGCAACGCATTGGAGGAAGTTTGGTTTGTAGTGTCCCCAGACGAGGACTGTTCCCATTACCTCTGCAAAATAGGGTTCCGCTATCACTTGTTCTGCAAGGAGATCTAGGCGATCTAGTTCGGCTGCAGCGTCAGCGAGAAGCTAATCACGAACACGATCATGTCGGAACAAGAGCCTTTGGTCATCGGATGTACCCATGAGCCGAATCAAATCACCTTGGTGTGCAAGACGACTAAGCAAGCGTAAAGGTTCGTCCTTCAGTCCCGTCCAACCACTAACCTCGCACCATCTAAGTTCGATTTGGTGGTTCGCGAGCATCTCTCCCGCAAGTGTACGAAGTACCTTACGGTACTCTGCGGCTGGGAGATCATTAGCCACTGCCGCAACGCGTGAAAGAGAGCCTTCAACGAACTGACGGATGATTTTGTGTGGATCAGGTGCTGTGCACTGATCATGTAAAGCAATGAGAAGCGGATCATGACCGAGCGCACTAGAAATCTCATCGGCACTTAGTAAGCTTAGTTCGCGACCATCCATTCGCGCCCGTGCTAGAACAGCATCACGACCTTCGCTCTCGGTGAAGCCGCCAGCCAATATAATCATTGGCTCAATGCGCTTTCGGGCTTGGTCACCTAAAGACGCAAGTACCTCAGGCCATAAAGGACATAAGAGTCGCCAGCGGGCCGGCGTGTCTTCACCCTCTTTCATCGGCCTAGGACTCCAACCGGCGAGCTTCTCTGCCAAACGCTGCGGTTGCCCCGAGCGGTTGATGTCCTCGACCACCAGAAGCAGCGGTTGCTCAGGCGAACAGAGCGACAAAGTCGATGTACCTAGCGCCGTCAAGGGCGGATGAAGCTGGCATAGGGTCATCGTGATAGCCTGTTCGAGTGTGATTGCCGAGGCGACTGTCTCGTGCTGCAGAACAAGCCCGAACCCGCCGCCTTCCACATGTGCCGCGATCTTGCGATAGCAGGCCACTGACTTCCCCAAGCCAGATCCCGCCACTAGAAATGTCACAGCGCGATGAATACTGGTTGTTAGTTCGGTGTCGAGCGACCGAGTAATCCAGGCATTCGGATTGTCAGGAGGTCTGTTAATCTCCAAGCTCCGATTGGAGAGCTCATGGAGCAACTCGACTGAGAGAAGTTCTTGCTCAATACCAAGATATTGGCTACGGATCCACTGTCCAGTGATTTGATTGTCAAGGAAGTGGCTCAGCCTAGAGCGTGACCATAGATCAATCTCCAGCCCGTGATCACGCCCCGCCGCCTCGACGGTGCGAACCAGAGCTTCGTCTGGTTCTTCGTTGGTCGTGAGAACAAGTGTTGCACGCAAATTCTGCGTACGTGTTCGCTCTTTTGCTACCAACGCTGCTGTCTTGATGAGATCTCCGGCAGGCGCTGTAGGATGCGATCCCTTGCGAGGCTTCACTGTGGAGGGATCGTGTAACCATTTCTTTTCCAGATCATTGCGAACGGTGATCGTGTGATGGACGGCTATCATATGTCGGGGATCAGCTCCCGGAATGAAACAGATTCCATCAACTGGCGACTTGACTGTTTTGCCAGCAGCATTCACGCCCGGATGAGCGAGTGAGCGGTATTTCGGATCGGCTTCCCGTAAGACCGCCATCGCCAAGCGCTCGAAAAGCCCTTCATCGGTGATGGCCGCCAAAGCTTGTATAGTTTTCTCTGTGTCCATAGGCTAATTCTAGATGAACATTATTTTCACTCCCTAGAGTCGCAACATTTTGTGCTTCTATAAAATTACC
>MGQN01000007.1:31831-39152 GCA_001797845.1 Deltaproteobacteria bacterium RBG_16_44_11 | reverse complement strand
GTCTACCTCACCGGCGCGATCATTTGTGAGGGCTTGCGGTAGAAATTCCATAATATCTTTTGCGGTAATGCCGTCTTCGCCTTTTTTTGTCGCGGCCAGATCTCCGGCATAGCCGTGCAGAAATACTGCCTTGCGTGTCGCTTCCTCAGGCTTTAATCCCAACCCATGCATTGCCGCAATGCAGCCGGTGAGCACATCACCCGAACCAGCTATTGCTATTCCCGCGTTACTCGTTACCAGCTTTTACTACAATGATTTTATGACACTTTCTAATCTGTTTATTATTTCAGCTTCACCCGGTGCGTCAGAAAAATCCCTGAGCCATTTACGGATATAAGCAATATCGATATCCGGTATTTTGAGCAGTATGCCCCGGACGTCTTCCATATCGCGCGGCCTTCCGGCAACGATTTTATGAATAACCACATCTTCGGGCGCGGCAAAATATACATCCCGATCAAGCATTCGAACTTTTCTTGCCTTCGCTATTGCCTGCTGTTCATAAGGCGAAAAAGAAAAAATAAAATCGATTCTGATCCCCGTTTCTTCATTAATGACCGGCAAAACCATTGTCTCACGCACAAATGTTTCTATATTGTCCGGTAGTATTTTTAGCTTGAGATCACCAGCAAGAGAAATCATGCTTTCTAGTTTGTCGACATCGGCGCCAAGCGTTATGTCAATGTCACGGGTTAGGCGTGGTTCGCCATAAAGCAAAACAGCCTGCCCCCCGATAAGCATATAAGGGATGTTGCGGCGCTCGAGTTCCACGCTTATGGAAGAAATGATTTTTTCGAACATGAATTGAGAATCCTTGCCAAGTTTATATCGACTTCTATCCCCGCCAGCGGTTCTTTAAAAGGTATTACTCCCAGGATTATTGCCTCCTGCCACATAGCGGAAAATATATTGAACGCTTTTTGCGATGGAATCCGGCCTTCCTGACGAGCAAATGAATCCTCAAAATCTTTTAAGAGACGACCATTTTTTATCATCAAAATTCCTTTAAAAACAGATAAAGACTCTTCATTTAAATTTATAAAACAACCTGTCTCATATGTCAATTATTACTCCGGCAATTATCCAGGGAATTATCTTACATAATAACTGCCGGCGCGAAATACTCGGCTTCAACCATACCGGCGCGATCATTTTTGAGGGCTAGCGGCAGAAATTCCATAATATCCTTTGCTGTCATGCCGTCTTCGCCTTTTTTTGCCGCGGCCAGATCTCCGGCATAGCCGTGCAGAAATACTGCCTTGCGTGTCGCTTCCTCAGGCTTTAATCCCAATCCATACATCGCCGCAATGCAACCGGTGAGCACATCACCGGAACCGGCTGTTGCCATTCCGGCGTTGCCGCTTAAATTTACATAAACATTGCCGTTGGTGTATCCAATCAAAGAATGCGCGCCTTTTAAAACAATCGTGCTGTTTAGTTTTTTTGTTGTCTCCTGCAAAACTGTTATTTTATTGACATTGATTTCCGCAGCTGGTTTTCCTGAAAGCCTTGCCATTTCACCCAGGTGCGGTGTCAGAATTGTTGCCGCTTTTCGGCTTTGTAATATTTCCGGATTTTCCGCAATTGCCGTAAGCCCATCACCGTCAATGAGGAGCGGTACTTTGATTGCCTCTACCAGTTCTTTGACAAGTTTCACCGTTTCCTCTTGTAACGAAAGGCCGGGGCCGATGACCACCATATCTACTTTTGCTGATGCTTCCAGCAATTTATTTTTGCACTTCATGGCAATGCTTCCCGCCGTAGTTTCTTCCTGCGGCAGATAGACAATTTCTCTCCCCTTCACTGCCAGCTTGCCGATCATTGACTTAGGCGCGGCAAGCCTGGCATAACCGCCCCCTGCCTTCATAAAGGACATAGACGCAAAATAAGGAGCTCCATAATAATTGGCGGCACCGGCAATGAAAAGGACATCGCCTACCGAACCCTTGTGCGCCTGAGCCTGCCTTTTGGGTAAGGCCACATAATCATTGGTGGCAATTTGGAGATCGTTACTTTGAGTAAGGGATGGCGGAAAGGAAATGTGGCTGACAAAAATTTGGCCGCAAAGCTCATAGCCCGGATAAAGCATGTTACCGATTTTGGGCAGACCAAAAGTCACCGTGAAGTCGGCCTTTACCGCTGTGTCCATAACTTCGCCCGTATTGCCATTAACACCAGAGGGTATATCCAAAGACAGAACTTTCTTTTTGCTTTTCCTGCTGCTATTATTAATGAGTGCAATTACATCCGCGGCTAATCCCGCAACATCGCGGTCAAGCCCTGTACCAAAAATCGCGTCAATAATCATGTCGCAATGCGCTACATCTTTTTTTGCCGCCGCCGTATTTTCCAGTTTCAAGACTTCAATGGGCAGTTTATCGATTATCGCCATATTGATTTGGGCAGCACCGCGAAATTTATTTTTATCGCCCAGCAAAAATACTTTTATTTTTCCGCCGCCGGAATGAATAAGGCGCGCCACAGCCATGCCATCGCCGCCGTTATTGCCCGTACCGCAAAAAACGACAAATTTTTTATCGCGAATGCCGATTACGCGCTGTAATAGAGCCACGGAAGCCAGAGCGGCATTCTCCATAAGTATTTCTTCAGCAATGCCCAGTTTTTCAAGGCAATGGCGATCCATAAAGCGCATTTGATCAGCTGTAACGATTTTCATAAGTATCTCCCTCAAAGATTCGGCGATATTTACAATTATTATCTTTGATGTATAATGATATTACTCTGACAAAATTATTTTGCCAACAACAATTTTAAGGGAGAATTTATGAAGGCGTTGAGTGAATTCATCAAAAAAAGAATATCGTGCAGAACTTATGCGGACAGATCCCTCGAAGATAAAGTGCTGGCTGAACTCTCCGGCTACATCAGCGCCGCCCAAAAAGGGCCCTTCGGCAATCAACCGACATTTAAATTAATCCATATGGACAATTTAACGCCGCAGGAATGGAAAAAGCTGGGCACATACGGCGTTATTAAAAACGCCCGCTATTTTCTGATAGGCACTATTAATAACACACCCCTCGCCATGGAAGATTTAGGCTACTGCAAGGAAATATTAATTCTTAAGGCGACCGCGCTGGGCTTGGGAACATGCTGGCTAGGCGGAACTTTTCAGGCCAGCAGCTTTGCCCAAGCAGCGGGCCTGCGTGAGGGTGAAATATTGCCCACGGTAAGTCCTATAGGTTATCCGGCCGAAACAAAATCGCTGACGGAAAAAATTATGCGTCGCTTTGCCGGGTCCGATCACAGAAAGCCCTGGCCGGAACTTTTTTTTGCCAATGATTTTGCTACACCTTTGACTCAAGCACAGGCCGGAAAATATTGTGACGCACTGGAGAATCTGCGTCTGGCGCCTTCGGCGTCCAACAAACAACCGTGGCGCGTTTTACTTGATACGGCGAAAAATACATTTCATTTTTTCCTTGAACGATCGCTCCAATATAAAATGCTGGGAATAGTCCATTTGCAGGATATTGACCTGGGTATCGCGATGAGCCATTTTGAAATAACAGCGCGGGACCAGGGCGTGATGGGGAAATGGCAAGTTGATCCGAACGCTCCAAAAGAAAAGTTGCTCGATTATATAGTCAGTTGGCGGACCGAGAATTGAGACTGTGTTATAACTAGAAAAAAAGTCATTCCGAATCCGCCGTGGCGGATGAGGAATCTTGAATATCCTTCACTGCGTTTCGGGACAAGGATTTCTCGCTTCGCTTCGAAATGACATAAATGTGGATTGTGACACTGTCTCACGCGTGACCTCGTGTACCCTGTAGGGTATTAGGTTATTCGCTGAGGTACCCTGCCGGGCAGGCTGTCCGTTCTCTATCTCTGGATTGCCCGGTCGAGCCGGGCAATGACAAGATAGGATTGCCACCCCGGATCGGTGTCCGGGGCAGGCTTTGCCGCGGCGGACTCGCAATGACAAATGAGGATTGTGACACAGTCTCTTCGCCGGAATGACGATAGGGGCCTTTTAATTTTAACTTTTAAAAGCCGCGGGCATCTCTAAATGCACATCGACCGGCTTAATATATTTCTTAACAATACTCTGCTTACCTGTAACTTTCAGCTTTTCGAATAAAAAAGAAAACTGTTTTTCCAGCTCGGCACACAACTTTTCGCGGGTTTTTTCGGGCAGGTGCCACAACTCCAATTTGAAGGGGCCACAGGCCTTTTTGCGAGTTTTATAGATGAATTGCTCTTCGGTATCTTTTTCTTTCCACTCATCTTTTAAGTTGGTTTTTATGTATTTGTAGATTTTTTCACGCAGGTCGCCAGGAAAACTTTTACTATCGTAAATCATATTTTGAAAGCCGGTAGCCAGATGGATTTCCGCCGTGCCCACTGCCGGAAATTTGTCAAATGCTTCATCCGGCAGGGTGGAGGCGCCATGCTGAACAGCTCCGGCCAGACCATATTGCGAGCGTGCTAATTGAGATAACTTCCCCAACACGTCAAAATCAATTTTAACTTTAGCCACGCTGCCGTCAGTCAGCGGGATTCCGCCGTGCGTTGTTCCCGTCTGGACGCTTATTTTACTTATTCCCGTAAGCGACGCACCGTCCTTTTTAAGTTCTTCCAGATAACCTTCCATAAATGCTTGCAGCTCTTCGACCGTGCTGTTTTTCCCGCCAACCTCACCGATTTCGCCGCCCACGGAAATAGTAATCCCTTCCGGTTCCAAATCGCGGATCATTGTAGTAAGTTCCGCCGCCAGCACATAATTTGTCTTTTGCTGTTCCTTAATTGTCGCTTTGGTCAAATCAACCAGCGTAGAGGTATCAATATCAATATTATAAAAACCGGCGTCAATCGCCTCCCAAATTAAATTTTTTACTGTTTGCGTTTCTTTGGCGGCATCGGCGGCAAATTTCTTCGCGTTAATCTGGAAATGATCGCCTTGCAGAAAAATCAGCCCGCGATAGCCGGTTTTAATAGCGGCGGCCTTGATGGCGCAGGCATATTCCATCGGCTTTTGCAGGGTATAATCAATTTCGGATCGGGCAATCTCGAAAATAACCGGACCCGCTTTTGCTTTGATGGCGGCGCGAAAAACAGCCTGGGCGACATCATAGGTCAGCGCCCGGATATTAATAGCAGGAACGGTGAATCCTTTTACTTCGGAGCGCCCCATCGCTTCATATAGTGATTGAATAGAAGCGGACACAATCCCCAAGGCATTTGCCGCGCGGCGGATAATCCAGCAGGCGGCTTCCTGTGTCGCCTTATCGGGACTAAACACTTCAGTATAAATCAAATCGTCAATAAGCTCTTTTTTGAGTTTTGCTTCATCTAAAATTTGAACGTCGCGGCCATCCAATTTTATTATCGGCGCACACTTTTCTTTTAACTGGTCTTTGTTTTCGAAAATCATAAGTGCTCCTTTTATATATTATATCTATATCAATTTAAGAATTGCTTTGCCATCCGCACTTCTGTCGGAGAGCCGATATAAACCGGCGAACATTTATTCACATTTTCCACTTTCAAAGAAAGAATATCTTCCTTGCCGTCGGTGGCGAGTCCCCCGGCCTGCTCCATAATAAAAGCCATGGGCTGTAATTCAAACAAGAGCCGCAATTTTCCCTGCGGAGATTTTTGCAGGGCAGGATAGGTAAACAAGCCGCCCTTTTTTATCAACACCTGATTAATGTCGGGAACAAACCCGCCGCTGTAACGAAGTTTGTAACCGTCTTTTTCCAGTTGTTCGATAAACTTAAGATGCGCCGGTATCCAATCACGGCGCAATCCGCCGGGCGAAAATATTGAGCCTTTTTCTTTCAGCTTAATATTTTCCTGCGCCAGAACATACTCGCCTTCACGGTTGAGCACAAATTCATGCGCGCCCTTACCCGCCGAATAAATCATGGTGATGAGTGGTCCATAGGTAATATAGAGCGCCGCCACCATCGTATTTCTGCCTGTATCTAAAATGGATTCTTTATGGATGCCGATAATCGTGCCGATAGCCAGGTTGGTCTCCACCAGCGATGAACCGTCAAGCGGATCGGCGGTGACGATGTATTTTTCTTTACCGGAACCGATCTTGACTATGTCTTCCAGCTCTTCGGATGCGTATTCGCGCACGAATCCGGAAAATTGCAGTTGACTTCTCAAAATATCATCCGCGGCACAATCCAGCGAAAGCTGATCATCGCCGTAAATATTTTTAATACCGGCCAGCTTTCTGTTGGCTTCATGTATTTTGGCGGATATATATTTACCGACCACAGCAATTTGCCAAATAAGCCGGCGCAATTCCTCCTCTACACCAGCCATCCACATGTGCCGCCTCAAATCCACCATATTTTTTGTGTAATCGTTGATACCTTCCCCCATTTTCTCCCCCAAGTTTTTAAGAACAGATTCGTAATAGCGAGCGCTATTTAAGAATTCTCAATTGAGAAAAGCGCCCTTATTTATTAACTAACATTCTTTGTGATTACATGCAAATATTTAAGGCAATATCATTATCAATAAATATTAATAACACCATATAAATGTTCGATATTTTTACCAAAAAAAGTGTTACGCAGCAAATTAAAATTTGCTCCTGCGCCTCAATAAAATTCCCCATTTTTCCGCCACCGGGATATCATTTTTTATATGAAACCGGAATACTCCGGTAGTTCGCTCTTTTGCCGTTGACTTCAGAAGTTCATTGAGCTAATAAAGTCAACTTGTTTAACTTTATATATCGTTTAATTGAGTAGATAGGAAAGTCTGCGGCGTAAATTATAAGACAGGAGGTTATTGTGAGTTCTCGTAAATCATATAAAATCGCGGTGATACCGGGTGATGGAACAGGGCCTGAAGTTATCAACGAAGGCCTGAAAGTATTCAAAGCGGTGGCCGCAGCTGAATCCATAAAATATGAACTTACCCATTATGACCTGGGTGGAGAACGTTACAAAAAAACAACCGATATTCTGCCTGATTCCGTTTTAGCTGAGTTACGAAAGTTCGATGCCATCTACCTTGGAGCTATCGGCCATCCGGATGTAAAACCGGGTATTCTGGAAAAAGGTTTGCTTTTGCGGTTACGCTTCGAGCTTGATCAATATATAAATCTGAGACCGGTAAAGCTTTACCCCAATGTTCCCTGTCCGCTGAAAGACAAAGGACCAAAAGACATTGACTTTGTTGTCGTCCGGGAAAACACAGAGGGCTTGTATACCGGTGCGGGCGGTGTGTTGAAAAAAGACACACCCGACGAAGTCGCGATACAGGAATCCATCAATACCCGAAAAGGAGTGGAACGTTGTCTGCGCTATGCGTTCAAATACGCTCAAAAACG
>MGQN01000007.1:17876-31814 GCA_001797845.1 Deltaproteobacteria bacterium RBG_16_44_11 | reverse complement strand
TTACTCTTTGCGGCAAGACGAATGTTTTAACCTATGCCTTCGATCTCTGGGAGAGAACATTTTACGAAGTGGCCAAAGAATATCCGACCATCAAAACAGATTATGCCCACGTGGACGCAACTTGCATGTGGATGGTAAAAAATCCTGAATGGTTTGATGTCATTGTAACCGACAACATGTTCGGCGACATCATTACGGATCTGGGCGCGATGATTCAAGGCGGGATGGGCATCGCCGCGGGAGGTAACATCAACCCTCAAGGCGTTTCCATGTTCGAACCGATTGGCGGCTCCGCTCCGAAATATACGGGGCAAAATATTATTAATCCTCTGGCGGCTATCTGTGCCGGGGGTATGATGCTGGAGACACTGGGAGAAGATAAGGCAAGTCAAAAAATAGAGGCCGCAGTAGTAAAACTTTTGGAGAGTGGAAAGCTCAAAAGTCTTGATGCCGGCAAGATGGGCATGACCACCAGCGAAATTGGGGATTGGCTGGCAACCAATATCTAAAATTTTTTCTTTAAAACCACTTTAAAAATCCCAACTCAACGAGACGGGATTTTTTATTTACCCATTGTTCAATCAATTTGTTCTTTCGTATTTTTCCAATTTTGCGCGCAGTGTTTTGCGGGTGATTCCCAGACGGCGGGCGGCTTCGCTCTTGTTCCCACCGCAAGATTCGAGTGCTTCCAAAATGCTCCTTTTTTCGACTTCGTCCAGCGGCAAATTTATCGGCGAGTTATCCGCACTATTTTTACCGGCAGAAGAATAATCCGCCATCATCAGCACCATATCTTCGTCACCAAGGTATTGTGCGTGCGCCAGAACGACAGCTCTTTCCACCGCGTTCATAAGCTCCCGGATGTTTCCCGGCCAGCTGTAATTCAAAAGCTTTTCCATCGCCTGCGGTGTGAATCCTTTTATTTTTTTGTTATTCCGCTCAGCAAACAACTGCAGAAAATGCTGCACCAGCACCGGAATATCCTCTCTTCTTTCGCGAAGTGGCGGTATATTTAAAGCGACAACATTGAGCCGGTAGAATAAATCTTCGCGAAAGTTCCCTTTGCTTATTTCCTCTTTTAAATCCTTGTTCGAAGCGGCGATAACACGCACGTTTACTTTAATTACTTCCGCGCCGCCCACGCGGGTTAATTCTCTTTCCTGCAATACTCGCAAGAGCTTAACCTGCATCGCCTTCGACATTTCACTTACTTCATCCAGAAACAGACTGCCGCCTTGCGCCTGAACGAACTTTCCCTCCCGCTTTCGTTCCGCGCCGGTAAAGGCGCCTTTTTCATGACCGAACAGTTCGGACTCCAACAGTGTTTCCGTAAGCGCCGCGCAGTTAATCTTGATGAACGGCGCATCTTTCCGCGTGCTGTTGTAATGAATCGCGTTGGCGATCATTTCCTTTCCCGTTCCCGATTCGCCGGTAATCAAAATCGTGGCCTCCGTTGGCGCGGCCTGCGCGACAGTTTCCAGGAGTTTTGCCATCGCGGGACTATGACCGATCAGATTTTGCCGGTCGAACTGTTCGCCTAATCTTACTTTTAAATATTCATTTTCCTTTTTTAACCGGTTATGCTCCGTGGCACGTTCAATCGCAATTTTAAGTTCATCAAAATCCAGCGGTTTGGTAAGATAATCATAAGCACCTTTTTTCAGAGCGCTTACCGCTGTTTCCACGGAAGCGTAGGCTGTCATAATAATTACCGGTATAGCCGGATTAATTATTTTAATCTGCTCGAGGGCTTCAATGCCCGAAATGTTGAGCATCCTTATATCCATTAAAATCAAATCAAAAGATGCCTGGCGGACTTTTTCCATAGCGACCGAGCCGTCATCAGCCTCGTAAACGTCATAGCCCCATCCGCTCAGCAGTTTTTTGAGCATCAAACGATGCGCGAAATCATCATCTACGACCATAATTGATTGTTCGCTTTTCATTCTTCTTCCCTCATCTTTTTATCGGCACCGGAAAACGGAAAGCGCAGAAATACTTTTGTGCCAACGCCTGCCGCACTTTCCACCAAAATTTCGCCGCCGTGCGCCTCCATTATTTTCTGCACTACCGCCAGCCCCAGGCCGGTTCCCTCCGGTTTTGACGTAAAATAGGGATCGTAGATACGCGGCAGTTCCATTTTTTCTATTCCTATGCCGGTATCGGAAATTACCACACACAAATTTTCTTTTTCCGGCGCGAGCGTGATTTCCAGTTTTCCGCCTTTTTTCATTGAGGCCAGGGAATTAAGAAAAATGTTAAGAAGCACTTGCTTGATTTTATCGGGATCAACTTCAACGAGCGGCGCGTCTTTCATATCCGTTTTAATGATAATTTTATTTTTCTGTGCTTCAGCGGAAATTAATTTTATCGCGTGTTGAATCAAATCCGAAAAGAGCGTTTTTTCTTTTTTCAACTCCAGCGGACGGGCAAATTCAATGAGCTGGCTGATGACACGGTTGAGCCTTTCGACTTCTTCAATGATGATATCCGCGGTTTTTTTATCCTCGGCATCAGCCGATAACCTTTCCTTCAAATAGACGGCAAATCCCTTAATGGAACTGAGCGGATTTCTTATTTCGTGGGCAACGCCCGCAGCCAGAGAACTGATGGAACTAAGGTGACGGCTTCGGGCCACTTCTTTTTCCAATTGCCGGATTGATGATACATCGCGTATGAGTAATATCTTCCCCGCGGGAATTTCTTCATCAGTAAGATTCGCGGCAAGTACTGCCCATGTTTGATCCTTGCCGTCGGCAGAAATCAATTCAATATCGCGCTCCAGCATGCCGCCTTGCGCGGGAATTGCTTCCAGCATTTTTTCCAAAGGCGCAGGTATAATCTCCACCGCTTTTTTGCCCAAAGCGTCAACACAGGATACATTTAAAATAGCCTGAGCTTTTTCGTTACAACTGACGATTTCCCCCGCGTCATCCAGAGAGATAAGACCAATGGGCATGTTTTTTACCAGCGCCTCGGAAAAAATCGTGATACGTGAAAGAGACGTACGCGCCAGCCGGTAGGCTTGAACAAGAAAAAGAGAAACAATCGCCAGAGAGCCGATTAATAATAGTATCAATGCGCTGATAATCGTGTTTCGAGTATCTTCTGCAATGGCCTTTTCAATTTTGGCCATGTTAAAACCAACATATACGATCATTTTGTTTTTAATTTCTTTGGATTCTTTTTTGGGTAAAATTTTATCCGGATCATAAAGTTCCCAAGGAAAAAATCCCCGATAAACCTCAAAAGTTCCCGCACCCCCCGGATTGGCAACCTGACGCCACTTTATATCCTTACTTGCGGCAAGATTTACCGCATCCAGATCCAGCCCATATTTTTGTGCAACCATGGAGGGATCGCTATCCGCAATTATGCGGCCATGGTCATCGGTAACAATTATATAATCAATATCGGGCTGTTGCGCTGTCGCCGCAAGCAATTTTTGCATATAAAAAGCGGAATCCTTCATACCCTCTACGTCGCGCAGTCCCGCCTCAAAAGAACGGATTAGTGTCGCTCCTTTTTCTACAAAAAGTTCTTGTGCCTGTTGTTCTTGCCGTTGGAAATGCGCTTTAGTCATCATGGCAGAAATCACGGCTAAAACAGTGATGGCGCTGATAGCTACCCAGAGGGAAATATCAAAGCGGAACTTTTTTCTGATTTTATTAACCATACACAGTGCTCCATTAGTTGCCGGGTAAATTATATCCATCTGGATACTTATGTTGGATACATATTATCCACAAACCTCTGATAAATTCAAACGATATTTGTTCATCTTTGCAACTAATTATATAATTACAATTACTTAAAAAATAATAACTGTAGTGGCACAAGCCTTGCTCTATAACGAATTCATGTGAAACTAAGAAAAAAATGACTTGTAAGGAGATTGATTATGAAAAAATTAACACTAGTATTGATGGTTGTCGGGCTTGGCCTGCTCTTGAGTGCATCAGCATTTGCCTTTGGCGGTCCTCGTGGTGACAGAGGTCCCGGACCGGGGTATGGAAATTATGATGGCCGTGGACATTACGGCGAGGCAGGTTTCGACAGATTAAATCTATCTGATGAACAAAAAACAAAAATTGAAGCTCTCGTTAGAGCCAGCGAGAAGGAAAACAGGCCAATCAGGGAAAAGATGTTCGATAAATCGGTGGAACTGCGCAGGTTTTGGCTGAAGGAGAATCCCGATAAAGACAAAATTCTCGCCACACAAAAAGAAGTGAGAACATTACGTGATAAACTGGAAGATAAATCTACGGCATTGCGTTTCGAAATTCGCAAAGTACTCACTCCGGAACAGCAAGAAAAACTGACGAGCTTCGGTTGGGGAAGAGGCATGGGTTTTGGCCCTCGCGGTGGCATGAGAGGTCCGGGTGGTGGTTTTGGTCCGGGAATGTGTTATTAATTTAAGTTTCATCTCTTGTTTCACCCTTTTCAAAAGATGGGGGAGCGCCAAGCGCTCTCCCATTTCTGTATTGTGTTTTTTTTAATTTAACAAATTATTATTTAATAATCAGTGAATTTAAATAGTCGGAATGATATATTCTTGGAGACAATAAATGAACTTCCATTACGTTGTGAAAGAACTTTATTATCAGAGGAGAAGAACAATCATTTCTGTTGCCGGCCTCTCTATCGGCATTGCGCTTTTTATCATCCTCAATGCTCTTTCGCTGGCCTACCGTGAAGCTGCCCGTGCACCCCTGAAGGAAATCGGGGCTGATATTACCGTACAGCGAGCTGGTAATGTTCCCGAGGAATTGACCGGCGCAGTATTTCCCTGTTCCGCCATCACCATCAGCCGGGAAGAAGTCAGCAAAATAGAAAAAATTCCTGGAATAACAGGAATAGGGCAAGCCGTTTTGGTTTGGGTTTTCGATTTGAACCGGGCATGGATTGTTCTGGGAATTGAAAGAGATAACCCCATAGGCCCAGCGATCCTTCGCAATTTTGTGACTGAAGGACGGTTTCTGGAAAACGGAAAACAGGAAGCGTTGGTGGAAATAGGCTACGCGCGACAATTCGGCATCAAGCTGGGCGATATTGTATCTGTGGCTGGAAGATTGTTTCCGATTGTGGGTTTGGTGGATGCGTCACGTGCGCCAAAAATTGCCGTAGCCAATCTTTATTTGCCGTTGAAAGACGCGCAGGCTATCGCCGTATCATCTAAACCTTTACAGTCAGTTTCTCCCTTCGCCCCGGGTGATGTAAACTTGCTTTTTATTAAGGCAGATCAACAGCAAATCATTTCCGCAGCTGCAGCTATGAAAAGCATTCTGGGGGAAAAGGCTGTAATCGCCACACCGGAATCATTTCTGAAGCTTCTGGGAAGTCTCTTTGCTCTATCCGACAAATTTACATTGGCCGCCTCATTGATTGCTATGCTTATTGCTATCCTGATTGCCTTTAAAACTATGGCCGGAAATGTTTCCGAGCGGGCGAAGGAAATAGGTGTGATGAAAGCTGTCGGCTGGACCCAACAAAATGTAACAATGCAATTTCTGATGGAGTCTGTTCTTCAATGTTTTGCCGCGGGACTCCTGGGAATCCTCATTGCTATTATTGTTGCTTTCGGCCTGAGTTTTATGACCGTTAACATCCCCATCCCGTGGGAGATGAGCCCCACACCGCACTTTCTTCCCGGCGGTGGAGTACAACTATACAAAACACTGCGGCTTCCCGTTCATATCCCGGCGACGCTCGCCTTTTTTGCCTTGCTGCTTTCCGTCTTTGTTGGAGGTTTTACGGGGGCATTACTGGGCAGACATATTTCCAAAATCAAACCTTCGGAGGTTTCAAGACATGAATAACGCGGATATTTTAATGGGCACCAACCTGTCCAAAAGATTCGACAACTTGGAGGTCGTTAAAGACGTATCTCTGACAGTTAAGGAAGGCGAATTCGTTTCGCTCGTCGGAAAATCCGGCTGCGGAAAGACAACATTGCTGTCCTTGCTATCAGGATTGGAGAAGCCTACTAAAGGGAAGGTGATTCTCAATAATAAAGACATTACCGGCGCCTCGGAAGATGAACTGGCATTATTTCGGCGGGATCATGTCGGATTTATCTTTCAATCATTTAATCTGATCCCTACACTTTCGGCATGGGAAAATGTAGCATTGCCGCTTTTTCCCATAAAAATGACTGGTGAGCAGCGCAGCCGGAGGGCTCATGATCTCTTAAACCAGATGGAAATGGGACATCGAATTGAGCATCTGCCCGGGGCGCTCTCCGGCGGGGAAAAACAGCGAGTGGCTATTGCCCGCGCTTTGATCAATAATCCTAAGATTGTGTTTGCGGATGAACCTACAGGCAATCTTGATTCCGTCACAGGTGAGGCCATCATGGCTATATTAAACGAGTTGCATAAGAAAAAGGGGATGACTATGTTGATGGTTACGCATGCCGAGGAACTGGCCGCGTCAGCTGACCGAGTTATCCGGATGAAGGATGGGGAGGTAATCGCATGAAAAAGGTCGTTTTTTTCTTTGTCGTGTTTTTGCTTATGATTTTCAGCCTTGCCGCAACAGGCGAGCAAAAAGTTTCTGTGGAAATACTCTATTTGAATCACGGACCGCTTCAGTCTACGCTGAAAGACATTGACAAAATCTGCACTCAATATAAAGATAAAATCACAGTTTCCCGCTATGATTTTGAAAGCCCGGAGGGCGAAAGGGTTAAGAGAAAGAAGGGAATAACTCAACATGTTCCCCTGATGATCTGGATAGATGGAAAAAACAATGTTTTAGTAAAAGGAAAAGAAATTACGTTCAGCGGTTTCCCAACAGGCACAGGGCCTGTTTTTTTTCAGGGTAAATGGACTATGGATGATTTACGTAATGCTCTGAATTCAGCAACGCAGAAAAAATGAGGGATACATGAATTATCGCTATATCTGGAAGGAAATTAGACATCATCGCCACCGGACATTGGTAAATGTTTTAGGTATTGCCGTAGGAATTGCACTGTTCGTTTCCATTAATGCGGTGTCTGCCGCCTATCAGAATGCAATAAGTTTACCTTTCAAAAACATCGGAGCGGATATAGTTGTGCAGCGAGCAGAGAAACGATCTTTGGATGCGGTACAGCCGCCAGCATCTATGCGCGGTATCCGCTTGCCTTTTTCCAATCAAATTCTTTCTTCACAAGACATGGAAAATCTCAAAACCATTTCCGGCATAGACACTATGGCTACTTCACTGCTTCTCTGGGAATTTGATCAAGGCGGCTTTAAAACGATAATGGGCGTAGATCTGACTGCGCCCAGCCTGGGGCCGATTAAAGTTAAAGATTGGCTGGCGCAGGGACGTTTCCCGGAAAAAACAGGTGAAGCTGTTCTCGAAAAACATTTTGCCAAATTTCATCAAATCAAATTGGGAGACACCTATAGAATCAGTGGACAATCTTTTACTGTGGTTGGCCTCCTGGAAATTAAGGAAGGATCACAGGTTGCATCAGCCAATATCTATCTGGCTCTGGCGGATGCGCAATCATTGTTGGTGGGGAGCACCAGAGACATAAACATTGCCTATCTCCATATGAAAGATCCGGCACAGATTGATAAAATCAAAACAGAAATCGCCAAAATACTTCCTGGCGTGACGATTACCAGTTCTGACTCTTTCCTTGAGCTCATGGGCGGCATGTCACAAATTTCCGGTCAGTTTTCCTTAGTAGTATCTTTAGTTGCCTTAGCCGGAGCTATTTTTCTGATTATCAAAACCATGATCGGAAATCTTGTGGAACGCTCCCGTGAAATAGGCATTTTAAAGGCCATGGGCTGGACCAACTCCGATGTGCAAAAACAACTGATAGGAGAAACATTTCTGCAATCTATCATGGGAGGCTTTGCCGGAATTGTGGCAGGATACCTGATTGCTTATCTTCTGGGCTATCTTTCCATTCCCATAGCCACGCCCTGGGAACTCAATCTCACACCGGCCTTTGCCAAAATGGCCGAAACTTCAGCTAAGACAATTCACTTGCCTGTCAGCTTCTCCGCGGTTTTGACCGCGGCGGCTCTGGCCCTGTCTTTTTTTGCGGGAGGACTGGCAAGTTATTTTATGGGCAGACGAATGTCTAAAATGAAACCGGCCGACATTCTTCGTAAGCTATAGATGTTACTAACGATTACGAAACTGAAATGCTGCCGGAGAAACGATGGTAAACTGCTTTGAATAGTACCCCATCAATTAAAGAACTTTTTTTCTCCTTTTTCAAACTGGGTTGGACAGCTTTTGGCGGCCCGGCCATGATTGTCTATATTCGCAAAATGGCCGTAGAGCAAAAGCAATGGCTCGACGAAACAACTTTTCGTGATGGAGTTGCTCTATGCCAGATGATTCCGGGGGCAACGGCAATGCAAACCGCCGCCTATGTCGGTTTCAAAACAAGGAGTGTATTCGGCGCCGGTGCAAGCTTCATCGGCTTTGGCCTTCCTGCATTTCTAATCATGATCGCACTTTCCGCGATATATGTAAAAGGCCATTCGTTACCGCCCATGATATCAGCGTTCAAAGGCCTTCAGGTTATAGTCACAGCTATTGTGGCAAATGCCGCCTTTACATTCGGCAAAATTTGGTTAAAGGATTGGAGGGGAATATTTATTACGCTGATGGCGGCAGTAATGTTTGGTCTTAGCGTAAATCCTGTTTTGGTCATTATAGCGGCCGCGATATGCGGGATGGGCTTACATAGCAAAGAGAATAGCCCTGCTATTCAAGCAATTGTCCCAGAGAATCATAGTTCTCAAAAATCATTTTTATTTATCCTTCTTTTTGCCGCCATTGCCTTAGCCGTGCTCTTCATTTTCCGCAGACCATTATTCGACCTTGGTTTCCTTATGTCCCGCATTGATTTATTCGCTTTTGGTGGTGGTTTTTCTGCCCTTCCCATTATGCTCAACGAGATCGTTCATGTTCGCGGTTGGCTCGATAGCCTAACTTTTCTGGATGGGATTGCCCTTGGGCAGATTACGCCAGGGCCAATTGTTATCACGGCGACTTTTATTGGCTACCTGTTACATGGATATTCTGGTGCGCTAATCGCTACGATTTTTATATTCTTGCCCTCATTTATTCTGGTAATCGCGCTAGAACCTTATTTTGCAAGGCTTCAACGTTCCCGGTATTTTAACAGAGCCATCAGGGGCATCCTTTATTCTTTTGTCGGGATGCTTCTGTCAGTTGTAATCCATTTTGCACTAAATATTACATGGGATATTCCCCGAATACTATTTGCAATCGTCACTTTTATGGCTTTGGTTTTCAATATGAAACTACCCTGGATTATTCTTGCCGGCGTAATAATTTCCGTGGTTGTTTTTTAGTGCCAAAAAAAAGCATTTGCTCTTTTTTTTACATTTAATCGAAAATAGTTTATAATCCCTTTTCATGAAACAAACTTTTCAAAAAATTTATAATCACCATCACGACAGTGGACAAAGTTGTTCCATGACCTTATTGCTATTTCTGCCCCTTATTATTCTACTGCTGATTTTACTAAGCGCTTACAATGGTTTTGCGTCTTCAGAAATTGAACTTCCCGAAAACAGATATGGCGAAGATAAATCCGTATCTCCCAGAATACTTGTTGCTTATGCCACTCGCGCCGGTTCTACGGCAGAGGTTGCCGATGCTATCGGAAAGAAACTCGCACAAAAAGGGGCTGGGGTGGATGTAAAACCTCTGAAAAATGTTCAGACTTTAAACGGCTATCAGGCTGTTGTCCTGGGAAGCGCCATCCGGCGAGGCGCTATTTTGCCGGAACTAACAGCTTTTGTTAAAACCTATAAAGATGAATTAGGTAAAATACCCACCGCCTATTTTATCGTTTGCATGATTGCAAGGGAAGACACCGAAAAAAACCGCAAAACCGCCGATTCCTATATTGATCCTTTGCGTGCCGAGGTCGTACCTGTGGACGCGGGTATTTTTGCCGGAAAATTGGATTACTCCAAGTTAAGCTTTATTGAAACAATCATCATTAAATATATCATCGGCACACCGGAAGACGATTTGCGCGATTGGCAGAAAATCAATGATTGGGCTGAAAACCTGAGTCCAAAATTACTCAACATTAATAAAGAGAAGTAAAGGGATGGATATCTTAATCTGTTATCTTATTTTTCATCTCGCTTAATTTATTGAGCGCCTCCAGTGGCGACATTGAGGAAATATCGATATTCCTAAGCTCGGCGATAATTTCATCTTCTTTTTCGACAAACAAATTCAGTTGCGGATTGGCGGGTTTACCGTTGTTTATGCCGCGGGCAATACGGGGCATACCGATTTCGTCAAATTCTCCTTTTTCCAGATTACGCAATATTTCTTTGGCGCGCTTGATTACTTCCTGCGGCACGCCGGCAATGCGCGCTACTTCGATACCGTAACTACGGCTGGTGCCCCCTTCCATAATCTTGCGCAGAAAAATTATTTTTTCGCCCCATTCCTTCACCGCAATATTAAAATTTTTCACGCCCTCTTTTGTCGCGACCAAATCCGTCAATTGATGGTAATGAGTGGCAAACATCGCGCGAACACCTTTCCCTTGCTGTAAGTCATGGATATATTCGGCCACTGCCCAGGCAATGCTCAGTCCATCAAAGGTGGAAGTTCCCCGACCCACTTCATCGATAATGACCAGCGAACGGGAAGTAGCATTTTTCAAAATTTGGGCCGTTTCGGTCATCTCGACCATAAAGGTACTTTGGCCTTTGATTAAGCTATCGGATGCGCCTATTCGCGTGAATATTTTATCGACAACACCGATTTTGGCATAAGCGGCCGGAACAAAACTGCCCATTTGCGCCAAAAGAACAATCAAAGCTATCTGCCTGATGTATGTTGATTTACCCGCCATATTGGGGCCGGTAATAATCAACAGGCGGTTACTCTGCAAATCAAGCAGGCAATCGTTCGGCACAAAACCTTCTTTCTTCAGTGCCGCTTCAACCACGGGATGGCGCCCATCTTTGATTTCAATGGTATCTTCGCCATTGATTTCAGGACAGATATAACGATTTTTTTCAGCAACCTCGGCCAAAGCCGCCAGCGCGTCGAGTTCGGCGACAAGAAATGAATTTTTTTGAATGCCTGATATATAACCGCCGAGTTCCTCGCGCAGAGAGAAAAACAGCTCTTGCTCTCTTTCATTGATTTTCTCTTCCGCGTTCAAAACGGTTTGTTCGAATTCTTTCAATTCCTGATTAATATATCGCTCGGCGTTAACCAGTGTCTGTTTTCTCACGTACGAATCCGGAACCAAATGAGTGTTTGCTTTGGTCACTTCAATGTAGTAACCGAAAACATTGTTGAACCCGACTTTCAGGGTGTTGATGCCGGTCTTTTCCCGCTCTTTTTTTTCCATTGCCGCGATCCATTTTTTACCGTCGCGGCTGATCGATCTAAGCCGATCGAGTTCTTCATCGTAACCAGCAGCGATAAAACCGCCTTCCTGTGTTTTTTGCGGCGGATCGTCCGCAATCGCCCGGGAAATCAAATTCACAACAGCGGACATTTCCGAAAGCCTCGCGCAAAGATCGCTCATTACCGGAGACGTAAAATCGCGCAGCATGGCTTTGAGTTCGGGAATAACCGCGAGAGAAACTTTGAGCGCGATCAAATCACGGGGGTTGGCCACGCGCAGGGCCACCCGGCCGGAGAGTCTTTCCAAATCATAAATTCCGGATAACGCTTTGCGAATATTTGAACGCGAAATATAATTTTCTTTTATTTCAGCAACAGCGCCAAGTCTTGCCCGAATTTTCTCTACATTCACTAATGGATAATTTAACCACCACCTCAAACGACGCGCGCCCATCGGCGTCAGCGTTTCATTAATGAGAGAAAATAGTGATCCCGCCTTAGAATTATCTTGAATTGTCGCAAATATCTCCAGGTTGCGCCGTGCCGCGTCATCCAGAATGAGATAATTTTCCGGACAGTACCATTTAATTTCGTTTATATGCTGGGGGCGAATTTTTTGCGTTTGGTCCACATAACGCAAAATCGCTCCGGCGGCTATCAGGGCCGCCGGTCTTTCCCTTATCTTTGCCATATCCAGAATTTCGGCGGAAAAATTTTCGCTCAAAAGAGAGGAAGCAACATCTGCCTGAAAATATTCGTCAGGCAGGTAATCCATCGTACCCACAGGCACTTGCGCTTCCAGCGTCTTAATTAGTATCTTGTCGGGAAACGAACCAGGCAAAATTAATTCTTTAAACTCCAACCCGGAAATGGCCAGCAGGAATGAGTCGCGATCGGAAAATTCGCTTACTTGAAACTCGCCTGTGGAAATATCCAGAAAAGCAAGCCCCAAGTTATTTTTTTCAGCTGAGAGACAGGCCAGATAATTATTTTCGCCGGCGGCAAGATTTTCCTCATCCAATACAAGCCCGGGGGTAATCACCCGAATAACTTCTCTTTTAACTATTCCTTTCGCTTTTTTGGGATCTTCCACCTGTTCGCATATCGCCACCTTAAAGCCTTTTTCCACCAGTTTGGCGATATAGGCGGAAGCCGCGTGGTACGGAAATCCGCAAAGCGGCACGCTGTCTTCTTTTCCTTTATTGCGTGAGGTCAGTGTGATTTCTAAAACGGGAGCGGCCACTTCGGCGTCTTCAAAAAACATCTCATAAAAATCGCCCATGCGGTAAAGCAAAATGCAGTCAGGATATTTCCCCTTGATTTCCACATACTGTTTCATCGCCGGAGTCAAGTTGAGCTCTACGGCTAGCGCCATTTGCCGTCGTCTCCTTTTTCCATATCAATAACATCATTCTTTTGCGGTCTGTCGATATTATGATTGACAATAAAATGATTGGCAAGCCAGCTGACCACGCTAATAATCAACGCTCCTAAAAACGCCGCCAGAAAACCTTCAACTTCAAAACCCGGTATCATATAAGCAACCAGCTGCAGTAATAACGCGTTAATAAAAAAAGTAAAAACTCCCAGCGTTATGATGCTCAAAGGCAGGGTAAGAATAATTAATACCGGCTTAATAAAAACATTGATCAAGCCTAAAATACCGGCGGCAATAATCGCTGTCAAAAGGGAATCGATTCTGATGCCCGACACAAACCACGAGGCCAGCAGAATCGCCACGGTTATTATCAGCCAGCGTGTTATTACTAATATCATCGTTACTCCTTATGACTTCGATCAATCTGTAATTAATTATTCGCTTTGTACTAATCGGCAGCCACTGTTTTTGCCGATTTGAAGAAAATCCAGGACACACTGACGCCGCTCATAATAGAGGTTCTGGTTTTGACAAGCGGGCTATCATCAAATACCGCCCCATCAAGAAAATCGGCGCTGACAAAGGCGTTAAATTTAAGTTGTTTATAAGATTTACTCAGACCGATGGTGAGCGTTGAACCGCTATACCCTCCGTCCGCGTCATAGGCGGGACGCCACGCCGTGGCGTAACCAGGTTCCACCGTGTAGTAATAATCGTGATAGCCGCTATCGGCAAACAGCGGTCCTGCGGAAATTCCTAAATGTAAACCGGTCTGAGGAATAATATCGCTTTTTTCGAAATTGAGGCGGGGGCTCACAACCCATCCTTCGTAGGTGACGGATGAAAAATCCGTGGAAAAAACAGCGCGCACGGGTAAAGAGAATTTCAAGCTGTATTGACTTTCGCGATTTTCCAGCAGTGTAAACTCAAGCGCGGGTCCTATCTCAAAGGTAGGATCCAGATCCTCCATTCCTGCGCGGGCAGAGTTCTTATCGCTATCCACCGGAACAGAACCGTAAAAGCTGATATCCAGCAAAACCCTGTCGGTTTTGAACACTTGTCCGGAAATTTTCTGTTTATCCACTTTTAGAATGTCGCCGCGGTAAACGACGTAAGGGTAAGGCAGAACATAAAATCTGCTTTCGTTGGAGCCACGATAATCAGGAATGTATAGCAGCCCTGCA
>MGQN01000007.1:3283-17856 GCA_001797845.1 Deltaproteobacteria bacterium RBG_16_44_11 | reverse complement strand
TGACTCAGAGCGATTCCAGGCGATAAAAAACAAAAAATCGACAACGCCACCACTATCCCTCGACTAATCTTCATCTTTTCACCTCATAAATTAAAAGCGCAGCCAAGCGTTAAGAAACTGCCGGACAGCTATTTGTCGAAAGCGACAAATTGTTCTTTTTTAGCGCCGCAGATGGGACATTCATCGGGCAAAATGCCATCGGCAACATAACCGCACACCTTACATACGTAGTATGTTGTTTCCCTTTCTTCCATAAAGTGCGACATGGCCTGTTTATAAAGTTTGGCATGTGTTTCTTCCACATCCCGGCTCTGACTAAATTGCAACAAAGCCTCTTTATTGCCTTCTTCTTCCGCTAGTTTTACAAACTTATCATAAGCGACTTCAGCAACTTTTTTCTCCGATTCAAAACTGGCGGCCAAATTTTCTTCCGTGCCCTTGATTTCCCTAAGCACTCTTAAGGCTCTTGCACCATGAATTTCTTCCGAGAAAGAAATAACGCGAAAAAGACGGGCCATTTGTTTATAGCCTTCCTCCTCAGCCTTTTGCGCGTAACCCTTGAGCCGCAAAGCGGCCTTTGCTTCGCCGATATAAGCCTGATTTAAAGCTTCCTGAATTTTATCGCCCATATATTTACTCCATATCAACTTGAAAAATATGAAAAATGGCTCCGGTTTTATTTATTATTCCGGCGCGAATTCACTCTTGGCCGCTCCGCAAACAGGGCAGGTCCAATCCGCGGGTAAATTTTCAAATGCCGTTCCGGGGGCAACACCATTATCCGGATCGCCTTTGGCCGGATCATAAACATAACCGCAAACTCCGCAAACATATTTTTTCATTTCTGCCTCCTCAATCTTTTTTATACGCTATTAATTAGAATCAACTTTCTGCTTCAGCTGAGTCGCGATGGTTTTACCCAACTCGTGACATAACTGCATCGCGCCCTCGTTGGGAACATTTCTCACGGAAACTGATGGCGCTGCTATTTCCACTTTCATCTCTCGGAGAATGGCTTCCAAATCCCTTACGGATTCTCCGCTCCAGCCGAAAGAGCCGAAAGCCGCGCCGATGAGATTTGCCGGTTTCAAACCTTTCAGGTAAGTCATCACATCCGCCATTTGCGGCAGAATATTGTTGTTTAGTGTTGACGAACCGACAATCAAAGCCCCGGCATCGAGCACTTCATATGCGGCTTCGCTGCGGTGAAATTCGTTCATCGAAAGAAGCTTAACTTTCACACCGGCCTCGGCCAGAGCTTCACTTATGGCACTGGCCATCTTTTCGGTGGAGTGCCACATCGTCGCGTAAATAACAACCGCTTTGTTTGTCGTTTTTTGCGAAGCCCATTTTTTATAAAGTTCGATAATCCGGCCGATATCTTTACGCCATACCGGCCCATGATCGGGAGCGACAACTTTAAACGTCCAACCTGTCTGTGCCACCTTATCCAGCGCTTTCAGCACAATTGGCGAATACGGCAAAACAATATTGGCATAGTATGTGGCCGCTTCAAACTCCAGAGTTGCCGCGTCGATTTCATCATCAAATCGTTCCAGCGTCGCCAGATGCATACCGAAAGCGTCCTGTGAAAACAAAAGCTCGTCTTTGGCCAGATAGGTGAACATGGAATCCGGCCAGTGAATCATGCGCGTCTCCATGAATGCCAATTCCATATTGCCCAGGCTCAAAGTTTCGCCGTCTTTTACCGGGATGATTTCATGCTGGTCATGAAACAATTCTTTCAGCGTTTTCACGCCGATTACCGAAGCTAATACTTTTTCCGGTTTGATCAAATCGATGATTTCCGGCAGGCATCCGGAATGGTCCATCTCGGAGTGATTAGAAATGATATATTTTATTTGGGATGGCTCGACAATGGATTTGATGCGCGCCAGCATTTCGTCCTTAAACGGCGCCTTTACCGTGTCAATCAGAGTGATTTGATCGGCCATTATAAGATAGGCATTATAGGTACTGCCGTGGGGAGTGGTGTAGCCGTGGAAATCGCGGATTGTCCAATCGATGGCGCCAACCCAGTAAACATTATCGGTTATTTTTATTGCCGAGTAAATATTTTTCATTTTTTTACCTCGCATTTTGTGTTGAATCTTTAATATATGCTCTAATCCGTTCGCGTCAATTACAGCTTAAACCATTTTAGCGCCGGCGTCAAAAGCCGCGAAATTGATCCGGCGCTTATCCGCAGGCATATTTTTGGTTATTTCTTTTTCAAAGGCACGACGGTCAATCGGCAATAAGTTCATTTTCGCCAGCGCACCAATCATCACGATATTGCTCAAAACCGGATTGCCCATCTCTACCGCGACCGATGTGGCATTGATCAGCCAATTGCGCACCGTTAATTTATCAAAAATCGCTTTTATTTTATCGAGCGACGGATAGTTAAAATCTCCTGTTATTACCCCGATGGGATAAACCACCCGGGAATTGGATAAAACCGTAACAGCGGGATTACCATACTTCGATAGCACCCTAATCGCTTCCACCGGCTCCAGCGCGACAATTATATCCGCTCTGCCCTGCGGAATTTGCGGGCTTAAGGCGCAGCGGGACGACACGCGCAAATGGCTCATTACCGACCCGCCGCGCTGGGACATGCCGAAGGTTTCACCAATGGTGACAAAGTAACCCGCGTCTACCAGCATGCCGGCCAGGACGCGCGAAGCCATGACATTGCCTTGCCCGCCGACACCGGTGATGATAATGTTCATCGGCTCTTTGTACCAAGCTACCTTCCTTCGTCTACCTTTGTTGGCAACGCCAGCCCGGCGTATGCCTGGGGCGTTATCGGCTCCTCGCCGTATGACACGATACGACTGCTGCCTGCCCGGCGCATGCAGGGTCGCCTCTTCCTTGCCGCCGCGGTATACTTTGGAATGCAATTTGGCATTAGATACGCAGTGTTTCATTTAACTTATGACCTCCGTTTTCATAATCGCTTTTTGCGGGCAAATCGAAGAGCAGACGCCACAGCCGGCGCAAATGACTTCGTCTACAACCGCTTTCTTTTTTGTTCTATCCCAGGTTAAAGCGGGACAGCGGAAGATTCTCGTGCATAACCGGTTACAGCCGCAATCTTCCCCCAAGCACAATGCTTCATCCACGCGCATTTCAAATTTTTTCTTTCCTTTTTTCTCGGGACTCAGCGCGCAAATCTGACGTAAAATCAAAACATTTAAGGAGCCGCTTTGCTCCATAAAAGAGTTAAGAAGTTTACTTGTTCCATCCAAATCAAAGGGATCGCTGATAGCGACTTTTGCTCCGATGGCCGCGCAAATTTGGGCGATATCCACCGCGGGAACTGCTTCACCCATAGCGCTTGTTGTTAAACCCGGATGAGGCTGAAATCCCGTCATGGCCGTTCCGGCATTATCCAGCACAACAAAGGTAATATCCGCCCTGTTGTGCTGGGCGTTGATAAGGGCGGGAATAACCGCGTGATAAAAAGTGGAATCGCCGCAAACTGAAAGCACCGGCTTATCAAAGCCAAAAGCGCCAAGTTTGGCGAAGCCGCAGGCCAGACCCGTGCCCGAACCCATGGAATGAAGAGTGCGCACAGTATGAAAACCGATGGCCGGCGTAAGAGCCGCCATCGCGTAACACCCGATATCGCCGCAAACAAAACCTTCACGGCCATCGCGCTTGAGGGCGGTATTAATGCTCCAAAAAGAAGCGCGGTGCGGACAGCCGGGACAAAATGTCTGGTCCCGCGGAGGAATCAGTGCTGCCGCTTTTTGCAGACCTTTCACGTAAGCCGCGGGTATTGACTTACACTTAACCTTCATAACTTTCGACAAAGCGGCACAAATAATATCGGGGTTCAATTCACCCACCGCGGGCAGTGTCTTATCAATTTTCCCATAGAAAGTTTTAAGGCCTATTTCTTTGGGCATTCCCGCGGCCAGCACTTTTACGCTTTCTTCCATGAACGGCAGGACTTCTTCCACAATCATAATTTTATCGGTTAAGCGCAGATATTTCTTCAAAAGCCTTTCCGGCAGAGGCCAGGTACAGCCAAGTTTTAATATTCCGGCGCGCTTTTGCAGACCCAGCGAGCTTACGGCTTCCTGACTGTAAAGGAAACACACGCTGCTGGTAATAATTAGAAGTTGAGGTTTTTTGGGGCCGAAGTATTTATTGAAGGGACTTTCTTCAAAAAGCTTTTTTGCCTTTTCTAATTTTTCCTGTTGGAGCCTGTGTTTGGCGACCACAGGCGTGCTGATGACCGGACCTCTTAGCGGGTCAGTTATGGGGCCGTCATAAACAAAGCGCGCCACTCTGGATTTATCCGTCAGTGAGCCGCAAATAACATTGCCGCTGGCATGCGACATGCGCGTCACCGACCGCAGCATGACGATGTTATGAATCTTTTCCGATAATTCAAACGCCCATTTGGTCAGATCTTTTGCTTCCTGGAAATTGGCCGGCTCCAATAGAGGGATTTCCAGCATCCGGGCAAAATATCTTGATTCCCCCTCGTTGACGCTGGAAAGAGCGCCCGGGTCTTCACAGCTGACCAACACCATGCCGCCGCGCGTTCCCGAAGCGGTAAGATGCAAAAGAAAATCGGAGGCTACATTGACGCCGTTTTGTTTCATCACGCACATCGAACGCAAACCCGCAAAAGAAGCCGCCGCCGCCACTTCCACGGCTACCTTCTCATTTGTCGACCATTCAACATAAAGATTTCTTTGCCCGGCGACTGAAGCTAGGTTTTCAATAACTTCTGATGAAGGAGTTCCCGGGTAGCCAGCGGCCACAGAAAGCCCAGCCTCGAGCGCGCCTCGCGCGATGGCTTCGTTGCCCATAAATAGAACTTCCGTTTTGGCCGGACTAAGTAATTTGGACATGCTTTTACCTGCTTTGCTCCAGTATGGCCTGCACCACGGCGTCGCGGCGATCCAGATACAAAAGATTTTTTGCCGAGCCGCTTTTACGCATAATATTTTTCAGCGCCGCCTTCTTTTTTTCCGCAGCTGCTTTTTTCAATTCCTGTAAACTCTCCGCCGGAGCTTCGCGGATTTCCAACACGCCGCGTTTTACGGCAAGTTCAATAAGATACCTTCCCTTCTGAGTCCGCACAATCAACTGATTCCAACGGCGCTGCTCTTCTGCATTACCGCTAAAGCGTGCGGCGCCTACCGAAACATCGGCATATTCCGCCGTGCTGTCTATGCAGTAGCGGCATGCCTCACGGATACAGGCTTGTGCCTCATCAAAAGAAATTTCTTTGACTCCAGCCTCCGTGTAAAGCTCAAGAATATTTTTCCCCGCGGGGATATCCATACGTTTTATCGCGTCCAACTTTATATTATATTTCGCCAGCATCTGAGAAAATTTTTCCATTGACAGCGCCCAGCCGCAATACAAACCGATGACCAATTGCAATTGATTAATTTTGCCGGATTCATCTTTTTGGGATTGAGCTTTCATTTTGGCCAGTGCCAGCACCTGACAGGGTGTGGCCACCACACCGACTTTACCCGCCTCTTGATTTACCAATTGATTAAAAGCGGCAATTGTCGGCGATACGGTAAATTTAGAGCCCGCGTTTTTCCTTATGGTTTTCTTATCTTTCGCCATAGAGCCATTTTGCAGAAATTCCTGATTACGGAAAGAAACGATGGCGGAATCAATAAGGCCTTCGGCTAGCGCTAATTCCATCAGCGCGGTTACCGTACCGCCGTGCTGGGCAACATCGCGCAGACTTACGTCAGTTGCCCGGGTTAAATAATAGGCTTTTACCGCGCCGATTTCCGGTGTCAGGTCGTTTACATCAAAGAGAAGCTCCCGAAGTTTGGCGAAGTCCGTCGGCGTTCTGGGGCAAAAAGCATAGCATTTACCCTCTGTGAGATCGCAGTAATGTAACTGCACTGTCCGGTCATGATAAATTACCTGATAAGGACAAAGACCGACGCAGGCGCCGCAGCCGGTGCACAAATTCTCTTCCAGAACATTATTTTTTAATAGTTTTTGGCTACTTAGGCCTTTTACCATTAAATCTCCAATTAAAAATAATGATTTATTTTCATATATCATTCCAGTTTTTGAGGCAAGATAATGATATACTATAAAAAAAGAATGGCGAAATTAATACTTTAAAAGTTTTCGGAAGATTGTTGACATCCGTCTCTACTTGTATTATGTAGCCGCTGAAAATTTAATCCCCAGTAGCTCAGTCGGTAGAGCGGGTGGCTGTTAACCACCATGTCCGTGGTTCGAGTCCGCGCTGGGGAGCCAGAATATCCAAAAGCCCAACTTCTATTATGTTGGGCTTTTTAGATTTAACCTTGCAGTGCCAGAAAAGGCGCTGTTATTGTAAGGAATTTTCAGAGAAGGAGATTGCTTAATGAAAGACGTTGTTATTGTTTCGGCCTGCCGCACGGCAGTGGGTACTTTCGGGGGAAGCTTGAAAGACCTCAATGCGGCAACTCTGGGAAGTATTGTCATGAAAGAAGCGGTAAAGCGCGCGGGCATTGATGCAGCTTTAATTGATGATGTGCGCTTCGGCTGCTGTATGGAACCCGCGGACACTCTTAATGTCACTCGCGTAGCTCAGCTTCTGGCTGGAATCCCCGAAAGCATAACTGCAGTCACAATTAATCGTGTCTGTATATCGGGTATGGAAACCGTCCTTTCCGGCATGGCTATGATTCAAAGCGAAATGGCGGATATAATTCTGGCCGGCGGCATGGAGCACATGTCGGGCGTCGCCTATTCACTGACCGGAGCCCGCTGGGGCTATCGTCTACAAGATCAGGTTCTGGTGGATAATATAATCCGCGCCCTGCATTGCGGCTCACACATTATGCCCGGGCCGGAAAACGGTCCGCTCAAGGAAGGCGCGCTTATCGATATGTATAGAGGCAAACCCTATATCATGGGGGTTACCGCCGAATTCATCGCCGAAATGTATAAAATCAGCCGCGAAGAAATGGATGAAGTGGCTCTGCGCAGTCACAACAACGCCGAAAGAGCCACATTGCAAGGTGATTTCAAAGACGAAATCGTACCGGTGCAGATACCCCAAAAAAAAGGCAAACCGCCGAAATATTTCGACAAGGATGAACATTTTCGGCCGAAATTGACGATGGAGGAATTAAAAAATCTGCCTCCGGCTTTTGTACCTAAAATCGGCAAAGTTACCGCAGGCAACGCTTCGGGAATCAATGACGGCGCCAGCGCAATGGTAATTATGTCCGCGCAGAAGGCCGAGGAGCTGGGCCTGAAACCGCTGGCGCGCATAACTGCAGTGGGACGCGGCGGATGCCATCCTTCGGTGATGGGTTTAAGTGTTGTTCCGGCGGTACGAGATCTGTTAAAAAAATCCGGCTTGAAAATCAATGATTTTGAACAAATCGAACTCAACGAGGCTTTCGCCGCTCAATACCTCGGTTGTGAAAAAGAACTGAAAATTGACCGCGAAATAACCAATATTAACGGTTCCGGCATCGGACTTGGCCATCCGGTCGGCTCCACGGGATGCCGGATTATGGTCACGTTGATTAACTCGATGAAGAAACGCGGCAAGACACTGGGAATGGCTACTCTCTGCGGCGGCGGCGGTGTATCCATGGCGTGCGCCATGGAGATAATGTAAACTTAATTCGCATTTCAGCTATCTAAATAAAAGCCGGAAGGCAGCAGCAATGCTGTTATCCGGCTCTTTATTTGCTATTCCATCAGCAAATTTCTGCCATAAATCTCTTGCTAGGGCATATAACCGTTTTTTTCTCTCATCACATCGTCATACTCCTGAATAACGATGCCCTGACGCACCATAATTTGATATATCCTCTCCGCCTGATTTTCCACATATCTTGACGCGCCATTCAATTTATAACGGCGGGGATTGGGCAGAAGAACCGCCAACATTGCCGCCTGCCGGGCATTCAATTGAGCGGCGGATTTACCATAATGATTATGCGCCGCCGCTTCAATGCCGAATACTCCATCACCCCATTCGGCCACATTCAAGTAAAGTTCGAGAATTCTTCTTTTGCTTAGTTGATTTTCTATCCGCCAGGTAAGTATCGCTTCTTTGATTTTTCTAATCGGGTCTTTATCCGGGGAAAGATATAAATTTTTCGCCAGTTGCTGGGAAATCGTACTGCCGCCAACTTTCATTTTATTCTGCTGAATATTTTTTTCCATCGCCTTTTGCATAGCTTCAAAATCAAACCCTTCATGCGACCAGAATTTATGATCTTCCGCGATAATTACCGCTTTCACCACATAAGGGGATATTTGAGAAATCGGCACCCAGGTTCTTATAATCTTCCTTTTTACCTTTTTTTGCCGCCACGTTTCTTCCCGATATTCCATAAAAGCGGTGTTCCCGGGATTGTGTCTTTTTAAATAAGCCACATTAGGATAAAAAAAGTAACGGCCGATATCAATAATAAAAGCGGCCGCGATTAATATCAATATTATTGAAAGTATTTTTTCCCAACGTTTCATAATTATACTTGCCGTAAGCCTTATAGGTTCACAATCTAATTTTTCCGTGTCGTTTCCTATACCCTTTTAAAGCAGATTGCAAAATATATTTGACAGATAATATTCTTTTTAGTAAAGAACAGCTCCCAAATTAGAGGCGCGTTGTCGGCAAATATTTTTCTTTCTCTTCGCAGTAAATTACCCCCATACAATCCGGCACTTATAAAACATATGCATATATTTGTCTGCCTTTAGCAAAGAAGTAACGGCGCGCCAAATCAGGAGGTATTTAATGAGGATATTGCAGATTTTTGTATTTATGGGACTTATCGTCCTGTTTTTGTCATTATGTTTTGTTCATAGTTCATCGGCGGCACAATACACGGTAAAGGCCGGCGACAGCTTAAAAAGTATTTCCAGACAATTCGGCGTCAGTGTCAATGAAATTAAAGAAGCCAACAATCTTACGAAAACCATTCTTCAGGCAAACCAGGTTCTAACCGTTCCCGAAAAAAACGCTATATCATCCGTTGGGGCGTCTAAATCGAAATCCAAACCTGCTGTTTATTACACGGTTAAACGCGGGGATACTCTATCGGCAATCGCCCAAAAAACGGGAGTTCCCGCAAAGCAAATAATGGCTCTTAACAAGGTTCACGCGAAGAGTTTACGCATCGGTAAAAAACTAATTCTGGTAAAGTCAACAAACTTATCGGAAGATAAATTCATCGATGAAGAAGATGAAGGTAGCGATGAAACAGCAAACATGGCCAAATTCGAAAATCAAAAACGCTATCATGAAGAACTACTGGGAAAATGGCGTAACCCGGACGAAAGGCACTTATTCGTTAAGGTGGCTACCGGCTTTTTGGGCGCGCCATACCGCTTAGGTGGTTCCAGCCTTAAGGGAATTGACTGCTCCGCTTTCGTCCGCAAGATTTATTCAATTTTCGATATTGAGCTGCCGCGCAACGCGCGCGCGCAATCCCAAATAGGTGTAAGCGTCGACCGCGAAGAATTGGTGGAAGGCGACCTCGTTTTCTTTCATACACGCAGGTCTTTAGGTCATGTGGGAATTTACATCGGTAATAACAAATTTGTCCACGCCTCCTCTACAAGGAAGACCATCCGTATCGACAGCATGGATACTCCCTATTTCCAAAAAAGATTTCAGCGTGCTGTCCGTATAAAAGGCTTGGAAGAGGATGGCGTTTAAATCCGCGCCATAGAAATATTTTCCACAAAAAGAGCTTGCCAACGATCAGCCTTTTTTTATTTTACTTGAAGGTTTTTGCCAGTTGATTATCCACAAACTTTATTATATAAATTCAAGCATATTTGTTTAATTTATTTTTGTGTCACGTTTAGATAGACAGGTTATTTATCCTGAATAGATAAGGAGGAAAGTATATGAAAAGAACGTTTTTTGTTTTTGCTTCTATTTTAATTATGGCGCTATTTTTCAGCGGTTGCCTGGTTTCAGAAGGTAAATATATTAAAAAATCGGAAGAAGCCGATAACTTAGCTAAAGAACTGACCGCCCAAAAAGAAAGAAATAAATCTCTTGCGGATGAGAATGTAGCGCTTAAGGAAAGCACGACTAAATTAGAAAAAAAATCAAAAGAAGTCGAAGCGGCCAGCAATACTTATAAAGAATTGCTTCAGGAAATGAAGGGGGAAATCGCCAAAGGGCAAATTACTATTACAGAGCTAAAAGGCAAGCTCACCATGGATGTGGTGGATAAAATACTATTTGACTCCGGCGAAGCGACAGTAAAAGAAGAAGGCCTCGCGGTGCTTAAAAGAGTCGTGGATATTTTAAAAAATGTGAAGGATAAAAATATCCGTGTTGAAGGACACACAGACAATGTAAAAATAATCGGCAGACTGGCCCAAAAATATCCGACCAACTGGGATCTCTCCTACGCGCGCGCCATTAATGTAACTAAATATTTGCAGGAGCAAGGCATCGATCCAAAAATTCTTTCCGCGACGGCTTTTGGCGAATATCAGCCTATTGCCGATAATGCGACTCCCGAAGGCCGGGCGAAAAATCGCCGAATTGCGATCATTCTTCTGCCCAAGGAATAGTTGATGGGGAAAAATATAGTTGAAAAAATTCTCGCGCGCCATTTGATTTCCGGTAATCAGGTACCCGGCGAAGAAATCGGCATTCGTGTTGATCAAACACTCACCCAGGACGCGACCGGCACCATGGCTTATCTGCAATTCGAAGCCATGAACGCGCCCAAAGTAAAAACGGAACTGTCCGTCAGCTACATTGATCATAATACTATTCAGGTCGGTTTTGAAAACGCCGACGATCATCGTTATTTGCAATCAGTGGCGCAGAAATACGGCATTGTTCTTTCGCGCGCGGGAAACGGAATTTGCCATCAAGTCCATTTGGAAAGATTCGGGAAACCTGCTAAAACGCTTATCGGCTCGGACAGCCATACGCCTACCTGCGGGGCGTTGGGCATGCTGGCTATCGGCGCGGGAGGGCTTGATGTCGCGCTGGCTATGGCGGGAGAACCCTTTTATCTGCTTTACCCGAAAGTTGTTAAAATTAATCTCACCGGCAGACTTAAACCATGGGTTTCCGCCAAGGATGTCATCCTCAAAGTGCTGGAAATCTTTACCACCAAGGGAAATGTCGGCACGGTATTCGAATATGGAGGAGGGGGAGTTGCTACTCTTAGCGTGCCGGAGCGCGCCACGATAACGAACATGGGGGCGGAATGCGGCGTGACTACTTCTATTTTCCCCAGCGATGAAATGACTCTTGCCTTTCTGCACTCTCAAAAAAGAAAAGCTGATTATGCAGAACTTAAAGCCGACAAAGACGCGAATTACGCTAAAGTAGTGGATATCGACTTATCCAAGATTGAACCGCTGACCGCCAAACCCCACAGCCCGGATAACATCGCCACGGTCAAAAGCATGAAAAATATTCCCGTGAATCAGGTCTGCCTGGGCAGCTGCACAAATTCTTCTTACAAAGATTTGGTCACCGTGGCAAAAATTTTAAAAGGTAAAGTTGTTCACCCCGAAGTTAGTTTTATTTTAGCTCCGGGCTCGAAGCAGGTATTGGAAAATATCGCCCGTGACGGCTATTTAACCGATTTAATTGCTTCCGGCGCGCGGTTGATGGAAAACGCCTGCGGTTTTTGCATCGGCAACAGCCAAAGCCCGCAATCAGAAGCCGTATCACTGCGTACATCCAACCGTAATTTTTTGGGGCGCTCAGGAACAATGGATGCCGATGTCTATCTGGTAAGCCCCGAAACAGCCGCGGCGGCACTGATCACGGGTAAATTCACCGACCCGCGTGATTTGAAAATCGTTTACCCTAAAGTTAAAATACCTGAAAAGTTTTTAATTGACGACGCTATGATAATCCGGCCAGACAAGAAAAAAGCTGTTAGAGAGGTTTATCGCGGCCCCAACATCGGCCCCCCGCCTAAAAATTCGCCGCTTCCGGAAATTATTCAAGCGCAGGTGACAATAAAAGTCGGCGATAAGATTACGACCGACCATATCATTCCCGCCGGAGCACGCATGAAATACCGCTCCAACATTCCCAAATATTCGGAGTTTGTTTTTGAAAACGTGGATGCCTCCTTTGCCCAGCGCGCGAAAACAGTAAAGGAAGCAGGAAAATTTAATATCATTGTGGCTGGTTTATCTTACGGTCAAGGCTCTTCTCGCGAACACGCCGCGATATGCCCCATGTATCTGGGCGTGCGTGCGGTCATCGCCAAGTCATTCGAAAGAATTCACGCCGCCAATTTAATTAACTTCGGCATACTGCCGATGACTTTTCTCAGTGAAAATGATTACGGCAAAATCGAACAGCAGGATGAATTGGAGATCACCGATGTTCGAAAAATAATTGCCGCAGGTGGAAATCTGCCGATAAGAAATAAAACACGGGGTTATTCTTTTCATGTTTCCTGCTCTCTATCCGCCAGGCAAAAAGAAATTATTTTAGCCGGCGGAGCGTTAAATATTCGTGGCAGAGCAACCCAGGACAAATAAACCATACGGAGCAATTTGTATATATGGCAAAAAAGATCAAAGTAAAAACTCCTCTTGTCGAAATGGATGGAGATGAAATGACCCGTGTCATGTGGCAAATGGTGAAGGAAAAACTGCTTCTTCCTTATCTGGATATGAATATCGACTATTACGATCTGCACGTTAAACACCGCGACGACACGGACGATCAGGTAACCGTTGATGCCGCGCGCGCCATTCAGAAATACGGCGTCGGCATCAAATGCGCCACCATCACACCTAACGAAGATAGGGTAAGGGAATACAAACTGAAAAAAGCGTGGAAGAGTCCCAACGGCACTATTCGCGCCATGCTCGACGGCACTGTTTTTCGGAAGCCGATTTTAGTCAACAATATCAAACCCGCGGTCTCTTCATGGAAAAAACCTATCACCATCGGCCGTCACGCCTACGGCGATGTTTACAATAACTTTGAAATGAATGTTCCAGCGGCGGGAAAGCTGGAAATTGTTTTTACCCCGAAAGATACAGGCAAAGCAAAAAATACACTGGTGAAGGATTTTCCCTCGGCGGGAATTATCCAAGTAAATCATAACATTAATCAATCAATTTTGAGTTTCGCTCAGGCCTGTTTTACTTACGCGCTTGGTGAAAAGATAGATGTATGGTTTTCGACTAAAGATACGATATCTAAAATTTACGATACCGGTTTTCGCGAAATATTCGACCATGAATTTGAAATAAACTGGAAAGAAAAATTCAAGAAAGCGGGGATCGAATATTTTTTCACTCTCATTGACGATGCCGTAGCACGCATTATGAAAAGCGAAGGCGGCATGCTCTGGGCGCTGAAAAACTATGATGGCGATGTCATGTCGGATATGATCGCTTCCGCCTGCGGTTCGCTGGCCATGATGACTTCCGTACTGGTTTCACCCCATGGCTGGTTTGAATTTGAGGCCGCACACGGCACGGTGCAAAAACATTACTACAAACATTTAAAAGGTGAAGAGACTTCCAGCAATTCGATGGCGCTGATTTTCGCCTGGAGCGGCGGCCTGCGCAAACGAGGAGAACTAGACGGCACGCCGGAATTGGTCAAATTTGCACATATGCTCGAAGAAGCGGCTACTGCCACCGTGGAAGGCGGAACAATGACCGGTGATTTGCTCGTCCTTGCCGATAAAAAATCTTCTAATAAAAAAGTCAACACGGAAAAGTTTATCGACGCCATCGCCAAAACACTGCATAAGAAGCTCCATGATTAATCGTTTTGCCCATTCGCTTCCCAATTTACTTGATTTCACGCTGGAGGAAATGGAAAAATTTATTTCCTCTTCGGGAAAAGAAAAATTTCGCGCGCGCCAAATTATGAAATGGCTTCATCAAAAAGGCAGTGTTTCTTTTGATGACATGACTACCCTCTCGCGCGATTTCCGCACCAAGCTCTCTGAACTTGCCCGCATCAGCCGTCCGCAAATCGTAAAAATTCAAACATCCACGGATGGAACTAAAAAAGCTCTTTTGCGTCTTGAAGACGGGCATTTTATCGAAAGTGTTTTAATCCCCGGCAAAAGCCATTGGACTATTTGTATTTCTACTCAGGCCGGATGCGCGATGGATTGTAAATTCTGCCTTACTGCGCGCCAGGGATTAAAAAGAAATTTACTACCTTCGGAAATAACAGGCCAGCTCATAACTTTGAGGCATGAAACGCCGGAAGGTCCCAACATCAAAAATATAGTGATGATGGGCATGGGTGAACCCCTAGCTAATTATGAAAATACGCTCAAATCGATAAATATTTTAACTGACGATTTTGGCCTGGGTATCTCCAATAGAAAAATTACTGTTTCCTCCTGTGGATTAGCTCCGCAAATTGTCCGGCTGGGAAAGGACGTTTGTATTAATCTGGCCGTCTCGCTCAACGCGCCGGATGATATAACCCGAAACAAGCTTATGCCGGTAAATAAAAAATACCCGTTGAAAGCTTTGCTCGATGCCTGCAGGAAATATCCCATGCCCGGCCGCAGGCTACTTACATTTGAATATATATTAATTGACGGCGTTAACTCATCGGCGCGTGATGC
>MGQN01000007.1:1349-3273 GCA_001797845.1 Deltaproteobacteria bacterium RBG_16_44_11 | reverse complement strand
GACGCTCTTTTGAAAAACCAACGCTGCAAAATAAACTTGATTGTCTTTAATGAATATCCAGACTCTGAGTTCAAAGCACCGCCGCAAAAGGACGTGAAAGCTTTTCAGCAAATACTGATTAATAATAATTACACCACCATGCTTCGCAAAAGCAAAGGCAGTGACATCCTCGCCGCCTGCGGACAGTTGAGCGGCTCAAATATACTGGACTAGCAATAAGTATCATTGTAATTAAAACACCTGGGTAAAAAAAGAGGTGAGAATGGGTTCAAAAAAATCGAATGGTCTGACAATAAAATTAGGCATTGTCGGCTTTCTGGGCGGTGGTGTTATCGGTTTTTTATATCGTCCATCAGCCTTTATTATCGGCCAGTTGCCTTTTGATGTCGTCATAACAAGAGGCGCAAATTTAAAAGGTATTGATCAGGTGCTGATACCCATGGCGCGATCATCTTTTAACAACATGATGACAATAGCTGTTCTCGGCGCCGTAATCGGCATTGTTGCCGGCCTCTTGATTGCCAGAAAATAATCTTGCCCGCGGCAATATCAATTACATCAAAAGCGCCCTCTTTTATCTGCCGCGCTTTTTTGAGGGAAATGTATTATTTTTTTTCGAACGCTGGGGAGGATTATATTTTTTTTCACGCAAAAGCCGCGAAATGTCTTTTTGCCTGCGGGTTATTTTTTGTCCTGCCATAATAGTTCTTTCTAATCTAGACGCATTCTTCTTCCAGAGGAAAAGTAAAAGCCCGCAAACCGGCACCTGGATGTTCAGCTTTCACTTTACGCACCAGTTCAATAAGTGGATTTATCTCTTCATCCGGTACAGCCATAAAAATTGTCTTATTTTTACCGGGTGAGTAATGCGTGCCCAGCTTGGGTTCGCTTTCTTCTCCTTCACCAGTCACGTCATGTATTTTCGTATATGCCTTATAACCGGCTTGCTTAAGCGCGGCCGTTATACGCTCATCAAAGTACGCGGCGTAAATAACAAAAAGCATTTTCATCTAGGTACCTCCCTTTATCACAATCGATTTTATTTTTCCTTTTCCTGCGGAGCAATATTTTGACCCCCGCCCAGTGTCTTATATAGAGTAATTAGATTGTTGAACCTGACGAGGCGTAGGGCGATCAGCCCCTGCTCGGCACCGTATAGAGAGCGCTGTGCGTCCAAGACGCTCAAGTAGTTATCAATTCCCTTGGTATAACGCAATTGGGAGAGGCGATAGGTTTCCGCAACGGCATCGATCAGGGATTGTTGTGCCGCGATCTGCTGGTTTACCGTGCCTTTTACGGCAAGGGCATCGGCCACTTCCCGGAAGGCCGTCTGGATGGCCTTCTCATACTGAGCGATAGACATTTCCTTTTCTATTTTAGTCACATCATATGCAAACCATGTACGGGCATCAAAAATCGGCATAATAATCTGTGGGGCGAAACTCCATACGCCCGAGCCGGCTTTGAAAAGACCCGATAGGTCGGCACTGGCGGTTCCAACGGCCGTTGTCAGAGCAATACGGGGGAAAAAAGCCGCGCGAGCGGCACCGATATTGGCGTTGGCCGCTTTGAGCCGATGTTCCGCCGCCAGCACATCCGGCCGACGCAAAAGTAATTCGGAAGACAGGCCGGCAGAAACCTCTTGAGGTGGGCTGACGCTTCCCAAATCCACGGGCAGTAGTTCCTGGTTTAACGGAGAGCCGACCAGAAGATTCAAAGCGTTTTCATCCTGCGCGACCCGTTGCGTGTAATGGGCAACATCCCCTCTGGCCGTATCCACCTGGCTTTGCGACCGGCGAAGGTCCAGCTCGGAAGCAACACCAACGTCATAACGTTTTCGGATCAGGTCATAGGCGGCTTCCTGAGCCTCCAAAGTTTTCGACACCAGTTGGAGGGTTTCCCTGTCCGCGGCAAGCGCCAGATA
>MGQN01000007.1:0-1325 GCA_001797845.1 Deltaproteobacteria bacterium RBG_16_44_11 | reverse complement strand
GATCTGTGAACTGCGCAGCGCCTGATCCGTAGCCAGGTATTCTTCCAAAGCTTTGTCCTTCAAACTTCGGATGCGACCGAAAAAGTCTATTTCCCAAGAAGTAATGCCGAGATTGACACTGTATTTTTCAATGGTATATGCGCTCCCACTAGATGAAAGATCAGCCGGGACACGTTCTTTATACCAGCTTCCTATGGCGTTGACCGAAGGCAAGAGGGTTGCTGTGCCGATCCCATACATAGCTTTCGCTAATTCAACATTAAGCGCCGCCACCCGCAGATCGCGGTTATTGGTCAGGGCAGTTGCGATGACCTCCTGCAGGCGTGTATCCGTGATGAAATCCCGCCATGGTAACTCCGCTGCCGCCGGAGCGGGTGTCTCTTGCTTTGCTTCATGGTAAGCCGGGCCGGTCGGCCAGTCGGACGGCACCGGAGCATCCGGACGCGTGTATTTTGGGGCCATCGTGCAGCTGCACAGAAAGAAGACTATAATAATCGGTAGAAAAAGTGTTTTTCTATTCATGTTATTTAACCTTTGATGGATTCGTTCTCTTTGCCCCAGCCGATTTTTGTTTTTGCATTTTAGCGAAGGTCTTTTCGATCAACACATTGAAAAAAGAGTTTTTATCACCTGTGCTGTCTGATGATTGCTTTTGTTGTTTTCCGAACAGTTTTTCGATCAGCACATAGAACAGCGGCGAAAATATAACCACCAGGACAGTCGCCGTGATCATTCCTCCCAGTACGCTGGTACCGATGGCGTTCTGGGCGCCAGCACCCGCGCCGGTGGTGAGTGCTAGAGGCAGAACACCGAAACCAAAAGCAAGTGAAGTCATGAGAATCGGGCGGAATCTGAGTTTCGCTCCCTCGATAGTGGCCTCGATGAGCCCCATACCTCTTTCCAATCCGCCTTTGGCGAACTGGACGATCAGGATCGCGTTTTTGGTGGCAAGTCCCAGTGTGGTTAGTAAGCCGATCTGGAAATAAACGTCATTGGCTAACCCCCGTATGCTTGATGCAATGATCCCGCCGATTACTCCCAGTGGCAGCACCAGCAGAATCGAAATGGGGATGGTCCAGCTCTCATAGAGTGCAGCCAGACACAGAAAAATCACGAAGATGGAAAATGCGTACAAAAGAGGCGCCTGGGAACTCGACATCCTTTCTTGATAAGAAAGCCCGGTCCAGTCGAAACCGAAACCACGGGGGAGTTTTCCCACCGCATCTTCCATAGCCTGCATAGCCTCGCCCGAACTCTTTCCCGGCGCAGGTTCTCCCCAAAGGTTAATAGAAGGAAACCCGTTGAAGCGCGTCAGTCTGGGAGGT
>MGQN01000006.1:78496-81195 GCA_001797845.1 Deltaproteobacteria bacterium RBG_16_44_11 | reverse complement strand
TCATTTCGGTCAACGCTTTAGCCATGCCGGCATAGCCGTCACGGGCAATATATTCATCTATTTTTTCGGGATCAATTAATCCGCGGTTTCTCAGTACCCGCAATTCCTGAAGGGCGAAAAAGGGAATATCCTGCATGGTGGGAATAATCTGGTCGGTTGTTGGTTCATGATATAAGAGCCTCTGCAGAACCCTTCCCTTGATTAAGTGTTCTTCAACCAGTTCCGGGATATCCTGCGGTTTTAAGGTTATGTAAATAACGCCTTCCGGGTAAACAACCATAATCGGCCCTAAGGCGCAAAATCCATTACATCCTGTTTCCACAACCTTTATTTCTTCGGCCAATCCCCTTTTGTCAAGCTCTTCCAGTAAAGCTTTTTTTACGGCAAGACTGCCGGAAGCCTGACAGCCGGTGCCTCCACAGATTAATAAGTGTGAACGAAAAACCTTCATTTAACCTACATCCTCCTTAAGAAATCATCATGCTGTCGCTTCGCGCATGATCGACGAAAAAATTACCTGATTACTTCGGCGCCTCTGGCCAAAACAAAGGGCGTCTGAATTTCTCCCGCCAAAATGTGTCTTTTGAAAACTTGTCTCATTTTGTTGGGATTCATATATTCATATTTTATCGGTTCCTGATTTAATATTTCCACGGTAACCAAAGGTTCGCGGCTGCATAATCCCATACAACCCGAAGTGGTTACAACAACATCATTTGCGCCCGCGGCTTCAATTTCCTGAAGCAATGTATCCATAACTTCTCTGGCGCCGGAAGCGATACCGCACGTTCCCATATGTACGGTAACTTTGACGCGGCGGTCGCCATCTCGCAGGGACATTTCCTTATGTACTTTTTCCTTTATTTTTTTAAGATCATCTATTGTCAATTTCGCCATCGGCGTTTCCTCCCGATTTTTTTAAAATGTTCTATTTATATTGAGCCAATATCTCCTTCACTTTGGATGGCTTCATGCGGCCATGCACGTCTTCATCCACAACCACAACAGGTCCCAGACCGCAGGCTCCCAAACAACGAATAGTTTCCAGAGTGAACATTCTATCCGGAGTGGTTTCACCCTCATTGATGCCTAAATCTTTCTGGAGAGTTTCCGCAATTGCTTTACCGCCGCGGACATAGCAGGCAGTGCCCAGACAAACACGAACAGTATGCTTGCCGCGAGGAGTCATGGTAAAAAACGAGTAAAAAGTGACCACGCCGTAAACGCGGCTCAAAGGTAAATTCAATTCCTTGGCAATCTTTTTTTGCACGGATATGGGCAGGTATTCCAGACACACCTGCGCCTCTTCCAATACCGGAATCAATCCTCCGGGTTTGCCTTTGTGTTTGTCAATAATTTTGTTGAGTTGAGTTACTTGCTCTGATGTGAAATCTTTCAAAAGTTCTGCATCTTCCGCCTTCATCAAATTCCTCCTCGATCTTCGGGGTTTGCTATGCCGCAGGCTTTATTTTGCCTAATCCTTCTTCAATAACGCCCCGGATATACTTTATTACTTCAGGATGATTAATTGGTACATCATCGATTTCTTTACGTATTTCACGCGTATCCAGTGTGAACCGGCGGTCATTATGCCTATGTTTATAAATAAAATCAACATCAGAATTTCCGGCAATAAGACTGATGATTGTTGTTGTAATATTTCCCATAGGTTGCCTGTCCAGATGTCCCAGTTGAAAAGTTGCCTTAAGCTTTGTGCCTTTTCCTTTTGCTGATTTCAAAGTCAGATTACCGCCGGCCATTTGGGCGGCGTTGGTCAAAAGAGGAATTCCTAATCCGACCCGCCGCACTTTTTTTGTTGTATAAAAAGGATCTCCCGCTTTTTTAATTTCTTCTTTTGTCATTCCGCTGCCGTCATCATTTATTTCTATGGAGAGCAAATCACTTGTCGCATCTTCATTTATAATGATTTCCACAGTTGTCGCGCCCGCGCGAACAGAGTTTTCCGCAATATCGAGAATATGCGCGGCAAGCTCCAGCATCATTACTCCAGAACGTGACGGCCGTTTTGCCGGGCAAAAGCCATTTTTAATTCCGCAAACGTCGGTTCCTCAAGCATAATTTTTGTCACTGCCGATCCGATGTCTTTTAAATAATGGGCATCGGACGACATTATGAATGAATACTTGTCCAGCTCGCGGTATTTAACTCTCGCTTGTTTAAGTCCTGTTAACGGTGTTACCTCCAACGCGTCAAAATTAATGCTTTCATCAATAAAACCCAGCTGGCTCAATACGCTGAAACTTTCCCTGTCAATGTGAGCGGCTATGGCCAATCCATTCAGCTCATGTACACTGTTCAATAAATCATTCAAGGGAAGATCGGTAGCTCCGATTAATAATTTATCGTTTATTCCTTCCACTTCGCCATTTTCATTGACAATGGCCTGAATGCCGAAACGTTCTTCATCATTTCTTCCCGCCAGGTGCTGATAAACAATTTCTTGCAGAGAGGCGAGATCGGACAGAGAATCGAAGATGGCTAAAAGATGCACTTCTTCGCTTGTTGTTATCTCCATTCCGGGAAATATCTTTAAATTTTTTCCTTGGGCGGCCCTGATGACGTAAGGGACGTTTTCGGAAGAGTTATGATCGCAAATGGCAATAATATTGAGTTTTGCGGCGTGGGCTCTTTCTACCAGAGCTTGGGGGTGCATATCCAATTCGGCGCAAGGCGAGAGG
>MGQN01000006.1:55545-78354 GCA_001797845.1 Deltaproteobacteria bacterium RBG_16_44_11 | reverse complement strand
GTTAGTTCGAATGCGGGCAAATTTGAAACCATTATTGGTACATTCTCCTGAACGGCCCGCTCCAGCGTTTCCTTGGTCGGTTCGCAAGAATTAACCAGAATTATACCCGCGTGTTCTTTCAAGGTGGCGATGGCAACGATATTTTGGTGCACCTGTCTTGTTATCCAGATATCTCCCTCGTGAGAATTTGCCATTACATCGCTTAATAGATCTCCCGTGTAACCTCCTGTGACATTATTCTTCAGCCGGTCTGATGCAGACCTTACTTTTAAATTTAATTCTTTTGCTATAGTTCCAACGTCCATGATAAATCCTTTAAAAATTACGGCGTGTTAATAATCATTTTCAAAAAAGTTCCTTTGTCCACTTCCGACGAAATATCGAATTTGTCGGAGAAGCATTTGATATTATGCAATCCCATACCGGCGCCGAAGCCCATTTCCCTTATATGCTGGTTCGCGGTGGAATACCCTTGCTGCATGGCTAATTCAATATTGGGTATTCCCGGTCCTTCATCAATTGCCTCAATCTCGACAGTTTTTGGGGTGACGATTAGATTGATTACTCCTTTTCTCGCGTAAGAGACGATATTAATTTCTGACTCATAGCAGACGATGGCTGATTTTCTGACGACGTTGTCCGGCAGCCCTATTTGTTTAAGTATCGATTTTATGCGTGTGGAAACCGTTCCCGCGTTAGTAAAATTACCGCCTTCAATATCAAAGCTGTGCTGATGTAAAATATTTTCAGGTGCGTGCACTGCCACTTTCAACTTTTTCCAGGCAGCCGACTATGCCTTTAGCGTAAAGACGGCCCGCCGTTTCGAATAAAATGTATTTTGTCGTTAAAATCGGAATTTGCAGATCCTTGGCCAGAGAGAGAGTTTCGGCCGGTACTTTTTTTCCGCGAACTAAAATTATCGCGGCAATGTCGAGAACATTGGCGATTCTAATGACCTGCGTATTGGTCAATCCGGTCAGCAGAAGACTGCCCGCTTTAGCGAAGGCCAAAACATCGCTCATCAAGTCGGCTCCAAATGCCGTTTTTACTTCCATATCCAATTTTTCCTGGCCGACAATTATATCGGCATTAAGTATTTCTTGCACTTCACGCAGTTTCAATGTCCACTCCTCATCCAAAACAAATACAGCGGTTTTAAAACAAAAAAGCCTTTGATATCATTAGGAAAAGCAATAACATTCAAAGATGATTTTAATAACGATTAATTATCATATATTAAACTTTACTGTCAATAAAATTATTCCCATATGCGTTAAATATCTTCGATTAATGAAGATGGTTTTCCTCTAAAAAGAACAAATTTGTATTTTCTCTATTTTAAAAAATCCAGCACGATATCGGACAGGGGTAATATCTCCCCGAAGTCGGGGTATCCTGCCCCGTCGCTCCTTAAAACACCATGTAGTATTCCAAATATTGCTGTTATATCGAATATATAATCAGTTGGTATTAAAATTGCTGTTAACAGATAACCATCTAAAAAATCCTCAAGATGAAGGAGGCAGAAATATGGGAGGTGATTGCGGCAATATATATGAGCTTCGACCTGTTTCTATTATCAGAACTTTGCCACAAATCAAAGATCACAGGCTATTCCAGTTGAAGTTGGAAGATGGATCAACATGGGAAAGTTTTGGTCATCAACCGGGACAGTTTATCGAAGTTTCTATCTTCGGCAAGGGAGAGGCGCCCATCAGCATCTCCTCGCCGCCAACGAGGCCTGATACTCTCGAGATTTGTGTCAGACGCGCGGGTAAAGTGACCGACGCTCTTTTTGAAATGAGCAAAGGTTCTACCTTCCACATCCGGGGCCCATATGGAAGAGGATTTCCCGTGGAGCATCTCAAGGGGCACAAACTGCTTTTTGTTGCCGGCGGTCTCGGGCTTGCCCCGTTGCGCTCACTTTTGCTCTATGCCCTGGACAAGCGCAAAGAGTTTGATGATATCATCCTGATGTATGGCACAAATAATCCCGAAAACGTCCTGTTCAAGTATGAACTGCTGAGCTTTTTTGACCGCAATGACATCAATTATCATTACAGCGTGGACCGCGACGACGAAGGTATCTGGAAACAATATGTGGGAGTGGTGACCGGTTTGTTCGACAACGCCGTTCTTTTTCCCAAGGAAACCCATGCCGTGCTGTGCGGGCCTCCGATCATGTATCGTTTTGTTTTGCAGAAGCTCCTGAATCTGGGATTTCCCAAAGAACATATCTTCATGTCTTTGGAGAGAATGATGAAATGCGGTGTCGGCAAATGCGGTCACTGCGCTTTTGGAGATAAGTACTGCTGTATTGATGGACCCGTTTTCCCCTATACAGAGATCGAAAAGATTAAGGAGGCAATCTGATCATGAGAAGGACGCGAACCGTATGCCCATTTTGCGGGTGTGGATGCAGCTTCTATCTTTTGTCTGAGGGAGAGAGGGTGACGGGTATAGAGCCCAGCCCTTCAAACCCGGTAAATAAAGGCATGTTATGTGTAAAGGGTTGGAATGCCCACGAATTTATTCACTCTCCGGAAAGGCTGACCAGGCCGCTTATAAGGAAGCACGGAGAGCTTGTTGAAAGTACATGGGATGAGGCACTGAAGGTTGTTGCAGAGAAGCTCCTGGATATAAAGAAACAATTCGGCCCACGCGCGCTGGGTTTTCTAAGTTCCGCCAAAGTAACAAATGAGGAAAACTATCTTTTTATGAAAATGGCGCGCGCGGCATTTGGAACAAACAATGTCGATCACTGTGCGAGACTCTGACACAGCTCTACCGTGGTCGGTCTGGCCGCGACATTCGGTTCCGGAGCTATGACAAACTCGATTAACGATTTTGACGATGCCGATATGTTCCTGGTGATCGGTTCCAACACCACGTCACAGCATCCCTTGATCGGATCGCGCATCATCAATGCTGTAAAAAGAGGAGCAAAGCTGCTGCTTATTGATCCCCGAGAGATACAACTGGCCGAGTTTGCCGATTTACATCTGAGACAGAATATAGGTACGGACGTTGCCGTGTTAAACGGCATCATGAACATCATTATCGAAGAAGGTCTCTACGATAAGGAATTTGTCGAAACAAGAACGGAAGGATTCGATCAATTGAAGGAGATCGTCGGCAAATATCCGCCGCGGGTTGTGGAAAAAATTTCCGGCGTGAAAGCCACGGATTTAAAAAAAGCGGCGCTCATGTACGCCAAAGCTAAGAAGGCAATGCTTGCCTATGCCATGGGCATCACCCAGCATACTACGGGCGTGGATAATGTAAAAACCTGCGCAAATCTGGCCATGCTGACCGGCAATCTGGGCAGGCCTTCGACGGGAGTCAATCCGCTGCGCGGACAAAATAATGTCCAGGGTGCCTGCGACATGGGAGGCTTGCCGAACGTGTACAGTGGTTATCAACCTGTGACGGATGCGGCCGTGAAGAAGAAATTTGAGGACGCCTGGGGTGTTGCGACGCTGGACGACAAGGTAGGTCTGACCATTACCGATATGATGATGGCGGCGCAAAAAGGGGAGCTTAAAGCTCTATATGTCATGGGAGAAAATCCCTTGATGAGCGATCCCGATACATCTCATATCGAGCAGGCCCTATCCAATCTTGATTTTCTTGTCGTGCAGGATATCTTTCTTTCCGAAACGGCGGCGAAAGCCGATGTCGTCCTTCCTGCCGCGTCTTTTGCCGAAAAGGATGGCACTTACACCAACACCGAAAGAAGGGTTCAGCTATCGGGCCAGGCCGTATCTCCTCCGGGGCTCGCCCGCCCTGACTGGCAGATCATTTGTGAGCTGAGCACGCTTGCCGGATATACGATGAATTACAAATCGCCGGCCGATATAATGAAGGAGATTAACGCCTTAACGCCTTCTTACGCGGGCATAACTTATGAGAGGTTGGAGCGCGGCCATGGACTCCAGTGGCCCTGTATCAATGAAGAACATCCGGGAACACCATACCTGCATAAAGATAAATTCAGCAAGGGCAAGGGAACATTTATGCCGTGCGAGTTCAAACCGGTTGCGGAGATGCCCGATGCGGAGTACGACTTTATGCTCACCACAGGGCGGATTTATTATCACTATCACACGGGCACCATGACCCGCCGCACCAGCATTTTGGAAAGAGAAGCACCGGCGGCGCTGGTGGAAATCAATCCGGAGGACGCAAAAAAACTGGGCATAAAGAACAATGAAACAGTTGAACTTACTTCACGCCGTGGTTCCATAAGGCTTAAAGCGGAGCTTACGAAAAGGGTTCCGCAAAATGTTATATTTTCCACGTTCCATTTTCACGAAGCCCCCGTGAACATATTGACCAATCCGGCGTATGATCCTATTGCCAAGATTCCCGAATACAAAGGATGTGCCGTAAAAATCAGGAGATGCGCATGAAAACACTGGCCAAAAAAGATCTCGTAAAGGCAATCAATATCTGGGCGGATAAATTCGAAGTACTGTCACCGACCAAAACTACAAATGGCGATTGTATATTCGATACATTCCAGGAAAATAAATTTACCACCGACTATAAAAAACCTCCGCTTTCGCCAAAAGCCTCGTTCTTTCCCCAGACCGAGGTCATTTTTAAGGTTGAAAAAAACGAATATCGTGAAGTTGTAGCGGCAAAAAAGATGCTTTTGTTTGGAATACGTTCCTGCGACATGATGGGCCTTCTTCAGGCCGCAAGCTTCATGTCGCGTGATAAGAAGGATGTTTATTACAACGCGAAACGGGATATGGCCGCGACGGTTGTCATGGCTTGTCCCGGACCGCAGAACGAAACTTGTTTTTGCACCACGACACTCAGCGGGCCGGTCGCAAAAAAAGGATTCGATTTACAGCTCTACGATATGGATAATGTTTACCTTGTCGAGGTAGGTACTCCCCGGGGTGAAAAATTGTTATCAGGCATACCGCTTGCCGACATGGATGACGGCCTGGCGAAAAGGCAAATAGAGGAATTCAAGCAAAAGGCTGTCCGGAACATACCGGAAGTGAAAGCTGTTATCGAAGCCATGAACAAACTCAAGGATCACAAAGCCGATGAGAAAGTCTGGGATAGCTTCGGGCAAAAGTGCATCACCTGCGGCGGCTGCGCTTTTGTGTGTCCCACCTGCACCTGTTTCAATGTCTACGATCATCAGTCTTCTCCGGGAAACGGCCTTCGCGCAAGAACTTGGGACGCTTGTCTTTACGGCGGGTTTACCCGCGAGGCGTCAGGCCATAATCCCCGTTCCAGTCAGGCTTTGAGGCTCAAAAGGCGTCACGAGCATAAACTTCTTGACTTCAACGGCATTGATATTCAGGGAGGCTTATGCGGCTGTGTCGGCTGCGGGCGCTGTTCCGATTACTGCCCCGTGCACATAGGGACGCTGGAAGTTGTAAAAGCAATCGCTGAATAATATACTACTTGGTAACCAATTCCCGTATCGGAGGTTATAATGTCTGAGAAAAAGAAGATACTAATTATTGATGACGATAAAGACTATGGCGAGGCGCTCAAAATTGTTTTGGGAAAAAACGGCTTTAATGTTAATCATGTGCTGAATGTTCAGGACGGCCGTAAAGCCATTGAAGCGGACAGGCCGGCCTTGCTTATCCTGGACGTCATGATGGACAAGCACACGGATGGATTCGATTTGTGCTATAGCCTAAAACACGATGAAAAATACAAAAGCATCCCTATTCTGATGGTAACCGCCGTTACCGGTAAAACGGGATTTAAATTTTCCCCGGAAACAGACGGCGAATACCTGCAGGCAGACGATTATGTTGCCAAGCCCATTCCGGCTTCTGAACTTCTCTTGCGGGTAAAAAAGCTGATCGGCTAGATTTCTGTCTCCTCACGCCCGGCGCCTTTAAAGAATGTTTGATAATGCTATGTTCTCCGTGATAGTATTCAAACCACATTCCTAATATCGGGCTGAAGCAATGAAAATCAATAATAAACGAATACAGCGGCTTTTTAAGTTAGACTTGCAAAGCCGCCTTGCGTTTGGATTTCTGATTGCCACCTGCCTTACAGGTATTTTCGCCACCATTATCAGTATATGGACGATCAACAGGAGCACCATTGCGGAAGTGCAAAACAGGGTGCGCCTCGATATCAATACGGCCAAGTTAATCTATAACAATAAACTCGAAAAAATTATGTCCCTGGTTCAGTTCACCGCCGACGGCTCTGATCTGCAAGAACTTATCGGCAGGGATGATATAACCGGCATGAAATTTCTTCAAGGACTCATTCGAAGAGGGACAGGAACACAGCAGGGTAACGATAATGTTTTTCTAGATATGCTGACGGTCGTGGATACTAGCGGAAAGGTATTGTACCGCGCAGCTAATCCGGCAATCAGCAAAGACAACCTCTTGAAGGATCCTGTTGTCAGAAACTGCATAAGGAAAAAAATTTCTCTCTCCTCAACCGAACTTATGTCTATTAAAGATATTTTGAGGGAAAATCCTACGCTTTCCCAGAGGGCGAAAACGGATATTGTGAAGACGCCTTTGTCCGCCGATATCAAGGAAGATAAACTTTCGGAAGGTATGGTCATGAAAGTTGCCTATCCGATAATGGATAGAAACACTAATGTGTTGTTGGGCGTTCTGGTCGGAGGCGTTCTGATTAACAAGGACAACGAAATAGTGGATAAGATAAAAGAGACCATGTATCACGGCGAAAAATACAAAGGCCAGGAAATGGGCGTGGCCACCATATTTCAGGGAGGCGTGCGCATATCCACCAATGTTATGACGAAGGATAACAAAAGGGCTATTGGCACTATTCTTTCCAAAGAAGTTTATGATCGGGTCATCAAAGAAGGAAAAGACTGGGTGGGCAGGGCTTTTGTTGTGAAAGACTGGTACATCACCACTTATACCCCTATTTTTAACATAGATAAAAAGCTCATCGGTGTGCTCTACACGGGGATACTTGAAGCCAAATACAAGGACATACAAAGGGGAATGATTTGGATAAATCTTGGTATAACCACACTGGGAATGATCATCGCGTTTCTTATTTCCCTTTATCTGGGCAATACCATTATCAAGAGAATACGCATTCTCAAGAAGGCTACGGAAGCTATCGCCTCCGGCAACCTGGACTACAAACTATCGCCCGATACAATATCTGGTTTCGACATGCTGGACGAAGCTTTCAATGACATGGCGAGATCCTTAAAAGATCACAATGATCAGTTGCAGAAAATGCATCAACAACTCGCAAAAGCTGAAAAATTGACCGCGCTCGGTGAGTTGGCGGCCGGTGTCGCTCATGAAATCAACAATCCTCTGGGTGGAATCCTTTTGTACAGTAGTATAGTTTTGGAGGATATTGAAGAAAATAGCCCCTTGCGGGAAAATATACAGAAAGTAATTTATCAAACGAACCGCTGTAAAGAAATTGTACAGAGCCTGCTGGATTTTGCCAGAACGCCGACAAGTGAAATGCTTCCCCTGCAAATAAATCAGGTCATAAGTACCTCTCTTAAACTGGTAAGAGACCAATCCATGTTTCACGGAATAGAAATTGAAACCAAGTTTGTCGAGAATCTTCCCGAAACGATAGGTGACCGGTCAAGGCTGGAAGAGGTTTTCCTGAACCTGTTCATCAATGCAGCGGACGCCATGAAAGGCGGCGGCAAACTGACGATCACCACTGGGCTGAGTAAGAAGAACAATTCCATTAGGATTTTAATATCAGACACGGGTAAAGGGATAGACAAAGAACACCTTTCCCACATCTTTGAACCGTTCTACACAACGAAGGAACCAGGTCAGGGAACGGGACTGGGACTTTCCATCGTGTACGGAATCATTCGAAAACACAAAGGCACAATAGATGCGGAATGTAAACCGGGCAAGGGCACTTCTTTCATTATATGCTTGCCCGCGTATACAGGGGAAAACAATTCGTTAAATAACAACGCCGTCTGCGATTGAACCGCCTACAAACAGCCATCCAAAAATTCATGATATCACCCGAAGCTTTCTCTTGCATAATCCGTGTTTCAGATAATGCAGTCCGACAACCAAACGCGCAGGCAGTCATGGTCTTCCCTGGTTATGCACGAACAGTGCGACCAAAGATTCAACAAAACTTCCACAAGTTGTAACTTTTTCAGGAACGATTAATTAATCAGCCAATGTGTTTTCGCATCTGATGCATCGGAGCGATGTTATTGCCTGTTTATACTATGTCAAAAATGACATATATGTATGAAATTATTAACTTTCTGCTACATAAAAAATATGTTATTAATTTCCAGGAGACGACCATATGAGAGGTCAAGTGAAAGAAGCGGCAAATAAAAGCAGGAAAATTCTTATTATTGATGATGAAGAAGCCATCCGGGACGGATGCCGTCAAATTCTTACGCGTAAAGGATATCATGTCGATACTACGGGTGAGGCGGCAAAGGGGCTTCAGATGGCGCTTAAAGATTCCTATGATTTGATTCTTCTGGATGTAAGAATGCCCAAAATGAGCGGGATGGATATTCTGAAGAAGCTAAAAGAAGAAAATAATATTTCGGCGAAGGTTATCATCATCACCGGATACGGGACAATACCGCTGGCTGTCGAGGCGATGCGTTATGGAGCATTCAATTTTCTTGCAAAGCCATATTCTGCGGCAGAACTACAGGAGGCTGTGAGTGGCGCACTAAAAGGGGATGTGGCGTATAGTGATGAAAAAGACCTTTCCGTGCTGATTGGATCCAGCGACTATATGAAAGAGCTTAAAGATTCCATCAAGCGTATCGCGCAGACCGACAGCACTGTTTTAATTACGGGAGTAAGCGGCACGGGCAAAGAGCTTGTCGCGCGCACCATTCATCAGTTAAGCCGAAGGGCGGATAAAGCTTTCATTCCGGTTGATTGTTCATCACTGGCGGAAAACCTTATGGAGAGCGAACTTTTCGGCCATGTTAAAGGGGCATTCAGCGGCGCCACGGAATCGCGTGAAGGCCGTTTCCAGATGGCGGATAAAGGCACCTTATTTCTTGACGAAATTTCCAACATCAATCTGAATATTCAGGCAAAGTTATTGCGGGTCATTCAGGAACAGGAAGTGCCGCGGGTCGGCAAATCATCGCCGGAAAAGGTGGATGTCAGATTAATCGCGGCGACCAACAAGGATATCCATGTTGAAATCGAAGCGGGAAAATTCAGGGAAGACCTGTTTTACCGGCTTTCCGTCGTTCCTTTGGATATAAAACCATTGAAGGAGCGCAAAGCCGATATCCTTCCTATCGCCGAGCATTATCTCGATTTTTATCAGAAGAAATATAAAAGCAAAGTGCGGTGCCTTTCCGAAGAAGCAAAAAAATCATTGTTGTCATACAAATGGCCGGGGAATGTCAGGGAACTGAAAAACACCATCGAACGTTTGTGCGTCCTTAGCGACCACGAAACAGTAAATTTATCCGATATTTTTTACTATGGTCAGGGTGAAGGAGCAAAGGCGCCGGTAGTGGATTCTTCATCGGGAAGTATAACCCTCGTCGATGTCGAAAAAGAGCACATCGAAAAAGCGCTTAAACACTTCCATTATCAGATTAACAAAACGGCAAAATTCCTCGGTATCGATAGAAAAACCCTGAGAATAAAAATGCGTAATTACAATATAAAGACAGAGCATTAATATAGGGGGCGTTTTGCCCCTTAAGTCAATTTCCGCAACGTTTCCCAATAATATCATCAAATAAATCAATAAGTTACAAACTGGCACTATCTTTGCTCATATTAAGGTACAAAAGTATTATGGAGGTGTTTGATCATGACGATTAAAAAGAAAATACTCCTAATAGATGATGACAAAGACTTCTTATTCGCCACCAAACTTATTCTGGAGAAGGGCGGATACGAGGTATTTATGGCGGAAGATGGAAAGACCGGCGTGGAGGTGTGGAAATCCATAGCTCCGGACTTGGCCATCATCGATATGATGATGGAAACATGGGGCGAGGGCTTCTCCGTATTGAATAAAATCCGCGCCACCGATACGGGAAAAGAAACACCTCTTTTCATGCTGAGTGCTGTCGATCTTCAAGGGCCTTACAATTCCTTCGAACCTCCTCCGGAATTTCCCAAAGTCAATAAGGTTTTGCATAAGCCTATAAAGGCGGATGATCTTCTCAGAATGATAGCTCAGGAACTGAGCGGCAAATAAAATGCCAAATACACCTGAAAAGCCTTTGATCCTTGTAATAGATGACGAAGAAGCTCTGCGGGATGGGTGCAGGCAGGTTCTGGAAAAGTGCGGCTATGAAGTAATTACAGCCGAGCAGGGAATCGAAGGTATCAAGCTGGCGCGTGAGCGCATGCCCGATATGGTCTTTGTTGATCTTAAAATGCCTCATATGTCGGGCATGGAAATTATTGAAATCATGTCCCGGGACTTACCTGATATTGTTCTGGTCATGATCACAGGATTCGCCAGCATTGTTTCAGCGGTTGAAGCGATACAAAAAGGGGCTTACGACTACCTGCCCAAACCATTTAATCCCGATCAATTAAGAGCGCTGACAAAACGTGGGTTAGATCACCGTAACCTCAAAATCGAGACGAAAAGGCTCAGAGAAGAAAAAGACCGGATGGAAAAGAACTTCATCACCTTTGTAAGCCACGAAATGCGTTCGCCGCTTGTCGTTATCCGGCAATACATTGAGGCGCTCAACGAAATAGCGGGAAAGAGCTTCGATAAAGACGTCAAAGAAATCATTGAACGATGCAGAAAACGCGTCCAGAGTCTCGAGGAAATGGTTGAGCACTGGCTGGACATCAGTCGCATAGAGAATGGAACCCTCGCACAGCAGAAAGTCTCTTTAAGCTTGGCTTCCATCATTTCGCGAAGCGTGGAGGAAATGACTCCTCTCTGCAGGAAAAAGGGAATTTCTCTGGAAACGAACATTAGCAAAAAATTACCCCAGATAACAGGAGATGCGGAAAGTCTGGTACGGGTATTTACCAATATCATCGGCAACGCGACAAAATACACTCCGGAGGGCGGCAAAATAACCATCACCGTTAAAAACGATGAATATTACACCACCGCCAGCATAGCGGATACGGGGATGGGTATTCCCCTGGATAAGCTCCCGTTAATTTTCGAGCCTTTTTTCAGATGCAGAGGAAAAGACGAAAAAATCATAGGTTCAGGCCTGGGACTGACTTTCTGCAAAAAAATCATGGAATCCCACAATGGCGGGATCGAAGTTTCGTCAAAGGAAGGAAAGGGAACGACATTTGTGCTGACGTTTCCCGTGAGTGATAATGCGGCAAAAGGAAATACGGGACATACTTCTAAATCCATTTGAAAAATTTTGCATTTCAGGTATATTCGGAAAAAACGGGTAAGTGAATCCCTATGAAATACTACGATGAAGAAAGCTATCGTTTTCATAAAAATGATGTTGCGGATGGATGCTTTTGCTGCAATCAGAATGCGCCTAGATTGCTGATTGTCCGGCATGTTGAAAGCGGGATGATGGTTCATCTTTGCCCGGAATGCATGATAGCCAACAGCAATGATTATCTTTTAGATAACACTAGGCCGTGGCTCGGTCCCCAGAAAAAAACATAATATGGGGCGGTTGAAATGCCCTAAAGGGCACGCGAACGCTCCCGGCATACGCCGGGCAGGCATCTGCGGAGTTTACCCCGGCGAAGGCCGGGGTTGCGCTGCAAACCGCACTGCTCAACGTATATGCATATACGCCTCGCAGTTCGGTTTTTGCGCGCCTTGCATCTGAACATTTTTGAACAGCCCCAATATCCCAATTTATCTTTTTTCTATTTAAGCAAATCCGGAACATCACGGCTGGCCGACATCTTCCATTGGGGCTCCCGCTTTTTAAGGAATGAATCCACTCCTTCGAATGCGTCAGGCTGTGTGCATACCCACTCGAAAATCCGGAATTCCTTCGCGTCAATTTCGGCAACTGTAGATGTAAGCCCTTCCCAAAGCAGACGCTTGGAAATGGCCACGGATACCGGCGCCGTTTTGTGAAATTCACGTGCGCGTTCCAGCGCGGCTGGAAGAACTTTATCCGCAGGCAAAGCCTGTGAAGCCAGACCCATTTCGGCAAGCTCACGTCCTTTAATCATTCTTCCGGTAAGCATCAGGTCGGCCGCGCGAGAAAGACCGGCTACTCTCGCCACAATCACATGGGAAGAAAGCTCGGGTGTGATTCCCCGGCGCACGAAAGCGAATTGTATCTTTGCTTCTTCCGCCACAAAACGGATATCGCAATTCATGGCATAGGTAATGCCGACACCGATGGCATGTCCGTTGATGGCGGCAATCACCGGCTTTCTTATCTGCCAGGGCATCACGGCGGGAAAAGCCAGAGAATCCCGCCGCGTTTCTTCGTCCTCGGTTTCTCCGAGTTTGAAGGCAGTTTCTCCGCTTAAGTCCGCGCCGGCGCAAAATGCCTTGCCGGCTCCGGTTATCACAACAGCGCGGACAGAATCATCTTTGTCCAATGAGTACATGGCGGCGCTCAACTCGCGCGCCATTTGTTGCGTCCAGGAATTCATTGCTTGCGGCCTGTTTAGTGTTATTGTCGCGATGCCTTCATCTATATTTAACAAAATATCTGTATAAGCCATTTCCCCTCCATGAAAGAAAAATTTACGAAATCATTGCACGCTTTTTTCCATATATACAAACGATATTTCTTCATTGTGTTTTTCTGTTTTAAAAGTTTTATATCCAAGTTGATTATACAAGTATAGGTTTCTGGAATCGCGCGAACCGGTAAATAATTCATATCTTTTTACAATATTTTTGAATTGATTTTCGATTGCACTCATCAAGGCCTTGCCGATTCCTATATTTTGAAATTCCGGTAGAACCACTAATCTGTTGACGTAGCAGGTATCATTTTTGGCATACGCGCGCACAGAGCCGACTATTGTTAAATCACCCTCGTCATTCCCGCGAAGGCGGGAATCCAGTGATTTTGATTTTTTCAGATTCACGGATTTATCAATAGGTGCGTTCTCATGTTTAATTTCCGAAATATTAGCAAGCGAAGCTTTTAAGATAGTGTGATTTTTAAATTCATCTGCCAAACTTTCCAGTGTTTGTTCTATCTGCGGCATAGATTTCAAATGGAAGGTTTTAGCTACTTCCAGGAATGCTTTTCTTTGGACATTCAGAATGATGGGCAAATCTTCTTTTGCGGCTTTGGTAATGATTAGTTTATTCATAATATAAATAGCAATGAAGTAATTGTTTACTTCTTTGCCGGAATATCGAGAGTTCCGAATCGTTCGAGAACAATTTCGGAAGGATGCTCACCTTTTTGGATTAAATACACTAAATTTAATGTAATTCCATTTCTGGAAGTTTTGCTTGAATTTTCTCCCAATCCGATTTTCCAGATATCTTTATCCCAGCTATTTTGGTCAACGGGAGGATAGTATTTATCTTTTATTTTTATAAGAAATTTGGAAAGGTCTATGGTTACTTTTTCTTCACTATAGTTAGTGATGCCGAATTTTAATACCAACAGATCATATCCTTTGGGCGCATTTACTCTTTTCTTGAATGCAGTAGAACCTTTTTGTAAATCCAGTTCAGCCCAAACATTCTCTCTGAATAAATCAAGATGGGTGAGAACAACATTCGTATTTGAGGCCATCCGATCTTTGTAAATTAATGACGATGAGCAGGAAACGCAAAACAGCACGATTAAGAATAAACTGAAACCAAGTAATTTTTTCATTGTAAGTCACCTCTCAATAATATGTAGAAATAAACAGGGCGCGAACCCTCGTTATCAAGCATAAAAAGTATCAACTTGGCTTAATCGCCTTAATAAACATATAATCAATCATTTTTCTTCTGTATACATATCCCAGCACCCAAGAAATAAACGTGAGCAACAGGCCGATTCTTAGCCCCCGGATATAAATAGCATTCTTTATAGATTTCCATTTTAAATTAAAACGAGAAAATCCGGGATAAACATTAGCGCCAACACTTTCCGCCTTATCAATTGTAAAACCGATTTCTTTCAATAATGTTTTTATTTCTTCCGCTGTCATCCAGTTCGCTTTCGGCATATGCCAACGCCACGCACAGAAATTGGCGATTATTTTATTGTATAAACTTTTTTTTGTTTTAAGATCATCAGCTACTATATCTGAAAGTAATAAAATTCCGCCGGGTTTAAGCGCTTTGTAGGCCTTGCGTAAAAAAACCTCTCTGGTATTAAAATGCGCCGGCCCTTCAATAGCAATCACGTAAATAAAACTATCGGGTTGAAAATTCATATCACAAGCGTCCATTTTTTCAAAATGAATCCGGTCTGATAAGTTTAGCGAATTAATTTGACGCTGGGCGAATTCAATATGCGAAGTTGTGATATCAATCGCGATAATTTTATCCGGGCGAATTTTCTCATAAATCTTTACGGTTTCAGCGCCATAGCCGCAGGCGATATTTAAAATTACCCCTTGGTTAAGCGGTTTTTCAAATTTGAGCAGGCGATTAATCAATGCGTCAGCGGCTTGATGATAATCAATAGTTTTCTCAGTCCAATAGCCAAATGATAAAAAGCCGCCATCTTGAAAGCCTCTGGTATCTGAACCATGAGAATAAAATTTTTCTACTTTATTTTCGTGCGTTAATTTCATTATAATATTTTTATGTGCGCAAAATTGTGTTGGAGGTTTGCGCATATACGCTGTCAGGCGATCAGGCGTGCTGATAAGATAATAGTTACAATTCCTGTTACGATATTTGAGTATATTAAAATATTTGATATCAACAAATTAAAGTGATCTTTACGTTTCACGAATATCTTATGAACCAAAAATGGAATTATTCCTGCTGCGCCCATAATTATTCCCAGCCGTAAACCTTGTGCAGATTGTTTTTCAATTTCTAATAAACCGTAAAATATTAACAATATTATCGGTACATGCAGAATCAGAAAAACAGTTATCTTGCCGGGAATTTTGAGTATTTCCCATTCTTTTTCATAGGCAGATTCAATTTCATGCAATAATAGCAACGTCGCATTGAGCATGTAAAATATCGTGAGAAGCTTCATTTGTAATAATCCTTTCGGGTAATTTGTGTCTGTCAATAATTAAGTATACTGTTGCCGGAATTCCTACAGCTCTTCCCAATTCATTCACTTGTTTCTCTTCGTATGAACGCAGATCCCTTCAAAAGTCGAGCACGTAGGCTATCCGTAATGAAATCGGCCAGTTTTTCTGCTTCCTTCCATTTTGTCGTTCTGCGGGTCGAATCAAAGTCTTGGGTACGGATGAGTGCGCGTAAAACGGTAATGGGTTGTTCACGTATCCATAGACGGAACTCCATTTCTCCGCGTGCGTTCCATTCTGCGTGGATGTCAGGCAGGAACTTTGGTGATGGAGGCTTTGGAGCGCGTCTCTTTGAGACAGTTTTCCTTTCGGGTAGGTCAGAAAGCAGACGATCAATACTAGTTGCGAACTCTGGATTGCGCGCAGACTCTTCCACCAGCAAATCAACCAAGCCGCTCAAAATACCTATCAATGTTTTTTCTTTTCGCATAATTGCTTGATCTCCTGAGTAATGCCCTGCAGCGCGTCGTAGGCGCTGCCATACTTTCCTTTGAAGGTGCGAATGTCGGCGTCTACATCAGCCCCGCGCGCTACTACTACAGTTTGAGGCATAGTGTTGTTAAAGAGTGGGGGTTGTGGCAACATTCCCGGCTCTCCAAACCGTCCCAGCCGTCTTGCTTTTAGATCAGCAATCACACGGCTATGCAGGCTATTTGCTTGCACCTTTGTTGCAATGATGCCGAGGGCGGGAATTGAACGCTCGATATCCCGCGCAAAGCCATCCACATTGCTTATAATCTGGTAGATGCCCCAAGTAGAAACGATATCCGGGATGGTTGGTATCACATACCCGGTGGAGATTCGCAAGCCATTCTTAGTTACGGTGCCAAGGCTTGGCGGACAATCGATGATTATGTAATCGTAGCGGTCGAGCACCGGCTGAAGAGCCACCCGTAGAATTTCCAAGGGGTTTGCGGTAAAGTTGCCGGAAAGTGCGATCATTGGGATACGATCTTGGAGGTCGATTAACCGAATACTTGAAGCCAGTAAATCAAGTCGGGGAATGCCATCATTTATAGTCGATACGCGATTTTCGATGGCTTTCTCAATGTCGAATTTTGGCGTATTCTGAGGATTAAGTCGATCATCAAAGAGCTGGGCAATGGTTCGACCATCCTTGTCCATTTCTGCCCATTTCTCTTCTGAAATAAGCGTGACTGTTGCGTTGGTCTGTGGATCGAGGTCAATTAAAAGAACGTGTTTGCGGTGCTCTTGGGCAAGCATCTCGGCTACTGCTACGGCGGTTGTGGTTTTACCGACACCGCCCTTCAAGTTGATGAAACTAAGAACGTGTGTTTCCTCTCCCTTGAAACTCTTTACCCAAGCTTCGATATTTTCCCGATCCCAAACTGGACCACTTTGGAGATTCTGCATTGGGCGTGGGAAGTGGTCGTAGCGCATGCGCCAATTACTTACAGCTTGCTTAGTAACATTTGCAAAATTAGCAATTTCGGCAATTCCTACAAGATTTTCTTTGGACATAATGGACTCCTTTCACAAATAAGGTGATGTCACAATACACCATATTTGTGAACGTTGTCAACATAAATATTGTTCTGTGTGAGTACCGTGGCTTTTTAATATCTATGTGCCCAACGACTAAGCTCATACGTTTTAAAATGCCAGAGTTTTCAAATCCTAGCGGAGTCGATGGTTAGCCGCTGAAAACTCTTATTTGGAATCTTTCTTCTCGAACCTTCTCTTTTCAAATTGGATTAAAGGCTCCTTCTCGGGCTCAATTGACCCTCTGATGATTATATTTTGCGGTTCCGCTGGTTTCTCAGGTTTTGGCACAGGCATTTCCGTCTGAACATGAGGCCCTTCGTTGCCTTGCGTCTGTGCAGGACGCTTTTCGTCTTTTTCTTGTGTCATTTTACCTCCTCCTTTTGCAAAACAAGTTGTTCAGAGTAACCTTACTGTACCTTTATTTCCTTCTACGCATTGGTTGATGTAAGAATTGCCATGACAGCGCATACGAGAGAGAGGGCGACCGCCAAAGCCATCAGAACAAGTGCAGTGTGATTTCTAGCGCTGCGCAAAAGGTTTACATCCGTGTTTCGAGCTGTGGCTTCGACCATTTTTCGCTTCAGATAGTCTTCAAAATCATCTTCTGAAGAGCCGAAAGTCTTGGGATTGCTCCTGTAGAAGTCTTGGAGCTTCAGGAAGTAATCATAGACTACATCAGCTCTCGGGAGACGCTCATATTTATGACCGATGTTAGCTCGAATCACTTGGACTATGCTAGCAACAAAAAATATTAAAGCGAGTACAAGAGCACCCAGGAATAAAGAGAACAAGTTGTGGTCAGTGCCAATTGGATTCTTTAATGAAAAAAGGAGAGCAGCTCCTATTAGAGTAAGGATGCCGACATGTACAGTTAGCCGATTGTCTTGCACGCTCTTGTCTTCAAGTTCCTTCGAATAAAAGTCCTTGATTAGATCAACTTTCACGATCTGCCTCTCATATATTTACGGCAACAATTTATATTACGAACTTCGCTTTTTCCGATGACCTACCTAAAGGTCACGCGTAAATTTGGTGTCATAATAGCACGACAAGGAACAAGGTAAATCTCAATAATGGTTTCATCGTAAGTTAACTCCTATTTTGAACAGAAAAGCTGAGCCGTTGCAATCAAGAAAGCAAGGAATGCAATAATTGCAATGAATATTTCAATTTTTTTAGGCTTTGAAATATCGGACAACATCGCCATTATCGATTCATATCTATGGCGCTCTATTTTATTTTTACATTCCTGGTATACGAGTGTGCCGGGAGTTAATCCGATTAAAGCGTCTTCGTTCCGCTTAATGGCATCTTTGATAAGAGGATTATCTTTCATATCTTTTATCCTAACCAAACACAATGATCGGCTTTAGCGGGAGCATTTAGCAATCCGCTGCAAACCGTCGTTGAGCACTTCAGTCTCAACTTTTGTTTCACACTTCTGGCGTGTCATTTCCATGACTTGATTGCCGCCTTGATCTCTTTGCTTATTTTATTTGCAGTCTGATACAGCTCTTCTTCGATGAAATGGCTGCAGTCCACTTCGGAAATTAGATCTCGGTTAGTGAGGCAAAGGTAATTACTTTCCATCTTTTCCAGTTCTTCAATGATGTCTTTGTGATAGTATGGCATGTTTCGGAGAATCTTATCTTCGTATCTGTCTTTCATGATCTCCTTAAAATCTGCCTCCTTGTCTTCTGCCAATGGAAATGAAGAATTTTGGATATCCCTAATAAATACTATAAGCTCTTTATATGCTTCTATTCGGTCTTTATCGTGAATGCGGACTCTCTCGATTTGTACAGGCAGCTTGCGCAGAATAATGTCTCTCAGTATAGCCCCAATGGAGCCTAGAATTACTCCACCCAAAGCAAATAGTCCGTTCAGTACACCAGGGTCAATTCCTTTGCTGATCTGGCCGGCATCTAGCATACGTATACCTTCCTTCTTCGATTAGTCACCTTTTGAGATTCTTTGTCTAACAATTAATTTACGAACCTCGTTTTTTCCGATTAATTTTAGAAACTCACAACTATTTCATTGTAGCTTTTTCTCCATTTTGCCGGAAGAAGAGTTTTGCTTTTATCAAAATGACCAATTGCCAGTAAAAAAGGAACCCAGTATTGATCGGGTATATTAAAAGCCTTTTTAACGCCTTCAACATCCAATCCGTCCATCGGATGAGAGTCGAGTCCGGCATTCTTTGCGGCAAGCATGAGAGACATGCCGAAAAATCCTGCGTTTTTACAGGCAAATGCCATTTTCTGATCAGGGGTAGTTCCATAAATGGACTTTGCCGCGTCGGCAAACCAGTTATACTGCTCCTTTTTCATTGCGCCGGTTTTAACCATTTCCGCGAAATCCCTCTCAAAAGTGCTGTGGTCTTTTTTCCAGCCTTCACGATCGCCCAGAACAATCAGGACAACAGGCGCTTCAGTTATTTTAGCCTGATCCCAGGCAACTTTTCTCAGGATTTCTTTTTTGGCCTTATCCTTGACAACAATTACGTTCCACGGCTGAAGATTAAATCCTGAAGGTGCCAGCGACGCGGTTTCTATTATATCCTTAATCTGCGCATCAGTTACGTCTTTGGTGGGATCAAAATAGTTAACGGCTCGTCTTTGTTTCATCGCTTCTTTAAATTCCATGACAAACCTCCTAAAAGTATTGCTTGGCTGTTAATGAACCTAAAATATTAAAAGTCTTTAAATCCTATTTTCCTCGTATCCGCGAGTTATATAAAAAGTGGCCAGGTCGAAAAATATTGTCATGCGTCTTTGCAGTTCAAGGGTCATGTATAGCTCCAAATTTTTCTGCAGGGCATCATGCGCGTTCAAGATTTACCTAATTCGTAGATACCCTCACTAAGCATACTGTCCCAGTAATTTCTGTTGTCAAGAATAAAGATTAGACCATCAATAGGGGTATCTCCTCCAGATCTCTGCAATAGCTGCATCGAGGGCTTCTTCAGTATCAACATCAAGCGGAACATTCAATGCAGTTCGACAGGCAGAGCAAAACTGATTGGTACCCCGATCCATCAAACACTCGGATTCTCCTGGAGGCATATGTCTTCGCATGCCCATTTCTGCAATTGTATCGTAATGATGCGGAATACATAAAATATGAGCGAACTCGTGAATAAAAATAGTTTCATAATAGAGATAAACATCTTTACCGGATGCAAATGATTCATTCGTTGGAATACCAGCTATAGCGTTGGCGTAAGAGTAATCGGTATCCCCATCAAAGAGGAAGCGAAAATCATAACCTGGATAAGCAAGATCTGATATTGCTTTCAGGGCGGCCATATGTTGATCCTCGTTGACCCATGGAGGCTCGTAGACAATGGGATCGGTATCATATCTAAACGCTATATTACGTGTACACGGAGCCTCTTTGGCCTTCAAAAATGCAGCTTCATAGCGGCCTCGATTGTCTAACATCCACCTTTCCCATTCAATACTTTTGCCATAACGTGCTCTGAAGCTTTTAACCTGCACTTCGTAAGGGTCTATGATTGCTAAAGGCACTGATGCCGCAGTAATCCAAAGATCAAGAGAATTGCTACCGGTATGATCACTATCGTCATAGATAAATACTTTATAATTACCAGACGGCAGATCGGAGGGGAGGCGGACCTCAATTTCTTCGGGCATCCAGAAAAGAACATCGTAGATAATAGAGGCTCGACATCGACTGATACCGACTACTTGACTTCCCTGCCTGTTTCCAAAGTTTTCCCCTGAGATTAAAAAAATTTCTCCCGGAGCACGACGGTAAGGAGATACAGAAGTCAATTTGGCGTGACATCCTAGTAGAGAAAATGCCAAAATCACTAAAAAAATAGAGGTAACTATCATGGTCACCTTAATTGTTTTCATGATTCGTATCCTTTCTTGCTCTATGCATTTTTTGGGACGTTGTTTACTATGCTAACCTGTTCCTCCCACCCTCAACCAATTCCAATGCGCTGTCATTATCCCGCTACGCTTGCGGGATAGTTCGGCTTACAAGTTTCAGTTCACTACATTTCTGAAACTTGAGTCTCGCTATTTTTCCTCATACCCACGCGTAAGATAAAAAGTCGCCAGGTCAAAGAATATCGTCATGCGTCTTTGCAGTTCAAAGGTCATGTAAAGCTCCAGATTTTTCTGCAGGGCATCTTGCGCCAGGGCGAACGTCCAGATGTGTTTGCGGATAAGACTCAGCGCACTGAGAGCTTCGCTGATTTTAAAGCCTGCCTTTTTTCTTTCCCGGCCGAGCTTGGTGTAAAAGCTCTTAACCCTTTTAACATCGTGCAGACCGCCCAGCCAAAGAATGATTTGGGAAAGAATCTTGTCACAGATATTGTGTAAAGTTTTTTGGGCAAAGCTATTATACTCAGAGGTGGATGGATTGACGGCAATATCTTCCAGCCATTGCTCGATAATCTTTTCCTTATTTTTAATAATAACATTGACCAGACGGCGCGTTAAAAAGTTTTTCGATGCTTCGGGCTGGAGTGTTTTTTTGTCCGCGTGTTCAATCGAATCAAATATTGCCCAGTAATCTCTTTTTCCTTTTATGTAGGTATCAAGCGCGTTTCTGTTAGGGCGAAAAGCGAGCGGCGGAATTCTGTTTACCGGCCAAAACTTGGCCTGCGCGCTGTCCGCTCCGGCAGCCAGCTTCCCGCTTACTTGTTCCACGACAAAAGTCAAAAAAAGTAAATCGCCGTAAAAGCGGCTCTTGTAAGAATCAACATCCAGCAGTTTTACTATCCGGCCCTTGATGCCGGTTTCTTCTTCTAGTTCGCGCAGTGCCGCGTCTTCGATACTTTCGCCCGCTTCGGCAAAGCCCGTCGGCAAGCACCAAAGGCCTTTTGAAGGGGGCCTGTCCCGCTTAACCAAAAGTATCCGGCGTGATGATTCCAGAATGGAAGAAACTACCGGTAGGGGGTTTTCATAAAAGAAGCACTGGCACGAGGAGCAGAAATCGCGCTGAACTCCATCTTCATATTTCTTGATGGTTATCTCCCCGCAGTAAAGGCAATGCTTGCGCTGTTTCTTCATTACATTTCCTTGGACATCAAAGGTTGAGAGGCTATGAAAATCTTATCATCCTTGCACATGCTGATATTTTTCTCCTTTATCGCCGCATCTTTCAGCTCGCGCACAAGCTGGTCAACGATATTTTTTTTGTGGACGTCGGTTTCCATCAGGAAAAAAGATTTTTTGAAGTGAAAATATTCCATAAAATGATCGATTTCGTGCGGCTGAAAAATAAGCTTATTTTTGTAATCGATTGTCCGTATCTTGCGGAAAAACGGCTGAAGAATTCTGTCGCCGTTTTCGGCGGAAAATTGTCCGACAAGAATTTCTATCGGCAGGGATTGTTTATCATTGATTATACCATTTTTCTTCAGAATTTTTTTGGTAATCTCTACCAGCTCTTGCATGTCGCATTGGGAGTGGGTAATGGTAATGAAAATTCCTTCTTTTGTGAGGACGCGGGAAATTTCGCCAATCAGACCGGCAAAAAAATATAAAGCGTAACTGCAAATAACCAGATCAAAAGAAGCGGTGGGATATTTTTTAATCCGCTCGACGCCGGAGGCGGAAAATGTTCCCGCGTAGCCCGCGCGCTTGCACGCTTCCAGAAAAAAAGACTCGTATTCGGGAACAATATCCAGGCCGGTGATTTTTGCCGCCGGATGCAGTTTACCTTTTAAAGCTTCGGTAAAAGCGCCGAAAGCACATCCTAGTTCCAAAACATTTTGGCATTTCGATAAATCAATCTGGCCCAATGCGGTTTGTCGAATATCGTTTTTGTTGGTGGAAAAGCGGCGGATTACTTGCCCGATGTGCAGATGTTTTTGCACATCGCGAAATACCTGGCGAATCTTTTTTTTGTTTAAAACTTCCGCCATATCAATTACCTGAATGAAATGCGGTGTCTTAACGGTTTTTGTCTAAATCCATCATTTTAGAGACTCTTCTTGTATGCCGGTCACTGGCAAAAGTTGTATTCATAAAGTTGTCAATCATTTCCGTAACCGGCACGCTGTATTTTACCCTGCCGCCAAAAGCGATAAAATTGGCGTCATTGTGAGCTTTGGCCATCTCGGCGGTGAAAAGGTCGAAAACCTGCGCGCACCTGATGCCTTTGATTTTGTTGG
>MGQN01000006.1:39710-55531 GCA_001797845.1 Deltaproteobacteria bacterium RBG_16_44_11 | reverse complement strand
CCGATTCCCGTGCCGCAAAGCAAAATACCGAAATCATACCCGCCCCTCTTAAATTCTTCACAGGTGGCCACGGCAATATCGGGATAATCCACCGAATCTTCCGTATTTACGCCCATGTCCTTTATCTCGTAACTTTTTGTTTTTAAAAAGGATATAATTTCACTTTTCAGGGTTATCGCTCCGTGATCGGAGGCAATGATGACTTTTTTCATTAGATATTTCCCCCCCCCAAGATATTTTTTTTGTTTTCCCAGTCCTTATTTTTACGAGATTACGAAATAAGTCAATAAAAAAACTTTGCTTCACAAGCATATTTGCGTTAAAAAGTTCCATGCAGGAATTGCTGGCAAAGTATTTAAATTATCTGCTCATTGAACGCGGGGTTGCCCAAAACACGCTGGAAGCCTACGGGCGCGATTTGCGGCGTTTTCTTGTCTTTATCCGGCAAAAGGGTTTAACGCAATTGCAGGAAGCTACGCCGGAAATTCTTATTGAGTATTTGATTCGAATTAAAAATGAAGGATTATCGGCGAATTCCATGAACCGGCAGCTTGCCGCGCTGAGAGGGTTTTATAAATATCTGCTCATGGAAAAGAAAATCGAACAAACGCCTCTGGCTAACATTGAGCTGGCCAAAGTATGGATGCGGCTTCCTGATACGTTAAGTAAAGAGGAAATGAAAGTTATTTTAGCTCAGCCCGGAGGCGAGAAGCCTTCGGCTCTGCGTGATACCGCGATGCTGGAACTTTTATACGCGACAGGAATCCGCGTTTCGGAATTGGTTAATCTGACAATGAACAGCATTAATTGGCAAGTCGGCTTCTTGACTGTTATGGGCAAAGGAAATAAGGAAAGAATCGTTCCCATCGGCAAAACGGCATATGATTGCGTAAGGGTTTATGTGGATAATGCCCGGTCGCAATTGATGCAGAAAAAAAGCACGGAAGTATTATTTCTGAACCGTTTCGGGGGGAAATTTACCCGGCAGGGTTTCTGGAAAATGGTCATTCGTTACGCTAAAAAAGCGGGATTGCAGAAAAAAGTTCATCCGCATACCTTCCGGCATTCTTTTGCTTCGCATCTCTTGGAAGGCGGCGCGGATTTGCGCATTGTGCAGGTCATGCTGGGGCATGCCGATATATCCACAACACAAATCTATACGCATATTACGCGGGACAGGTTAAAAGAGATTCACCAAAAATATCACCCCCGGGGATAATGACAAATTGCAGAAGGTTCGCGATGGGAAAAAACAGTTATTGAGGGATAAATGACGATTCGGCACAGAGAAAATCAAACAATAAAGAAGCGCGCTCCTATCGGCAAAATACTGCTCGTTGTGATTGCTTTTATTTTAATTTGCGTCTTGATATATTTTTTCCGTCCCCAAACTATTCGTACTTTTATGTTTTATGGCACACGAGTAAAAAATACTTTTTCCTATTACGCTTTGAAGGAAAAGCCGCATTTTTATTATCTGGCGACAGAAAAAAACGGCCACGACATCCGCGTCGACGCGTATGAAGCTCTGGAATTAACTTACCGTGACGAATTCGCGGTCAAATCGGTAGGCAGTGACGATTTAACGGGCAAATACACAACGGTGAATGTGGAAGGACTGGGGCAGGGGAATAATGATATAGGTATTTTATTCCAAGGCGTTAATCTCGTCAACAAAATAATGCTGAGCGGCTCTATGAAGCAGGGCTCCACGGAAATATCCGATTATAAAATTCGCGTTAATTACAAAAATGATGTTATCGCTGTTGTTGCGCTGAAAGTTATTATTACGCCGCAAGATTGGCTTAGGTTTGCCAAAGATTCAACCAATGTTAAAGAACAAATAGATTATTTGAAAAAAGCGATAGCCGCAAGTAAACAGGATGCCGGCTTGCACAAGATTCTGGCCGGAATTTATGCACGCCAGGGCAGGTTAGATGATGCTATAGGCCAGTATAAGGAAGCACTGTCGCTAAGTCCCAATGATACCGTGGCGCTGGAAGAGCTGGCAAAATGTTATATTAAGAAAAAAGAGTATGACAACGCGATTGAAATATCGAGAAAACTGGTTAAAATCAATCCGCGCCAGGCGCAATCCTATATAACCCTGGGCTTTGCTCTGGCGGAAAAAGGATCATGGAAGCAGGCGATAGAAAATTACAGCGAGGTGGTGCGGATTGAACCGGATAATTATGCGGCAAGATATAAATTAGGCGAGGCTTACGAAAAGGAAAAAATGACAACTCAAGCCATTGAACAATACAAATATATTGCCGGGCATTCGGCGGATGCGGATTTAGCCCTGCTTGCTCTGGGCGATGTTTCTTTAAAGCTCGGAAAGTATGACGATGCCATTAAATATTATACGGAACTTATAAAAAACAAGCCGCAACTGGTTGCCGCTTATGCCAATCTTGCTTCGGCCTATGCCGGACGCGGAAAATCAAAGGAAGAAATGGAAAATTTAAAAAAGGCGGTATCGTTGAGTCCTAATGACCCGGTAGTCCGCTTCAATCTGGGCGCCGCTTACGAAAAAAGAAAAATGGACGCGGAAGCTCTTAACGAATACGAACAAGTACTGAAAATTAACCCCGAAGACGCTGATGCCGTGGGAAGGATAGCCGAGCTGTCTCTTAAAAACAAGAAATTCGATCAGGCGGTAAAATACTACGAAAGATTAGCGGCAAAATTTCCCCAAAAACCTTCAATTTTTGTCAGCCTGGGCTTTGCCTATGGTGAACTGAAAAAATACGCCGTGTCGGCGGAAAATTACGAAAAAGCGCTTAAACTGGGCGCGAAGCATGCAACGCTGCATTATAATCTTGCCTATACCTATATCCAGCTTGGCCGGGAAAGGGAAGCCATAGCGCACTACGAAAAAATATCGCCTCAGACTAAACAAACTTTGAGTATCCTTGCCCAATATTACTTGAAAGAAAAGAAATATAAAAAAGCGATTGGTTATTTCCAGGATATTGTGAAACTAGAACCGAAAAAATCTTCTTCTTACTCCAGCCTGGGATATGCCTATACCACGAGCGGCAATTGGGATATGGCCATTGAAAATTACCTGATCGCGGTGAAGTACGACCAGGATGATAGTGAAGTATATGCCAACCTCGGTGAGGCTTATGAAAAGAAAGGGCTTTACGAGGAGGCGCTGAAAGCTTATACCAGCGCCTACGAGCTTAATCCGGAATCGGCAAAAGCGGCCAGAGGGATTCCCCGGCTTAAAATACACTTTCTGCAGAAGGAAAAACAGAAACAAACCAAGGAGTAATAAGAGATGAAAAAAATTAATATGGGCGATTTTATCATTGGAGATAATTCCGGCTTTGTTTTGATTGCCGGTCCTTGTGTATTGGAAAATGAAGAAACGGCCATGGATACGGCTCAGTATCTGCAAAAACTCACGGCGAAATTGAAGATTCCTTTTATCTTCAAAGCGTCTTACGATAAAGCCAATAGAACCTCTATTAAATCTTACCGCGGCCCGGGAGCAAAAGAAGGGTTGGCGATTCTTAAAAGAATAAAAGAGAAATTGGGTGTTCCTGTTCTATCCGATGTGCATCGTTTTGAGGAAATTGACGCCGCGGCGCGAGTGTTGGATGTTCTGCAAGTTCCGGCATTTCTGTGCCGCCAAACTGATTTTGTCACCGAAATTGCCAAAAAAGCGCGCGTCATTAATGTGAAAAAAGGTCAATTTCTGGCGCCCTGGGATACCGCCAATATAATAGAAAAGGCCAGAGCGGCCGGTAATGAAAATATTCTGATTACTGAACGCGGCGTTTCCTTCGGCTACAATAACCTGGTTTTTGATGTGCGCAGTTTGCCGATTATAAGGCGCATGGGATACCCTGTAATTTTTGATGCCACCCACTGTGTGCAATTGCCGGGAGGTGAGAAAACAGCATCCGGCGGCGACCGCGAGATGGTTCCTTATCTGGCGCGAGCCGCAGTGGCCGCGGGTGTGGATGGAGTTTTTTTCGAAGTTCATCGCAACCCGGAAAAGGCGTTATGCGACGGCGCCAATTCGCTTTATCTGGATTCAATGGAAGAATTGCTGACGACACTAAAACAAATTGATGGATTGGTGAGGGGAAAATTATAAAAATGAAAAAAAACATAGAAGAAAAGCTCCAGAAAGTAAAATTGCTCATTTTAGACGTGGACGGAGTAATGACAGACGGCCGGATCATCATGGATTATAAAGGCCGCGAGATGAAAAACTTCGATGTTCGCGACGGACATGGCTTGAAGATAATTCAACGTTATGGAATTCAGGTCGCAATACTTACGGGAAGGCAATCAAAGGTCGTCGAACATCGGGCGAGGGATCTGGAAATTAATGATGTCTATCAGGGCGCGTTAAATAAAAAAGATGTCTTTGGAAAAATTTTAGAAAGGCATAAGTTATCGGCCGGCGCCGTGGCTTTTATGGGTGACGATATCGTGGATATACCTGTATTAAAACGCGTAGGATTTTCCGCGGCGGTGGCTGATGCCCTCGATATAGTAAAAAAGTCGGTTGATTATATAACCGTAAACAGGGGCGGGCATGGCGCGGTAAGAGAAATTTGCGAGATGATTTTGCAGGCCCAGGGCAAATGGCCGGAAATTGCCGCGAAGTATGAATTCGCTGTGCGTATTAAAAAATGAGCAGATGAAGCTAACAGTCTTACAACAGGGCAGTATTTCTTTAATATCTTACCTAATTGTCCTTATGTCTTTACATGCAGCAGACTCAATGGTATAACTTATGCTTGTTGGAACCGGAAAATGACTTAATGTGCTGGAATGTAAAATGAAATTAAGCAAAAGAACAAAAATTATTTCCGCGGCAGTCATCGCTTTTGTGGTGTTGCTGATTGTTGTTGTAGCGATAATTAGTAATAGCAGAGCAAAAACAAAAAACCTTTTAAAAATATTACCCGAACAAGTTGATTTGGAAATTAAAGGTTTTGTTTATACGGAAGTCGGCGAAAACAACTCCAAATGGGAGGTGAAAGCCGATAACGCCACATATCAAAGAAAGCAAAATCTTGCCATATTCGACCGGGTTAAAATAAAATTAAATGCGTCCGACGGCAAAGTCTATTTCATGACAGCCGATAAAGGTAAGATGCTGACGGATAAAAAGGATATTGAAATTAATGGCAATGTTGTAATTACTTCAAGTGAGGGCGACAAATTTACTACCGATTATTTGAATTACAGCGATGCGGAAAAAAAGTTTTTTACCAATGCACCGGTAACCATGGAAAATAAACGCGTAAAAATAAAGGGCACAGGGCTGACGCTCTTCATCAATAGCGGTAAATTAAATCTCTCTTCCATGGTGAAAGCAAAAATAAAATAGTCAGGCAATAATATGATTTATAGAAAAGCATGTTTGTTTGTCTTGTGTATTATTCTGCTGACGCCTTCTGGTCTGTACGCTCAGGATAATATTATTGCTAACGAAGAGGTAATTACCAAAAATGAACCCATCGAAATAGTTTCCGATCGTATGGATGCTTATAAGGATAAGAAACTGGTAAAGTTTGTCGGTAACGCCACAGCTAAACAAGGAAACAAGTTGTTGAAAGCGGATCAGTTCCTATTGCATTACAAAAAAGATGCGGGCAAAGAAGGGAAAAAAAGGGAAACATCGCTCGATGCAACAGGCGCGATGGATAAAATAGAAGCGAAGGGCAATGTTTCGACAACACAAGGGGAAAGAATTGTAACCAGTGATGAGGCTGTGTATTATCACGATAGCGGACAGGTAATCTTAACCGGCAACGTGGTAATGCGCGAAGGAAGCAATATAATAAAAGGATGTAAAGCGACCATTTATCTTAATGAAAATCGCGGAAAAGTTGAAGAATGCGAACCGGGGAAAAAACAAAGAACGCACGCGATATTATATCCGCAGGAAACAAAAAAGGAAGGAATTGGGATTCAGTAAGAACCATTTAGTGCTGTAAATCATGAGCAATTTATCGGCAAAAGGGCTAACAAAAATTTATCATAAGAGAAAAGTAGTTAACCGGATTGACTTATCGATTTCACCGGGGGAAGTGGTGGGCTTGCTCGGCCCAAACGGCGCCGGAAAAACTACTACTTTCTATATGATTGTCGGTTTGATTAAGCCTGATGACGGAGCGATATTTTTGGATGGTGAAGATATCAGCTCTGATCCCATGTACAAAAGGGCGCGCAAAGGTTTGAATTATCTGCCGCAGGAACCGTCCGTCTTCCGCAAACTGACTGTTGAAGAAAATATTTTAGCCATATTGGAAACACTTGATATGCGCGAAGAAGAGAGAACAGAAAAACTGCAAGAACTTTTAGGAGAACTTGATTTGACCTCCTTGGCGAAAAATTACGCTTATTCCCTGTCCGGAGGTGAAAGACGAAGAGTGGAAATTACGCGCGCGCTGGTAACATCCCCGAAGTATATCCTTTTGGACGAGCCTTTTGCCGGCATTGATCCGCTTGCTGTTGCCGATATCCAAAGAATAATTGAAAAGCTAAAAAACAAGGGCATCGGAATAATCGTATCCGACCACAATGTGCGCGAAACACTTTCCTGCTGTGACCGTGCCTACATTGTCAATGAAGGCGAGATTCTTGTCGAAGGTTGCCCGGAAACAATTTCCTGCAGCGAGCTTGCCCGTAAATTCTATTTTGGTGAAAATTTCAATTTATAAAAAATCCTTAAAATTTTGATTATGTATTATGGCGTTTGAATTAAGACAAAATTTAAAGCTTTCCCAGCAGTTAATTATGACGCCGCAATTGCAGCAGGCTATAAAATTGCTGCAGTTATCCAGGCTGGAACTTGTCGAAACAATCAATCAGGAAATGGAAGAAAATCCTCTTTTGGAAGAAGTTTCCGCCGATGAAGAAAATATTGAAGATGTCCACGACCAAGCCGAAGATGATATACAATCCATCGAACATAAAGATGTAAAACAAATCGAACGCACGGAAGAGATTACCGGGGAGGGAGATGGGCGTGAAGAATTTGATTGGAATAACTATCTGGAAGACTATGGCCCGGTAGGCGTAACGTATAGCCGTAAAGACACGGAAGCGCCTTCCTGGGATAATGTTCTTACCGAAAGTCAATCGCTCGTACAATATTTGATGTGGCAGATGAAGCTTTCGCCTTTAACGAAGGATGAAATGCGCATCGGTACCCAAATTGTCGGTAATTTGGACCAAAATGGTTATTTATGCGCGTCAGTGCCGGAAATCGCTTCTCTGGAAAATGTTAGCGAAGATTTTGTGGAAACCGTTCTCAAAAAAATTCAAGAATTCGATCCGCCCGGTATAGCCGCCCGCAATTTGCAGGAATGTTTGCTGATTCAGGCGCGAATGCTGGGTGTGGGAAAAAACAGGATCATTGAAGTTATCATTAAGGACTATCTTAAAGATTTAGAACTAAAAAATTATCTCCATATTGCCCGCAAATTAAAAGTCCCTCTGCGTGAAGTCGAGGTGGCTGTATTATTGATTAGCAGTATGGATCCCAGGCCGGGCAGTGTTTATTCTGAAGAAAAAATTCAGGCGATCATCCCGGATGTTTATATTGTCAAAGCGGCAGGCGAATATAAAATAATTTTAAACGATGACGGCTTGCCGCGCCTGCGCATCAGTAATTTTTACCGTGAGGTTATGGCCGGTCTCGGCTCGCATCGTAACGGAGAAGAGGAAAACGGTAAAAAATATATTCGAGATAAAGTGCAGTCGGCTACATGGCTGATTAAAAGCATACAACAGCGTCAAAAGACAATTTATAAAGTGGCGGAAAGCATTGTTAAGCATCAAAGAGATTTTTTTGATAAGGGTATCAATTTTCTCAAACCCTTAGTGTTGCGCGATATTGCCGGCGATGTGGAAATGCACGAATCTACAATTAGCCGTGTCGTAACTAATAAATACATGCATACGCCCAGAGGCATCTTTGAAATGAAGTACTTCTTCGGCAGCTCCATTCAAAGAACATCCGGGGAGACGATGGCTTCGAAAAGCGTGAAAGAAGAAATTAAGAAGATAATCAGTCAGGAAAAGCCCAAAAAACCTTATAGTGACTGCGAAATCGTTGAACTGCTCAAAGCTAACGGCATTGATATCGCACGCCGCACAGTCGCCAAATACAGGGAAATGATGGGCATTTTGCCTTCTTCTAAAAGGAAAAAATATTTTTAAATTCATTGGTTTTAGGTAAATATTTTAAAAATAAAAAGTGAAAATACTAATTGACTTTTATCTTTCACATCACTATATGACTGACCTTTGTTATCCGGCTTCAAAGGAACTAATGAAAGGGCCGGAAGGATGGTCTGAAAAGGGAGGGGAATAATGAAGATTTCGGTAACTTTCAGAAACGGTGAAGATGAGAAATGGCAAAAAGTTTACGCGGAAGAAAAAATCCGGAAACTAAAAAAATATTTGGATACGCCTGCCGAAGCTCATATTATTCTTTCCGTGGAAAAGTTCAGGAATCTTGTAGAAATCAATCTGAGCGCCAATGGGTGGAATGTAAACGCGAAAGAGAAAGCCAAGGATATGCATCTGGCGATTGATAAATGCATAGAAAAAATTGAAAAGCAGATTAAAAAACAAAAAGAGAAAATCAAAACACGTAAACCCCTCAGTATTCGGCATGGCAGAGAAAAGGCGAGTGAAACGGAGGAAGCGGAAGAATTTACAACAGGCAGAATTGTGGAGACGCGTAAAATGGTGTTGAAGCCCATGTCGCTTGATGAAGCAGTTATGGAAATAGAAGGAGCCAAAAACGGTTTTATAATTTATCGCGATTCTTCTTCTGAAAACGTTAGTTTGATCTATCGCCGGGATGATGGAAATTATACCCTTATCGAAACAAAAAGCTAACCGGCCATGGAATGGAATAAAGAAATCTTGTATCATGAAGGTACGGATTCAATTATAAAAAACCGGACTTTGTAATTTTAGGTGTGCAAAATGCAGTTGGATCAAATTTGTAGTAGTGGATTTGTTAATGACAACTTAAAGGCTAAGAATAAAACGGAAGCTTTGCAAGAGCTGGTCAACACAATAATTCAGGGAGGATTAAAACTGGATTCCTCCGTGGTCATAGAAGTTTTGCAGCAAAGAGAAAAACTTGGTTCCACAGGTATTGGTGACGGCGTTGCCATTCCCCATGGAAAAATTCCGGGGCTGGAGGAGCTCGTGGTTGCTTTTGGACGCAGTAAAGAAGGTATTCCCTTTGATGCCGTTGACGGCAAGCCCGTTCACCTTTTTTTCTTGCTTCTGGCGCCGGAAAATTCATCCGGCCAGCACTTAAAGGCTTTGGCCAAAATTTCCAAAATGTTAAAAGCGGCTAATTTCCGCAAGAAACTATTGGAAGCAAAGTCCCGCGGTGATTTATACAAATTAATAATTGATCAAGATGAAACCTGCCAAGTTTAAATCAGTTTTTTCGCCTGTATTTTAGCCCGAAATTCTTGCTTGTAAAAATTCCCTCTTCTGGGTATTCTTATAAAAATCTGTTAAAAAGAGCCATTCAACAGTTGAAAAGGATAGTTGAATGAAAAATCTGCGCGTCGTAATTATTACAGGCCTCTCCGGTTCCGGTAAAAGTACCGCCCTGCGGGCGTTGGAGGATATCGGATTTTTTTGTGTGGATAATTTGCCTGTTGTTTTGCTGCCGAAGTTTCTTGACATAACAACCCTTTCCTCACCGGAAATCGATAGGGTAGCTATGGTTATGGATTTGCGGGAGAGAAGTTTTCTCGAAAAGTACCAGCGGATATTCGCTCGGCTTAAGGACAAAGGCTTCAAAATAGAAGTTCTTTTTTTGGAGGCGAGCGACGATTCTCTTTTACGCCGCTTCAGCGAGACCAGGCGCAGTCACCCTCTTTCCGAAAAGGGGCCTATCATGGAAGGCATACGGCTGGAAAAAGAAAAATTATTATCTATGAGAAAAATGGCGGATAAAATTATCGATACAACTTCCATTAATGTTCATCAATTAAAAGATATAGTTCAGCGGCATTTTCTTCCATCGGCAGGATATAAAAAAATGGCTATCAACGTTACTTCTTTTGGTTATCGTTACGGCCTCCCCGCTGACGCCGATCTGGTTTTTGATGTAAGGTTTTTACCCAATCCTTATTTTGTGGAAAATTTAAAAAACTACGATGGTCATTGCGCTGCCGTGAAAGACTATATTTTGAAAAACAAAGAGAGCAAGGAGTTTTTAAGGAAAATATTTGATCTGATGACGTTGCTTATTCCTCTTTACGATAAAGAAGGGAAGGTCCGTTTAAATATTGCTCTGGGCTGCACGGGCGGAAAACACCGTTCTGTTGTTATGGCCAACGAATTGAGCTCTCACTTTTCCGCGAAGAAGTATATTATAAATTTGAACCATCGCGATATCAACAAAAGCTGAATATAAATAAATAACCAAGGCGCTATAAATTCAGAAGCGCATTTTTTTATTGATATTATCTTCAATCCAGTGCGGATCCCACCATTCCAGCGGATTGACAAATTGACCGTCGACAAGAATACCGAAATGCAAATGATCTCCTCCCGCCAATCCTGTTGTCCCGGAGTGACCGATAAGTTCCTCCTTTTTTACGTTTTTGCCGGCGGTTGTTTCAATCAAAGATAAATGTGCGTATAAGCTGAACAATCCAAGGCCGTGATCGATAATAACGGTGTTTCCGTAAATCCCTAAAGTTCCGGCGAAAACAACAATCCCGTTGTTGGCGGCATAAATTGCGGCATGAGCGCTGCTGGCAAGGTCGACACCAAAGTGAATCGAACTGCCAAAGTCTTTACCATCGACAACATAGGCACGCTTATCTCCAAATGAAGCCATTGTCGCCGCGTTACGCATTCGTAAAAAAGTGCCTTCCCAAAGCTTTTTACCAGCTGATTTTTGGCAAATAACTTGAATGGCCTTATCGTTATCTTCACGCATTTGAGAGTTTACATGGCCAAACACTTCCACGAGGGTTTTCCCCTGCAACTGGGGGGTAGCAGACTGAAATTCGGGCATTTTCTGCTGCAGAAAAGATTTACTTAAATTCAGTTTGTCGGAACGGAACTTTTTTTCTTGGATAATGCAGGGCAGGGCGCTTTTTGCTTCGTTTCCCGCCTCATCGCGGGCAAAAACAATTATTTTAGTATTCTGGTTGGAGGCGAAAAGCGGCACGGCAAAGTAGGCGACGAAAGCCGGCTTGTTATTTTGTGTCAATGTATGGCCGGGCGTAAAATGATCGTTGATATAAATGCCGGTTGCTGCAGCAGGTTCTGATACCCGGTAAGCAATAAAGCCCGTGCCCCCTTGATTGAAATAATTGACTGTGCCCGGCAAAATAATCTGCGGAGGTTTCATATCGATTATTACTGGTTGAGATAAAATGGTTTGATTTCTAAAAAGAGAGTAATCTCTGGCCGTGATATTTATTGTCGCGGACCCATCATTGAGGTTAAGCGCGGCGGCGTCTATAGTCAGGGACAGAATTTTTTGCTTAATCCCCCTAGAGGAGATTTTCTCTTCGGTTATTATTCTGCCTTTATTATCCTGAATAATTTCTGCTTTTAAATTGGAAAGACCGCTTTTTTGGTCGGAAAATATTATTTCAACTATTTTTTGTTTTCCCATGGGTGAAATCTCCCGGTTCAATTTGATTTCAGGTTTTTCCATTTCCAGATAGTTACCAAAATAAAGCCAGCATAATAATCCTATTAATATGACTCCCAGAAAAATTGTAAGATATAAATTGGATTTTTTCATAACTGCTCCTGATAAATTTAGAGATTTCAAGCGCGCGGTTGTAATAATGAGTTTTAGCTTCTTTTGCAAGGTAAATTCCCTTTTTTATTGCCGGCGCTGCACAAAGAAGCAGGACATGTCAATCGAATAATCTCTATTTTTAGGTAAATAAAAAGATTTGATAATCAACGTGAAATTATCAGATAAACCTTGGGTATATGATTTATTTAAAGATAGTTTATGCCTTGATATTGAGTTAAAACATTGTTATATTATTCGTAAATTTGCCATAGAGAAATTCTTATATGCTTAAGGGTAAAAAAATCGTTTTGGGTATTACGGGAGGAATTGCCGCTTATAAATCTGCGGAATTGACCCGCGCCTTGATTAAGGAAGGCGCGCAGGTGAAGGTCATCATGACGAAAAGCGCTGCTGAATTTATTACCCCTCTGACATTGCAAACGCTTTCGCAGAATTTAGTTTATACGGATATGTTTGTTCCAACTGAAAAATACGATATGGCGCATATCGCGCTGGCTGATTTTGCAGATGCCTTTGTCATCGCGCCGGCAACGGGTAATATTATTGGGAAAATTGCCTCCGGTATCGCCGACGATTTGCTTTCTACAACAATTATGGCCGGGACAAAGCCTACGCTTATTTGTCTGGCGATGAACGACAAAATGCTGGCAAATCCTATTGTGCAGGAAAACATCAAGAGATTAAAAAAATATGGTTATATCGTGATGGAAAGCGGCGTGGGAGAACTGGCTTGTAAAACTCAAGGCGCGGGCAGATTGCCGGAAGTTTCGGAAATTGTCGAAGAAATTGAGTCGCTATTAACGCCTAAAGATTTTGCCGGTCAAAAATTCTTAATTACAGCGGGTCCGACACAGGAGCCGATGGATCCGGTGCGTTTCATCACCAATTTATCATCGGGTAAAATGGGTTACGCTCTGGCCAAAGCCGCGCAACGCCGCGGCGCTTGTGTCACCTTGATCAGCGGGCCTACAAACTTAGTTGCACCGCCGGTGGAAAAATTAATACCGGTGCGCACCGCGCGGCAGATGCATAAAGCAGTAATGGAAAATTATAAGAAGGCGGCGATTATTATCAAAGCCGCCGCTGTTGCCGACTATCGGCCGAAGGAATTTTCCAAAGATAAATTAAAAAAAGCCGGAAAGACCCTTTCTCTTAACCTGGAAAAAAATCCCGATATCATCGAGGAAATCGGAAAAAATAAAGGCAGCAGGATAGTTGTCGGCTTTGCCATGGAAACGCAAAATCTTTTAGCCAATGCCAGAAAAAAACTAAGCAAGAAAAAGATGGATTTGATCGTCGCCAACGACTTGCGCCAAGAAGGCGCCGGTTTTCAAGCCGATACCAATATAATCACAATAATCGATAGAAAAGGGAAGACGGAATCCCTGGGTAAAATGACCAAAATAGAAGCGGCGGATGAGATTCTTAACCACATTAAAAGTTTAATTAAGAAGAAAGGCGGCGGCAGAAGTTAATGCCGGGATTTTTTTGTTGGTAGACAATAGTCAATTGCAAAAAGAATTACTGTCTGTAGTTAAGGCGATAAAAGGGCAGGTAATTAATCAGGAAAGTTTATCCGTGGGACTGGAATGGAAAAAACCATCGCCCTCCGTGGGGAAGGTAAATGTTTTCCGGCAGAATAACGATGAAGAGTTAAAAAATATTCATCAAGGGATGAAAGCATGTCAGCTCTGTCCGCTGGGCAAAACAAGGAAGAATCTGGTATTCGGCGAAGGCAATCCTTACGCGCAAATTGTCTTTGTGGGTGAAGCTCCCGGAGCTGATGAAGACGAACAGGGACAGCCTTTTGTCGGCAGAGCCGGTCAGCTTTTAACTAAAATTATTGAAGCTATGGGTTTGATGCGCAAAGACGTTTACATCTGCAATATACTCAAATGCCGTCCGCCCGGCAATCGTAATCCCTTGCCCAATGAGATAGAGTTGTGCGAACCGTTTTTAAAAAACCAATTGCAAATTATTTCACCCCGTGTGATTTGTACTTTAGGAAAATTCGCGGCGCAGACACTTCTAAAAACGGAAACGCCGATAACTGCATTGCGCGGCCGTTTTCAATCTTACGAAGGTATAAAATTAATGCCGACATATCACCCGGCATATCTGTTGCGAAATCCCTCAGCGAAAAAATTTGTCTGGGAAGACGTCAAAATGATAATGAAAGAAGTTAAAGCTTAATTACAAGAGTAAATTCAAAAAGGTGAAAAAATGTTCAAAAAAATAATTTATATATTCATATTATCAATAATATTTCTGAGTGCCGGCGGTGTGGCACAGGAGAAAAAACCTGTATTTAACGTGATTAAAGTTGAAGGTGTTATCACGTCGCCAACGGCAAAATATATAGCCGACAGCATTGAAGAGGCGCGAAAGGCCGATGCGGAAGGAATTATAATCTTGCTGGATACGCCGGGTGGAATGGATACGGCAATGAGGGATATTGCCAAAAGCATTCTCAATGCTCCGGTGCCGGTAATTGTTTTTGTTTATCCTTCCGGAGCGCGCGCTGCTTCCGCCGGTGTAATTATCGCGCAGGCCGCGCACATTGCCGCTATGGCTCCCGGCACGAATATCGGCGCCGCTCATCCCGTCGCGATTGGTATTGGCGGTGGAGGCATGGATAAAACAATGTCCCAAAAAGTGGAAAATGACGCCGCCGCCTACGCCCGAAGCATTGCTAAAACAAGAGGGCGCTCGGAAGAATGGGTGGAAAAGGCAGTGCGCAAAAGTGAATCCATAACCGCCGAAGAAGCGCTCAAGCTTAATGTCATCGATTTTGTCGCGCCGGATGTAGCTAAACTTCTGGGGGCAATTGATAAGAAAGAAATAAATCTGGCCGGCGGCAAAAAGAAAATGTCGACAAAAAATGCGGTAATTAATAGTAAAGAGATGGGAACAAGGCAGGGAATACTGGCGACTATTTCTGATCCCAATATATCTTATATTCTTTTATTAATCGGTTTGGCCGGTTTGTATTTTGAACTATCCACACCGGGAGCGATTTTGCCCGGAGTCATCGGCGGCATATCACTGCTCTTGGCTTTCTTCGGGCTGTCCACTTTGCCGGTAAATTACACGGGGATTTTGCTGATAATTTTCGGCGTTATTTTATTTATTGCGGAGATAAAAGTTATGAGTCATGGAATGCTTACTGTTGGCGGTGTTGTTTCATTGGTTTTTGGTTCATTGCTTTTGTTCGATACGCCGGAACCGGCATTGCGGGTTTCCTTACAGGTGCTGATTCCCGCGGTGGTGCTGGTATCCGGATTTTTCATCGTCGTCATCTGGATGGCGATTAAAGCGCAAATGCGCAAACATTATTCCGGAGCGGAATCAATGGTAGAAGGGCAGGGTGAGGCGACAACCGACATCACAAGTGAAGGCAAAGTCTTCTTCCAGGGCGAATATTGGAGTGCCGCGAGCAGTGTGCCGATACCCAAGGGCGCGAAAGTTCGGATTATTAAAGTTGAAGGATTGAAACTTACTGTCGAAGAAATAAAGAAATAAAAAAAATAATATAAAGGAGGAACGTAAAAATGCTTAGTACATTTTCTTTACCGATGATCGTTGTTATAGCACTGGTGGTTATGTTTTTGTTCTCTGCTATTAAAATTATGAATGAATATGAAAGGGCGGTTATTTTTCGCCTGGGGCGCATACGCGATGTCAAAGGCCCTGGTTTAATCATAATTATCCCTATAATTGATCGCGTGGTAAAAATAGATATGCGGACAATTACGATGGATGTTCCAGCGCAGGATGTAATTACCAAAGACAACGTATCCATCAAGGTTAACGCAGTTGTTTATTTTCGTGTTTTGGATGCGAATTCCGCTGTGGTTAATGTAGAAAATTATCTCTACGCGACATCACAGCTCGCCCAGACAACTTTGCGTAGTGTTTGCGGGCAGGTGGAGTTGGATGAAATTCTCTCCGAGCGGGAAAAGATCAATTTGCAATTGCAGGAAATATTGGATCGCAGTACCGATCCCTGGGGGAT
>MGQN01000006.1:31948-39659 GCA_001797845.1 Deltaproteobacteria bacterium RBG_16_44_11 | reverse complement strand
GAAATGAAGCGAGCCATGGCCAAGCAGGCAGAAGCGGAAAGAGAAAGAAGAGCGAAGGTTATCAATGCCGCAGGCGAATTCCAGGCAGCGCAAAAGCTTGTCGATGCAGCAGCTTTGATGGAAACACAGCCGATGTCTCTGCAACTGCGCTACCTGCAGACATTAAATCAGATTGCGGCAGAAAACAATTCCACAACGGTTTTCCCCATACCGATTGATTTGTTCAAACCATTTTTAAAGTTGGCGGAGAAATTATAAGCCACGGGAATTAATTGCAAAGTACGCTTTGTAGTTCATTCCCTCCGCTTTGCGGGATAATTAGACTTGCAAGCTTTGGCGGTGACGTGACCTTTAGGTTATGCACTACGTTTTTGAAATTGGAGTTTCAACAATTAATGCGGCCGGAGTCAAATCCGGCCGCTTAAAGATAAAAGAATAAGGAGATTATTTTTATGGCAAAAGAAAAGCACAACATTCTTACCGGTGGCATGATTTTAATTACTTTGGGTATTTTGATTTACCTTTCCAAGGCAGAAATTTATTCTTTCGGAAAAACCTGGCCGATATTGCTGATCGTCGTCGGCATCTGCACCCTGATTCAGAGATTCAGAGACATCGGCGGCTGGTTTATAACTATTGTGGGAATACTATTTTTAATTACCGAGTTCTATAGTATGGAACTATATAAGTATTCCCAATATATTTTACCGGCCATATTAATTTTGCTGGGCATTTTTGTTTTATTGAAACGCAAGAAGCATAGTTCTTAAGCGTAACTGGTTTTCAGTAAGTTATTTAAGGAGTTTATTTTTATGGCTATTGCCCGAAAAATTAAAGCGTCCATTTCGAAATCATCGATGATTAGAAAGATGTTTGAAGAAGGCGCTATTCTGAAAAAGAAATACGGCGCGGATAAAGTTTATGATTTCAGTTTGGGCAATCCCAATATAGAGCCGCCGGAAGAATTCAAAAATGAGTTGATAAGTCTTGCCGCAAGGATTATTCCTATGAAGCACGGCTATGCTCCTAATGCCGGTTTTGTGGAGACGCGTCAGGCCATTGCGGAAAAAATAAACAAGACGCAAAATTTGAAGCTTGCCGCCGATAATGTGATTATGTCGTGCGGCGCCGCCGGAGCCTTGAATGTTATTTTCAAATCTCTGCTTGATCCGGGCGATGAAGTAATTGTGCTTACGCCTTATTTTGTCGAATACCCTTTTTACATTGATAATTATCGTGGCGTCGTAAAATTTGTAAAAACCAATGATGATTTTTCCCTCAACATTGAGGCCATTGCCGCGGCAATAAACGATAATACTAAAGCCGTTTTGATCAATTCACCTAATAACCCGACGGGTAAAGTCTATAATCAGCAGAGTATAAACGACCTGGCTAAATTGCTGACGGAAAAGGGTAAGGAGTTGAATAAAACAATTTATCTTATTTCCGATGAACCATATGTAGAAATCGTTTACGATGGTGTTACCGTGCCCAGCATCTTAAAGGCTTACAAAAATGCTATTGTCGCTTATTCTTATTCCAAGACGCTTTCTTTGCCGGGGGAAAGAATCGGATACATTGCCGTTAATCCCGAAATTGATAATTGTGCTGATTTGATTAGCGCTTTAATTCTCTGCACACGAATATTGGGCTATGTCCACGCGCCGGCGCTGATGCAAAGAATTGTGGCCAAATTGCAGGAGGCGGCAGTTGATGTAAAAGTGTATCAAAAAAAGCGAGATATGCTCTGCGAAGGGCTGTCTAGCGCCGGATATAAATTTGAAAAACCGCAAGGAGCGTTTTATTTATTTGTCCAAAGCCCGATTCCCGATGATGTGGAATTTGTCAAAACACTTTTAAAGAAAAACATTCTGGTTGTTCCCGGCAGCGGCTTTGGGGGTCCCGGATATTTTCGTATTGCCTACTGTGTTGACGACGTGACGATAATTAATTCGATGGAGGGATTTGCGGAAGCGATCAATGACACTCGCTAAAAACGTGCGTAGTGAAGTTTGAAGCGTTAGTGGAATTGATCCCAGGAGCGTAGCGACGTGGGATCAACGAATGCCGATAGTGTAGCGTGTCGGGATTGATAGTAGGTATAAGGATTGTTTTTATTCATTTCTTCCTGTAGTCAGCAAATCGACAAAATCATTGAATGTGCAGGACTTCAATCCGTAATAAATAGAATTCACGCCCTACAAACATCGACACAACGCCTCACCTTTTGTGATCAAAATTCCTTTGACATACAAGATCCTTCTTCATATACTCACACTGTGAAAAAGCAATGACTTATCAATTTACCAATTAAGTTTATTGCTAAACAAGTTGGTTTTTCGTAGCGAGACCCAGACCATTTGGTTCACTAAGTTCATCGGGATGAATTATTTTGTTTCTTCGGATAATATTAGGCAGTGTTAAGAGTTTTAATTATTATGCTTTGAAGCTGAAAAGGAGTCCCTTATGAAGTTATATCGCGGATTTATCCAAGTCATATTGATAATTTATGTTATGTTTTCGTTTAAAGGGTTAGCTGATGGTCAGGAATCAACCGTAAGAATCCCCGCACCAGATACGGACCGAATTGTTGTCATGCTGTGGGATGTAGGTGGCGGAAACTTTTTAGTTCCAACTGCGAAAATCCTTGTTGATGTCTTAAGTACCAATTCGGCGGAAATTAAACTTTTTTCTGTTGATTTTGATGGTACTACCACAGAACTCCAGTCTTTAACCTGTCGGGATGGAAGCAGAATCTATTTCAACACAAAATATAACAGAGGGCAAACCAAAAGTTTGGAAATCCGTCTATATGACAGCAAAGGCAATTTATTGACTTTTTTCAAAAAGAAAGAGTAACATCCTGGTTATAAGACATCATAACAAAATTAACTTTTAAGGAGGTTTCCTGTGAAAAGACTATTTATGCTAGGTTTGTCGTTAGTTTTGTGTACGATTATTGTTGTCGGTTTTATGTCTTGGACTAAACAAGCAACAGGTGCCGATAATGGAACTTATGGAAAATATGTATTTCCAGAAGACCCATCCACATATATTGAGCTGAGACCTGACGGCAGTTGTCTTTTTGTAGCGAGGGTCTATGGTCCAAGCGGTAAACCAACAGATAAAATTAGTACGGTTAAAGGAACATATGAAATAAAAGGGGATATAGTTACCATAAAACTTATATCATCTAATTCTAGTAAGTATGATATTGTAGATTTCAGACTTGAAGGAAACGCCCTCGTAACGATAAAGACGAAATCGGGAAAAGGACGTGACGGTCTAAAATTAATAAAAAGTAACTGATTGACGGCAAATCCTAGCACAACGAAGGTAACACGATGAGACGCGGATGGCGCAATCAGTATCTATTGGTAAATGATGGTACCCTCTTCATTCATGATAGAGGGTGGGAAATTGATCATATTTTAAAATGGCAGTATGTTTGGCTAACCAATGAAATATTGGGAACATCCTATTAAATTATAAACTTCCGCTAACCAACACCAATCCTGGCTTCCCGAACGGTAGCATGAGAATTTTTTGAAGGTTTGAAGTGGCAATCCACACTATATTTTCAACCCAGCAAATACTGATTATGTTACGTATAGGTAGGTGTTAACAATAACCAAGATAAGACTTAATTGTTCACTGCTTGTTAAGACAACAAGTATAGGTCAGGAAAATTATAACGAGAAGATATATCTCATATTTGCCACAATATCATAATAGAAGCTGGGTTGCCGAATCACCCGGCATGCGCCGGGCAAGTAAGCCTGGCAATGACAAAAAAACTGAATATTTATATAATTTATCAGTAAAAGATTTCGTATATTTGTTCTAAATGACCAATTGCTATTAAATTGCCACGCTCAAAGGGTGTACTTCCCTCGCAACCTGATCAGACAATGCATCTTCAGTTATATCCATGTCGTAACGGCTTTGGAGATTGATCCAGTAACGCGGCTCCTGTCCGAAATATCTTCCCAACCTCAAGGCCAGCTCCGCATTGATCGGCCTTTTCCCATTAATCACATAATTGATGCGCATGGCCGGAATTCCTAAATCCTTTGCCAAGCGATACTGGGATAGCTTCAATTCATCCAGCAATTCTTTCAAATAAACACCAGGATGCACTGGTTTAATTCGTCTTTTAGTCATTTTAATCCTATGCTCTTGATGTTCATTTTCCGCTTAATATTGACACGCTGATTCTTTTTGCCGCTGATATAATATTCTTATCAGTCGTAGCGATCGGTAATCCCTTACGCATGGCAAGATCTAAATAAGAGGCGTCATAGCTGGATAGTTTGTACTCACGAGCAAGGGCTAATATTTCACTCAACATTCTTTCCGGCGTTTCCTGTTCCACAATGATTGGCAGTTCAAAAAGCAAGGAAATAAAGCGAGAACTATCAGCTTGTCTGAGCCGTTTTCTACGTTCCGCAATCAGTAACACATTGCTGACTTCTAATGGCCAGATAGCAGGCACATAGGCTGTAGCCTTTTCCAGGTAATCAAGCACGGCATCTGTATATTTGCTTGTTTCGTCTTTGAAACACCAAGACATTACCACTGAATTATCAATAATAAAATCCTGCATAATTTAGTGCCTGCCTTCTTCGATCATTTCCCGTAAGGAAATGCCCTTAAGATTGTGTTTGTCACGAAAGACACGCAATGCTGCAATAGCTTGTCGGGGATGTAATATTTTTGCATATGCAGGAGGTTGCAGAATGGCCACAGTTACCCCATGTTTTGTAATGCTTATTTTTTCCCCTTTATTCACTCGTTCCAGAAGCTTGGAAAGAGATGTTTTTGCTTCATAAGCGCCGATTGTTTGCATATAATACTCCTTAATTTAGACCAGATAAAGACTAGTTTAATTGAAATATATTTAAATGTCAAGATTGTGTTATCTTCTTGGTAATTCTCTGTAATTTATCAAAAGATTTCTCTTATGAATATGAAATGATGAAGCGAGAGTTTACAAATGCTTAATGCTGAAATCGGAAAAGCCGCCGGTGTAGGGTTCTTCCTTGATCGTAACATTTTCGACTCTGGCGGCGGGCGGGCCGACATGGCACCAGGTGAGCATTTTATCCACGTTTTCTTCTTCGCCTTCAAAAACTGCTTCCACGCGGCCATCCTGCATATTTCTTACCCAGCCGGTAAGGTTAAAACTCATTGCCGCGCGCTGGGTTTCCGCACGGAAAAAAACTCCCTGTACCCTGCCGCTTATATGAACATGAACACGCTTCATGAGGTTTTCCTGCCGATGAGTTTTAAAAATTCTTTTTCGCTGATAATTTTAATACCGGAAGATTTTGCTTTGTCCAGTTTAGAGCCGGGGTCGTCTCCCGTTACAACGTAGGTTGTTTTTTTAGTTACGCTGGAATGAACTGTTCCGCCTAAACTTTCGATAATTTCTTTGGCCGCGGTTCTCCCCATGCCCTCCATTGTACCGGTAAAAACGAATGATTTTCCTGCCAGGGGCACATTATTAGAAACCTCTTTCTTTTGCGGAATTACTCCGGCCTTGCTGAATTTTTTCATAACGTCGATATTTTTACCTTCATGGAAAAATTCTACGATGCTAGAGGCGATTTCGGGGCCGATTTCATTGACAGCAGTTAAATCCTCAATTTTGGCTTTTATAAGATTTTCCATACTGCCAAAACGTGCAGCCAGTAATTTGGCCGTGCGCTCTCCCACATGGCGAATACCCAACGCGTAAATAAATTTATCCAGTTGCGGCTTTTTAGAGCGCGCGATGGAATCAATAAGATTCTGTGCTGATTTATCCGCCTGACGGTCCAGTTCAAGCAATTTGTCTTTTGTTAGGAAATAAAGGTCAGCCGGATCAGCGATTAGTTTGGTATCAAAGAGCTGAGCTGACAATCTTTCGCCAAGGCCTTCTATATCCATGGCGCTGCGCGAGGCAAAATGCCGAATATGCTCTTTTAATTGCGCGGGGCAGGAAATATTCACACAGCGGTGCGCTACTTCACCCTCAAAGCGAACGATTTCTGAATTACATTCCGGACAGGTCTTCGGCATTTTAAATTTCTTTTCTTTGCCGGTTCTTTTTTCCGGGATAACTTTGACTACTTCGGGAATGACATCTCCGGCGCGTTGAATAACCACTGTGTCGCCGATGCGTATATCTTTCTTGATAATTTCATCTTCATTATGCAACGTGGCGCGGCTGACCATCACTCCGCCGACATTTACCGGTTCCATGATGGCGACAGGTGTTAAAGTGCCCATGCGTCCCACTTGAACTTCAATATTTTTGATGATAGTTGTTTCCTGCGCCGCCGGATATTTACAGGCCAACGCCCAGCGGGGATTGCGCGATACATTGCCGAGAGTTTCCTGCAGTGACAAATCGTTTACTTTCAAAACAATGCCGTCAATTTCATACGGTAGGCTTTTTCGCCTAGCTCCGATGTGCTCAAAATATCGAATGCAAGCATTAATATCCTGCACCCGCTCAATGAATTTATTAACCGGAAAACCCCAGCCGGAAAGTGTTTGCAATACTTCCCAGTGCGTTGAAAAATTGATGCCGTGGATGTTGCCAATGCCGTAAAGAAAAATATTTAAAGGACGGCGGGCGGTTATTTTGGAATCGAGCTGGCGCAAAGACCCTGCGGCAGCATTGCGCGGATTGGCAAAAGGTTCTTCTCCTTCGTCAATACGGCGGCGGTTTAATTTATGGAAAGGTTCGCTCTCCATGTAAACTTCGCCGCGTATTTCGATAAAAGAAGGGATTGCTTTGTTTCCCGCATTTTTAATTTTTAAAGGCAAGGATGAAATAGTTTTAAGATTTTGTGTAACATCTTCACCGGTAGCGCCGTCGCCACGGGTTGCGCCTTTTGTAAATAAACCGTTTTCGTAGATAAGATTTACGGCCAGGCCATCAAGTTTTGGTTCGGCGATATAGGAAATGCTGTCGACACCAGCTAGACGTTTGAGGCGGCTGTCAAATTCAATTATTTCATCATTAGAAAAAGCGTTTGCTAAGCTCAGCATTGCCGAAGGATGGCTGAAGGAGGCAAATTTGGCCAGTGGCGCCGCTCCCACGCGCTGTGTCGGAGATGAAGCAATGTCGTCATCAGGATATTGATTTTCCAACTCTTGCAGTTGACGCATCAAACGATCGTATTCGGCATCGGATATTTCCGGCGCGTCCTGCTGATAGTAACGTTTGTTGTGATATTCTATTGTTTTTCGAAGTTCGGCAATTTTGTTTAAAGATTCTTCAAGCTTGTTCATGCCGGAAATATTAACTTCAGTTTGAGTTAAAGTCAAATCAAAAGCAATTAAATAAAGCTTGTATTTTTTTAGTGTTGCCGCGTATAATTTGAGCACTGATTATGGATGGAAAGAAATTAAAAATCGGAGTCATTTCCGATACTCACCTGACAGATTATGACGATAAGTTAAAAGTAGTTCTCACGAAGCTTTTTTACGATGTGGACATGATTCTTCATGCCGGGGATTTGGTTGATTTGCGTGTTCTGGAAATTTTCGGCCGGAAGGATATCAAAGCGGTTTGCGGTAATATGGATAACCATTTGGCTAAAGAAAAATTACCCGAGCAGTTGATTTTTGAGATAAAAGGATTTAAATTCGGTCTGATGCATGGCTGGGGTTCTCCTTCGGATATTGAAGAAAAAATACTGGCAAAACTTGGGGATGT
>MGQN01000006.1:29942-31932 GCA_001797845.1 Deltaproteobacteria bacterium RBG_16_44_11 | reverse complement strand
CATAAGCCGGCAAATCATAAAAAAGGTAAAGTACTTTTTTTTAATCCCGGTTCGGCGGTGGATAGGCGTTTTGCTTCTTCCAGGACAGTAGGCATATTAGAAATTGACAAAGAAGTAGCAGGTAGGATAATTAATATATAGGATGGTTGGCATTTGAGATATGGAAACTATTTTTGCCCCATGGCGGATGGAATATATTAAAAGTAAAAAGACAGAAGAATGCGTTTTTTGCAAGTGTTCCGTCAGATGTGATGATTATGTCCTTTATAAAGGAAAGAATATTTTTGTAATGATGAACAGATACCCTTATATAAGCGGACATTTGATGATTATTCCCAATCGGCACACCGCAAACTATGAGGAGCTTTCGCAGGAAGAAAGAACAGAAATTTTCAATCTTTTAGAAACCTCGTTTAAGGCACTGCGGGAAGCGATGAATCCGGCGGGATTTAACGTCGGCATGAACATTGGTAAAGCGGCCGGCGCCGGCATTGAAGAGCATATTCACCTGCATGTGATCCCGCGCTGGGAGGGCGATACTAATTTTATGAGTGTAGTTGGCAATGTGCGCGTAATTCCGGAGGATGTAGCTACAACAGCGGCTAAACTCGTTCCCCTGTTTAAAAAATATCATCAGGAGGTGTGATGAAATGAGGATAATTTATTTAATTTTAATTATTGTATTTGCCTTTTTTATTGTTTCCTTTTCCCAATTAAATTCCCAGGTTATAATCATCAAATACTATTATATAAAAGATATCAAAGTGCCGTTGTATATGTTGAGTTTTGCCGCCCTTCTTGCCGGAGTGATTATTACCGGTTTTTATGGTGTTGTGGAGCGATTTCGTCTCCACCGCACGATCAGCCGCCTGAACAAGACTATACGTGATTTACACAAAGAACTACGCACCAATGAACCGCAACCCGTCGTTGATAAACAAACAATGTCCTGACATTGTTTTCCGGTAATGTTTGATCACCCCAAATTTATTACCGATGCTTCATTAGCAAAACTGGCTAAATGGCTGAGGCTTTTAGGTTATGATACCGTGGTGTTTCATAAAAAAGCCGGCAGGGAAATGCTGCGTTTAGCTCAAGCGGAAGGAAGAATCGTCCTTACCCGAAGATCCGACATGACCGAGCGGCAATTTTCCGACTGCTTATACCTGATTACGGGAAAGGACATTAGTTCTCAACTAAATGATGTAATCGATAAATTTGCTCTTCAAATTGAAAAACAAAGTATGTTTGGGATTTGTCTTAGGTGCAACAGAAAACTTCAGTCTGTCTCCGGTGAAGGGCTGCGTAATTTAGTGCCGCCGTATGTATTCGAAAATTGCGCAAGCTTCAATGAATGTCCTTCTTGCCGGAATATTTTCTGGGAGGGGACGCATCAACGCAATGCTTTGCAGTTTCTGGAAAAGTACATAAAAAATTTCCGCTTAAAATGATGAAGTAATCAATGAAACTCGCTGACTATAGGAAGCGTTAGTTGAATTAATCCCGCAATATGCGGAGGGTATCGTAAATACCCGTGGTTATTGGTTACAGGTAAGTTACGCTACGTATGGTAAAATTTACATGGAGATTGCGCAATCGCTCTCGTCACCTTTAATTTTTTCGACGGCATGTTTTAACGCGGGCAGAATTATCGCCAGGTTTTCTTTAGCTCCTTTCGGGCTTCCGGGAAGATTAACGATCAGGCAGTGTCCACGGATTCCCGCTATAGCGCGGGAAATCATGGCATGGGGGGTGATATTCATACTTTGATGACGCATAGCTTCGGCCATGCCGGGGATTTGTTTTTCGATTACTTCCAATGTCGCGTCAGGAGTCACATCGCGCGGACTGACGCCGGTGCCGCCGGTGGTTAAAATTAAATCAAGGTTTTCTTTATCCGCTAATTTTATTATGACATCTTTTATTTCGCTTTTTTCATCAGCTACAATGAAAGATTTACATACTTCAATTGCCGCCCCAGCGAGAATTT
>MGQN01000006.1:25724-29921 GCA_001797845.1 Deltaproteobacteria bacterium RBG_16_44_11 | reverse complement strand
CGCTTGCATCTTTTCGTATGCCCTGTGAGCCTTTATCGCTTACCGTTATGATTCCGGCTCGGATCATGGTTTTATTCTTCTTCTTTTTCTTTTTTCGACTCGGCAATAATTTTTTCCGCGATATACGCGGGAACTTCCTCATAATGGGAATGAGTATAAGTAAAATTACCCCTGCCGCTGGTCATGGAACGTAAATCAGGCGCGTATTTTAATATTTCCGCCAGAGGCACCTGGCCTTTAATGATCTGGTTGGAGCCATTGGCATCCATGCCCTGAACCCGGCCGCGCCGGCTGTTTAAATCGCCGATCACATCGCCCATGTACTCTTCCGGAATTTCTATATCGATATTAACTATCGGTTCCAAAAGTATCGGCTGACAGTCCATTACGCCCTTTTGAAAGGCCATGGAGCCGGCAATTTTAAAAGCCATTTCCGATGAATCGACTGTATGGTAAGAGCCGTCCACGAGAGATATTTTGAAATCAACAACCGGATAACCGGCGAGAACACCTTTCGCTGCTGCTTCCACAATGCCTTTTTCTACTGCCGGCCTATAGTTATTAGGAATAACCCCGCCCACAATTTTATCCTGGAACTGAAAGCCACCGCCACGCGGCATTGGTTCGATATCAATCCAGCAATCGCCGAACTGACCGCGGCCGCCAGATTGCTTTTTGTACTTGCCCTGGATATTGGTTTTTCCTTTAATTGTTTCTTTGTAGGGAACCTTAGGCGTATTCAAATTAACTTCGACGCCGAATTTTCTTTTCATCTTATCGATATTCACTTCAATATGCACCTGCCCCATGCCCGAAAGAATCATTTCTTTGGTCTGGACATTGCGGGAAAAAACGATGGTTGGGTCTTCTTCCGTAAGCCGATGAATGGATGAAGCAAGCTTGTCTTCGTCGCCTCTTGTTTTTGGTTCAATGGCAAAAGACATAATCGGCGGCGGTACGGCGACTTTTTCAAAAATAATGGGAAATTTTTCATTGCACAGAGTATCTCCGGTTACCGTTTCCTTCAGTTTGGCCACGCCGGCAATATCACCGGGGATAAGACCATCCGTCTGTTTTTGATTTTTCCCCTCCAAAAAGAAGATATGGCCGAATTTTTCGGTAATCTTTTTGGTTGAGTTGTAGATGCTGGAATCAGGGTTGAGCTTGCCGGAATAGACACGAAATAGTGTCAACCTTCCGGCGTAAGGATCGGCAATTGTTTTGAAAACTATCGCCGAAAAAGGCTCGTCTTCGGATGGCTTTCTTTCTTCAATATTGTCTGTTCCCGGTTTTTTGCCTTTTACCGGGCCACGGTCAACAGGCGAAGCAAAAGTGCTGACAATTAAATCCATCAACAAAGTGACGCCGATACCTTTTATTGCCGAGCCGCAGGCTACAGGAATCAAGTTGCCCGAGATAACACCTTTTTGCAATCCGATTTTGAGTTCTTCCGGCGAGAGCTCTCCCGCCTCCAGATACTTATTCATCAGTTCGTCATCACCTTCAGCAATATCTTCCACCATTGTTGAACGTAATCTTTTTACTTCATCCATCATCTCCGCGGGAATATCTACGGCTTTACCTATACCTTTGTTATCGTTAAACAAATAAGCTTTAAAGCCGATTAAATCAACAATGCCGTTAAATTTATCCTCAGCACCAATAGGCAGACAAACCGGGGTCACTTTTTTGGCAAATTTGCTTTTTAGGCTCACCAGAGCTTTATTGAAATCGGCACGCTCACGATCCATCCTATTGATGAAAACAATGCGGGGAAGCTTGAATTCATCGGCCAATTCCCAAACTTTTTGTGTTTGGAATTCAACGCCGCTGACGGCGTCAATCACAACAATAGCGTTTTCCACAACGCTCATCGAACATTTTATGTCATAGGCGAAATTGGAGTCACCCGGTGTATCAATAATATTTATTTTATGCTTTTCCCATTCGATAAAATTTGCCGCAGAACTAATCGATACGCGCCGTTTTTGCTCTTCCGGTTCATAATCCATGGTAGAGGTTGAGTCATCTACTCTTCCTAACCGTTCGTTTTTTCCGGAGACGAATAAAAAAGATTCGCTAAGGGATGTTTTGCCCGTTCCGCCGTGACCGACAATCGCTAAATTTCTGAGGGATTTGGATTCGTATTTTGCCATGAAAGCTCCTTTCCATATATCCGTGCTATCTTTTAAAAAAGCAGTTTCACTTGAATGGGCGAATGTTTAGCTTATCCAACAAGTAAAATCAAGACAATTTTCATCTTCAATTTGTAAAATGATTTCCATCTATAATTGCAGATCGTCATAATATAATAATGGAATATTCATTTTGTTAGAAGGTGTTTTTCGCCAATACGCATAGGATAAAATATAGCCGCAAAACAAAGTAGCAAGGCAAGAACAAAGGAGGCAATAAGCCAGATAATTTGCGCCGCGGAGAAATTTTTTCCTTGCACATCCGCCATGAACGCGTAGTACACGGGTCCGGCTTCCAGCATAATGACGGCCGCGATTAAGCCGAAACAAAGCAGCATAAAAAGAAAACCGCCGAAACTGGTGACGGAAAGAGCCGGATTTTCAGATTTGAAGTCGGGATAGCGAGCTCCCAGGCCGACAGCAAGACCGACAATGGCGGGAACAAGACAAAATATCGTGAGGATCGATAAAACCATGATGAAAGGAGTAACCGCGAGCATAATATTCGAAACAACAATCAGAATCTCCGAAAGAATTAACAGGGGTATGTAGTAAAGAAAAAATTTTATCCAGAGGAAAGTTTTTACCGATACCGGCGCCGCCTGAATTATCCAGAAAGCTTCGCCCTCGATACTAACTGCCGGAAAGACAAACCGGGCGGCAATAGCGGAAAGCACAAAAGCGGCCAGTCCCATATTCAAAAAAGAAAAGACATTTTGCAGATATATTGTCTTGATTGGTGATTTATCCAAAGGCAGGACGGAAAAATTATAAAGATAAATTACGATTAACGCGCAGATTAAGAAAAGCTGCGGCCATTGCGTGGAATCGCGAAAGAATGTCCGGATTTCCTTAATGGCGAATGCCTTGGCCGGACGCGTTAAAAAATTCAGCAATCCTTCCCAGCTGTGTCCGCGAAATTTAATAGGTGCGAAAAGACGCTTGGCTGTAGTTTGCGATCGGGAAAAGCCGCGAAAATAAGAAACTCTCGCGACGGATTCGTTAATAAAAATTAATGTAAAAACAAAACTTGCCGATAGCGCCATATTAAAAAAAGAAGTTTTCCAGTCGCCGTTTAGAGCCGAACTTAATGTATCAGTTATCCATGTGCTGGGTAAAAGAGGCGCGTTGAGAGCTTGCATGGAATTCAAATATAGCACAACCGAGGCAAAGGCGTCGGGATTAACTAATTGTTCCGGCCGGATCATTCTTAAAACAATGACCAGTAATATGGCCAGTACAACGCCTAAAATAACAAAAAGGGTTCGTATTTTTCCCGCGGGCAGGACAATCGCGCCCAGCATCACTAAAATACTGCTTAAGGCTCCGGCCATGAGACAAAGAAAAATTATCGCGGCAAAGGCAATCAAATAAAAAGTAAAAGCGGCTTTATAAACAAATCCATAGGACAAAAACACAGGAAGGCTGAAAGCCACAACCATCCAGGAGGAATCAAAGACGCTGCTAAGCCAGCGGGAAAGAAAAATATCCTTAATCGGTACGGGCATCGAATGTATTAGAGATAAATCACGGCCCAAATAAAGATGCGAAAGACAGCTGATAATGCTGCTGAAAAGCAAAAGAGTGAAGAAAGTTATGATCATCATCGAAAGAAGCCTCAGTGCCAGAATATCGCCGAAATTTTCAACGCTCTGGAAATATGTCAGAACGCGGAAAAAGATAACGAAAGCGCCGACCCAGAAAACTATTCCGATGAAAGCAAACATTAAAAGCCTTACCCAGCGATTGTTCTTATTTCCCGCCCTTAAGCTGTTGACGGAAGAAAGCAGACGCGGCCTTAATAATATCGGTAATGCGCTTTTCATATTTATGCTTCCCGGACTAAAGTCAAAAATACTTCTTCCAGTTTGGCTGCACCAGTTTGCGCGGTCTGATTTAACTCGGCAAGAGTTCCCTGCGCCAGCAGGATTCCTTTATGGATGACCCCGATTCTGTCGCACAAATCTTCGGCAATACTTAAAGTATGAGTGGAAATAAAGAT
>MGQN01000006.1:18490-25715 GCA_001797845.1 Deltaproteobacteria bacterium RBG_16_44_11 | reverse complement strand
GGAAAGATTTTTCAGAATATCCTTGACCATCCGCACGGCGGCGGGATCAAGTCCGACCATCGGTTCATCAATGACCATAACTTTGGGATCGTGCATTAATGCGGCGGCAATAATCAGCCTCTGCTTCATGCCGTGCGAGTAAGCTTCAATGATTTCGTCCGCCCAATCCCAAAGCGCGAATTGCTTTAGAAGTTCTTCCGCCCGCCGGGAAAGGGAGGCCGGATTAACATCATATAAATCAGAAATAAATTTGATAAATTCCATGCCCGTGAGTTTTTCGTAAAGAAAAGGTCTGTCCGGCACAAAACCGATAATCTTTTTGGCGGCAACCGGATCTTTCCTCATATTAATGTCGTCAATAATGATACTTCCGGCAGTGGGTTCAATTATTCCGCCCATCATGCGGATCGTAGTGGTTTTCCCCGCGCCATTGGGGCCGATAAAACCATAGATTTCTCCGGCATCCACATGTAAACTAAGATTCTTTACCGCCAATGTTGTTCCGAAATCTTTTGTCAGATTACTTAGCTCAATCATTTTTTATGGAAAGAACCTCCAGTTGTATTTTGCCCATGACACCCAGTAAATCCAGTTGCTCGCCGCCTTCACCACGCACCAACCTGATATGAGTAACATCGGCGGGGATTTGATTAAAAACGGCATCAGCCGTAATCCATCGCCCGGCATAGACAATATTCCAGGCATGGTAATAGAAACGGCCGTTAAGATATACCAGTCCGGTTTCAATTTGCGCGGGAAGGCCTGCGGCGCGCAAAAGGGCTGCGGTCAAAACCGCGTGTTCGTTGCAATCACCGGCTTTATTGTTTAAAACTTCCAAAGCGTTCGGAACGGACAGTACCGGCTTTTTCTCGATATTTATATAAACCCAATTTACGATCTTGTGCATTTTTTGTTGTGAATTATCCGTGGGCAGAACAATTTTTTGAGCCTGCGCTTTGATTTGCGGATGATCAGATTGCACCAGCACTGAAGGCTGCAAATATTGATTAAATCCTTCAGCGAACTTATTTTCCTGAGCCGTTAGCGAAGAGATACTTTCTTTAGTGATGGTTAAAACGCTCTGACGAAAATTTTGCCGCCCGCCATTCAAAAGAAGAAATAAATCGCGAAGGCCGTTGATCTTGATTTTTATCTCGCTTAGCTTTTCCGGGTTAGCAATATTGATATTGGAGGGGAGCGAAGAAATTTGCGCAAAATCAATGTTTGAACCTGAGGCGATGCTTTCGCGGGCTTTTTCGGGGCTAACCTTCTCCATCGAAAGTCCCAACAGCCCTGTTTCTTTTAATGCATCTCCATCTTTGCCCAGCCAGGCGCAATTTTTCGCCCCCATGAAATCAGCGCAGAATTTTTGTGTCAAAACTCGTTTGCCCATTATCGGAATAACCTCGTCTGCTTCGCGGGTAACTTTGATCTCGCGGATACTCAGCGTAGAAGGATCAAAGATGCTGAAGGGGCGGGGTGTGCCTTTCTCCATTCCCGCGGCAAAGGCTGCTTCGTAAACGTTACCGCTTATATAAGGAATATCTTTGAGCGGAATTTCGCTTTTTTGCTGGGCGGAAGGTAGGCCGGTAAATAAAATCAGTTTATCCTTAGCAACATAACCGTGGGCGTTGAAGCGAAACAGACTCGAGTTTAAATCAAAATTGAATGAGGAAAAACTCATATCGGGATTAAGGGCAGTTTCGGTGGATATCCGAAGCGCCTGTATTATGCCCATTGTATTGATTTGCATGGTCACATTTTCTTTGGTTTGAAATCCTCCGGTTTCGAGGATGATGAATTTGCGCTGAAGAACCCCTATTTTTTTTTCTTTCTGATAAATATTCATCCATGTTTCGGCGGGCCTTTGTATCGCTGCTTTTTGAACAACAGCTATACCCTCTGATTTATTTTGAAATAATTCAAGACGAATAACCAGCAGGGTGAGAAAAACAAAAGTAATAAAAATACCCCAGGCGAAATCCCATCTGATTTTAAACATAAATTTTAACCTGCGAGAAGCTAATAACCAGCTTGTCGATTATTATATAGTTGGGGCAGGTAAGAGTCAATCATGAGTGTAGAATCATTTTAATCTAACTGCCGGCTGCTAACTTGAAATGCCGGAGGAAGAAGTTCAAAGATTTATTGACAAGCGCACCCAATTAATATATCAAAAAAAGCTCCATTAAGGAAAGATATAATACTTTATGAAACACGACAGTATCATCGCTCATGAAGGTTATCCCTTTATTATTTTTTCACTTGTCATTACCGTTTTCGTGGCTTTTTTCGGTATCAGCTGGCTCACAATTTTATTTGCGCTTATTACAATTTTTATTGTTTGGTTTTTCCGCAATCCGGAGAGGTATTTTCAGGAAGAGGAAAAAGTCTTGATTTCTCCGGCTGACGGTAAAGTAATAAAAATCGAAGATATTGAAATAAGCGGCAGCATTTCCGGAAAATTTAAGAAGATAAGCATTTTTATGAACGTTTTCAATGTTCATGTCAATCGCGTCGTCTATTCCAGTAAAATTGAGGCTATTAACTATCACAAAGGGAAATTCTTTTCCGCCAATCTGGATAAAGCTTCCCAGGATAACGAAAGAAATGAAGTGCTGATACGAACCGAAGACGGCCGTTCCATCTGGATGGTGCAAATAGCCGGTCTTATCGCTCGTCGGATTATTTGCTGGGTGAGCGCCGGAAATGATGTTAAAAAAGGCGAACGATTCGGCATCATTTGCTTCGGCTCACGTGTGGATGTTTATTTGCCCGAAGATTCCCGCATTTCAGTAAAGCTTCGGGACAAGGTTAAAGCAGGTGAGACACCTTTGGGTTCCTTATCATGAATAAAGAGACTCCCTTTAAAAAAAATCGTATTAGAAAAGGCATTTATGTATTGCCGAACATTATTACCACGGCAAGCCTTTTCTGCGGATTTTATTCCATTATTGCTTCCTTGAAAGAAAATTTTGTTATCGCGGCCATCGCTATTTTGGCCGCCGCTGTTTTTGATGGCTTGGATGGACGTATTGCCCGATTTACCAACACCACCAGCAAATTTGGATCGGAATATGATTCGCTTTCCGATGTCATTGCCTTTGGCGTGGCGCCGGCTTTTCTCGCCTATAACTGGGCGATGTCTTTTTACGGTAGATGGGGATGGATTGCCGCCTTTTTATTTGTTCTTTGCGGCGCGCTGCGTTTAGCCCGCTACAATATCCAAATAGGCATAATTGAAAGCAAGGTGTTCAATGGCTTGCCCATTCCGGCAGCCGCCGCGGTTGTAGCCACGACCGTGCTTTTTTTTGACTACGCGGGAGTCGAGGGTAAATTTCATGATCCTTCCATGTTGATTTTCGTTTCCGTGCTCTCCATTCTAATGGTCAGCAATATCAAGTATTATAGCTTTAAGGATTTGAAGCTCTTTGCGCGCAAGCCTTTTATGACTTTCTTTTCGTTAATCCTGCTTTTGATAATAGTAGTGGCTATACCACAAATTGTAGCTTTTGTAGTCCTGTTAGGTTACGCTATGTCCGGCCCCATTTGGTGGATAGCAAAATTTAGTCAGCAAACGAGTCGAAAAGTCAAAGAAAGAAAAATTAGAAAAGCACAATATATTGACCGGAATAAATAATTCAGGTATTAATTTTTTGTGAAAAATTATGCGCATTACCGGAGGTGATCTTGGAGGAAGGACATTGTCTTTCCCTGGGGGCTCGAAAGAAAGGCCGACCTCTGATTTTTTAAGAGAAACGCTTTTTAATTTGTTGGGTTCATTGACAGGAGAAACGTTTCTTGATCTCTTTGCGGGTTCGGGCAGCGTTGGTCTGGAAGCCGCCAGTCGTGGAGCCAGAGAAGTTTATTTAATAGAGAAAAGTAAGAACCTTGTTAAAGTTATTAACAAGAATATTCAAACATGTTCTTTGGAACAAAAGTGCCGGGTAATTGGTACGGATGTAGAGATAGGTTTAAGACAACTTGCCAAAAAAAAATATCAGGCCGATGTTGTATTTGCCGATCCGCCATATAACCGGAATTTGGCAGGAGCTACGCTGAAGTCCTTAAGCAAATATCGGGTTCTTGTAAAAGGAGGCGTGATAGTAATTCAGCATTCCGTAAAAGAAAATTATAGTGAATTTTTATCTGAGAATATTTATCAGATTCAACAAAGAAAATATGGTGAAAACGCTTTGACTTTTTTTAAAGGGGAGTGGAAATGACGCAGGACAAATTCGTAAACAGAGTGGCAGTATATCCGGGCACATTCGACCCCATTACCAATGGTCATGTGGATATTATCAAACGAGGAATTAGAATATTCGATGAAATTATCGTACTTATCGCTTGTAACCCCGATAAAGCGGCTCTCTTCACAGTGGAAGAAAGAATGGAAATGATTCGGGAAACATTGAGTGAAATCAAAGGTGTTAGAGTGGATGCCCATGCGGGACTGCTTGTTGATTACTTGAAAAGTTCCGGAGCCAGTATAATATTGCGCGGAATGCGCGCTCTTTCCGATTTTGAGTATGAATTCCAGATGGCGCTGATGAACCGCCGTCAAACAAGAGAAGTCGAAACCGTGTTTCTGATGAGCGGATTTAAATGGTTCTATACGAGCTCCAAAATAATCAAAGAAGTAGTGAGCTTGGGAGGATCGGTGAAAGCTCTGGTGCCGGATAATGTTCATCAGAAACTATTAGAAAAATTCAACATCAATCCTCGTAGCAATACTAATAACAGGAAATAATAACAGGAGGTAATTTGTGCGCTTAGCGGCAAGGATAGCAAAAATCAAACCATCGGAAACTTTAGCCGTTACCGCTAAAGCCAATGCTCTACGGGCGCAGGGAAGAGATGTAATCGGCTTTGGCGCGGGAGAGCCTGATTTTGATACGCCGGCTAATATTAAAAATGCGGCAATTAAAGCAATTGAAGCCGGTTTTACCAAATACACTCCGGTCGGCGGCACGGATGAATTGAAGGATGCTATCGTGGCCAAGTTAAAGCGCGATAATTCTCTTGAATATAAACGTTCTCAAATTGTGGTTTCCTGCGGCGCGAAGCACACGTTATATAATTTAGCCCAGTCTCTTTTTGATGAAGGCGACGAAATCATTATTCCCGCGCCCTATTGGGTTTCGTATCCGGATATCGTCGTTTTAGCCGGAGGCCGGCCAGTGATTGTGAACACTAAAGAAAAAGAAGGCTTTAAAATGAAGCCGGAACAATTAAAAGCCGCGATAACCAAACGCACCCGCGCCGTGATAATCAACAGTCCATCCAATCCCACCGGAGCGGTGTATTCTCCGGAGGAATTAAAAGCTATTGCCGCTGTTTTAGTGGATGAGGATATATTGGTTATTTCGGACGATATTTACGAAAAAATATTTTATGCCAAATTTCCTTTTGCCAATATTGCTTCTGTGGAAGAAAAAATGAAATCCAGAACAATAGTGGTCAATGGTGTATCCAAAACATACGCGATGACCGGCTGGAGAATCGGATATGCCGCAGGACCGGAAGAAATCATAGCGGCAATGAACAAGATTCAAAGTCAAAACACTTCTAATCCCACTTCCATTTCGCAGAAAGCGGCTCTGGAAGCGCTTTCCGGGGACCAGAGTGTTGTCGAGAAAATGGTGGGCGAATTCCGGAAACGAAGGGATGTTATCGTTGCCGCACTAAATGATATTCCGAGCATAAAATGCTTTTCTCCTGAAGGAGCGTTTTATGCTTTTCCGAACGTGTCCGCTATTTACGGCCGTTCTTACCGGGGAAAAAAAATAACCAATTCCGCCGAATTAATAGATTACCTGCTTGATGAGGCCAATGTTGCCGCAGTTCCCGGCGCGGCCTTCGGTAGTGATGACCATATTCGTTTATCTTACGCTACTTCTTTGAAAAATATCGAAGAAGGAATAAAACGTATCAAGAATGCCGTTGTTAAGCTGGACTAGCTTCCATCACTATCCTTGAATATAATATTTCCCCACATTGGCTAAAAAAACATTTATTTTTTAATGATATTGTTTTCCCGGCTATTTTCCGTTTAAATTATCCATTGCTGAAGATTAATTCGCGTGTTATAAATTTATTCACTAAAAATCATAAAAAAGCGAGTGTTTGTGGAACATTTGTCGTTAATTCAAAGAAGAAAAACAAGACAAATTCATCTTGGCGGCTTGCCGATAGGCGGGGAAGCGCCGGTGGTCGTGCAATCCATGACGAACACGGATACCCGAAATGTAAAAGCAACAGTCGCCCAGATAAACGCGCTGGAAAAAGCGGGCTGTGAAGCTGTTCGTATTGCCGTTCCCGATAACGATGCCGCGCAAGCGATTCCGGATATTAAAAAAAGAATACATCTGCCTTTGATTGCCGATATTCATTTCCATTACCAGCTCGCTATAGAAGCCATAAAAAATGGGGCGGACGGCATCAGAATTAATCCCGGGAATATTGCCGCAGACAAGATTCGCGAGATTATAAAAGCGGCTAAAGAGCACGAGACCGTCGTTCGTATCGGAGTTAATGCCGGTTCATTGCAAAAAGATATAGTGCGGGAATGTGGCGGTGCAACGGCAGAAGCTCTTGTTGCCAGCGCTTTAAGAAACATGGCGATTTTTGAGGACGAAGGTTTTGATTTGATAAAATTATCACTTAAATCATCGGACGTGCCGACAATGATAGAAGCATACCGCGCCATTGCCGCCAAAACGGATTATCCGCTGCATCTGGGCGTTACGGAAGCGGGAACTTTGGTTGACGCCGCCATAAAATCAGCCCTCGGCATCGGAACTCTTCTTTATGAAGGTATCGGTGATACAATTCGCGTTTCCGTTACTGGTAATCCCGTTTTGGAAATTCCACTGGCCTACAGCATTTTGCGGTCTTTAAAAATTAGAATGGTAGGGCCGGAAATTGTTTCCTGCCCCACGTGCGGACGTTGCCAGATTGATCTTGCCCAATTGACCAAAAAGATTGAAAACGCGCTTGTCGGGGAAAAAAATTATTTAAAAGTAGCGCTAATGGGCTGCGTTGTTAACGGTCCGGGCGAGGCCGCCGATGCGGATATCGGCATCGCCGGAGGCAAAGGTTCTGGCATGCTTTTTAAAAGAGGAGAAGCCATAAAAAAAATTAAAGAGAAAGATTTTGTGCCGGTACTACTGGCAGAAATAAATTTAATGCTTGCCCAAAAGAAGGAGGTTTAATGCGTTAT
>MGQN01000006.1:17413-18373 GCA_001797845.1 Deltaproteobacteria bacterium RBG_16_44_11 | reverse complement strand
TTATTCGCAAAGTAGAACAGATTGTGAGAGAAGAAATGAATAAGGCCGGAGCGCAGGAGGTTCATATGCCGATGGTTCAGCCGGCCGAGCTTTGGCAGGAATCAGGCCGTTGGGTGCATTACGGCAAGGAACTTTTGAGATTTCGTGATCGACATGAACGGGAGTACTGTCTCGGGCCGACTCATGAAGAAGTCATCACCGATTTAGTCCGCAATGATGTCAAGACCTACCGGCAATTGCCCCGTAATCTTTATCAGATTCAGACAAAATTCCGCGATGAAGTGCGTCCGCGCTTCGGCGTTATGCGCTGCCGTGAATTCGGCATGAAAGATGCCTACAGTTTTGATGCGGATGAAGCGGGTGCGGAAAAAAGCTACGAAAAGATGTTTGCCGCATATAATAACATCTTTCGGCGTTGCGGATTACATTTTCGTCCGGTGGAAGCTGATTCCGGCAGCATTGGCGGCAAATATTCTCATGAATTTATGGTTATGGCCGAATCCGGTGAGGACGCCATGGTGTTTTGCCAAAAATGCTCCTACGCGGCCAATCTGGAAAAAGCTGAAGTAACAAAGCCTGAAAAAAATAATATCCAGGAGAAAGATTTACTGCCGCTGGAAAATGTTCACACACCAAACGTGCGCACCATCGAAGAAGTCAGCTCTTTTTTGAAGGTGAAACCTCAAAATATTGTTAAAACATTGATCTTCAATGCTGATGGCCAGCCTTGCGCGGTGCTTGTTCGCGGCGATCAGGAAGTAAATGAAATAAAGGTCAAAAACTATCTTGGCGCGGCCCAACTGGAACTTGCCGATGATGAGATGATTAAAAAAGCGACCGGCGCGCCGCGGGGATTTGCCGGAGCCGTAAAAATTAAAACAAGAGTGATTGCCGATTATTCCATAATGAACGTGATTAATTTTGTCACGGGCGCCAATAAGGAAGATTACCATTTGAAAA
>MGQN01000006.1:4725-17274 GCA_001797845.1 Deltaproteobacteria bacterium RBG_16_44_11 | reverse complement strand
AATACAGTCAGGCGATGAAAGCGGTGTATCTGGATAAAGACGGTCAGGAAAAAATTATGATTATGGGCTGCTACGGAATTGGCATTGGAAGAACTGCTGCCGCCTGCATTGAACAAAATTACGATACCCATGGAATCATCTGGCCTGTGCCTCTGGCGCCATTCCATTTGATTATAACTCCGGTGAATGTAAACGAAAAGAATGTTTTCGATGCCGCGGAAAAAATTTATCAAGAAATGCTGTACGCGGGAATTGAAGTCATCCTAGACGACCGGGATGAAAGAGCCGGCGTAAAGTTCAATGATGCGGATTTAATCGGAATTCCTTTAAGAATAACAGTTGGGCAGAAGAATCTTGCCCAAGGAAATGTCGAATTGAGGGTTAGAAAAACCGGTGAAAATAAGCTGTATCCACTTGACGGGATTGTTAAAGAAGTAAAAACATTTGTCAATCAAGCCCTAAATCCGGCAGAAAAATAGCCGCGTCAAATTAGCTTAGGATAAGTAATGTTACGCATCACAGATATTCTGGATAAGACCCAATCTTACCTAACAGCGGAAGAGTTGGAGATGATCAAGAAGGCTTATATCTATTCGGCGACGGTACATCAGGGGCAGGTAAGATTATCCGGCGAACCTTATCTTACTCACCCGATGGAAGTCGCGGGTATTCTAGCGGATATGAAAATGGATGCGGCGACAATCATTAGCGGATTATTGCACGATACCGTAGAAGATACATTGAGCACAGCCGAGCAGGTAGAAAGTGAATTCGGCAAGGACGTGGCTTTTCTGGTCAACGGATTGACAAAGCTCAGCCTTATTTCTTTTGGCTCGCAAGAGGAAAGACAGGCGGAAAATTTCCGCAAGATGATTCTGGCCATGTCTTCCGATATCCGCATTTTGCTGGTTAGGCTGGCTGACCGTATCCATAATATGAGGACGTTGCAATATCAACCGCCGGATAAGAGGATTTATATTGCCAGGGAAACAATTGATGTTTACGCACCGTTAGCCAATCGTCTGGGAATCAATTGGATGAGAACCGAGTTGGAGGATTTATCATTTCAGTATCTCTCTCCCGAGGCGTATAACGAATTGTCCATGCGCGTCGTTAAATCAAATGAATCCCGCAATCGGTATACCGAAGAAGTGAAAAAAATAATCTATACCGAGCTGGAGAAATTTAATATTAAGGGGGAAGTGGAAGGAAGAGCAAAACATCTTTACGGAATTTACAAAAAAATGCATGAGCAGCACATAAATTTTGACGAGGTTTATGATTTGATTGCTTTTCGCATTATACTTGATACCGATAAAGAAAAGGGATGCTATGAAACGCTGAGCGTTGTCCATTCTTTATGGAAACCTGTTCCCGGCAGATTCAAAGATTATATCGCCATGCCCAAAGCCAATAACTATCAATCTTTACACACCACAGTTATCGGGCCTTACGGAGAAAGACTGGAAATACAAATACGCACAAGGGCGATGCACGAATGGGCGGAAAAGGGCATTGCCGCTCACTGGCGCTATAAGGAAGGACGAGCTTATAAGGATGGTGAAGAAAACCAAATAAAAAAGCTCAGAGAAGTGCTGGAAATCCAGCAGGAGATAAAAAATCCGAAGGAATTCATGTCCGATTTAAAACTGGCATTGTTCCCGGAAGAAGTTTATGTTTTTACGCCTCACGGCGATGTTAAATCTTTTCCCAAAGGGGCTACTCCTATCGACTTTGCCTATAGCATCCATACTGATGTAGGGAATCAGTGCATTGGCGCTAAGGTTAATCGCAATATTGTTCCCCTGAAATATAAACTGCAAAACGGCGACCGTGTGGAAATCATAACGCAAGCGGGTCACCACCCCAGCAAAGATTGGCTGAAAAATGTAGTAACAACCAGGGCTATTTCTAAAATTCGAAATTGGATTAACGCGGAAGAAAAAAAGAGCAGCATTACTCTGGGCCGCGATTTATTGGAGAAAGAGTTCAAAAGACATAATTTAAAATTCAGCAATTATGTCAAATCGGATGAAATCAAAAAAGTATTCGCGGAACATTCTGTAACCACTCTGGATGATTTGATTTCTCAGGTCGGTTTTGGACGAATTTCACCCCGGCAAATAGTTAATCATTATCTGGCAAAAGAATCGGTAAGCGTTCCCGAGCAAATAAAAGAACAAGTGAAAAAGAAAGCAACAGTTTCTCCACCACTGGGCATATCACTGCCGGGCATTGATAATGTGATGGTTAAGTTTGCCCGGTGCTGTAATCCGATTCCGGGAGATAAAATATCGGGATACATTTCGCGCGGACGGGGTATTACCGTGCATACACAAATTTGCCCCCACATTAAAAAATTAGACGCGGATAGAATTGTAGATGTCGAATGGAATTTAAGCCAGAAGAATGCTTATCCCGTACACATAAAGGCAGTATGTGATGATAGCAAAGGAGTGTTGACCGAAGTCAGTTCTGTTATATCGTCTTTTGATATCAATATTAGTTATGCCGAAGTGGAAACTACAGATATGATTGCCAGCTGTAATTTTATAATTGATGTGAATGATTTGCATCAACTTAATCAAATATTATCGGCGATTAGACAGTTAAAGTTTGTCAAATCCGTTGAGCGGATGCGTCAATGAGAAAATTCGATAAATATTACCATATTGGTCATTGACAAACGCGTTTACTTTGCTATAAGCAGGCGCAAACTTATATAAGGTGAAAATATGTTTCATAATATCAATAAAATGTTGTTGCTGGGCATTTTAGTAATTGCTGTTTTTATGGGTGGGGTAAATTTATTATCGGCAGCCGGGGAAAAGCATCTAATTGTTATTGATCCTGCACACGGCGGTAAAGACACGGGTGTTAAAATAAAGGATAAAGTATATGAAAAGGATATAACACTTGCCATTGCTCTAGCCTTACAGAAGGAACTTGTTAAAGAAGGAAACATACAGGTTATTTTAACACGCGACTCCGATATAGAACTCAGCCCAGAAGAGCGGAAAAAAATATTGGAGAAAATAAAACCGGGCTTTTTTTTAAGTCTGCACATTAATTCCGGCTTTGGTAAGAAGGCCTCCGGATTCGAGTTGTATTATCCGGGTTTTAAAGGAGATATGGAAGCGAAAAAAAAGGACAAAGACAGCGCCAGTCAGGCCAGAAACAAACATCTCAATGAGGCCGTCAGAATGGCGCATTTTATTCAAAGAAACTTGGATACTTTATTCCCCCGGAAAGGAAGAGGCATAAGGGAAGCTGATTTACCCATAATGGATGGATTACTAATACCCGCTTTGGTTGTGGAAATGAGTTTTGCCTCTAACACCGAAGACAAAAAGAAATTGCTTTCACCTAAGGCACAGGTTGAAATCGCGAAAGCCCTATCCAAAGGTATAAAATCGTTTTTTAGGTGAGTTGTGATCAAAAGAAACGGAGGGAGAAAATTTAATGAACTAAGGCCTATTAGTCTTACTAATAATTATCTAAAAAGTTCCGCCGGTTCTGTTTTGGTGGAGTTTGGCAATACCAAGGTAATTTGCGCGGCATCTTTGGAAGATAAGACAGCGCCTTTTCTAAAAAATACAGGCAGAGGTTGGATAACCGCTGAATATTCGATGCTACCCATGTCCACGCAAACGAGAACAGTTAGGGAATCTTCGCGGGGACGTTTAGGAGGCCGGACGCACGAAATACAAAGATTGATTGGTCGTTCGCTGCGGGCAGTTTCGGACTTAACTGCTTTTGGAGAAAGAACTATCTATGTGGATTGTGATGTCATTCAAGCGGACGGCGGAACCAGAACCGCTTCCATTACCGGTGGTTTTATTGCGCTTGTGGAGTTATTTAAAAAGTTGAAGCTAGATGGAATCGTAAAAAATATTCCCGTCAGTGATTATGTATCGGCAATCAGCGTAGGCATGGTTGACAATCAAATCCTTCTTGATTTGGAATACGAAGAAGATTCAAAAGCTGATGTCGATATGAATTTTGTCATGACCGGTTCCGGCCTCTTTATTGAAGTACAGGGCACAGCCGAGCAAGTTCCTTTCAATAAAAAACAACTGGATAATATGAGCGAACTGGCGGCAAAAGGGATTTCGCAGATAATTGCCCGGCAAAAAGAAATTGTGGGTGACCTGGTGAAATGAAAATTGTTTTTGCTTCCCGCAATGGAGGAAAAATTAAAGAAATAAGCGATATGCTCGAAGGAACGGATATCGAACTGGCTTCCTTGAATAATTATGATAATGTTCCTGAAATTGCCGAAGACGGGAAAAATTTTTTAGAAAACGCGCTTAAAAAAGCCAGAGTAGTTTCCGGTTATACCGGTGAAACTGTTCTGGCGGACGATTCCGGCTTACAGGTGGATGTATTGGGAGGCGAACCGGGGATTTATTCCGCGCGATATTCCGGAGAAAATGCTACGGACGCGGAGAATAATAAAAAATTATTAGCTAAATTAAAAGGTGTTCCGCAGGAAAGTAGAGGCGCATCTTTTTGTTGTGTATTGGTGCTTTACAGAACAGACGGCAGTTATGATTGTTTTGAAGGCAAGTGGCGCGGACAAATTATTGACGAGCCGCGCGGAAGTAATGGGTTCGGCTATGATCCTATATTTATGGTGCCGGACTTAAAAATGACTGCGGCCGAATTGCCCGCGGAAATTAAAAATAAAATAAGTCATCGCGGACAGGCTTTTGCCCAACTTAAAGAAAGCCTCCGGACAAAAGCGAAAAAATAGAAAATCGGGGCGTAGCGCAGCCTGGTAGCGCGCCTGCTTTGGGAGCAGGATGTCGCAGGTTCAAATCCTGCCGCCCCGACCAGTAAAATCAATAGCGTATAGTGCTATTAGACATATTTTAATTATCGCAAAAATGCTTGGTGACAACTTTTGAGGTAATTATGACCCATTTAGTTGTAATTCAGACAGTCTGCGCGGTTATAACACTTGTTGTTACTATTATATTGCTTATAGTCACAGGAAAATTAGTAACGTTAACAAAAAGATTATCTGACGTATCTAAATCGCAATTTGAATTTCAAAAAAAATCAGAAAAATATAAGTTTCAGCAAGAAATAATTAATGGGGCTTTAAAATTTATATTCGTCACTAGTGATGAAATTGACAAGTTGACTTTAAAGAAACATGACTATTTAGAAACTAAAAAGAAACATACTGTTCTATCAAAGGGAATAAAGGATAAATATTTTAAAGCAATAGATAAGTTAATGCAAAGTGAAAAATTTATTCCTGATTTTGAATACAATTCTGTCCAATTAAAACGCCTAGAAGATAATGATTTATGGAAAGACCTTGAGCAAATTGGAGATATATATGAAGATATGCTTAAGTCTTTGGTGTACTCCGAAGATATGGAGGAATTTGAAACAATTCATTCAAACTATTTAGAACAACAGAAAAATTTTGTCATTAAGTGTCTTGATATTTGTAAGCTTGGTTAAAATCCAATAGGCTAAACAATATCATGTGAGAAAAAGAAAATGAAAAAGAAATTAATACCTATTAATCAGTATGCATCTGACACAAAAAACCTTGAAGGCGCAACTGATAAATTTTTAAAAAAAACTGCGCCGCTTATTGGTTACATTGTGCATAACTTTAATACGCTTGAAGAACGGCTAAATTCCGCTATTTGTGAATTATTCATTGATGATTTGGATTCGCTCGGATTACAAGTAATATATAAAAGAAATTATGCTGACAAAGTTGATTTATTTAAAAGACTTTTACTTGAAGAACAACAATGTTTAGGGGGAATGCCATCATTAGAAGAATTTATTTCAAAATTAACAGAAGCTGGAAGGCTTAGAAATCTAGTAGTTCACGCTGACTGGGAAAGCTCGCATGATGATGGATACACTCTTTGCAAACTTATAATTAATAAAAAAGGTATTCAGCATGAATATGTCCAATTTTCACCAGAATCTTTAAAAGATATTTTAGACTTAATAATTGAAACATATAATATGTTTGAACAATATGAAGATGAACATCAAGAACAATTTAATAGCATCAAAACAACACCAAGCACATAATTAATAATTAAGCAAAACACCCCAGCATTGCGCTAGAAAAACTGCGGCATCTTATTTTTTGCCGACCGTTATTTTCAAATCCTGCTGCCCCGACCAGTATAAGATACAGCGAAACTGCTAAAAAATATAATGATCACGGTGTTAATCCTAAAGTAAGTTTTGACGCCGACTTCGTAGTAAACTGTGAGGTACTGTATCCCTGCTTACGCGGGATTGTTTAACTTGTCAATTCCGATGCGCTTCGCTTTCAGAATTGGAGTTTCACAAATAAAAAGCCCCCTTGATATTTCTAACAAGGGGGCTTTTATGAAAGTAAAGATAAAAAGTTATATTGTTGTGGTTATCCGGGAGTAAAGGTTAATTCCACGCGGCGGTTTTTATTGCGTCCTTCCGGCGTCTTATTATCAGCCACTGGCTTGTCATCACCCATGCCCTTTACATCAACTTTAATTTTATCACCTAGTCCCATTTTTTTCAGCAAGGCCAGTGTATACTTGGCGAGATCAACAGAATCTGTCATGGCGGCGCTTTTACCACCCGGAGCATTGGAATGTCCCTCGATAAGGATACTTCCGGGAGTATCCTTCCATTTGGTATAAAAGTCCTTTAGCGCGGCAAAATCATCTTTTGTAATGACTAATTTCTGGGCATCGAAATGAACAATGATAGAAATAGCTTGACCCGCACCCTTGTTTTCTTTTGCCGCTGGCGCAGGGACAGGGACGGCGACCGTAGCGGCAGGTGGTGCGGCGGGAGCGGGAGAAGGTGTAGCTTGCTTGTTTAAAGCGGCAGCAGGAGGAGATGGCACCACTATAGTCGGAGTTTGAGTCGTCGGGGAAGCTCCGTAAGTTCTGACAACGACAACTCTATCGTTTGACGGCATTTTGCCGGATGTCCAAAGTTCATTTCCATCATCAGTATAGAATTCCCATTCAATACTATCTGAATTAATTTCAGCCGTCCAAACGCAACAGGCTTCCTGAGCGCTTTTCGGTTCAGCCTGGTCCGAAACGGTGGATGCTTGATCCTTCAAACCAAGGATTTCTGCTTTTGTCGGCAGCCTCCAGTCGCTGAAGCCGCTTTCATTTATACTCCTTACGGTGTTCATAACATTGCCGGCACTAAGATCGGTGGCCGTATAAATCAGCCACTGCAAGCCGGTTTTAGTGTCGATAACAGTTCCGTTTTTTAACAATTGAAAACGGATAGCAATCGGAGGACTTAAAGCCAAAGATTGTCCGGCGGTAATCTTTCTGGTTACTTTTGTTGTCCATTTATCTGTTTCCGGTGTAATAATGTATTCGGAAGAGGGAGTCAGGCCGGATATACTGAAAGTACCGTCGCTGTCCGTTTTTGCCTGGAGCGGCTCAGCGTCGGACACGGGGCGAACTTGCTTAAAAACAAGAGTTACTCCTGACAACGGCTGTCCCAGACCATCCACTACCTTGCCTTCAACAGTGCCGCCTTTTTTCCCACAACCAAATAAAAGTAAGCTAATTAATAAAACAAGTAACAAGCGATACACAATCTTCATAAAAAAATCCTCCTTGCCCCGCGATTGTATCTTTCAATATGCAGGTTCATCACCTGACCTATTCAGACGACATTTAATATATAGATTACACAATTATAAAAAATATTCAATAGAAAAATCAGACCAACCGAGTAGACTTGAAGGGCTTAGATAGTGAGTAAATTCTCCACCTCTTCACGGATTTTTCGTAGGCTTTTTTTGGAAGTGGCTTCAAAGCGCAAAACAATGACCGGCTGGGTATTGGAAGAACGTACCAGAGCCCATCCATCCGCAAAAGGAATGCGCACACCATCAATTTCAATCAGGCCGGGATTGTCCCGGTAATGTTCCTTGACCTTTTCCACAACCGCCGCTTTTTCATTGTCGGCACAATCAATTCTTATTTCGGCTGTGGAATAAGTTTGCGGTATATCGGAAAGCAACGCACTAATTTTCTTGCCTTCTTGGGAGAGGATCTCCAATAATCTTAGCGCCGCATAAATAGCGTCATCATAGCCGAAATAGCGGTCGGCAAAGAAGAAATGGCCGCTCATTTCTCCGCCTAAAACAGCCTTTTCCTCTTTCATTTTAGCCTTAATCAACGAGTGCCCCGCTTTCCACATGATTGACCGGCCGGAATTTTTTTTAATATCATCGTATAGAGTTTGTGAGCATTTTACCTCGCCGATAATCGTGGAATGAGGTTTTTCTTTGAGTATATGGCGGGAAAAAAGAATCAGCAACTTATCTCCCCAGATGATTTCACCTTTATCGCTGATTACGCCAAGGCGGTCCGCGTCACCGTCAAAAGCTATTCCCAAGTCCGCCTTTTTTTCACCGACTAATCCAATCAGTTGCTTTAAGTTTTCTTCCACCGTAGGGTCGGGGAAATGATTAGGGAAACGGCCGTCAGGTTCACAATTAATGGCGGTTACATCACAGCCAAAACGTTTCAAAAGGGGAAGGGCAAAATAGCCCCCGACACCATTACCGCCATCGACAACAACTTTGATTTTAGGGCTTATTTTCGTATGAGTAAAAAGATAATCTTCGTAAACTGCTGAAATATCCCGGCATTGCGCTGACGCACTGCCGGTGGAATAGCTGCCGCTTTCCATGATTTTTCTTAATTCTTGAATTTGTTCGCCGTAGATAGTGTCATAGCCAATACAAATTTTAAAACCGTTAAATTCTGGTGGATTATGGCTGCCCGTGACCATTACCCCTCCTCCAGTATGAAGATGGCGGATGGAGAAGTAGAGTATAGGGGTAGCGCAAAGGCCGATATCAATCGTTTCCATGCCTGATGAATTAAGGCCTTGAATTAAAAAATCGGCATAAGCTTCAGAGCTCAAACGGCAATCACGCCCGATCGTCATGTTTATTATTTTGTGCCGGGCGGCATAAGTGCCGATAGCCCGTCCAAGGTTGAAAACAAATTCCTCGTTTAAATCTTCGTCAACTATACCTCTTACATCATATTCACGAAATACATTAGGATTCATCAAACAAATTCTTTCTGGATCTATTATATTTTAAACTTAAGCATTAAATCGTAAACACCGCTATCAGCTCTTTTCTTCATGTCAAATCCGCCTTTTTCGAAAACATGAAGCATAGGCTTATTATCAACAAGAACTTCCGCAGTGAAACCAAGTAATCCTTGTCTTTTGGCAAGATAAGTGAGGTATTTTAACAATTCAAAACCGATACCGCGGTTTTGCTGATCGTCGCGCACGGCAAACGCAACTTCAGCGGTATGTGTGTTTTCGTCTATACCATATTGCCCGACAGCGGCAATAATCTGGTTTTCTTGATCTCCGGTGACAACTAACAGGAGAACTTCTTTTGTGTAATCAATAACTACAAAATCCTGCAGTCTTTCATGCGGCATGTCTTTACGAAAAGAGAGGAATCGTTTGTGCAAACTTGTGTCGGAAAGGGAATAAAAAAAATCTTTCAAAAGGTTTTCGTCGCTAATTTTAACCGGTCTCATGAATATTTGTAATCCCGTTTTTGTGGTGCGGAACGTTTCCAGCTCTTCGGGATATTCACCGCTTTTTCCGGGAATAAAAGCTTGATCTCTAAAAATTAAGCCGCGTTTTTTGGCTTCTTCAATCAGCCATGGACGGAAATTAGGGTGAGCTATAGAAATTAATTCCATAGCGCGTTCACGGATGTTTTTTCCATGCAAGTACGCAATGCCGTATTCCGTTACTATATAGCGGACATCACTGCGATTGAGCGTTACCCCCGCCTGTTCTTTCAGTGCCGGAACAATGCGGGAAATAGTGTCGTCACGAGAAGTAGCTTTCATTGCGAGAATTGTCTTGCCGTTTTTGGAAAGCAATGCCCCTCTCATGAAATCTTGATGCCCGCCGACGCCGCTATAAAAAATGCTGCCAATCGATTCCGAAGTGGCCTGCCCGGTGAGGTCTATTTCCAAAGCGCTATTAATCGCGACCATATTTTCAATTCGGGCAATGACTAATGGATTATTCGTGTAGTCTATTGTCCGGAAAGCTATGGAAGGATTGTCATTGAGGAAATCATAAGTGGATTTTTTCCCCATGCTGAAAGTAGCAGTCGTTTTTCCGCGGTCGATTGTTTTTGTGGAATTGTCGATAACACCGGCCTTAATTAAATCCACCAGCCCATCGCTTAAAAGTTCTGTATGAACCCCCAGATGCTTTTTATTATACAAATTGGCCATTATGGCATTGGGCAGGCTGCCGAATCCCACTTGAATGGTGTCGCCATCCTGCACTAAGCGCGCTACGTTTTTACCGATTCGTTGAATAGTTTCGCTTGTTTTTGCGCCGGTTAGTTCTAAGAGCGGCTCATCATGGGGAATAATAAAATCGACATCTTTAATATGAATAAAACTGTCACCGTGAATTCGGGGCATGTTGGCGTTTACTTGAGCAATAACAATTGCCGCTTTTTCCGTAGCTGCTTTTACTATGTCCACGCTGACGCCCAGGCTAAAGTAGCCATGATCATCGGGCAGAGAAGTTTGTATTAGAGCTACGTCAATGCGGATTACGCCACTATATAATAATGAAGGAACATGCGAAAGAGAAATAGGCGTATAATCAGCCATCCCTTTGTTGATGGGATCGCGAGTATTATTACCGATAAAAAAAGAGTTATGGCGGAAGTTTGCTTTATATTTGGCGTCAGTATAGGGAACAATGCCTAAAGAATAAACATGGATAATTTCGGCATCAAAAAATGCTTTGGGATGAGATTCGACATAGTTGGTCATTGCCTGAACAAGATATTGCGGTTCTCCGCAGCCGGAGGCGACAAAAATATGGTCACCGCGGCGAATATGATTAAAAATTTCATCTTCGGAAGCAAATTTTTCAGGGTAAGCTTTCTTGCAGTCGGCAAGATATTTTTGAGAGTTTTCTAAATTCATAATCGTCTTAGCTATTCGATTAAATTAAAATATACAATCCACAATTAATATTCGGACTAAAAATAAAATTATGTCCACGCTTCAGCGATTCTCTGCGGCATGGTTGCCGGTAAGAATCACTATCTTTTATTAATAATAGGTTAAAATGATACATTCTGTCAATTAAAGACAAAAGTTAACGCAATATTTTTTCATCTCCCGCTTATCGATCAGAGAGTAACTAAATCAAGTATATCAACAGCCTGAGGAAGTACGAAATCGGCTCCGGCATTTAAAAAATCAGATTTACTGAAGTGTCCGGTAAGTACTCCTGCGGTACAAGTTCCGGCGTTACGGCCGGTTTGGATATCTAAAGGATGATCGCCAATCATCAAAGTATTTTCGGCCAAGCTGTTTAGCATCTGTAGGGTTTTATTTAAATGTTCGGGATGAGGTTTTACATTTTTTACCGTATCGCGGCAGACAACTGCCTCGCAATAAGATGATATATCGGGGAATACAATTTTTATGGCCTTCTCGCAATTTCTGGTTATTACCCCGGTAGAAATTCCGGATAATTTAAGACGGGTGAATAATTCTTTTGTTTGGGAAAATAATTCGCCATGGATAGCTGCTTCTATTTCCATAGCTTCAATAATTTTGATTGCTTTATTAGTAAATATTTCAGCTTTTTGGGGGGAACTCTTACTTAATATTTCCCTGGATGTATTAATCATTTCTAAAACAAAATCTGTTTGCAGGTAATTTCGTTCAATGCCGTAAGAAGAAATAAGTTTCAGGACAGTATCGCGCATTTGTTTAAAATCAATATTTAATTTTGCCAGTGTTCCATCAAAATCGAAAATTATGGTATTTATTATAATGTCTTTGATTTTTAAAGCAGCCATGATGTCAGCGATTTCCTGAAATATAACTATTGGACAAAACTTTTTTGATTGTTCTGGAAGCAGAAGGGAGCGGCAAACTATCATCGGAAATAATGCGTAAGAAATTGGTAATAATATTGAAAGTTGCACCCCAGAGAACATCAGTGCTTCCCCTGCCGTCAGGAATAACCAGGCAGGGTAATTTGCTGTTTTGATTGGAAGCAGTATTCTCTATAGGCGTTGCGATTTCCAGTAAAGCGTAATTAGAGCTTTGGAAAAAAAAGCTAAGGGGAATTTCCAAAATTTTCTCCACTTCCGAACTTAATTTATATTTAAAAGGCTTAGGGGTAAGACACACTAGAGGATAAATTGTTATGGCAAATGAAGTTAAAGAATAGCAGGGGAGGGTGCCTAAAAATAAGATGTTAAAAGGAATTAAACCAATTTCCTCCCAGGCCTCTCTTAGGGCGTTAGTTAAAAAAAGTTGAATTAAAGAATTTGTCTCTTTGTCCGTACACCCATCGTAATTTAAAGTCTTTTTCCGCCCGTCAGGAATTATTCCTGTTTTCAAAAAATAGCTGATAATTTTATCTATTCTCGGCTGCAAAATACCACCCGGGCAACTAATGTCGCCGGCTTGTGTAACTTTTTCTGAACGTTTAATTAGCTGAAAA
>MGQN01000006.1:378-4711 GCA_001797845.1 Deltaproteobacteria bacterium RBG_16_44_11 | reverse complement strand
TTCCTGATTTGATTTGTAATGAAGTAAAAGGACGACCCCTGCTTCCAGATGAGATAAATCTGTTTTGTTGGCCTGGGTAATTAAAGAATGCTTTTCTTTATAATCGATAGTTGACGCCGCTAATTTAGCGGCTACAAAGGAGGGGAATATATCCTTTTGGTGGAAAAGAGATAAATCCATATATGTACCTATCAATTTATAATCTCAGCAATTCTTTCCTGGTGCCAACAACTCATAGGAAATAAATCGATAAAGCCGCAATGACCGCCGAATTTTTGCTTCAATATTTGAAAGAATTTATTTTCCTGTAAACTGGAATAATCTTCTTGGGGAATTACCGGATCATCTTCAGAAATAAATATTTTAACCGGAATTTTGAGGTTTTGGAAAAGATCATTCTTTAAAGTATATAAATTGAAGTAATCGCGATAAGATGGAAAATCGGGAAAGTAAGGCATGATATCCTCCGTCAGCTCCATACAGGTTTTTGCTTTTAGCATTTTGCTGAAATCATACTTTTGCGGAAAAAGTTGTTGCTTCTTGATTAATGAACGCTTCCATTTCTTCAGAAAATATTTACGATAAAAGAAGTAGCCATTATCGATAGCCAGTGTTGTTTTATAAGGGTCAAGGGGGGGGCTTACGGCAAAGACACTTTTTAAATTTTGTATGGGGATTTGGGAGTTTTTCCTGGCGATGCGTAAAGCAAAATTACCGCCCATAGAAAAGCCGATTATATAGACGGGTAAATCCTTTTCCAATTGTGCCAGTTGATTTACTGCGTCAAACGTTTCGTCCAGCAGAGCACCGTGAAAAAGCCCTTCGTTTAGATGATGGGAATCACCATGATCTCTTAAATTCAGGCGGCAAATAGAGAAACCGAAATTATAAAAAAAGGAACCTGAAGCAAGAATATAAGCAGAAGAAGAGGATCCCTCCCAGCCATGTAATAAAATAATCAAACCTTTGCCGGCTTTTTGACGGGAATAAAAAGAAAGCAATTTTGATCCGGCAGAAGTGGTGACAATTAGCTCTTGAGAATTATCCAGCATGTAATTTTTACGAGGAGTTCGCCATCGTGAGCTGGCCAGAATGGATTGTACATGCTGGTTTCTGACTAGAAAACAGGGATTGAACTTAATGTTATCGTGTTTGAATAATCGTTGTGTCATATTGCTAATAATGAAAAAGGGTTTGAGTATATTCCTAAATATTGAAAGATAATGTCCTTACAGAGAACAAAATCTTGGCCACTGTTATAATAAATAGCTTAATAGCTGGAAAGAGGTCTGAATGCAACAGGTAATCAGAAAGCTATATCTCTGCCGGAAGTCTGCCTGACGATAACGTCCGAACAAGTAATAGTAGAGACATCTTACGTATAGCAAATACAAGTCTACATTTAATTCGTAAAGGACACGAATTTTTTTCGAGTTGCTTTTTTTAAAAAAGTCTTTATAAAATTTAATGAGATTGGAGAGCAGGGATTAAAGATCCAATACCCAATACCATCTCTAATTATTAAATAAGTTTTCTAATATGCCGAAAAGTCAAATCCAAAAGAGGTAGAGGATGAAAGACAAACCGGTAATCTTAATTGTTGATGACCAGCCCCAAAACATTGAACTTCTCGAAGCATATCTTATTCCCCAGGGTTATGAAATTATCAAGGCGGCAAACGGTGAAGAAGCGCTGGGGAAACTTTCCGGTAATTCAATCGATCTGATTCTGCTGGACGTAATAATGCCCGGCATGGATGGTTTTGAAGTTACCCGCAGGGTCAGGCAGGATAATAATAATCGACTGCTTCCGATAATCTTGGTTACCGTATTGTGGGAAAGGGAAGACCGGGTAAAGGGAATTGAAGCCGGTTGCGATGATTTTATTTCAAAGCCTGTTGATAAGATAGAGCTTTTAGCCCGGGTCCGGTCACTGCTGAAGGTCAAGGCTTACAACGACTTGATGAGTAATTACCGGAAAGAGCTGGAAGTAACTAAAATATTCGCAGATGAAGCCCGCGAATACGCTGAGAGCGTCATCAACACCGTGCGTGAACCTTTAATCGCTCTGGATCAAGATTTAAGAGTGGTCTCCGTCAGCCGCTCCTTCTATGAAGTCTTTAAGGTAAACCCTGAAGAGACCATGGGGCAGCTTATTTATGATCTGGGCAATAAACAGTGGGATATCCCCAAGCTGAGGGAACTGCTGGAAACCATCCTTCCCCAAAAAGCAACCTTTGATAACTATGAGGTTGAACACGATTTTACTACCATTGGCCGGCGCATAATGCTTCTGAATGCCCGGCAAATTAAAAGAGTGTCGGGAAAGGAACGGATAATCCTCCTGGCCATTGAGGACATCACTGAACGCAGGCGGCTGGAAATATTATTATCGGAGTCTGAAGAGCGCTACCGGCGCCTTTTTGAGACCGCAAACGACGGGATATTGCTTCTCGAAAAAAGCGAAGGGAATATAACCCATGCTAATCCAGCCGTCACGGCAATGTTGGGCTATTCCAAAGAGGAGTGCATCGGGAACAAGCTTCATGATATCGGTTTCTCGCAGGATATGGGTGATTTTCAGGAGATAATGAAGACATTGGACAGGAGCGGCATTATTTATTACGATGATGTTCCGATAAAAACTAAGCCCGGCAAAACTTTTTATGTTGATATATATCTGGTCGACAGGGCAAGGTTAGTTCAATGTAATATTCGCGATATCACCGAGCGCAAGCAGACGGAAGAGGCTTTGAAGAAAAGTGAGAGGGAATTGAAGTCAAAAACTGCAAACCTTGAAGAAGTCAATGCGGCATTGAACGTATTACTGAAACGGGTGGAGGAAGGAAGAATAGAACTTGAGGAAAAGATTTTGTCTAATATCAGGGAACTTGTTTTACCCAACATTGAGAGATTGAAGAAGACACAATTATCTGATCATCAGGCCTCTTACTTAATGGTTATTGAAACAAATCTTGACAATATCGCCTCTTCCTTCCTCTATCATTTGAAAATGAGATATTTAAATCTTACGCATAGGGAGGTTCAGGTTGCTTCTCTTGTTAAGGAAGGGAAATCCACTAAAGAGATCGCCGGGTTGTTAAATATAGCTATAAAAACTGTGGTATTCCATAGAAATAGTCTTAGAAATAAACTTGGTTTAAAAAATCAAAAAGCCAACCTTCGAGCCCATCTATTAACCTTCACATAAGGCAAAATTATTACCTGAATTAACCTGGTAGTAATTAGGTATTGTGCTTACCAAAATTTAAGCGGACATTCATATAAAATATTTTTACGTCAAAAAACCGAAAGCATAAATATCTTTCTGGGCAAGCTAATACGTTTATGCATTTCGGGGTACTCGTTTCAGTTTATCGTGCGTCTTTGTAATGAAACCTAGAGAGCTTAGGCCGATCAGCCGAATCAGATGATAAGTGATATTATGAAAATAAAACCAAAGCAGATCTCCAAGCAAAGCAGAAATCTTTTCTTGAGGGGGAAAATTTATTTTTGACGCAGGCAACCACAAGTGAGAGTATTCCTGCATTTTTTTATTGCGAGATAATAAATTTTTTGCTAAATAAATTTCCATTTGACTGAATAGCCTTTACCCCGTTAGAAAGTGTTCAACTTTCTGACGGAATAAAGATGTGTGGGGGGATGACGATGGCTAAGAATAAACATGATTCCGTTGTTCTTGAAAAATGCCCGACGGGTATAAAGGGTCTCGATGAGATCACGAAGGGAGGGCTTCCGAGGGGCAGGCCGACCCTGATCTGCGGCTCTGCGGGTTGCGGCAAAACGCTTTTCTCCATGGAGTTTCTCATGCGGGGCGCTATGGATTACAAAGAACCAGGGGTCTTTATGACCTTTGAGGAGACACCGGAGGACCTTGCGAAAAACTTTATCTCGCTGGGTTTTGATCTCCATAACATGATATCGCGTGGTCTCATCGCCACGGACCACGTCAAAATCGAGCGCAGCGAGATTGAGGAGACGGGTGAGTACGACCTGGAAGGGTTGTTCATCCGCCTGGAAAGTGCCATTGATTCCATCGGAGCGAAGCGGGTTGTCCTGGATACCATCGAAGCGCTTTTCTCCGGGTTGTCTAATACAGCTATCATTCGGGCAGAGCTGCGTCGGCTTTTTCACTGGTTGAAAGAACGTGGCGTGACGGCCATCGTTACGGGAGAAAGCGGCGACAAGCTCCTGACCCGCTACGGGCTTGAAGAATATGTTGCCGATTGCGTGATCTTCCTCGACTTCCGCATCGAGGAGCAAATTTCCACCCGCCGCCTGCGTATTGTCAAGTACCGCGGCTCATCTCACGG
>MGQN01000006.1:0-256 GCA_001797845.1 Deltaproteobacteria bacterium RBG_16_44_11 | reverse complement strand
CCAAGTTGGATGCAATGTTCGAAGGGAAGGGGTTCTACCGGGGTAGCACCATTCTCGTCTCCGGGACGGCGGGCACAGGGAAAACAAGTATGGCGGCGACGTTTGCCGACGCAGCCTGCCGGCGTGGCGAGCGCTGCCTATATTTTGCCTTCGAAGAATCGCCCAGCCAGATCATCCGGAACATGAAATCCATCGGGATGGATCTCGCGAAGTGGGTGCAGAAGGGTTTGCTCAAGTTTCATTCCGCGAGGCCTTC
>MGQN01000005.1:7426-18119 GCA_001797845.1 Deltaproteobacteria bacterium RBG_16_44_11 | reverse complement strand
CTTCAGGTTGTCACGTTCTTTTTCTGAAACAACGCCTTCCTTAAACAATTTTTCAAAGCGCTCATAATTTTTTTGCGTGTTGACCAGCGTAGCTGAAGCGGATTTAACATTTGCTTTGGCTTGATCATAGCGCGCTTCATAATCCGCGCGGTCGAGCTGGGCAATGATTTGATCTTTTTTAACGCTTTGTCCTTCCTGAACATTGACGCTATATACGCGCCCGGGTACCTGGAAAGATAATTTAGCCTGTGTGGCTTCGATGGTACCGGAATAAAAAAGCTCTTTTGCGCGGTTACTTTTTTGGCCGAAATAAACAAACAGCCCCACGCCCACAAAGAGAGCTATAAACACTATAATGATAATTCTTCTTTTCACTACTATTTCTCCTTTTTACTTATTAACTATCCAATAACAAATAAAATCACTGTCATGCCGGACTTGATCCGGCATCCAGTTCCTTTCTGGATTCCGGCTTTCGTAACCTGAATAACCTAAAGGTCACCGTGGGGTCATCTACGACCGGAATGACAAAATAAAATGTGAATATACATCTACTTCTTTATCGCCTTCAGCACCAGTCTCGCAACTTCATCGCCGAGACTGCCTGGCAACTTTTTATCGCGGGCTTTCAGCTTCTCCGGTATCCACATCTGTCTGTCCTTAATCGGAGTGCCCATTTTAAATATAAGTATTGACCCCATAATCATCGCGTGAATCAAAAAGGGCACAACATCGTTAAAAACTCCTTTTTCTTTCCCCTCTTCAAGAATGCCGAGTAAAACCTTCAAGACCGAAGCTATGTCTTCGGCAACTACTTGAGGTAAGTGCGCGCCGCCTCCGGCAACTTCACGCATCATAATCGGCGGCATTTCCGGATTTTTATCCACGGCATCAGCGATAAATAAAATATAGGCTTTGAGCTTTTCTTCCGGAGTATCTGCTCTAGCCACAGCCTGAGCGATACCTTGAGCGATATTTCCCAGCACCTGATGAATCACATTAGCATAAAGAGTATCTTTATCGCCAATCTGATAATAAAGACTAGCCTTGTTAACTCCGGCGCGCTGAGCAATTTCATCCACATGTGTCCCGCTGTAACCATATTCGGCAAAAGTTTTTCGCGCCGCGGTTAAAATTTTCTCGGCAGTCTTATTAAGTTTTTCTATGTTGACTTGTTGTTTGATCAATTACCTCTCCATTTTTTTATCATTCCCGCCCCTTTCTCTTTCCTCCCTCGACGGGAGGGATTGAGGGAGGGTGAGAGCATTTCGTTGCGAACCGCCGCAGGCGGGTGGATCAATCAAATAAATTCAACCAATAGGTTTAACCACATAGTTAAATATTTAAGAAAATAAGTCAAGCGGATTTTGCCGTAGAGTTATTGCAAAACAAAGCTATAAAGTATAAGTATTTATACGAGGTAAAAATGAACCGGCTTAGCAATCAAAATTTAGTCTTCATGCCCGGATTGGACGGCACGGGATTATCCTTTGAGCCAGTGTTGCCGCTTCTTCCGGCAGATACGAAAATCACCATCATCCGCTATCCCACAGACAAACTACTATCGTTTGACGAAACTGTGGAATGCGCGGCGGCGCAAATTCCCGCGGGCAATCCTCCCATTGTTATCGCCGAATCTTTTTCCGGGCCTATTGCCATACAGATGATTGGTTCCGGCCGCATCAAAGCAAAGGCGCTTATTTTGTGCGCGACTTTTGCCAGATCGCCACGCCCAATTGTGTGGCGCATTATGCGCTTTCTGCGTTTGCCCTTGCTCATCAGGCCGGATATGCCTAAACGCTTTTTCAAAATTGTCATCGGGGATGATAAACTTATTGATAAACTAATCCCCCTATGGAAAAAGGTGCACGCCAATGTTCCCGCACGCGTGATGAATCACCGGCTGAAAATGATAAATCAAGTTGATGTAACAAAGTGGCTCACAAAACTGGAAGTGCCTTGCTGTTATTTACAGGCTACAAATGACAGATTGGTGCCTTCTTCATGTATTGATGATTTAAAAAAATGCGCGCCTCTTTTGGAAATAAAAAAAATCAGCGCCCCGCATTTTATTCTTCAGGCACAACCGCAAGCCTGCCTCAACGCGATTGAAGAATTTATTAGCCTCACAAGCCCCTTAATGAAAAAATAGTTTTTGGAACAAGTTTTTTAGAGTGAGGAGTCAAGCACAAATACGGTTTGGCATAAAGATATTCCTTGCTATTGGGCGGTTATGAGTGTAAAAGGCACACAATTGATAGCGATAGTTATTTGCCTTCCCACCTTTCTTATTAGAAACTTGCGCAGGAAAATTCCGCTAATCTAAATAGAATCCAAATTTAATGCCGTGTTCGTGGCCTGCATTTCAGGCGCCAAACAAGCGTGTGAAATATTGTGTCTTTACCAGCCTTAACGGTTCGAGATGGGTTCAAATATACCAATAGCTGGTAAATACAAAAGATAAAGGATAAAAAATGAGTTTTCAGAAGTTTGAGTTACATGAAAAAATACTTGCCGGAGTGCAAGCGCTTGGTTACAAAAAGCCAACACCAATTCAATTGCAGGCAATCCCGCCGATTATGGAAGGTCGTGATGTTATGGGACTGGCCCAGACAGGAACAGGAAAAACCGCGGCCTTTGTACTGCCGATTTTACAACGTTTCATGGAAAAGCCGCTCGGTCATATCCGCGCCCTGATCATCGCCCCGACCCGCGAGTTGAGCGAGCAAACCAACGAAGCGATCGGGGAGCTGGGACTTAAAACGAAGCTCCGCAGTACAACTATTTATGGTGGAGTAAGCATGTATAACCAGATCAATAGACTGCGCGGTAATGTGGAAATTATCTCCGCATGCCCCGGCCGCTTACTTGATCACATCGAACGCGGCACCATTGATTTGTCCCATGTAGAGGTGCTGGTACTCGATGAAGCGGATCACATGTTTGACATGGGCTTTCTGCCGGATGTCCGAAAAATCGTAAAGCATCTTCCTAAAAAGCGTCAAACCTTGCTTTTTTCCGCAACGATGCCCGACGATGTAAGAAGCCTGGCTTTGGATCTTCTACAGAATCCAGTCAATATTCAAATCGGCCACACAGCGCCGGTAATGACGGTTGCTCATAGATTTTATTCGGTCCCGATGGGCACTAAAACAGCATTGCTCAAAGATATTCTGGAAAAGACCGAAATGGAATCAGTTCTGGTTTTTACACGGACAAAATCAAGGGCAAAAAGTTTGGCCCAGCAACTGGATAGATCGGGACACAAAGTCATTTCACTGCATGGAAATCTCACCCAGCAGAAGCGCAAACAAGCGCTGGATGGTTTCCGTGACGGCCGCTATGAGATCATGGTTGCGACAGATATTGCCGCCCGCGGTATTGACGTGACACGGATATCACATGTCATTAATTATGATATGCCTTCTACCGCCGATGCTTATACTCATCGCATCGGCAGAACGGGACGCGCCTCGAAAACCGGTGACGCTTTTACATTTGTGACCGGAGACGATATTGGTCTGGCGCATTCCCTAAAAAGAATACTCGGAGAAAAACTGCAATATCATAGTGTGGACGGATTAACTGCCGAGATACAGCTTAGTCCATCTAAGAAAAATGCGGTCGATATGAAATCGAGCAAGCGAAGAAAATCATTTGCCCCTCATATGCAAACCGGAAGAAAACCGAAGCAGCGTTCCTTCCAGAATGCTAATAGGTCATCGTGGTCACATCGCTCGCAATCTGCAGCTTAAAAAAAAGGATTTGAGTAAGGTAATTTCCAGGCGTGCGATACTTTCAATACTAACTAAACATAAGATGTTCTGCGCATAACGACGGAGTTAACCCGCAAGCTACAAGACGTGAAGCGCCGACGCAGCGACTCAAGTTGAGCGGTTTGTTAATCTTGCGTGGAAGTGGCACCAACTTTCCATACTCCAATAACTGCTGCTGCCACTATAATCAAAATGTTTACTGTTCCAAAGATTGATTCTCGCATATACGCGGTCTTGTACTCTGGAAGGAGCTGCCCTTGCGCAAGAGAACGAACGGCTATTTCTGTTGCCGCAGTTACTAAGGGCACAACGAAAAAATATCCGTTAATAATAACAAGCATGATGAGCAGGAGCTTGAGCTGGAAAAAACGCTGTTTTAAGCCATAACGCTTATAACCCATCAAAACACCGGTAATGGCAAGCACCCACATGCCGGGAAGTGTCAGTACGTTCGTACCAGCGCTAATGATCTTTCTTCCAAAGGCAATGTTCTCCAGGCTGGCGCCTTCGATAAGAGTAGAGATAACAATAAAAGTGAGAATACTGCCCAGAAACATTACGAGACCGCCAACGTGAGCCAACTTCAGTCCTCGAAGCATTGTTTTTGTCCTTTACATAGTAACATCGCAATATAAGCAAATTCCCGGCTACATTGTATTCACTATTTTAAATGCAAACGATGGAGATATTCTTGATATAAGATACAATAGCTTAGTTATTCCAACTTTGATTTCTTTTTCTCCTTTTTCTAACTTATTAAGCATTTCATCAACTGCTTTTCGCGGCGTTATTGCCCTTTTCGGAGGATTTCCCTGATGAAAGGGAGTGTCGACCGGAGGCATCAATACTTCGCATATATCAATTGGGTAGTCTTTTATATGTGATCTTAAAATCTGGACAAAGGAGTGTAACGCTGCTTTTGCCGAACAATAAAACGGATAAATAACATTTGGCACATACACAAGTCCGGTTGTTATAAATATTATTTTTGATTGTTTCTCTTTGTGATTGAGCAATGGGAAAAATAACTTTGTCAGCTCAACGGGGGCAAGATAATTTGTCTGAATTTCCAATTCCCCTTTACTTAGGATATCCGGAGCTGAAAAAAAATTCAAGACATGTACGACAGCCGCGTTGTTAATAAGAATATTACACTGCGGATAATTTTCTTCGATCCAATTTGTAAATCTTTTTCTTTCCGGTGATTTGGATAAATCACATTGGAAAATCTGTAATGAAGGAACAAGCTCTCTGGCTTTATCAAGCTTTTTCAATTAGCGGCCGCAGATGATCACTTGATTTTCATTCTCTGTTAAGACTTTTGCTAACTCAAAACCGATACCGGAACTACCTCCGGTTATTACTACCGTATTTCCTTTTAGATTCATGATAAATTCTCCTTTGATTTACTCTCAAGGGAAAAATATCATTATTAAACGGTGATTACATTAACCTATGTTAACAAAACCGATTTTTTCCGAATACGACTTAAGGAAACAGGTGAAATTCCGATATAGGAAGCAACTAGATGCTGCTTTATACGTTTTTCAAGATTGGGATATGTGTTTAAAAATGTTTTATATCTTGTTTCTGCGTCAAATAATAAAAACTCCCTTTCCCGAGCCTCTTTTGTACAATATGCATTTTCAATAAAATGCAGCAGAAGCTTATTCCAAAATAAATTATTTTCTACTAATTTTCTCCATTTATTATAATTAACAATCATAACTAATGAGTCTTCCAAAGCTTCAATTGAATAGTAAGATTCTCTATTCTGAATTAATGCACTATATGATGTAATAAATGAATTTTCCGGAAAAAAGCCTTTTGTAAAATCATTTCCCTTTATATCTAAATAGTAATATCGAAATAGACCTTTGATAACAAACCCGATATTCTGGGGTATTTCACCTTCTCTGATAAAACAATCGCCTTTATTTATTTTTTTTAACTGTGATATACGAAACATCTCTTTAATTTGTTCATCCGGTATATCAGAAATGGATTTAATTTTATTTATAAACGACTGTTCTGCATTCATTTTGTTTTTCCATTTATTATCAAACAGGAAAGTAAATATTTTTATTTATAATTAATTGATTTCAGCATAATATCGTAAATAACAATTTATCCCCCTACCGAAAAAATCAGCCGGAGCGCAGCGATCGGCTGGGTTGCTTTTGTTAGCCCTTTGCCAAGAACCCTTCATGAAACACAACGATACCTTTGGGAACCTTTTCAGTAAACGGCAAGGCAAAAAAAACTTCTTGAGGAACTCCCTCGTGAACCAGTGCAGGGATATTCTGAAAACCTAACCGCTTATAGTAGTCCGGATGACCCACAAGAACGCAACCTTGGCCGCCCAACTTTTTAAGTAAAGACAACCCTTCACTGATAAGGGATTTCCCAATTCCTTTTTTTTGATACTCCGGCAATACAGAAACCGGGCCGAGGCCGTACCAGCCTATTGCACCGTCAGATATTGTTACTGGCGAAAAAGCAATATGACCTACTATCCTTCCATCAATCTCCGCGACCAGCGAAATAGTCAGCGCATTGGTCTCGCGTAATGCATTTATTATGAATTGTTCTGTATGATTACTAATTGCAAAATTCTTGAAGGCAGCAATGGTTACTTTCGATATTGCTTCAATATCTGAAATTGTTTCATTCCTTATGATCATTTAAAGCTCCATATTTTTTCATTTTTATGACGGCTAACAAAAAAATTAGCGGCGGCTGTAAGACGACCGCTGGATTGCCTTGTTGGGCGGCCCTTTCCGTCACATGTCAACATTTCAAGGGTGTCCCCCTTACCCCCATCGCCATTGCGTTCAAACAGTCATCAGTCCGCTCGTCCGCTGCTTGCCTTCGTTTGCGATCGTGTTTTTGCGACACCCTCAACCACCCAAGAAGGTATTGGACTGGTCGCATTCTGATTTGAAATGAGTCTCAGGTACGGAAGCCACACCAGTCCCAATTTCGATGGAGAAGTCGCGTGCATGAAGAGGATTACGCCCGCAACACGCGTGTACTGTCCGGGGGTAAACCGTTCTGGGACCCGCTTACTCCAGGATTCAAAAGCAGTAGGCTGTAGATTCACGTTAACCATTACGAGGCCGCACTCGTCCTTCGGGAGTTGTCTGGCTTCACGCTTGAGGATCTCTTCGGCTCTCTCATCGGCAAATGGCACGCGCGCGATCAACTGTCGCTTCGCAGTCTCGGGCCCGACAATCGAGCGCGCCATAGACATGCGAGTGCGACTGTCGTCCGGAATTGGAGTCGGAACAACGATTTCAGAATCTCCGGTCTTGATGAGGATGGATGCGAAATCAGTTACCGTCAGTTCATGCCCTGCGTCAACACCACAGGCTTCGGTTGCTGCACCAAGGAGCAGTTCCTCCTCATCCTCCGACGGTTCCCGATTGAGGACGAGTTCGAGTACAAACGACCGCTCCACTTCCATCATCCGTTTGGAGATTCTCTCCAGGAGTTCCTGAACACGGGCACTAGCGGCGGAACGATGAAGCCTAGTCACCTCAACGTATACCCACGGCTCGGTGCCCCTCCGAATTCGGAAGTCCGGTTTCTTGTTCTTATTACCAACCTTCACGTAAGGCCCAATTTCTAAGTCCGTCACAGAACCCCAACTTCGCAGAAGGTGAATTGCCGTAGCCTCTTCATCGGCATCCAGATCGCCTTCGGTGACTCGTCGAATGAGTTCATCGCTTCCTTTGGCGCCGAGAATGGAGGTCATCCGGATTCCAAACCAGTACACCCGCAAAAACTCAGAATAGCCGCCACGGCGACCGACGCCGGGGAACTGAAGCAGTGATCGATCAACTTCCGCTCCTAGTACCCAATCCTGTCCACGAAGCTGGGCGGCAATATCGAAGGCGCGCTCAACATCCGCCGCGGGCCAGCTTAAGTGTGCTCCGGCAAACCACTGCTCCTCGATCTCTTTAATTGTCCAAGTCAACACGACTCCCTGCCGTCGGAGAAACGGCGTCAACAAAGTGTTTTAAGATCTGTTGCATTCCGCCCAACGAAAAAATCAACCGTAGCGAAGCGATCGGCTGTATTGATTTTGTTAGCTGTTCCCAATGTCTTTATAGCTACCAATACCTAGATTGCCCGTATTCCCTACGAAAGGGCTGCCCAAAGCTACTGCCGGTACTTTGTTGAACCAGAAAATAATGGTTAACCATGCTATTGATACCGCCCAAGTGAAGTTTAAGGGCATTTTCAAAAGATTATCATAATCACCTTCAAGATCACGAATCTGAATCATTGATGATGTCAAATTCTGAGGCATATTTTCATATATTGCGAAAGTTACCTTTAAATTCGTATTGTTCCTTTTCTCTAAAAGGAATTCTGATAGCTCAAGTGGCGGTATTTGCCCACTCTCCTGAAGCTGGCAGCCAAATGATTTAATAAAATAGGAATATAACCTTTTAGAGAATGTGCCATTATCATACTGATCTATGTTTTTAAAATCAACCTTACGAATATTTTTAAGTTCCGATTCATGAGACAAAAAGTATTCCATAAATTTGTCATAAGCTTCATCCCACGGCTGTGAGCGTGCGGAGTTGCATTCCTTACAGAGGCTTTTTTGATATTTGATGTGGATTGAATCCTCGCTCTGAATCAGTTTCTTGTTTTGATTTTGATCCGTCCTCTTTAGTCTTTTCCCCTTTGGATAAGGACCACGGCCAAAAAGGCGTCTTATATCAGATTGCTTTATAACGTGTTCCCGCGTATCGGCTGGGTTGTTACAAATCCAGCATTTCATGGTCTTTCCTCAGCTAACGAAAAAATCAGCCGGAGCGCAGCGATCGGCTGTAGCGACGGGTTAGCATTTTTATTCTTTTTTCACAGTCCCCGATGATTGAGAACTTTGCGAATTAGATTCCTGCGTAGACGGCGCAGGTGTTTTCACAGGTTGTAATTCGGGAATTGTTGCGCCTCTTTTCTCTGTTTCCGTCTGGACTTTCTGTAAGCTTGGTACAGAAGCCGCGTCTTTTATTAATTGCTTGGTCATGTTGTTTCCTCCTTGTATATTTACTGATACGAAAACAATCGTAGTTATTACACCAATTACAAAAAACACGCCGGCTGTATAATTTGCAAAGTCCGTTAATGTTGCTAGGGGATTTTCTTTTTTTAAATATTCATCTTCTTTATCAAGGTAATATTTCTCAGCATATTTAAGTTGGCGCTTTATTGCAAATTGGCTTAATACAAATGATACTAGGGTTGACACAATGGCTAACCCAAACAAACACCACGATGTTATAAGTAAAAAAATGTACAGTGATTTATCTAAAGGCACTATATCTTTAATAAACGCTAAAGATAAAGCTAATATTCCCGTCGAAAGAGCAAGAATTGCGTTATCGTATCTTTCGGAATTGGATAGATTACGTGTAAGAAGGTCTTGTCTAGTATTGCTATATAATTTTTTCCTTTCTTCCATATCATCAGTCATTGATGTTCTCCCATTTATACGCATAACAATTAATATACCAACTTGGTATTTTACGAGCTTTTGTGCAAGCTTACTTCATTTAGCAAATTAACCTTTTTTCTTGCCTTTAGTTTCCAGCGCCAGTTTCAGGACTTCCAGCATATCTTCGACAAAATGAAATTTGATGCTTTTTTGCACATTGGCCGGAATATCTTCCATGTCTTTGCGATTCCAGGCAGGTAGAATGATCGTCTTAATGCCGGCGCGATAAGCGGCAAGCACCTTTTCCTTGATACCGCCCACGGGAAGCACAGCGCCGCGCAAAGTGATTTCACCTGTCATTGCTAAATTCTTCTTTATCTTGCGATTGGTCAAAAGCGAAGTCAGAGCAGTGAGCATAGTCACGCCCGCCGAAGGCCCGTCTTTGGGAATAGCTCCTGCCGGTACGTGGATATGAATATCCAAATCCTCAAAGAAATTAGATGCGACACCCAGGGCTTTAGCGTTGGTGCGGATGAAGCTCAACGCCGCGGCCGCCGACTCTTTCATGACATCGCCCAATTGACCGGTCAGTGTCAGACTCTTCTTGCCTTTCATGGCGGTCGCTTCGATGAATAACAAATCACCGCCGACAGGAGTCCAGGCAAGCCCGATGGCAATGCCGGGTTTAGATATGCGCGCGTCAAAATCCGTCACAACGCGAACCGCCCCAAGATATTTGTGTAATTCTTTCGGTGTTACTATTTTCGATTTGGTTTTTTCTTCGGCAATTTCGGAGGCCACACCGCGGCAGACATTGGCGATTTCGCGCTCCAGATTTCGCACGCCTGCTTCCCGCGTGTAGCCGCAGATAATACCGTTGAGAGCCTTAGTATTAATTTGGAGTTGTTCGGCAGTTAACCCGTTTTCGGTTAATTGCCTTGGGATCAAATACCGCTCGGCTATCTTTACTTTTTCTTCCTGCGTATAGCCAGTCAATTCGATTACCTCGAGTCTATCCAGCAGGGCAGGAGGAATAGTATCTAGAATATTAGCCGTAGTAATAAACATGACATGCGAAAGATCGAACGGCACATCCAGATAGTGATCGGAAAACGAATTATTTTGCTGAGGATCGAGCACCTCCAAAAGCGCCGAAGAGGGATCGCCACGGAAATCACTGCCTACTTTATCTATTTCGTCAAGCATAAAAACAGGATTGTTGGATTCCGCGCGTCTTAGCCCCTGAATAATGCGGCCGGGCAGAGCGCCAATGTACGTTCGCCGATGGCCGCGGATTTCCGCTTCGTCGTGGACGCCCCCTAACGACATGCGTGCAAATTTGCGGTCCAGCGCACGCGCGATGGAATGCCCCAGCGAAGTCTTGCCTGTGCCCGGAGGCCCCACAAAGCACAAAATCGGCCCTTTGGAATCCGGCTTTAATTTGCGCACGGAAAGGTATTCG
>MGQN01000005.1:0-7255 GCA_001797845.1 Deltaproteobacteria bacterium RBG_16_44_11 | reverse complement strand
AGCCGCTCCAACTCCCGCAGGGCCTCTTTTTTCGCTTCTTCGGGAAGTTCTCTGTCTTCGATTTTTTTGCGGTACTCTTCCGTCTCGACGGCGTTTTCATCCGCTTCGCCAAGCTCCTGCTTGATCGCTTTTAACTGCTGGCGCAGATAATATTCGCGCTGGCTTTTATCAATATCACCTTTGACTTTTGTCTGAATTTTGTTGCCCAGCTCCAGAACTTCCATCTGGTGATTGACCAGACGGGTCAATTCCTTCAGGCGTTCCTTCACATCAACACAATCCAATATCTTCTGCTTTTCTGCTGTAGGCGCGTTGATAATCGAAGTAATCATATCAGCCAGAGTGCCTGCCTCATTAATTGATTTGGCCATCGGACTGAATTCCGGCGGCAAAAAAGGCGAGAGTTTGAGAATGCGGTCGAATAAAACAAGCATATTGGCCATCAAAGCTTCGGTTTCAATATCTTTTACTTCCACTTCCTCGATAATTTTGATACGCGCCTGTTGATAAGGTTTACCTTCCAAAAGCTCCACTATCTGAAAACGGCTGATGCCCTGCAAAAACATTTGCGTTCGGTTATCCGATGCCTTGGCCATGCGCAGAATCACGCAACAAGTGCCTACCTTATGAAAATCATCCAGCTTGTAATGATCGTTTTCATCGGTTAGTTCTCTTTCGGGCATGATGAGGCCGACGAGCCTGTCTTTCGTCATGGCTTCATCGACAAGAAGCGCGGAATCTCCACCCACTATTTCCAGGGGGATCATCATTTTGGGAAATACCAGCGCGTTATGCAGTGAAAGTATGGGAATAATTTCCGGTATGGTAAATTTTTTATTTTCTTCGGTTTTTATTTGTTCAGCCATTAAACCCTCCGGCTTGTTTATCAAAAGGTAGCCCTACCCGTAGTTATTATTCTTCTGTCTTAATTTGAATACAGCGTGTTTTATTGGCCGCTAATTTATTTATCCTGATCATGAGCACGCCGTCGGCGTAAGAAGCGACTGCCGAATCCGCGTCCACGGCCTCCGGCAGAACGATAATCCTTTCAAAATAGCCGCGCGGTATTTCCGCCAGACGGTAGCGGGAGTCTTTTAAATCGGCAACAGCCTTGCGTACCCCGGCGATTTTTATTTTTCTATGATCAAGCTCTATATGCAGTTCCTCTTTGTTCAGCCCCGCAAGATCGGCCAGGATGATAACTTCTTCCACTGATTCATAAACATCAATACTCGGCCGCCATACGGATTCGTAATATCTAAATACGGGGCTGACTAAATGAAAGACTTCATGTACCGCTTTCTGGAATTCATCTTCAAAATTACCGCCTAACTTAATTTTAATGAAATTCATTTCTCTCACCTATTAAATTGATAATATGAGACCTTTGCACAACTGCATAAAATCATCAATTATGTCATACCGGCGAAGAGACTGTGTCGCAATAGGAGAAAACAGCTTCAAAATCGTCATACCGGTGAAAGCCGGTATCCAGAAGTTACTGAAATTACTGGATTCCGTGTCGCGCTTTGCTTGCACGGAATGACAAAAAAGTAATTATGACACGGTCTCGAAGGCCGGTATCCAGTGTTATCAAGCATTTCCTAGATTCCGGCCTGCGTAACCTAAAGGTCATCTACGACCGGAATGACGAATAGAGGAGTTTTGCAAATGTCTCAATATATTAAGTGCTCGCATCAAAATATAGTGCTCCGCCGCTGATTTGTAAAGACTATTTCAAAAATAACGTTTCCTCCTCGAATATATATAAAAAGAAATAGCTGGCTAAAAAGCCATATTTTTGCTATGGAAACGCCGTCAAATGAAGAAAGGTTTGGCCATCCTAAGTTAAAATTGGTTAAATTCCCGCCCGTATCTATCGCGAAAACCAGTTCAAAAAAGATGACCTGCAAAAAATTTATTAATGATGAAAAAAGATCATTTAAGGAATATTGCCATTATTTCCCATGTCGATCACGGCAAAACCACCCTGCTTAACGCCATGTTGAAGCAGACAGGAGTATTTCGGGTGAATCAAGCTGTCGAAGACCGCGTGATGGATTCTATGGATTTGGAAAAAGAGCGCGGCATCACCATCATGGCGAAAAATACCGCGGTTGATTTCGACGGCGTAAAAATCAATATTGTGGATACGCCCGGCCATGCCGATTTCGGCGGAGAAGTGGAACGCAGCCTGAATATGGTTGATGGTGCGATTCTTTTAGTCGATGCCAGCGAAGGCCCTCTGCCGCAAACGCGGTTTGTCTTAAAAAAAGCTCTGGCACTACATCTGCCGATCATTTTGGTTATCAATAAAATCGACCGCTCTGACGCGCGTATCGAAGAAGTGATCAATGATACCTACGACCTCTTTATCGATTTAGGCGCCGAGGAGGGGCAAATCGAATTCCCGATACTTTATACCAACGCCAAAATCGGAGTAAGCCATAAAAAAATCGGCGATGACAGTGCCGACCTGCGGCCGCTGCTGCAAACGATCATCGAATATATACCCGCGCCGCAGGGAAATGATGAAGACATCCCGCAATTTCTCGTTACCAATTTAGACTATGATTCTTACGTGGGGCAAATTGCCGTCGGACGCCTGCAAAGCGGCAAGCTGGAAATGAATAGCAACTACAGCCTTTGCACCAAGGAAAAAATCATTCCCGGCGTCAAATTCACCGCGCTTTACACTTTCTACGGTCTGACAAAAAAAGCCGCAACAAGCGTTGAATCGGGGGATATTATTGCTTTATCGGGGGTGGAAAATGTCACTATCGGCGATACCATATCATCTATGACCGATCCACGCCCACTGCCCCGCCTGCAGGTGGATGAGCCGACCGTGTCCATGATGTTTTATGTCAATGACAGTCCCTTTGCCGGAAAAGAAGGGAAATATCTTACCTCGCGCCATTTGCTGGAGAGGCTGGAAAAAGAAGCCCTGAAAAATGTTGCTATTAAAATTAAAAAGTTGGACAGAACCGACGCGTTTGAAGTGTGCGGACGCGGTGAACTGCAAATGGCGGTATTGATCGAGACCATGCGCCGCGAAGGCTATGAACTAATGGTTTCACGCCCGCGGGTTATTACCAAAGAGCAAAAAGGTAAAACCTTGGAACCGGTGGAAAGGCTTTTTCTGGATATACCGGAAGAGTTTGTGGGAAAAATTACCGAAAAGCTATCCATCAGAAAAGGGCGCATGGAGAGCCTTGTTAATAAAGGTAGCGGGAGAGTGAGTATGGAATTTTTAATCCCTTCCCGCGGCTTAATCGGTTTCCGCAGTCAATTTTTGACCGATACCAAAGGCGGCGGCGTGATGAATTCATTATTGGAAGATTACGCGCCCTGGTTTGGTCCCATTCCTCAACGCATGACCGGCGCGTTAGTGTCTGACCGTTCCGGCCGTGTTACCTCTTACGCGAGCTTCGCGATGGAAGACCGCGGAGAGATGACCATCGAAATAGGCACGGAAGTTTACGCGGGCATGGTTGTGGGAGAGCGCAACCGCAGCAGTGATCTTAATGTGAATATTACCAAAGAAAAGAAGCTGACGAATATGCGGGCTTCCACATCCGATACGACAATAATTTTGCGGCCACCGCGCATTTTATCCCTGGATCAGGCGATTGAATTTATTGCCGAAGATGAACTGGTGGAAGTAACCCCTAAAAGCGTGCGGCTCAGAAAAATGGAACTCGACGCGACAAAGCGCCAGATGAAAAGCCGCAAAGAAGAATAATATCAATTTCGGCATTCCGGTCGTAGATGACCTTTAGGTTATGAAAACCGGAATCCAGAAAGATACTGGATGCCCGACTGGAAATTTCGGGCATGACAGATTAAAAAAGATATGATGAAGCTATCCACATTATCAAGAGACATTCAATAGTCAGAACCGATATGATCACTGAAATTTCAGCTAACTTTTACCGCATTACTTTACGTATGCCTTACCGTTTAAGGCACGTACACGCTTATCTTTTAGCTCAGGATAAGAAACTGGCGCTTTTTGACACGGGGCTCAATATACCCGGCGCTTATGAAACACTGGAAAAGGACGTGACAGGCGCAGGCTTCAGTATTAATGACATCAGGCATATTTTTTTAACGCATGTACATACGGATCACTGCAGTATGGCCGGTATTTTGCAAAAAAAGACAGATGCTAAAATTTATGTTTCTGCCGCGGCGCTCATTGAATACAAGCATTTTCGTCAAGCGGATTCAGCGGTTAGTCTGGCCAGACAGTTCTATTCGCGCCATGGTATGTCTGCGCATGAAATCGAAATGGTAATAGAAGAATATGAAGACATGCGCGGCATTATCGCCGAATTTGACACAAAAGATTTTCTGCTCAACAATGAAGTGCGCGAGTTCGGCGACTGGAAATTTGAAGTCATTTTTACACCAGGACACGCCACCGGGCATGTTTGTTTTCTTTTTAGGAAAGAGGGAATTCTGTTGGCCGGTGATCACATCCTGCCATACATTGCGCCCAGCCTTAGCCCCAACATATTTGATGATAATTTCCGCCCATTGCAAACTTATCTGGATTCATTAAACGTTATAGAGAAATTACCTATCGCCACAATATACCCGGGGCATGGTAATTCTTTTGGCGGTGTGAGCGAGAGACTTTCTGAAATACGCGACCATCACGCGCAAAGAAAGCAATTGATTTTTGGTTTTGTCAATGAAATACCAAAAACCACTTACACGTTGGCCAACGAAATCTTTGGCAGCAACATGCCTGATTTTGAAAAATTTTTAGCTCTCAACGAAACATTCGTGTATTTACAGGAACTTAAATTCGAGGGCAGGATAAAAGAAAAAATGGATGGCAAAGTTTTATTTTATACCACCTGCTGATATGAGGTTATTGTGAGTAAACATTTGCAAAAAGAAATTGAACGCCGCCGGACTTTCGGCATCATCAGCCATCCCGACGCGGGGAAAACCACGCTCACGGAAAAGCTTCTGCTTTTCGGCGGGGCTATTCAGCTGGCCGGAGCGGTCAAAGCCCGTAAGGCGTCAAAGCACGCTTTGAGTGACTGGATGGCCATCGAAAAAGACCGCGGCATTTCCGTCACCTCGTCGGTCATGAAATTCGAATATGCCGGATGTGAAATAAATCTTTTGGATACCCCTGGCCATCAGGATTTTTCGGAAGATACCTACCGCGTGCTCACGGCGGTAGACAGCGCGTTGATGGTGATCGACGGCGCCAAAGGAGTGGAGACGCAAACACAAAAACTAATGGAGGTCTGCCGCCTGCGCAATACCCCGATTATAACTTTTATCAATAAGCTGGATCGTGATTCCCTGCCGCCATTGGAGATTCTCGCGGATATCGAAGATAAATTACAGATTGAATGTTCGCCCTTATCCTGGCCGATCGGCATGGGCAAAAGATTTAAAGGTGTTTATAATCTTTACGATAAAAAATTGCATCTCTTCACACCGGGAAAAGCCAAGCGTTCGGAAGAAGGAGTGGTTATTAACGATTTATCCGATCCGCTTCTTGATGAATTATTAGAGAGTCAGGCCAACGAACTGCGTGAGGAAATCGCCTTATTAGAAGGTGCAGCCAATCCATTTGACCTCAAAGAATATTTGAAGGCCGGCCAAACACCGGTTTTCTTCGGCAGTGCTATAAATAATTTCGGTGTGAAGGAACTTCTCGACGCTTTTGTGAAAATCGCTCCGCCACCTGTCGCACGTCCCACAACAACCAGAGAGGTAAGGCCCGAGGAAGACGATTTTTCCGGTTTTGTCTTTAAAATTCAGGCCAACATGGATCCGGCACACCGCGACCGCATTGCGTTTATGCGCATATGCTCCGGAAGATTTCAGCGCGGCATGCGAGTCATCCATCATCGCATCGGCAAGGAAGTTTCTTTAGCCAATGCCACCATTTTTATGGCGCAGGACCGCACCAATATCGAAGAAGCTTATCCCGGTGATATCATCGGCATTCATAATCATGGAACAATCAAAATCGGCGATACTTTCACGCAAAAAGAGCCGCTTAAGTTCACCGGCATCCCGCACTTCGCCCCCGAGCATTTTTGCCGTGTGCGGCTCAAAGACCCCCTGCGAATAAAGCATTTACAAAAAGGATTGACTCAACTTTCGGAAGAAGGCGCGATTCAGGTTTTCAAACCTCTGTGGGGCTCGGACAACATCTTAGGCGCGGTCGGTTCTCTGCAGTTTGACGTTACGATGGCGCGCCTTAAAGACGAATACAGCGTTTATGCCGATTATGAAAAAACTGATTATGCCGCCGCGCGCTGGGTAACCTGTGACGACGCTAAAATTATGGAAGATTTTCAAAAGAAGAATTCGACAAACCTCGCTCTCGATACGGAAGGGAACCTTGTTTATCTGGCATTGAGCGAATGGCGTCTTAATCACACCTTGGAAGAATGGCCAAAAGTTAAATTCCATAAAACGATGGAAAAAAGCTGATATTACAACCGCCTTTTTTTATTTTGTCGGCTTCAAGCGTTTGTCCATTCCCGTAAAACCGCAATCCGGTTCGTAGCACGTAACGTTCAGAAACTCGCATTTTTGCTTACAAGCAGGGCAGACCTCCAGCGGTTTAATTTCCACAACGGTATTGCCATAGTTACTGCACTTCCAAATATTTTTTGCAATAAAACCTTCCTCAATTATTTTCAATTATCTTTTATTATTACCTCTTCATTTCTTAATAAACGCGGAAACCTTCCGCCCCTTCATATTCAAACAAAAGGGAAGGGTTTAAACAAAAGGGGCGAATAGGATTCCGTGATAGACTGCTTACTTCTTCTTGGGAGTTGCTTTAGGTGCTACCACTTTAGGAACTTCTTTCTTATAATAGCTGATCATCCAGGGTGGTAACTTAATGGGCTGCATGCCTTTATAGGTTACATTCACACCGGGAGCCGGCTTCCATCCATTGGGCCAAACACCGACCTGTTTGCCATCCTGCCATTGCACAGCAATACCCGTCGAAAACCCCGGACCCCATTGTATGTCATGGAGAGGTCTGCCCAGGCTATCCTTCATGTATTTTATTGTGCTGGTGGTAGACTTGTACACACGGTTCTCCAAAGTTTCCGCTATCTTGTCCGTATTGAGGCTTCCTGTCATTTCAATAGTATCCACGAGCGCAAATCTAATAGCATCGTAAGTACCGGTGGTATAAGTCGGCACCTCGCCGAATCTTTTTATATAGCCCTCAACAAAATCCTTGGTGAATTCATTC
>MGQN01000004.1:4348-6493 GCA_001797845.1 Deltaproteobacteria bacterium RBG_16_44_11 | reverse complement strand
TTAGCGGGAAGCCCACCTCAAGATAAGATATCCCTCTTGATGGAGACATCAAGACTGAAGACCCCTTGTAGACGACGAGGTTGATAGGTCAGGTGTGTAAGCGCAGTAATGCGTTCAGCTAACTGATACTAATCGGTCGTGAGGCTTGACCATAATAATTATTTATGGTCTCATAATTAACTATAACGCTCAATTTTTCAACATAGCGATATGCATTGTCTTGCAATTATAGATATGACGATTGCGTTCGAAGGATAACGAGGCGGCAAGGAAGAGGCAACGAGGCGTATTGTACATACGCTGAGGAGGCCGACGACGATGCCAACAAAGTTAGCCGATGAAGGCAATTGGAATAGAGAATATTTCGGTGGCTATCGCAGGGAGGTCACACCCGTTCCCATCTCGAACACGGAAGTTAAGCTCTTTTGCGCCGATGGTACTGCATGGGTGACTGTGTGGGAGAGTAGGTGCCGCCGGATTTAATACAGGAAAGCCCCGTTGAGAAATCAACGGGGCTTTTTTGCGCCCATGTAAAATGGCCATATGCTACGTTGCGCTTCAGCTTTTAGTCACTGCGACCTACTCAAAAGTAGGCCTCATTTCTAAAGCTTCGCGCGCCTTGCCGGCGTTTACCCCGTACATACGGGGGTGCTTATTAAGAGAGCGACGAACTTGAGATGTGTTGATTATAATAATTTATGGACATAGCAAGATTATTAATGTAAATTTACTTAAAATTATCTGAGATACACTGCTAAAATAATGATGAAAATGGATAAAATAACCAGAGAGTGGGTCATTCAAGCTGAGTTTGATATTGAAACAGCCGAATTTATGTTTAAAGGTGGCCGTAATTTCTATGCTGTTTTTATGTGTCATCTCTCGCTGGAAAAGGCACTCAAAGGCCTATATTGGAAAAAGCTTCAGGATGTTACGCCCAAAATGCACAATCTTATTTTTCTAATAAACAAAATAGGCGTCAAGCCGCCGGAAACATTAGGGAAATTTATTGTTAAACTTAACGAGGCAAATATTGCGACTCGTTACCCGGAAAGCCTTGAAAAATTACAAAAGACTTATACAAAGAAAATCACCAAGGAAATTATTGCAAATACGAAAGAGGTATTGGCATGGATAAAACAGCAGCTTTAGATATAATTGCTCGTTTTCGAAAAGCAATTGAAGCCAGGGGAATCAATGTTAATAAGCTGATTCTTTATGGTTCTTATGCTCGAGGTGATTATCACGAGGGAAGCGATATTGATCTGATACTTATTTCCGACGATTTTACAAACCACGATTACTGGTCAAGAATTGATCTGATGTCTGAGGCTATTTACGATGTTTTTGCCCCGATTGAGGTTTCTGGCTTCACATCAGAAGAATGGGACAAACAAAATTCACCACTTCATAACTTTGCCAAACATGGTGAAATCATTTATTCTGCATAAAGTTTTCATTGTGTGGAAGAGTAGGTGCCGCCGGATTAAAATTTATTGCTAACCCTTCTCCTTGCCACCGCGTTCTACTTTGGCTATCAAAGCTACAATTAATTTAGTGAGCGCCTTGTTGGCGTTTACCCCGTGCATACGGGGGAGCTTTTTACGAGGTCCCAAAATTAAGAATTCATTTAACACTTACTTCCTGTTATCCTCAAATTATCAACCTCGAAGACAATACAAGACTTCAATCCGTTATCAATAAGGTTTTGTATTTTTCTCTTTTAAAAAAAATGAATAGATGATATTTAATTTACATCATGCTTTAGCTCTGATCCCAATGTTGACATGCTCTATAGGACAGTGGGGCGATTATGCGATTAACCATAGCTTGCTGTATGACAGTAGTCACTATGCTGGCTACATTGATACCGAATCTCGCTGAAGCAGAATCGGTAATTGCCATAGACGTGGGACATTCCAAATCTTCTCCAGGGGCAATAAGTGCCCGTGATATTCCGGAATTCGAGTTCAATGGCGGACTCGCAGCTATCATTCTAAACAAACTATCCTCAGATGGTATTAACGCTTTCCTAATCGCGGCAGATGGGCAAACGATAGACTTGCGAAAGCGGACAGAACTAGCAAGTGCCGGCAACGCAACATTTCTGCTGTCTATCCATCACGACTCTGTACAACCCCAGTA
>MGQN01000004.1:0-4306 GCA_001797845.1 Deltaproteobacteria bacterium RBG_16_44_11 | reverse complement strand
TGACAAGTACGCTGGTTATTCTCTTTTCGTTTCAAGGGCAAATATAGACCTTGCCTCAAGTCTGCGCTGTGCATCAGAAATAGGTGCAGCACTTAGGAAACAGGGTTTGCATTCATCACCGCACCATGCGGAGCGTATCCCAGGCGAGAGTAGAGAATGGGCCGATGAGAAAAACGGTGTGTATTATTACGACAACCTTTCGGTGCTAAAAAATGCATCATGTCCTGCTGTACTGTTTGAAGCGGGAATAATAGTTAACCGGAACGAAGAGCAGAAAATCCAGACTGCAGAAACGCGCAATGCAATTGCAGTTGCTGTAAAACAAGGATTGGTGGCATGCGGCATGTTGAAGTGAGTCTGTTGATTTTCACTAAAAATAGAACGGAGGTAAACATGAAACATTTATTTGCAAAATGCATCCTTTGTATCATCATGATTTCCATTACTGGTATTGCCTGTGCAACGGAGTGTGACAATCCTAAATCTAGTGAGGAAGTAGCGTACTGTTTGGGCAAAGAATTGCGTAACTCCGATGTAAAGATCAATCAAACATATCAGACTCTGATTAGCAAGCTCGCGAAGGACGAGCAGGAAAAGTTACGCCAAGATCAACGCGCGTGGATTAAAGAGCGTGACTCTGTGTGCAATTGTACAAGTAAAGAGAGTAACCGCGAAAAGTGGTATCAGTGGTTGCTCAAGGATTACCGTAAGACGGTTTGCGTAACGCGCTACACGCGACAACGTACCGCAGAATTAGATCGTATGTTGACCGATCTTTCTCTAAAATCTGAAGTTAAAGAAACTCCAACTGTACCGGCACAACCAGCATCAAAAAAGGTAAAAAACGTCCAAGGAAATTATGCTATGTGGTCAACAAATAACAAGACTAGTGGGCGTTGGTATTTCGAGGTCACTATCAATCGTGCAGATATCGCTAAGTTCTCGCCAACTGCATTATCGATAGGATGTACTGATAGAAAATTTCACACCACTAGTGGAGTTCTCTATCAAATCCGCAGTTCTGATACAAATGCACCGGTATTTCGTGAAGGATTTGCGCTCGATCTTGAATCTGGAAAACTATATCTCCGCGGGAACGGAACATGGTACAAAGGCGTTCCAGGAAGTTCTGGTGGCTTAGATCTGAAGCTGAATCCACACAATTGTGGTATAGAGACAACTGTTCTTATCGCACCTTTGATTGAAAAAGGCTATTTGCAACTAAACTTTGGAGAAAAGCCGTTTGTATATTCAATTCCTGATAGTTATCGGCCTTTCGTCGAAGGTGGAAAATAGAAAGTCCCCCCACGGAATCGGTAAATAAAGTAGTTGTAGCTTTACTTTAACCATAACAAGGGCATGCAGCAAATAACCTGAAGGCGAAGGGGTCAGCGAAGGGGTCAAGTCTCTTCTTGGCTCATTAGCAACCACAGATCTATAGTTTAAATGGAGATTCTCCGTTTATTTCTCGACTTATGTCCGTTGACGCGTAGGTGTAACCGAGATAAGTCTTCATTAGACAGTGTCTATTAATTCATGTATACGTCAGCACATTTCAATGTATGTTGGGTTTCACAATAAATTCGTTATCTTTTTTTAGGTTGGGATGCAGAAAGCAACTTTGTCAAAAAACGGATTATTTCACTTATTTGTTGTTTATATTGTCTGGAGCAGCACATATCTGGCAATTCGCGTAGCTGTAGGAGAAGGCAGCGGATTTCCACCCTTTGCGATGGGAGCAAGCCGGCTAATCATCGTCGGGATAATATTATTAGCTTTTGCTTACATAAGAAAAAACAAACTAATTATTAATGCTAAAGAATTGTTGATTATTTCCATCTCCAGCGTATTTCTTTGGACAGGTGGTAATGCGTTACTTCTCTGGGCGGAACAACATACCTATTCCGGTCTGGCAGCTCTTCTTGTTTCGACGACACCGATGTGGGCGGCATTGCTGGAATCTTTTTTTTCAAAGAAAACGCCATCTCCATTATTGATTGGCTCTATCTTTCTTGGATTAGGTGGAATTGCTGTCTTGATGTATCCTTCTCTTCACACAGGCAATTCTGCAGATTATATTTCCGGGTTGTTATTAGTAGGCGCATCGCTTTGCTGGGCAGCAGGTTCCGTATATCAAAAGCGTAATCCGATAGATGTTCCCGATACTGTAAATGCAGGTTATCAGACTATAATCGGCGGTTGCTCATTTTTGATTTTGTCTTTGCTGTTTAATGAGCCTATCCCGCAGCCGACACAAAATGCATGGCTGGCCTGGGGCTATCTTATTGTCTTCGGTTCTGTGTTTGCCTTCACGTCTTATGTTAAAGCCTTACGCCTATTGCCGATCAATATCATGATGACGTATGCTTTTGTGAATCCTGTCCTGGCTGTATTTTTGGGTTGGCTGATACTGGACGAAAAAATCACTCTATGGACGATAGCAGGGGCGGTCTTGGTAGTATTGGAGGTGTACGGTGTTTTTAAAGAACAAACGAGAAGCGAAAGAAAAAATTAATGGAAATTGGTATCTAACAGCAATTGAGATATAAGTGAGTGGATCGTATTTGGTCTTCTTGGGGGTCGGGAAATGGAAAAGCTTACGTTTTATATTGTGGATGTTTTTGCCGAAGAAAAATTTGCGGGAAATCAGCTGGCGGTATTTCGCGGAGGCGCTAAACTATCTGTGGAAAGAATGCAGAAAATTGCCCGCGAAATGCATTTTTCAGAAACAATTTTCATTATATCAGAAGAGAAACACGAAGGCGGTTATGATGTCCGTATTTTTACACCGGAAGCTGAAGTTCCTTTCGCCGGTCATCCCACTTTGGGCACTGCTCACATTATTCGCAGTGAAATAGCAAATGATTTACCAGAGAAAGTTATATTAAATTTGAAAGTTGGGCCAATACCGGTTACATTCGAGAAAGAGAAAAAAAGCACTGTAGGTTGGATGAAACAGGTCAAGCCTGAATTCGGAAAAAATATTAACGCTAATATCATTGCCGACGTTTTACGACTCAATATCGACGAATTTGATCAACGCTTTCCGATTGAAGAAGTATCTACAGGTTTGCCGCATATTATTGTTCCGCTGAAAACATTGATTTCATTAAAAAGAGCTCATGTAGACAAAGAAAAATATTTTAATCTCATTAAAAACACCTGGGCAAAACCGATTTTGATTTTTTGCCCCGAATCACATCAGGGATTAGATAATATCAGCGTGCGTATGTTTGCTGATTGTTATGGTATTTCCGAAGATCCGGCAACAGGTAGCGGCAACGGCTGTCTTGCCGCCTATTTGGTGAAACATCGTTATTGGGGGAAAAATGAAATTGATATTCGTTCGGAACAAGGTTATGAAATTAATCGTCCTTCTCTTCTATATTTAAAAGCTCAAGAAATTAATGGTAAAATCGATGTGTACGTCGGTGGTAAATCAATTACTATCGCCAAGGGCGAATTTTTATCATAAATATTAAGAATGATTTTCGTTATCATTTTTTTCTTGGTATAGTAATTAAAACATGCTATTGGACGCCGGTAATTATAATCAAGGACTATCTTGATTTAAAAAATCATTTTAAAATAAAGCAATTAATTTATTAAAAAACCGTACCTACGGAAAAATAATAGAAGAAAGGAATTTGTTATGAGAGAAGTTGTAATTGTTAGTGGTATCAGAACAGCAATTGGAGATTATATGGGGTCGCTTTCGAGCCTGCCTCCTGTACAGTTAGGCGTGACGGTGTTAAATGCCGCCATTGCCAAAGCGGGTATTGATAAGAAACTTGTTCAGGAAGTAATTGCCGGTCAGTGTAATCAGGCCGGCGCACCGGGAAATAGCGCCCGTCACATTGCTCTGGGTGCGGAATTGCCGGTCGAGTCCTTCGCTTTTACGGTTCATCAGCAGTGTCCCTCTTCCATGCGCGCCTCCGAATTACTCTCACAAGAAATTATGCTGGGCAAAATCGATATCGGCGCCGTTGTTGGCATTGAAAGTATGAGCAATGCCCCTTATCTGCTCTTCGGCGCCCGCAAGGGATATCGTCTGGCTGACGGCGAAAAGATTCAGGACAGTTTGATGATCGGCGGTCTGGTGGATGCGCTTTTGGGTTATCACATGGGTATTACGGCGGATAATATTGCCGATCAAAACAAGATTTCCCGTCAGGAGCAGGATGAATGGGCGCTCATGAGCCATCAGAGAGCCTGCGCCGCCATTGAAAAGGGCTGGTTCAAGGATGAGATCGTACCTGTGGAAGTCAAAACCAAAAAAGGCCCGGCCATAATCGACAGGGATGAA
>MGQN01000003.1:61497-62389 GCA_001797845.1 Deltaproteobacteria bacterium RBG_16_44_11 | reverse complement strand
TGGCAGGCGCATAATGCTTTTGAATGCCCGGCAAATTCAAAGAGTGTTGGGCAAAGAGCGAATCATTCTCCTGGCCATTGAGGACATCACCGAGAAAAAGAAGCTGGAAAGAGTGGTGGAGAAGGCAAGGGATGCTGCTGAAGCTACCAACAAGGAACTGGAGGCATTCAGCTATTCTGTTTCCCATGATTTACGCGCGCCCCTGAGGAGCATTGACGGATTCAGTCACGCCTTGCTGGAGGATTATCAGGGTAAACTGGATGCTACAGGAAAAAATTACCTGGAGAGGATCCGTACGGCAACACAGCACATGGGTAATCTGATTGACGACATGCTGAAACTCTCGAGAGTTATCCAGTCTGAATTTAACTATCAATCCATTGATTTGAGTAAAATGGTCCAGTCAATTTCAGATACACTTCAGAAGAATAATCCTAATAATAACGTGAAAATGACTATCCAGCAAGGTATAGTCATCCAGGGTGACCTCCCCTTAATACAGATTGTTCTAACGAACCTAATAGACAACGCCTGGAAGTTCACCGGCAAACAGAAACATCCGCGCATTGAATTTGGCGCGACTCTCAAAGAGAATGAAAAGATTTTTTTTATTCGGGACAACGGCGTCGGATTTGACATGTCCTATGCGGGCAAACTATTCGGCACCTTTCAACGTCTTCATACAACGGCTGAATTTGCGGGAACGGGAATAGGTCTCGCGACAGTAAAAAGGATTATCAACCGCCATGGAGGAAAAGCCTGGGCGGAAGGCGAAGTGGGAAAGGGAGCAACATTCTTCTTCACGCTGGAAGCGTGAAGAAGCGTATCTCGCGAAGCGGAGTGCGTATCTCGTGAAGCGTTGTTCGTATCTCGCGCTTCACGTTTCACTAGA
>MGQN01000003.1:53370-61479 GCA_001797845.1 Deltaproteobacteria bacterium RBG_16_44_11 | reverse complement strand
CTTCACGCACGACGTTTCACGAGATATGAGATACGAAAGGAGTTTTTATAATGGAAGATAAAATTATTTTGCTGGTGGAGGATAATCCCGATGATGTCGAATTGACTCTACGGGCTTTCAAACAAAACAATATCTCCAATAAGGTGATCGTGGCCAAAGACGGTGTGGAAGCCCTAGATTACCTGTTTGGAAAGGGGATGTATGCAGGACGGGATACGAAGAATATGCCCGTAGTTATCTTGCTGGATTTGAAACTCCCCAAAATAAACGGCATGGAAGTGCTGAAGACCCTTCGCCAAAATGAGTTCACCAAACTACTGCCGGTGGTCATCCTGACGTCTTCAACACAGGAACAGGACGTAGTCAATGGGTATAAACTGGGCGCCAATAGTTATGTCCGCAAACCGGTTGATTTCACTGAATTCATACAAGCTGTCAAATCACTCGGTCTGTATTGGCTAATCTGGAATGAACCGCCACCGGTGGGGAAATAAATGTAGCTCGTAAAGAGTGAAGCGTAACACGTGAAGCGCGAATTACGAGATACGCTTCACGAGATGCGAGATACAAAAGGAATTCATAATGGCAAAAAGAACTAAATCTACAGCAAGCAAGCTGAAATCTAAAATCAGCAAGCCTCAATCCCTCCGGATATTGATGGTTGAGGATTCGGAAGACGATGTGCTGCTCATCATCCGTGAGCTGAAAAAAGGCGGATACGATCCGGTGTATGAACGGGTGGAAACTGCCACTGCCATGAAAAAAGCCCTCAAAGAGAAACAATGGGACATCATCCTTTGCGACTACACGCTCCCGAAATTCAGCGTTGCCAAAGCCATTGCCTTGTTAAAAGAAACAAATATCGACATTCCCTTCATCCTTGTAACCGGCTCTGTAGGCGAAGAGGTGGCCGTGGAATGCATGCGTTTAGGCGCTCATGACTATATCATGAAGAACAACTTATCGCGTCTGTGCCTGGCCATTGCCGGAGAACTTGAAGAGGCAGATTCAAGGAACAAGCGGAGACAGGCGGAATCCCAAAGGGAGGCTGCGCTCGAGGCGCTACGGGAAACCGACAATCAGCTGTGCGCCACTTTGAATGCACTGCCTGATCTTCTCTTTGATGTCGACGTTGCGGGGACCATTTACAACTTTCTAGCCCCTGATCCTGAACTGCTCTATGCTCCCCCCTCAGAATTCCTGGGAAAAACAATGAAAGAGGTGCTCTCGCCTGAGGCGGGAAATGTCATTTCAGAAGCCATTGCCGAGGCGGTCAAAACCGGCCGGCATTCGGGCGGGGTGTATCCGTTGGAATTACCATCGGGCAGATGCTGGTTCGAGCTCTCCATTGCCGCAAAAGACAATTCGAATTTGCAGAATCCGCGCTTCATCATGTTGGTCCGTGACATCACCGCCCGCAAGGAAGCCGAGGAAAAGATCCAATTATTGAATGCCAAGTTGGAACAAATGGCGTTGACCGATTACCTGACAAATTTATACAACCGTCGTTATTTTATGCAGCGCGGTGTTGAAGAGTTCAAACGCGCCAATCGCAATAGTCAACCCCTGACGCTTTTAATGCTGGATATTGACGAGTTTAAAAAGGTTAATGATACCTACGGTCACGAAGCCGGGGATTTGGTGCTCCAGCAGGTTGCGGCATCTTTGAAATCCAGTCTGCGTGAAATTGATATTCTTGGACGGTTGGGTGGTGAGGAATTTGCCGTTCTTCTGCCAAATACTTCATTGGAAGGGGCAGTCCTATTGGCTGAACGGGTGCGGCAAACCATAGCAAATATGTCTTTCAAGACGCCGGGTGATGTATTGATAAGCACCGTAACCATCAGTATTGGTGTAGCGGCTTTTACAGATGAAATGTCAAACACTGACGATCTGCTCAGAAATGCCGACGCAGCTATGTATTGCGCAAAGGATAGCGGACGAAACTGCGTAGGAGTGTATAAAGAAAATTCAGATGGCCCCCGCGTATTACCATCTGCTTTGGATGTTAAATGAAAAGACGCCGGCGGGAAAATAAACGTAGCTCGTGAAGAGTGAAGCGTAACACGTGAAGCGCGAGATATGAGATACGCTTCACGAAGGCCGCTTCAAGAGATACGAGAGACGAAAAAAGAGGTTTGTAATGGTAAAAAAAGTTATATCTAAAATCAGCAATCATCAATCCCTCCGGATATTGATGGTGGAGGATTCGGAAGACGATGTGCTGCTCATCATCCGTGAGCTGAAAAAAGGTGGCTACGATCCGGTGTATGAACGGGTGGAAACTGCCACTGCCATGAAAAAAGCCCTCAAAGAAAAACAATGGGACATCATCCTTTGTGATTATAAACTGCCGAAATTCAATGCACCCTCAGCCCTTGCCGTATTAGAGGAAACAAATATCGAAATTCCCGTTATCATTGTGTCCGGCACCATCGGTGAAGAGACGGCTGTAGAGTGTATGCGCTTAGGCGCCCAAGATTATATCATGAAGAACAACTTATCACGTCTCTGCCCCGCCGTAGCCAGAGAATTAGAAGAGGCAGATTCAAGAAGCAAGCATAAGCAAGCAGCAAAGGCACTGCGGGAAAGTGAGGAGAAATATCGAAACATTCTGGAAGATATGGACGAGGGGTATTTTGAGATTGACCTTAAGGGCAATTTTACCTTCGTCAATAATGCGGAGTGCAGAAATATGGGATATTCCCGGGAAGAATTGATCGGGATGAACAATCGGCAATATACAGATGAAGAGAACGCAAAAAAAGCTTTTCAAGCGTTCAACAATCTTTACAAGACAGGAGAACCAAGCAGGATATTTGATTATGAAGTTATCAAGAAAGATGGAACCAAGGCAGTAAGTGAACTGCTTGTATCTCTTATAAAAGATTCAAAAGGAAAACTCATTGGATTCCGTGGACTTTCAAGGCACATCACCGAGCGCAAGCAGGCTGACGAGAAGCTGCGCCAGAGCGAGGAGAAGTATCGAACCATTCTGGAAAATATCGAAGATGGTTATTACGAAGTAGATCTTAATGGTAACTTCACCTTTTTCAACGATTCAATGTGCCGAATCCTTGGGTATCCCCAAGAAGAAATTGTGGGCATGAATAACCGGGTCTATACCAACAAAGTAAATGCAAAAAAAATATTTCAAGCATTTAATGAAGTCTACAGAACAGGAAAACCAGGCAGAGTAGTTGATTATGAAATTATAAGAAAAGATGGGACCAACAGATATATTGAGACATCTATATCGTTACATAAAGACTCTTCAGGTAAACTGATAGGGTTTAGAGGGATTATCCGGGACATCACCGAGCGCAAGCAGGCGGAGGGAGAACTGCGGGAGAGCGAGGAGAAATACCGGCTTACTTTTGCAAGCACCTCTGACGTGATCTTTATGGTGGATTCTGAATTAAAAGTTTCCAATATCACTCCCAGTGTAGAGAAAATATTGGGCTACAAGCCCGAAGAATTGATTAACAAATTCTTCCCAGATTTGAATCTTATGACGCCGGAATCCTTAAAGAGAGCAATCCCTAATGTGGGACAAATTCTTTCAGGAGCGGAGGTTCCAAACGTAGTTTATAATTTTATAACGAAGGAGGGATTGACGATAATAGGCGAAGTGACTGGTTCACCCATCGTTCAGAAGGGTAAAATTATCGGTATCTCCTGTGTGGCTAGAGACATTACCGAACGCAAGCAGGCGGAATCCCAAAGGGAGGCTGCGCTCGAAGCGCTACGTCAGAACGAGGAGAAATATCGAAACATTCTGGAAAATATCGAAGATGGTTATTACGAAGTAGATCTTAATGGTAACTTCACCTTTTTCAACGATTCAATGTGTCGAATCCTTGGGTATCCCCAAGAAGAAATGATGGGCATGAATAACCGTCAGTTTACAAATAAAGAAAACGCAAAAAAACTTTTTAAAACGTTTAATGAAGTCTATAGAACAGGGGAACCCGCCAAAGAATTCGATTGGCAGATTATAAGAAAAGATGGGACCGAAAGACACATTGAAGTATCTGTATCTCTGCAAAAAAATTCATCAGGCAAACCGATCGGATTTCGGGGTATTTCTCGGGACGTAACTTCACGCAAGCAGGCCGAGAAGTCACTGCGTCAGAGCGAGGAAAAATACCGGTCTATATTGGAAAATATGGAAGACGGCTATTATGAGACTGATCTTACCGGTAATTTCACCTTTTTCAACGATTCTCTGTGCAAAATATATGGATACCCCCGGAAGGAATTGATGGGCATGAACGACGAGCAGTATACGGATGAAGAAAATGCAAAGAAAGTATTCAAGTTTTTTAATAAAATCTACAGAACAGGAGAATCCGGCAAGATATTTGATAACGAGATTATAAGAAAAGACGGGGCCAAGCGGCAAATCGAAGTATCCGGATCCTTAAAAAAGGATTCATTGGGTAATCCGACAGGGTTCAGCGGAATTATACGGGATATAACCGAACGCAAGCGAGCGGAGGAAGTGTTACGCCAGAGTGAAGAAAAATACCGGACTATCATCGAAACTATCCAGGAAGGTTATTTTGAGATTGACCTTGCCGGTAATTTTACCTTCGTTAATGATGCACAGTGTAAAATTACCGGAACTCCCCGGGAGCAATTAATCGGTAAAAACAACAGAGGCTATACAAGTGAAGAAGAAGCTAAAAGATTATATCAAATCTACAACAGAATCTACAGAACTGGAGAACCAGAGAAGGGGTATGCTTTCGAATTTATCAGAAGAGACGGTACTAAAGCGTCTCACGAAGTTTCGGTATCTCTTATAATGGATGCAAAAGGCAAACCGATCGGATTCCGGGGTATCTCGCGCGACATCACCGAGCGCAAACAAATGGAGGAGGCCCTGCGCCAGAGCGAAGATCGGTACCGGACCATCATTGAAACCATGGAAGACGGCTATTGGGAAACCGATCTTCCCGGTAATTTTACCTTCGTTAATGATGCAGAGTGCAAAATAGCTGGAACTCCCAAAGAGCAATTGATCGGCAGGAATAACCAACAGTATACGGATAAAACAACCGCTAAAAGATTGTATGAGACATTCAAAGAAATATATAAGACAGGGAAACCGGTTAAGAGCTGCGACTTCGAATTTATCAGAAGAAACGGCACTAGGGTGTTTGCCGAATTTTCGGTATCTCTGATAAGGGATGCACAAGGAAAGCCGACCGGGTTCCGGGGCGTAACGCGCGACGTCACCGAACGCAAACAGGCGGAGGATACGTTAGCCAAGAGTGAAGAAAAATACCGCAGGCTCGTGGAAAACGCTCAAGAAGGAATCTTCCAGTCAACTGCTGAAGGTCAGCATATTGCCGTAAACCAGGCATTTGCGAATATACTTGGATATGAATCACCGGAAGAAGTCATAACAACCATTACCGACATTTCTCATCAAATTTATGTACATCCCGATGAACGCACAAAAATACTTCAGATTATTGAAAAAGAAGATTCAATAAAAGGTTATGAGACAGAGTTCTATAGAAAAGACGGCAGCAAAATTTGGGTATCCATCAACATGCATGCGGTCCGGGACGATCAGGGGCATTTGCTTTATTATCAGGGAATTGATCAGGACATCACAGATAAGAAAAAGATGGAATTGGAACGCCAGGAAAACATCGAGCGCTTAAGGAAATCTCTGGGCGCCACGATCAATGCCATGGCTGTAACTGTCGAAACAAGAGACCCTTACACCGCAGGTCATCAACGGAGAGTAGCTGATTTGGCCCGCTCTATCGCCATGGAATTAAACCTGGGACGCGAACTGATCGACGGAGTACGTATGGCCAGCATGATTCATGATATCGGCAAAATATCCATTCCTTCCGAGATTCTCACAAAACCTACAAAACTGACTGATCTGGAATTCAATTTAATTAAAACGCACCCTGAGTCAGGATATAATATTCTCAAAGACATTGAATTCCCCTGGCCCATTGCCCGGATTGTTCTGGAGCATCACGAACGTATAAATGGCTCCGGTTATCCGAGCGGGCTAAAGGGAGAACAAATTCTTCTGGGATCACGTATTCTGGCTATCGCCGATGTTGTGGAAGCTATTTCTTCCCACCGACCTTACCGGGCTTCCAAGGGAATCGAGGCGGCGCTGGACGAGATTTCAATAAACAAGGGCATTCTCTACGAGCCGGATATCGTTGATGCCTGTTTGAGGCTTTTCCGCGAAAAGAATTATAAGATGGCTGCGTAAGGATATTTCAATTCATTTTTCCGTTTTTTTAATGAACAAGGCGGCTCTGCTTAGCGATATACCGGGGCTACCTTCAAGAGCAAATCCCGCCTCCAGGGCATAATCCAAAGCTTGAACGAATTTCTTTGAGCTTACGTGAAATTTCGGCTCCACCATAAGAAATTTTCCATTCTTCTTTAACAAAGAATGCAACTGAGAAAAAAACCGCGCTTTATCCGGAACCTCATGAACCATCCAGAAGGCCAAAATAAAATCAATCTTGCTTTTGATGTTTAACGAATCTGAAGAAGCCAATTGCAGAGTAATTCGCTGCTTCATACCAATGCGTTGGGCCCGTTTCTTAATTGCCATAAGCATTTTTTCCTGAATATCAGCCGCGATCACCAGTCCGTTTTTACCAACCATTTCCGCCAGAGGTATTGTAAAATAGCCGATCCCGGGACCGACATCCAGAACGGCGTCTCCTTTTTTTATGTAAGGCCGAAGAATTTTATAAGGGTCCTGCAATAATTTACGAAAGACATTGTCGAACGTAAAGCACAGCCAGCGCGGGCAAACATATTTGAACCTGAAAAAAAATAAATCGGATATTTTTCTCATATTAATCTTTCATTACTTAAATGTTTCTTAAAAACTCTAAAACTTTTGTGTTTACTTGCTCGGCTTCTTTTCCCCGCAATATCCCGTGATGATCGGCATCAATTAGAACAAGCTGTTTTTGCCGGGCACCCAATTTTTCATAAATTTCATGCCCACTTTTGGGGTTTACTACCGGATCGTGTGAACCCTGTATGATCAGCGTTGGATCTTTGATGTATTTAAGCCGCTCTTCAACCAAATTCATAAGTTTTTCGAGTTCATTCACGCCACTTACCGGATTGCGCAGGTAATTAATATGTGGATTTTCCGGTTCATTGGCAATGAATTCCATTTTCCCTTTGGCTGTGTTGATTTTCGAAAGCAATTTATTCCAGGCGACAAACATTGAGGAGAACTTGGAGGAAATATTTTGAAGCTTTAAAGGCGCATTAATTGATATCACTCCTGCATACCTGCCGGGTTTGTTTGCCGCCTGCAGTAATGCTATTCCCGCACCCGTGGAAAAGCCGCCGACGGCAATAGATTCGCCGCAGTTTTTCATGATGATGTAGGCACGGCTTGCGGAATCATACCATTTTTGCCACTTGCTGGAGGCGAGATCCTCCGGCGCCGTACCGTGCCCCCGCAGGCGCGCTCCGTAAACACTATAACCACGCTTATACAGATAATCCGCCAGCGGCCTAATCTCTTCAGGAGCCGCCATATACCCGTGAATCAGAATCACTCCTTTTTTACTAAAAAATCGCTTCAAAAAGAAAGGCGCTCCGATATTTTTTGGTTTACTCTCGCCTCTAATATAGTACTGCTGGTAATCTTTTTCGAAAAGCTGTTTATCCAGTTCGATAAAGTGCTTCCTAATCTTTTGCCTGATATAAACGTCGGGTAGCATCATCAAACGGTTAAGCGCTTTTGTAAGATTCTGCAGAGGTTCTATTTCGTTTTTGAGAACTTCAATGATATTATCTATTCTAATGGCATGAAAATCATATTTCTTACTGAAGCGTTTGCGGTTCTTGATAATCATCCCTTTTTTCAAGCTGATGAAATTGTCGGCCACAGCCGCTTTAATAAAGCTTTCGTATTTTTCATGATAATCATCAGTAAGAAGATAGAACTGTTTCTCATCAAGGGTTGTGTGACAGTTGGTTAAACCGCTCGCGCGCAGTTGTTCGACAGCCAGAAATACCCTGCCTTTGAAATCAGCTTCGCAGATTTTCGTTTTCGTGTATTTTGCCAGAATGTAAGAAAAGAGG
>MGQN01000003.1:52209-53279 GCA_001797845.1 Deltaproteobacteria bacterium RBG_16_44_11 | reverse complement strand
TCAATTCTCCGGGATACAAATAAAGATTATTATCGGCCAGCATTTTTTTCACTCCCACACTCGCCGTGATATAATTTTTCATTGGTATCGGTTTACCGAAGTTAATATCGATATCTACGCCGTCCATCAGCATGGCACCCTCGATTTGCATCTCTTCTTCAAACCGCGCGGGAATATTATTGATAAAGTAGTTTACCAATTTGCTGATGGCGTTATTCCGCGCTCGAACAGGATAATAAGTTATGTTTATTGGGACAATATATGTTTCCTTTTGGAGAATTTGGTCTAAATTCGCGGGATCAAAACCGAAGTGTGCCGCGATCTTGGCAATGGACGAGACATCTCCTTTGTCCCGGAGAATTTGTAACTCTTCGCGTATAAACTGAGAGCGTAGGGCTATCCGCCCTGCTCCGGTGTGCGGCGGCCTCCGAATACCGGTGTTGTAGACCATATACTTGCCCTTTTCGATAATTTTCTTGTCTTTAATCATCTGCCCTTCCGGGAAAACAATCACCGGATTGGAATCGGTAAGAAGAGCGTTAATAAGCAATGCGTCCCTGCTCGGGTTCGCGGTGGAAACCGCGCCGAGTCTTTCCATAAGATCGCCCATTTTTCCGCCAAAAAAAGAACTGTCCGCCAGGGAGATTGGGTATTTTTTTATGCTCTTTTTTATTACATAGGGCATTAAAATGGTTTCCATGCGTGTGAAGTGATTCACGACATAGAGAATTGGTTGATCAGGAACACTGCCGGCTCCATGGATACGTATGTCCGTCCCCGATGCTTTCATTATGGCATCGAGCGTAACCATAATGGTTTTAATCAGAGCATTTGATATATTCATTGAAAATCTCCGCGGTTAATTATTTCTTTTCTTGGCATTTGCTTTATATTTTCCACCACCATTTTCAATATATCCGGTTTATTGGTAAATATTCCGCTGACACCCAATTCCAAAAAACGGCGCATATTCTTTTTATCATTTACCGTATAGATATTGACAGGAATATTATTCAATTTAAGATTCATAAGCCATTTCTTGCTAAGCTCATTTTTGGAGCAATTGAAGG
>MGQN01000003.1:48923-52193 GCA_001797845.1 Deltaproteobacteria bacterium RBG_16_44_11 | reverse complement strand
TTCAATTATCTCTGAAGGAAACTTTGAGCCATAATACCCTTTTTCAAATAGCACGGCAGTAGCCACAGAACTGTCTATCTCTTTTAGATGTTTAAGCGCGCGCGGATCATAGCTGGAAAATACAATATGTTCCCGCATTGAGTTTTGCCCGACGACTTTCAGGCATTTTTCTTCAATGCCATTCCGGATATTTTTATCAACCGCTTCTGTTTTGATTTCAATGTTTACCGCGATCTTATCCCGGCAAAGATTTAATGCTTCATCCAGCGTCGGTATCTTTGCTCCCTTGTATTCCCTACCAAACCAGCTTCCCGCATCTAGTTTTTTTAGTTCGACAAGTTTGTAATCAGAAATTTTTCCTTTGCCGTTAGTACAGCGCGATAGTTTTTCATCGTGAAATACAACGACCTCTCCGTCACGGCTCAGTTGAACGTCGAGTTCAACCATATCGGCGCCCCTCGCGATTGCGCCTTCAAAAGATATCATCGTGTTTTCGGGATAATACGCGGACGCGCCGCGGTGGGCGATAGTAGTAAAGTTATCGCTGTCGCTTTTGTTATATTTAAATAAATGATACGGCATTCCCATGACATATGGTCTCATGTCTATGACATTAACAAATTATCGTGACCATTTTATCATCAAACACCCCAAAAGTTCATTAAAAATATTTAGAGAAGGCGTATTTAAAGCTAATCATTTTTCAAGAAATCTCTCGGACACACTTCCTTATCTTTAAAGCAGAGGCGATAATTATGGCGGAGTAGTGTTGCTGGCGAATTCAAACGTCAAATCACCGCGGCTTGTTGGCCAGATGTAATCTGCGAAGTGATCAGCCGATCCGATGGAAGAAACGTCCGTAACGGGAAAGAGATGAAGGACAGCTCCGTTGCTGTTGACTACCTGAATAGTCATAAGATCAATGTCCCGCGTAACGCCAGACTGCCGATGAAAGATTAAACGGTTAGTACCATCATGGATATATGGCGTTATCTCCACAGAACAAAGCTCTTTGTAACTTCCCTCTTTACCTATCGTGTAACACCGGAAATGAGAAACGCTCACCATACTGCCGTTGATGCTGATAAAATTTTCCTTTGGCCAACTACTAGACCAGTGAACGGAATCGCGGTGGAGATACTCCACAAAAACCTTGTCATAACGTTCATGATACTCGGCATCGGAAAAAGTGTCGCCCGTGCGGGCAAATAATCTTTTTGTCATCTGTTCAGCACATACCGGACAAAAGTGGGTAGTACCGCCGGTATGGTTCATCAGGCATTCCGCCACCGGCTTATAAACAATGGCTCCTCCCGTACCCGACCAGTCGGTGACGCCTAAGGATGCCCATATGCCGACATTGAAAATATCACTGGCGTTGATTTGGGCGGGATTCCAATAATTACGCCGATCCGGCGGGCGACTTAAAGGATCGGCCAGCACTGAAGCGCCCTGACGGTCTTCAAGCGCGAAAAAGTGCGCCCATTTATGCGCGGGATCATGCAAATTATTGTTCACTGTTTTGTTCGGAGAATCAGCACAATCATCCGCCGCGCCGCCCCAGCAGTCTTCGAAATCTTCATCGGTCAGCCCACCCATAAAATGGCCGATCTCGTGAATGTTTCCCAGACCCAGAGCAAAATCATCGGTGGAAACTATTGGATTGAAAGACGCTTTTTCCGTGCCTCCGTCTGCCGGTAACTGATCCACGATAGCGTAGAGAATATCCCTTGTTCTGTCGAAACCTGGTATCAGGGTTTCCACCAGGCTATACATCTCGTCTGTGTAAATAAAAACTGCCTTTTGGTTGGTCATTCGTGTATGCGGATGACCGGGTTCTTCCGCTACACAGCGGCCTCCGGGATGAGGGCTTTCCCATTCACCAAAATACCGGCTCCCCAAAGCTGTATCGGTATATCTTGCTTGAAAAGCGGGGATGGCCGCCTGATATCTTTCTCCGTCCCAAATACCCTGCCGAATTCCTGCCGCCATTTGTGGTGAGGCCTTGATTCCCTTTTCCCTTGATGGAATATCGATCCTGTATATGTTGAATTTATTTAGATGCTTGGAGAAAGGATTGGAGGCGCGAAACGTGTCAGCAGCAGTTGCCGCGACCCGGCGGAATTCTTCCATCTCCGATTCCAAATACCCTTCGGAAATAAATACTACGTTAAAAGTACTAGAGGCCGGGCGCCCGCTGTTGTTGACCACATGAATTGCCGGAGTAGGCGGTGAAACTGTATAATTTGAAGGAATAACAGCCGCGGCAGGTAGAAAGCATAATGCTTCCGCTTCGACAACAAACCGGGGTGTTTCCCAATTGTCGCCGTCGGGGCTCCTCTTCATCATCAGCCGGCCCGTTGTCGGGTAGACCGCATAAAGACTATTGTTGAAATAGCGCAAAGCTGGTGGAGCCGGATAGTCATATCCTGTCTCTATTTCCCGCGGTGCGCTCCAATTATTATACCCCGTGGAAGAATGGGTTACGCGTATGCTGCTCTCAACGGAAAACCCCATGGACAGACGAACATTGTTGGAAGCCAGAGAGACTTCAGGTAATGGCGTTTCACTCAACTCCATTGCCCTGTAATTGGGCCCCCAGGTCATATCGTCCTTGATTAATACCGTATACAAAATCAAATCTAAAACCACTCCTACGTAAAGTTTGCTGTTGTGAACTGCCGCCGCCGGCGTGCTAACAATGAAACCTTCAAACGTTTTACTGACAGGAGAAGTCCAGTCCAGTCCATAATCAGAGCGGCTGAAATACAGCTTATCGCCTTCCCCCCATACAACAATCAATTTACCTTTATAACTAACAATAGCCGGTGCGGTTGGTGCTGCCGAGCTTCCCGTAAAAACGGTTCTTTTCTCTGCCGGTCCCCACCATATGGCTTTCGCATAGATTGTGCTACCTTCTTTCCATGCGACCCATTGGCTGTTCTTGAATAACGCAGCCGACGGCCGGGACAAAACAGAAGTGGATTCAATTAAATTATGCCGGATATCACTGTGATCGTCTCTGAAGACCGCTAAGCCATCGAGAGCTGTTTCCTTTAAATAAATATGGTTGGCCTGGGTGTAAATAGCCCACAAAAAAGGCTTCTCGCCCGGCAAAGGCACGTCAACGTGACGAGAAGTAACCGGTATCCGTGCCGGTCTGGAAAGATCGGGAAGGGTTGCCGTCTCCGGCGGCGAACAAGATAAAAAAAGAAGAGAAATACATATAAAAGCCAAACAAAGCCAACTGTTTTGAATAAATTGTTTCAT
>MGQN01000003.1:43310-48910 GCA_001797845.1 Deltaproteobacteria bacterium RBG_16_44_11 | reverse complement strand
CTTTGTTTTGTTTAACTTACGAGACAATAGCGGATCAACAAAGATAATTTGAATTATCGGCCGATAGTTTTATTAATGTATACTTTTTTTAAACTTATTGGAAGCGCGGATTACAAAGCGAAGATGACGCCGTATTCACATTGGAATATAATGAAAGACGGAAGCGGCAAGCAAAATACAGGCCCCGCTTTTAACCACACGATCGTTTTTCATATCCAGACACAGCATAATTTTTATCGGTTCCATGAATTCTCTCTTCAATACAATAATATTTTTAGATGTTTTTAAACTTATCCTCCGAAATTTACAGCGGTCGGTGATGGTCTGGCCATTAACGCTCTTTCCGGCGGCGTCGATTCCTCGGTGGTGACAGCACTGGGACACAAGGCGTTGGGCGGTAGGCTCAAAACTTACTTTATCGATAATGGGATAATGCGTGAAGGGGAACCCCAAAGGGTCGTTACCGCATTCAAGAAGCTGGGTATTCGTGTGGAAATTATCGACGCATCACAGGACTTTTTCGACGCCCTCAGAGGCATTACCGATCCCGAAGAAAAAAGAGAAGCCATTACTCAGACCTTTTACAAAAAAATATTCAGCAATTTAGTTATTCAAAGTAATGCCAAATATCTTTTACAGGGAACAATCCTCACCGATGTTGATGAAACCGTTGCCGGAATCAAAAGACAGCACAATGTCTTTGAACAGCTCGGCATCGATCCGCAAGTGGCGTTCGGCTATAAAATTCTTGAACCGCTGATTCAATTGCGCAAAGACGGCGTCCGTAAAGCCGGACGAGGCTTAGGTCTTCCCGAAACCATGTTCAACAGGATTCCTTTCCCGGGACCGGCGTTGGCCGCGCGTGTAATCGGCGAAGTAACTCCCGAAAAAATAGCTATGGTGAAAAAAGCAACGGCCATTACGGAAACTGCTTTAAAGAATATCAAAGCATTTCAGTATATGGCGATTCTTCACGACGACCGCGTAACCGGCATGCGCGCCAACAAACGCGTTTTCGGCAATCAAATCAAAATCCGCTGCTGGAACTCTCTGGATGCCCGAACGGCAAAACCTACAAGATTATCTTTTGATCTTCTGGAAAAAATTGCCGCTAAGATAACGAAAGAGATACCGGAAGTCGTCAGCGTCACTTACAATATTGCGACCAAGCCGCCTTCCACCATCGAAGCTGTATAAAATATAATGGTGCCGATTTTACCAACTGCCGGAAGAACCGCCGCCGCCCGATGATCCGCCGCCGCCGGAAAAACTGGAACCGCCGGAACTGCTTGAACTCGAAGATCCTCCGGAACCGCCGGAAGAAACCATGAAACCGCCGATGGAGGCGCGCCCCTTGGTGCGTAAATCTTTTTGCGCTTTTTTATACCAGTCGGCATTCTTAAATAGCAGTTTGGTAATCGGGAAAACTATCAGGTAGGTTACAAGACAATAAAAGGCGCCCGTGGAGCCGAAAATAACAATCGGAAACATCGCCCAGAAAGGGATGAGAAAGAAGTAGAGAAACCATCCGACACCGGGCGTTAAAATGCCAATAACGGTAAACAGTCCGATAATGCCGAAGATAAAAGCACCGAAAAGGATTTTCTCGATAATCGAGAGATCCGGCCCTTCGATATTTAGACCGGATGATACTTGCACTTTGCTTTCCGCGTCGCTGGGCGCATCCGGCACCTTGCCTCCCTCCAGCACATTGATAATGGCTTTTACACCGTCATTGATGCCGCCGTTGTAGTCCCCGGCCTTAAAGCGAGGAGTCATGACGTTACGGATTATATCACCGGCCAAACCATCGGGCATCGTGCCTTCGAGTCCATAGCCCACCTCGATGCGTAGGCGCCGGTCTTTTGGCGCGACGATAACCAAAATGCCATTGTCTTTGCCTTTTTGGCCCAGCTTCCATTCTTTGAAAACCGCAACGGCGTATCCCTCGATGCTCTCGCCTTCGAGTGTAGGAACAGTGAGAACCGCAATCTGGTTGCCGGTGCGATCCTCGTGTGCTTTCATCCTTTCGGTAAGTGCCCGGCGGGTATCAACGGTGAGAATTTGCGCGTTATCGGTTATGCGCCCGGTGAGAAACGGAATATCCGCTCCAACGGCGGTTGTCGCCGCTAAGAGCAACGCGGCCATTAATGCCAAGCGCAGAGCTTTCTTCATACGCCTTTCTCCTCAATGATACCGTCGGAAAGTTCATTCTTGCGGGATTTGCCGCGCTTCTTGACAGCCAGAGTTTCCGTAAGTTTTATAAGCCCATTTTCCAGGGCGCGGGCAAAGTGGCCCGAGGCAAGAGACGGTGTCATTTGCGCAATGATTTTTTGCATGGCTTTTTGGCTCAGTCGTTTGCTAAACCCCTTATCGGGAAGCAAGATAACCCGCCTTTCGAACAGGCTGACCAGCAGTAAAATGCCCGTGCGGCGCCGGGTAGCGAATAATTCGTGAGAGAGAAAAAGTGATTCGGCGTATTGACGCACTTCCGCCTCGGCGCGGTGAGCGGCAAGAAAAAGCCGCGCGAACTTTGGTATATAAAGGGACAAAAGAGCGCTTAGAATACCCATTATGAGTATGGTCACGGCAGAGATTAGCACCGCCGTTTGTGAATACCATCCGGGCCACAGCAGATCAAAAATAAAGACCAGAAGACCGGCAACAGACACACCCAGCGCGAATGCTTTCCAGGGCAGCTCCAGGTATGAGTCACTGCGCTGAACTACAGCAACTACAATCTGCGCGCCGGTGCGTTTTTCCGCCTCTGCTACACGCTTATCCAGCCGGCTGCGTTCCTGATTGTTTAATATTTTCTTCATCAATTTGTCATTACGGCGAAGGCCGGAATCCAGTCTATAACGATTTTGTTGGGGAGAAGTATAGGCAGAACAACCTTTTATGTCAACCAAATAAAAGCGTAGCGCCCATTATTTTGATGTCACGGAGTTGTAGATGTTATGAACTAATATTTTCTTAAAAATACTGATTTACAGAGTTCTTCCTGTGATCCAAAAAATGCAGGACTTCAATCCGCAATCACGGACATGAACCCCGAAGCAAGCTTTCGAAACTGATTTCGCAGCAACTGCGGGGTATACCCTCCGCCCTTTTATTTATCTCCTTACGTAACATTTAATTTGATGTAAGTTACTTTTTGACTTTTTATGATATCTATAGTTTAATGTTCTATAAGTAAGGATGCTTTCATCATTGATTATATTTTGTTTTTTTAGGATATTAGAAATCATCTTGCTGAACAGAACCAAAATATTAACAATCAATACGCTACGCTAAATCAGTGAAAAGGATATAAAATAGCTTGGCAGTTTACTGGAACATTAATGATAGATTTTAGATCAAAATCACTGTTACGTAAATTTTCCATTATATTTGTCGGAGTTGCCTTAATCCCTTTCATAATTCTTTTTTTTCTTCATTCACTCTATGACGAAAGCCACAGATTTATTCAAATATTGGATGCTCATTTCAGCCTGATAATAACTATTATCGGAGTGATTTCCATTATTGGTTTTTTTGGAATGCGAATGATGGTAAAAAAAATTATTTTATTAACAAAAACTGTAAAAGATGCGGTAATAGACAAAAAAACAATATTGGAACTGACTGAAGAAGAAGGAGAGATAGGTGAATTAGCCAAATCATTTTTTTATGCCTTGAAGAGCGCTGACGAAAGAGAGCAAAAACCTAAAGAAACAAAAAAAATAATATATGATGTTCTGAAAAAGGCAAGTGAGGTTCTTGCTGTAGTAAATAATTATGATAATTTAATTCGTCTGGTGTTGAAAACAATCACTGACGCAATAGGTGCAAAACAGGGTGCATTGTTTTCTGTCTTGGAAACAACCACTGACGCATTAGGTGCAAAGCAAGGTACCTTGTTTTCTGCCGATGACAACCGCTATACGTTGAAAGCATGGGTAGGCAATCATGATGTCACGTCGGAACAAGTTATAGAAACTGCACAATCCTACCTTGATCAGGTGGCCAAACAAAACAGGCCATTTCTAGTAACGGCAAAAGAACAAAGCGAGCAATCGGATAAATTACTTATTCCGCCTTTAGTATTTTCACCTTTAGTTTATAATGAAAAATTATTGGGAGTGCTTTGCTTTTGTGGAAATAGTTATTGGAATAAATTTTCTAATGAACATATTATCGTTGTGCTAAATTTGAGTCATCAACTTGCTGTTTCTTTTGAAAATGCTAAAATAAATAAAGATTCAGATCAAACTTATTTCGAAACGTTGGCAGCTCTGGCTCTGGCGGTGGAAGCAAGGGATCCTTATTCCAGAGGGCATTCGAGCCGTGTAGGCAAGACTGCGCAAGAAATCGGAGAATTGATGGGAATGCCTGCGGAAGATATTAAAACTCTTCGGGATGCTTCTATGTTACACGACATCGGCAAGATAGCAATCGTGCACGATATATTTATGAAGCAAGGTATGATCAGCGAAGAAGAGAAATATGTCATCAGAAATCATCCTGTCATTGGTGAGAGTATTGTATTGCACCTGCAAAAATACAAGCATCTTTTGGATCCTATTAGACATCATCATGAACGGCTGGACGGGAGCGGATATCCCGATGGCCTTAAAAAAGATGAAATATCAAGGATCACAAGTATTTTGACTATTGCCGACCTGTTCGATACTATTATTCAAAATCGCTCTTATAGATCAGGAATGAATCTTAAAGATGCGATGAAAGAACTGGATAATCTCGTTATAGCAGGAAAAATAGATAAAGATGTAGTCGACAGTCTTCATCAAATATATTGATAAGGAAAACATAGGAAAATATCGGGGGCTCTTGTCAATGCTTGCAACCTTCAGCACTTTCAACTATCCTACATCATTTATTTACAGGCAATGCAGCAAACATTTTTCCCTGTAACCCACAAAGTGTCAGCCTTGATGAAAATAAGGCACTCGCTGCCGAATTCACGCCCGACGACAAACATCGACGTCACTCGTCACGTTTTGCTGTCTATATTTCATTGACATACAAGGCTGTTCTCCTTGTCCTTCCTACCAGCAGAAGCAATATCGTATCAATAATATCCATAGAAATATCTTGACTTTATCCGATTTTATGGTAGTTTTAATCTAAGGTTGATTAAGAGACAATCTTAAAACAGCTTCTCGTATAGGTTCCCATATAGGGAAAACGATATGTTACTTTTGAAACCTCGTCTTTGGCATCAAGATGGGGTTTTTTGTTTTTAATGGTTGTGAATCGAGGGGTTCTTGCAAATGGAAAAGAAGGCTGGGACAAAAAAATCCCTACAAACATTGCAAGCATCTGAAATTCGATACCGGCGTCTCTTTGAAACGGCCCAGGATGGAATATTGATTCTCGATGCGGAAACCGGGCAGATCGATGACGTCAATCCTTATATGATTAATATGTTACATTACTCCCATGAGGAGTTCCTCGGCAAGAAACTCTGGGAGGTTAGTCCTTTTAAAGACACCGTCTTGAATCAAGCCGCCTTTGAAGAATTACAGGATAAGGGATATATCCGGTACAAAGATTTACCTCTGGAGACAAAATAAGGAAAACCTATTGCCATAGAG
>MGQN01000003.1:40216-43284 GCA_001797845.1 Deltaproteobacteria bacterium RBG_16_44_11 | reverse complement strand
CAATGTAACATCCGGAATATCACCGAGCGCAAGGAAGTGAATCAGAAGCTCGAGGAAGCGGCAATCTTCCAGCAGCGGTTGATTGACGCTCTGCCGATGCCTGTTTTTTATCTGGATTCGGAAGGCAGATATCTGGGAATTAACAGTTCCTTCGAGAAATTTTTCGGACAGAAAAGGGAACAGACTACGGGCAAATCGGTCTACGAGTTCTTCCCCAAAGAGATTGCTGATAACTTTAATGAAAAGAATCGGGTTTTGCTGCAGAACCCGGGAATACAGATTTACGAGACTATAGTAAAAGATACGGGTGGAATTGTTCGTAATGTGATCTTCCATAAGGCCACATTTCCCAATTCGGATGGTTCAGTTGGTGGTCTGATCGGGGCCATGCTGGATATCACTGACCTCAAGCGGGCTGAGGAAAGTTACCGGAGTATCTTTGAAAATTCCCAGGAAGGCATCTTCCGGTCAACACCGGAAGGAAAAATCATCATGGCCAATCAGGCCATGGCGAAAATGTTTGGATACGAATCCCCCGAAGAAGGGATGACCAGCATAACCGACGTAATAAGGCAGCACTATGTGAACCCTGAAGATCGCAGAATACTTAAAGAAATGATTAAAGAGCATGGATTCGTAAAGGGGTATGAGACTCAGTGTTACAGAAAGGATGGAAGCATCATCTGGATTTCTCTGACCATGCATGCCCTCCGTGACGAAAAGGGACAAATCATTTATTATGACGGTATAAATGCGGATATTACGAATCGCAAACAGACGGTCGAGCGGATGAAAAAGGCTTTGGGAGCGACCATTCAGGCCATTGCCGTAACGGTTGAGACGCGGGATCCTTACACCGCTGGTCATCAACGACGGGTGGCTAATCTGGCTTGTGCTATTGCTACAGAGATGAACCTTCCTATCGATATGATCGATGGAATCCACATGGCCGCTGCCATCCACGATCTCGGCAAGATATCCGTTCCGTCAGAAATTCTCAGCAAACCGACACAACTAACGAATGTCGAATTCAGTCTCATCAAAACCCATTCTCAATCCGGTTACGATATATTGAAGGACATTGACTTCCCCGGGCCCGTTGCCAGGACTATTCTGGAACATCATGAAAGAATGAATGGCACCGGATATCCAAATGGTTTAACGGGAGACAATATTCTCCTGGAATCACGGATTCTGGCCGTAGCAGATGTGGTGGAATCCATGGCTTCCCACCGGCCTTACCGCGCGGCCTTGGGCCTTGACGCCGCCATGGAGGAAATTGAAAAGGAAAAGGGCGCGCTTTATGATATGTCGGTCGTGGATGCCTGCCTAAGATTGTTCCGGAAGAATGGTTATCAACTTCAATAATATTTATCCCAATCCCCTAAAAAATACCTGCTTTTTTCCCGATTTACACAATATTTCAATCCGTAATAAATGAGACGGTGTATTTTCCTCTTTTAAAAAAAATGAATAGTGTTATTGTAATATTCAAATTATGCATGATCTCGTGTGCCCTCGCGTCACCTCGTGTGACCCTTAGGTTATTAGGTTACGTGTGACCTTCAGGTCATCGGAAAAAGCGAAGTTCGGATATTAATTGTTATCTGCTCATTGCGGACAAAAGAGGAGGAAACAATGGAAAGAATGAAACCCGCTGTATTAATTTTAGGTGTTTTTGCCATAGTTGCTGTATTGATAACCGGGTGTGCCACCGTTCCTATGCCAACAACATCTGCATACCGTGTGGAGATTGACTCAATAGCTATGGCCGGCGCCGATTTAAGAGGCAAAAGTTATGTCATTTCATCAGCCATGCAGGAAATTAGCGATGAGGATTTGCGATTTAAGGAGATTGCACTGTATATCGAAAATGCTTTGAAAATGAAGGGATATAATCGGGCAGATAATAAAGAAAAAGCGGAGATACTCATTCGCCTGGCATATGGAATAGGGAATCCCCAAACAACTACTTACACCACTACCACTGGTTCGGGTTACGCTTATCAGGTTGGATGGTGGTGGCAGATGGTCCCACCTACAACAGAAACTGTGAAGCAAACAACCTATCAGCGGCATTTGGTATTAGAAGCATTTAATCTGAAAACAAAATCAGCTAGGTTGCCCCAGTTATGGAGGACAGCTCTCTCCAGCGAAGGACGCAGCTCTGATATACGTACTGTGCTTCCGCACATGATTGCTGCAGCAGTAGATTATTTTGGAACAAATACTGGCAGAAAAATCCCTACCTCCATTGAGCCTAATGATCCAAGAGTTGATGATATAAAGTATGGTTTTGTAGATGTTACCAAGATAGAAGGCTCCTTTTTGGGAATACAAATAACTCGTCTGAGCGACGCAGTAAAATGGCTGAGCGACGAATATGCAAAAGATGTGGGCCCCAATAAAAAAGACGATGGCGTTTTGGTTTATCGAGTAATTCGGAATACCCTTGCGGAGGAAATGGGATTACAAAAGGGGGACATTATCCTTGAGATCAATGGAAAACCTGTAAGAGAACCTGAAGATGTGAAAAAAGTAATTCATAATTTAAAACCGGGAGAAAAAATCACAGTTTTGTATTGGAGATTTGGACACGGCAAAGATGTCAAGACAGGTTACCTGAAATAGAAAAAATTGAGGCAGCGGGGTCGTTGAAAAACCCCATGTTTTGGGGCTGTTCAAAAATGTTTAGATGCAAGGCGCGCAAAAAATCGAACCGCGAGGCGTATATGGATATACGTTGAGCGGTGCGGTTTGCAGCGCAACACAGCTGAGTTTTTCACGCAACAAGACAATCGCCTATTTTCGTTTCCAGCCAGCACCGTTTGTCACGACAGAGGAGCATTAGATGAAAGATTCATCCAAAACAAAGCAGAAACTTATTGAAGAGCTATCCGTCTTAAAACAAAAAATACAGGAACTGGAGTACTCAGAATTAGAGCGCCAGCAGGCGGAAGAGGCGCTGCGGATGAGCGAAGAGAAGTATCGTCTGGTCGTAGAGAATGCAAAGGAAGCTATCATCATCGCCCAAGATTTGAAGTTGGTCTTTGTCAATCGTGCTGCTG
>MGQN01000003.1:21610-40203 GCA_001797845.1 Deltaproteobacteria bacterium RBG_16_44_11 | reverse complement strand
ATTCCGGAGAGATATTAGTAGCCCACCTTTTCACAGACTTTATCCATCCCGATGATCGTAATATGGTCGTCGATTATCATATAAGAAGGCTGAAAGGTGAGTCAGTTCCCCTTGCTTACTCTTTCAGGATTATTAGCCAAGATGGAACCGTAAAGTGGGTTGAATTTAATACAGCTGTTATTCAATGGAAGGAAAAACCAGCTACCCTGAGTTTTCTAAATGATATCACCGAACGCAGGCAGACCGAGGAGAAACTACGCCAGAGCGAAGAATACTTTAAGGAAATTACAGAAAACTCTTCAGACGTCATTATCATTACGGATAAAAACGGAGACGTAAAATATTGCAGCCGTTCGATCGAGCGTTTTTCCGGATACAAACCTGAGGAACTAATCGGTAAAAGTGGATTTACGTTTATTCATCCGGATGACGTTGAGCGTGCTGCCGATGATTTCGGCAAGGCTATTCTGGCGGTAGATTCCGCGATCCCCAATGAATTCCGCCTGGTGCTTAAAGACGGCTCGTCCCGTTATTTTGATGGGCTGGGAAAAAATCTCTTGGATAATCCAGCTGTTGCAGGTTTTATCATGAATGTCCGTGATATTACCGAGCGCAAGCAGGCGGAGTCCCAAAGGGAGGCTGCGCTCGAGAAACTGCGTCAAAGCGAGGAAAGGTATCGAAACATTCTGGAAAGCATCCAGGAAGGCTATTTTGAGCTGGATCTTGACGGTAATTATACATTTACGAATGAAACAAACTGCAGATTTCTGGGATATACCAAAGAAGAGCTGATCGGCATGAACTACCGGCGGCATACAGATGAAGAAACCGCTAAAAGATTGTATCAGCTCTACTACGAACTTTATCGGACGGGTAAACCAATAGAACTGCTAGACCTTGAGTCTATCAGAAAAGATGGGACGAAAGCGATTTACGAAACTTCGGCATCTCTAATCAGGAATTCAGAAGGCAAACCGATTGGTTTCCGTGCTGTTTCCAGAGATGTAACCGAGCGCAAAAGTATGGAAGAAGCGTTACGCCAGAGTGAGGAAAAATTTCGCAAGGCTTTTTATACCAGTCCGGACTCTATGGCCATCAGCCGTCTCGAAGATGGTATGTATATCTCTATTAATCCAGGCTTTACCAGGGGTACAAAATATACGGAAAAGGACATCATCGGAAAGACCTCAATAGAATTTAATATTTGGGACAATGTTGAGGATAGACAAAGATTGGTAGCCAAATTAAAAAAGGACGGGGAGGTTATTAACCTTGAAGCCACTTTTCGAAGAAAGAACGGTGAAATAAGATATGGGCTGGTGTCAGCTTCCGTGATCGATCTTAATGGTGTACCCCATCTTCTCAGTATTACCCGAGACATAACCGAGCGCAAGCGTGTGGAGGAGGAAAAGCGAAAACTGGAGGAGCGCCTGCAAAACGCGCATAAAATGGAAGCCATCGGAACGTTAGCGGGTGGCATTGCCCACGACTTCAACAATCTGCTCATGGGGATCCAGGGATATGCTTCCCTGGTATTGCTGAATATTAGCCAAAATGATCCGAATTATGAGAAACTCAAACGGATTGAGCAACAGGTGCAAAGCGGGGCGGACTTAACCAGACAGCTGTTGGGTTTTGCCCGCGGGGGAAGATATGAAGTCAAGCCCGCCGATATTAACGATCTCCTCCAAAAGACCTCCTCCATGTTCGGGAGAACCAAAAAGGAAATCACCATTCAGATGAAATGCGAAAAGGACCTATGCCCTGTGGAAGTTGACATCGGGCAGATGGAGCAGGTGTTCATGAATTTATATGTGAATGCCTGGCAGGCAATGCCTGGGGGTGGGTATATCTATCTGGAGACGGAGAATATTTTTTTGAATGATGAACAAGCGCTTCTCTACTCTGTGAAGCCGGGGAAATATGTAAAAATAACAGTTACCGACACAGGCATAGGGATGGACGAGAAGACAAGGGCGCGAATCTTCGACCCCTTTTTCACAACGAAGGAAATGGGAAGAGGTACCGGCTTGGGGCTGGCGACGGTCTACGGGATCATCAAGGGTCACAAGGGCATGATCAATGTATACAGCGAGCTAGGCCATGGAACTACATTCACCATCTATTTGCCCGCTTCGGAGAAGGAAGTGGTAAAAGAAGAGACGGCAACCGGAACAATCGAAAGGGGCACGGAGACGATCCTGCTGGTGGATGATGAAAAGATAGTTCTGGAAGTGAGCAGGGAGTTGCTGGAGTCCATGGGGTATCGGGTCTATTCTGTCGAAAGCGGTCAGGAAGCAATAGCCCTCTTCACGGAGAAAAGAAACGAAATTGACCTGGTTATTCTGGACATGATCATGCCGGGAATATCAGGCGGAGAGACTTTCGATCGTCTCCGGGAGATCAATCCGGGGATCAAGGTTCTTCTTTCCAGCGGATACAGCCTTAACGGAGAAGCCCAGACAATCATGGATCGCGGCTGTAAAGGATTCATTCAGAAACCCTTTCAAATTGAAAAACTCTCCCAAAAAGTCAGAGAGATGTTAGATTGAAACAACACTTTTCATTGGCAATCTTCAATCTTGCGGACTCAAACAGGTTGAGGCTTTGTAGATGTTATGGACTAATATTTTCTTAAAAATACTGGTTAAGATAGTTCTTTCTGAAGCTGTTGTAATTGTTATTTCCGGCAACACATAAAGTTACACTTCGAATTTATTGAAATTTGCCCTTAAAAAATTCGCCTGATGTCGTTGACATCTCCCCGATTCAGGCATATATGAATGATGAAAAGTATCAATTTCATTGTTTAGGGCTTGGATAATGTTCAGGCGGAGCGTTACCAAAGCTTTCCGACAAACACTCTGAACTCATTCGCAGAAAGGAGTCTTACAATGAACCTACCTAACCTACCTAAGAATCTCGGCATACTCTTGTTGGGTATCTGGCTCATCATAGAGGGCCTGATACAACTGCTGAGTCTCGGTTTTTCCGGACTCAGTGTACTCATGGCCATCTTCGCAATCGTTATAGGTATTTTGCTCATACTTCAGCGATAGGCCGAAAGAATATGGGAACAGGTATTGAAGAACTGTCTTTTTAAGACTTGACGCCAAATATGCTTTTACGGTTAGACCATGCATATGGACTCGTGGGATGATTAAAGCTCGACCACAAAAGCAGTGCGGCAATAAAGAGAAACGCAGGCACACTTTGTTTCAACGGCCAATTGCGGAGCCGAAATTGTTCTTGGTAACCATTTCAGATTAAAAAGGAGGCCACATGAATAAACAGGTGAGCAGTACAATAATTACAATAGTCATTGGGGCTATGATGATTCTTCTGCTGGAGGGATGCGCGACAACTTCCTTGACGCAGATAAGTGCATTCGGCAAGGCCACAGCGTCCCTCGCAGATGACGCAAAGAAGGCTTTCGAATTGATCGATTCGAGTACAATTGACCGAAAAATGTATGATGTTGCCGCAAATAAGTCACTTGCCCCTAAAGACGTGACGTTTGAAGGATTATTCAAAGAATCGGATTCAGTGAAATATCAGATTCGCATCGCTGTACTTGAGAAGCTTGGCAATTATGCAAAGGCATTAGATAACCTGGCAACTGCAGATTTTCGCAAAGACATCGATGCAGCATCAACAGATCTATACGGATCTCTGAGTGGTCTAAGTGCGACCTATAAGAAAGTAACGGATACAGACCTTCCTCTTAAGGACGACCAACTAAAGTTAATTGCCACAGCAGTCGACGCTATCGGAACGGTGATTGTAGAAACAAAGCGACGAGATGCCATTAAGACAATCATTATTCAAACTGACGAAGCTGTTCAAAATGCGGCAAAACTCTTGGAAGTTGAATTTGGTAAAGATTCCGAGCTGTCAAAGTTTGTTCATGAGAACTTGACAGACGCAGATGGTTCTCTTAGAACGGCATATAATATTCAGAAAAAATCACCCAACTCTACATTCAACCTTCGCTACGAAATGCTGGTGAAGATAAGGCAAATGTATAATGCGGCACAAACAAGCCCAATGTTGTTCGATAATATTAGCGCCGGTGCAAAGAAAGTGCGCGAAGCACATGCGACTCTAAAGACTGCTGTGATGAAGGATGAATTTTCTTCCGCAGAAATAGCTAAACAAATCGGCGAATTGGTTACGTTCGCCAAGTCTGTCCACTCGTATTACGAGAAACTTGGATCCAAGAATTGAAGGAGGATAATGCAAAATGGAAACTCTAAGGGGCAATATTAGCGATCTCGTTAACATTCTTAATAAGCTGCGTAATAATTCAGATGATCCTTTGCAACAAGAGAAGCTTCAAAAAATATTGCGTATTTTGTTTATGCTTTGGGAGGAAGTTATTCGTCAAACGCTTGATTCTAACACCCCTGCTTATAAGACTGCTCTTCAATCGCTGAGCGAGGCAGAGAAAACAGCTACGAAGGCCATTACTGATATCAAAAAAGTTGCGGACGCGATAAAAGCTGCTGTTAAAGCGGCAAAGGCAGTCGATGCAGTGGTAGGTGTGATAGGCCCAATTTTACTTTGACGGGAAGGAATAAGGTGCCCTCTATACTATTACAACTTTCGATAGTGAATGCGCTGAAGAGGGAAGAAATCACCCAACTTAATTCTTCCTAAAACCAATGAATTTAATATTTTTATTAACATGATAGATTTCTGACGCAAATCGTCAACTTCGAAGAAATTGCAACACTTCAGTCAGAAATAAGAACAGGTCACGCCGCACATTTTGTGGCCAATATTTTCTTGACATACAGGAGAGAAATTCTTACAGTTCAACCACCAACAAGTAATATCTTATCAAACCGTGGCAAACATTCCGAAGGAGGATAAAACATGGCCAATGAAAAGGTGCCCTCGTGGATCGAAGAAAATCAGACTTTGGCTCTCATTTTTGCTTTTGTTCTTTTGGCTCTTTATGTAGCGCCGGTCTACATTATCGGTTTCGTCGCCTGGATTACCAGTGGATTTCAGGAAGAAAATTTCTGGTTTGGTTGGTTTGCGGCGTTTATAAAATCGGGAGAATCAACTCTCAATTTATTTCATAAGATCCTTTTGCCAATCCTTTCTGGCTTATCCGTCGTTGTTTTCCGTGGACCCAAGGGTAGGAAGATTTTATCTCTGGCCGTCTTTTTACTTTTTTCTCTGGTAGTTACCATCTTCGTAGCTGTTTTGTTTGATATGGATAAAACGCAAACCGCTCTCCGAGGTTTAAATCCGCCATTAGACTTATCGTTGGTGAAAGCATTTCTTTCACGCATTCAAGAGTCTTTGATGATGTACCTGATGCTTCTTATCGGCATTGAAATTGTCGAAAGGAGTAAGTAGGAGGTGACAATGGTCCAGCAAATAAGGTCGAGAGTTTTGGTCGTCTTTGTCGCAGCAACAATATTATTTTACTTATCAGGCGCTGTCGCGAGCCATTCATTTGAGATGATTGTTCATACTGTAGCAGACAAGAGCCCGGAGGATGTTACCATTCAAGGTGATCACGATCCTCAGCCGACTTCTCTTGGCCGTGATGCCTCGAAGTCCTCCACCTTTAGAGGAACCCTTGATTGGCCCCCCAACGCTGATGAGAAAAGTAAATTTCAGCAAATTCGAGAACCATACATGCTCGTAGGGAGATGGGGGAACTCGAGCGAGCAATTGTACCTGGGGTTTGGGCTAGGATTACCCAAGAAGCTCGAGATCGAAATTTTCCACGAAGAAGTGTCCGAAGCCCCTCGAACCTTGGAAACGATCGAGCTACTCGGAAAAGATTATAGAAGCCAACTCAAATGTTATTTCCTTTCCAGAGCCTATCACCGAAAATGGCGCACTCAACTCAAACAGCCTTGTCACCAGGCTGCTCTGCGAAGCGCAAAGCTTTGGTTTGATTCAGCGGCAGGGCTGGCCCTACGAAAAAACACGATTTTTCTTATGGATGGAGAGATTGTAGAAATCATGAAAGAGTATGAAGAATTGGCAAAGACAGACAGGAATTTCAGTGAACGTTACCGCCGTTATGTGCCTTCTCGATATGTGGGTGGAACGGTTGAACAAACGATAGCAGCCCCATTCAGTGTTGTTGGCACAATTCCTACGCTCGTTGAAACCCGGCAGCTAGACGAGGCCATGGAACTTAATGCTCACGTGAAAGCCGTCCTGACCAACGAGACCTTAAGCACGAAACAAATTATCGAAAAGCATCAGAAGGTTAACATAGACTTGCTAGAGAAGAACGAGAACTACATTGGGTCACTTAAAGAAAAGCAGTTACGTTAAAAGAAAATGAGGCGTTTAATCTCCACTTTTGGCGAGCTATAAATATAAATGTTTCCCAGATTCGTTTAAATAAGCACAGTTCAGATTCTCTTTGACAATAGAACTACCATTATATTACATTTTACCATTCTAGGATGGATTTATCCGTCCTGTCAAGAGAGGAAGACATGCCATTGCCCGCCCGCAAATACCGGCCCCACAGCCCGCAAGATTCGGATTATTGCCGCTGTTAGGAACTTTTTCCTTCCGGGTTTGTCTAAACAATAAAAGACAAAAATACACCCGTAGAGGAGGAAAAAGTCATGAAAACGTTATTAGCTGTATGCGCGGTTTTATTAATATGGGTCGGCTCTGCTGCGGCCGCAGGAGTAGGCGATACTATAGAAGTCAGCATTGCTTCCGATAATGGCCGGTTTCTGCCATTCTACCCCATGAAAAGTCACCCCACTCTGAAAAAGGTTTACGCCGAGGCGGTAAAAGGCGATCATTACCGGATTATAGTTCGCAATAAACTTAATCGAAGAGTCGGTGTTGTTGTTGCCGTTGACGGTAGAAATATTCTTTCCGGGCAAAAGTCATGGCTCAAAAACAACGAAAGAATGTATATTCTTGAACCGTATGCGACAAACGAATATTCGGGCTGGCGGACGGCGCAAGATAAAATCAACCGCTTTTACTTCACCGATGTTCCCGATTCTTACGCGGCGGCCTTCGGTGATGAATCCGCTATGGGTGTGATTGCCGTTGTAGCGTACCCGGAAATTCAACGCTACGAGCCTTCGCTGGATTACTCTTTCTCCACACCCGAAAAGCGTGAGCGTGGCGCAGGTAAAGATAAAGCGGCCGCGCCATCGGGGCAATCCAGAGCATTGGAAAGCGCCGGCACCGGTTATGGGCGGGAAGAATATTCACCTTCTTATCGAGTTTCGTTCGATCCCGAAAACAGAGCCGCGGAATCCATATTAATTAAATATGAATGGCATAAAACTCTCTGCGACCTGAAGATCATCAACTGCTGTCGGTGGAATGTATATTCACATAACCGGATTTGGGACAATGATGGTTATGCCCCTCCACCACCCTGCCGCCGCTGATGCGGGATAGAGCTTCAAAAAAGGCAGGGCCATATTTGGCTCTGCCTTTTTTTGCACATTACAAACGTCAATCCTCACCTCTTAGAGTTTGGGTGGGATGCGGAGTCGCAGGTGTTATAAACAAGCACTTCTTCCTGAAGTCAAGCGTCGGGAAATTTTGACTTGCCTACTTCCTTCCAAAAGGACATGGCCCGTCATTTTCGCTTTCAATCGTGTACCAATCAATGTATTTTTCAGTATAACCGCATTTTTTGAGGCAGGCACGCCATATAACGTCACACTTATTTAATTCATTACAACTCCGGTTAGCCTCGGCGGAGGCATAGCATTTATCCTGAGCATTATCACATTTATTAACACATGCGATAGTTTTACGATCCTCCTTCGGAGACCCTACGACGTTATCGATAAAAAAAGCGGTTGCCAGAACCATTATCAACATAATAATAAATATTTTTAATATATATTTCATATCATCCTCTTCTTTTTTTTGCTTGGGATTAACAATATTGTTAAAAAAAGTCAATTTTACTATTTATCCTGTGTGGAGGACACATAGGTCGCTTTTTTCTACTATGTTTTACAGTACTCTTTTTCGATTCGCAATCATCAGTTATTATGAATACCCACTACTGAATAGTTGTAGGTTTTATGGACTAATATTTTCTTAAAAAATATTCTTTTTTAGCATTTAGAGCATTTCTTCCTGTAGCTTATGTAATTGTTATTTCCGGCAACACAGAAAATTACACTTCGAATTCATTGAAATTCGCCCTTAATAATCCACCTAATGTCGTTGACATTTCACCGATTCGGGAATATAAAATTCCGAAACGTATCAATTTCATTGTTTAGGGCTTGGATAATGTTTAGACAAAGCGTTACCAAAGCTTCCCGAAAAAACTCTTAACTCGTTCGCAGAAAGGAGTATTACAATGAATCTACCTAAAAATCTCGGCATACTGTTGTTGGGTATCTGGCTCATCATATATGGGCTGATACAGGTGTTGGCTCTCAGTTTTTCCGGACTCTATATACTCATGGGCATCTTCGCCATCGTTATAGGTGTTTTGCTCATAATGCAGCGATAGGCTGGAAGGACATGGGAACAGGTCTTGAAAAGAACCTGTCTTTTCAAGACCTGACCATAAATGTTCACCTTTTAGTCGGTAATCTTCACAAGGAGGATTTTATGGGAATTCGATATGAGAATCTGGATTCTGTCACTCGCGGTTACATGCTTGAGGAAATTCAACTTGGAGGCCATTACGAGAGCCCGCGTCTTACTCAAGAAGGCCTCTCCGCTTGGCCTGAATTAATGCTACAGGCAGCGCAAGGACACGACGATGATTGGTTAGCCCAGCAACTACTAAGTAAAGGCTATCTTCGTAGCGAGGAGTCTTACACTAGAGATGGTGTAACTAGAAGTCGACGTATTAATCAGCCGCACGCTGCGCAGCAGCTAGGCGAAGGTGAGTTCAATCGCTACTACATTCGTGGCCTATGCAGAAGAGCTGAGAGTGAAGGTAAGAACAAATTGATTATTTATCGAGGAAAAGAGGTTAACAATCCGCGCCCTGAATCAGAGGAAAAAATTGGCTCTGCTGTTTCAACTGAGATGCTGCTTTCCACACTAAGGAAAAATGACTTCGTGACAATTGAAGATGCTATTGGTATTCCTGGTGGACCAAATTCTGGCCTTACTTGTAGGTTGCCATAAATACTTCTCAGCACGATTATCATATATTGCCTGACAATTCATTCAAGTAGAAGCAGCTTAACAGCTCAGATTAATTGAGTTGATAGCCGTTAGTATGAATATATTTAGTTTATTAATACCTCTTCAACAATATTTTCTTGGATTCACAGAAAGATGAGCGAAAAAACAGCACAGTTTAAAATATTTTTTGATATACCAAAGATATTTGAAATAAAGAACATAAAGCCCCTCATGGGGCTAACGGGGTTATATTTCATTTTTAACAACAAAACGATAATCCAATACCCTTTTAAGACATCTCGATTGCTCTACATTGGAATGAGCGAGAAAAAAACAAATAGTATGGGTAGTCGATTAACAGAACACTTTGAAGGTAAAAGTAAGAATTGGGGGCTTATTAATTACGGCAAAGCAAACCAACTTTATTTTACTTATATTAACTTCGAAATGCTTCGGAAATTCTGGAGTAATAGGATTGAAGACCTTGAAAGTTATTTCATTCTAGACTTCGTTGAAAAATATGGTGTGTATCCTATATGTAATAATAAATCCGGGTACGAGATATTGGATAAAAAATTAAAGGCTAACTTCATAATCGATTGGCCGTATTTTGAATAAAAATATAAAACAGGGGCGTTACAACAGTATGAGTGAAGCGATCAAAAGCGGCAAACAGGTAATTGACGAGTTCTTCGCAGAGATCATGAATATAAAAGGTGTAGACAAAAAGACTGTTGAGAAGCTGACTTCTTTGTATAGTGAAGGGAAACTAACAGATACTAACATCGAGAACGCAATGGGGCAACTATTTCAAGAAGAACTTGATACAACCGAGGAAAAAGATGACAAAGATTAAATCAATCAACATTAGTGGAATCCGGGGGATTAAAGACCCTCTGAACCTAAATCTTAATAACAAATCTATTCTTATATTTGGCGAGAATGGATCAGGCAAAAGTTCTTTAACTGATGCTATCGAGTGGTACTATTCAGATGGCGTTGAGCATTTGATTAGTAAAGAAACTGGCACAACAAAAGGAAGACGGTCATTACGCAATCTATTCATTCCTGATAATGGAGATGCATTCGTTAATATTCAGTATTCCAATAATAAATTGGATGCCACAAAGACTATTGACAGTTCATTAAGGACATCTATATCCAATACGGCTGATGATTTCAAAGAATATCTGTTGTCTACTGAATCTGAAAATTTAATTTTACGCTACAGAGATTTAGTGGAGTTCATTATCGCCAAACCGGGCGAAAAGCTAGAGAAACTTCAAAACATAATTGGTTTTTCCGTTGTTGCTGATGTCCGTGGTCTTTTTAAGAAGTCTGCTGGAAGAATTGCTCGTAACATCAAATTGACTAACTTTGATAATCAAAAGGACGCCCAACAATCTGTTGTTCTCGATAACCTCGGGCAAAATGCTTATACTGACGACCAACTTTTTGCAGGAGCAAATCTGTTGATAAAACCGTTGCGGATTGGAAAGGACATCAAATCGCATAACGATATCCAGGATGTTCTAAAAGAAATTAAAACTAAAGAAGATTCAGCTCTTTTGGAGCAAATCAGTTTCTATACTAAGGTTGGAGAAGACTTAACGGAAATATCCGGGAACATTGATAGCATACACTCAAGCTATAAAACTTATCATACAATCTACACCGAACTACGAAAAGATCCTGAGAATATTCAAAAACTACAACTCCTAGCCTTACTAAAAGAAGGGCAGAGTGTTTTGAAAAACGATGTTACCCGGGATGATTATTGCCCACTCTGCCTACAAGAAAAGAGCAAAATAGAATTGATTAAAGAATTAAATGAAAGAATTAAAGAATTAGAGGAACTAGAAGAAGAGAAGAATAAGTTAGAAGAACAGGGCCAGAAATTAAAAGGTATTTTGCAAGTCAATGTCAATACGATTGATAGACTACTCAAGGAGAAGTTTTTCAAAGAGGAACAGCAAGCCAAGCTTCTTGAGAAGGTTCACCAAATTAAAACTACGTTGAATGTATTTTCTGCTGAACTAAAAAAGGAATTGATAGCTAAAGACCCGATTAATGCGCCAAGCAAAATACAGATTGATAAGAAACAAATATTTGAGTTTGCCAAGCACGCGCAAGGCACGGCAAAGGCTCTCACGGAGAGCAAGAAATCAAATGTAAAATTCCAAATTTACATCAGGCTATCGAATGCAGTCACCGCTTACAATCAATATCAAAGCATTAAAAAGAAACAAGAAATATTAACAAGACAACAAGTGACATTCGAACTGCTTTTTGCTGATTTTATTAAAAGACAAGAGGAAGCTCTAAATATGTTTCTGGGGACTTTCTCCTCAAACATTAATGAATATTACACTTCCATGAATCCAAATGAGAAAATAGAAGATATCAAGCTAACATCAATCAAGGATAAAAATGATGACTTGGTGGGTATAACCATTGAATATAAATTTTTCGATGAAACTAAAACTCCACCAAATGCTTATTTGAGTGAAAGCCATATTAACTGTCTTGGCCTATCTTTCTTTTTGGCTTCTGTGAAAGCATTCAATAAGCAGAACGAGTTTTTTGTCCTTGACGATGTGATTTCTAGTTTCGACAGGCCACACAGATCGAGGTTCGCAAAATTGCTTACTGATAAGTTCAGAAACTACCAAATTTTGCTACTTACACACGAGCAGGGTTTTTTTGAATTACTGGCTAGTGATGTTAAAAGCAAAGGGTGGCTAATTCAAGATTTTAAGTGGTCAAAAGAGAATGGTGTGGAAATTAAAGAAAGCATAACCGATATCAAGGAACGTATCGTCAAGAAATTTGAAAGCAAAAATAAAGAAGGGCTTGGGAATGATATCAGGGTTTATACTGAAAAGGTCATGAAAGAAATTGCCAATAATATAGATGCACAAGTAGCTTTTCGATATAATGAAATCAATGAAAAAAGAATGGCTCCTGAATTATTTGATGCTGTGTATGCTCGAATTTCAAAGAAAAGTAACGGATTAAAAGATAAAGCCAATATTCAAAGACTAAAGGGAATGCCTATGTTTGTAGCTAATGTCACGTCTCATGACAATGAGTTCACTGAAAGCATTGAGGACTTAGCGGCAATATGGGACGATATCCAGAAGACCATTCATATCTTTTTCTGCGATGAGTGTAGTAAATTTATTTCTATAAAATATTTTGACAATGTGGAAAATAAAATTAGGTGCGGGTGCGGCAAGCTGAAATATGATTGGAAAAAATAGGGACCAGCGTAAATCATATATACACATTTAGTATCTATCATGCTCGGCAAACAAGCAGTTGGCGATAAAATATCTTAGGAAAAAGAGGCACAGCGCCCAGTTATTTTTCATTGCTCCTACTTTGCGGGATTCCACGGATATCTGCGATATCCTCCGCCTGTGGCGGGATAATTCAACTAGCCAATTCCAATTCACTTCGCCCACTATTCGCCGGGCTTTGTTTTTGAAATTTGAGTCTCATTGTCCGTTCATTTTAGTGATTCTTGTTTTTGTCTCCTCGTTCAGGAAATTCCATAAGCCGATTTGCTTTAAGGTATCTACTTTTGGAATACCGGCAGAGCTCCAGCCGCGCTCCGCATAATATACGCTGATCAATTTTTTTAATTCTTCTTTTCTATACTTCATCAGGATTTCCCGCTTCTCGGCGGTTTTCATTTTTTTAATTTCCGCCAAGGGTTTATTCAGAATAATACTCAATTGCTGATCGTGATAATCTTTTTCGGCAATGCCTTGGGCGGCGATGATTCCGTAAATTCCTTCTCCCACAATTCCGCGGCTTTTGCCGGTGCCGTCGCCGACTACAAAAATACCTTTTACATTTGTTTCCAAATTCCGGTTTGTAGGAAAATGAGTGTCAAAGAATTTTATTTCCGGCGTTTGGAGATTCACATTTCAACCTCTTCCAAGGCGGAGGTTTGATAACGTGGGTCTTCTTTTTTATAAAATACATTTCCATTAGTTTAAAAATGTTTGAACTTGACGACTATAGGTCAACAAAAGTTAATATATTTAAACTTCCCCTTGACATTAGTTTAAAAATGTGGTTTTTTGATGTCTATGGGTACTGAAAGTAAGACAAAAATAAACCGCCTCATAGATCAGTGGACTATCGGCGCCGCCAGCGCCACTTCCTACCTGACCGCTTCAGGTTTCAGCAGGGATCTGCTTGTGAAATATAAAAACAGCGGCTGGCTGGAGTCGTTTGGCCGGGGCGCCTACATACGCTCCGGGGATAAGGTGGGCTGGGTGGGTGCTCTTTATACCCTTCAGACTCAACTCGGACTCTTTGTTCATGCGGGAGGAAAAACAGCCCTTGAATTGAGAGGATATGCCCATTATCTACCGGCGAAACTGAATAAGGTTTTTCTGTACGGTCAACGGGGACTGATATTACCGGCCTGGTTCAAGGAAGATCGTTTCGACGTTAAGTTTGTTGTGACGCGAACAAATCTCTTCCCCACTAATAGCCGGGAGGGATTTACTGATTTCAAAGAACGGGATTTTTCGGTCAGAATAGCGGCGCCCGAAAGGGCGGCCATGGAGATGCTTCATCTTGTGCCCAAAGTAGTAGGATTCGACGAAGCCCAGTTGATCATGGAAAACCTGGTCACGCTCCGTCCTGATGTTGTCCAGGTGTTGTTGACGGCATGTCGCTCCGTGAAAGTGAAAAGGCTGTTCCTCTATATGGCTGATAGACAGGAACACACCTGGTTGTCGAAACTGGATTTATCGAAAATTGATCTCGGGAAAGGGAAGCGGATGATCGTGCCGAATGGACGGTTTAACGCGAAATATCAGATAACCGTTCCCATTGATCGGGAAGGAATACCTGCGTGATCGACACTGCTTATTTTAAACAAGCCGAATTACTCCTACGGATCATTCCGTTAATCGACAGAGAAGCTGTCTTCGCACTCAAGGGCGGGACGGCTATCAATTTTTTTGTCCGGGATCTCCCGCGCATCTCCGTTGACATCGACCTCGTGTATCTTCCCGTTGGTGAAAGAGATGTGTCCCTCCGAAAGATCAGTTCCTCTCTTATCCGGATATCTCGGGGCATCGAGAGCAATATCCCCGGAACGAAGGTGATGTCCAGGAAAATCAGGGCGTCCGACTTCTTGAGCGGATTGTTCGTTCAAGGACAGGAGGCGATCGTCAAGATCGAGCCGAATCTGGTTATACGGGGTTCCGTGTATCCGCCTGCAAGAAGGGTCATCTCTCCGAAAGCCGGCGATCTCTTCGAGATTTCCGTGGAATGTCAACTCCTATCGGAGAATGAACTATACGCCGGGAAAATCTGCGCCGCCCTGGATCGCCAGCACCCGCGGGATATCTTCGATATCATGATGCTTCTCAAACATGGAAACTTCAACGCCGCCATGCGGAAGGCGTTTATCGTTTATCTCATCAGCCATGAACGGCCCATGGCAGAGGTTCTCAATCCGGGATTTGTCGATATCCGGCCTGTCTTCGAAACCGAATTTCAAGGCATGACTTTGGAACAGGTCTCATACGAGGACATGGAAAAGACCAGGAAAGAACTCGTTTCCATGATAGCAGGAGACCTGACTGTCGAAGAAAAACAATTTATCGTGTCAGTCAAGGAAGGGGTGCCCAGGTGGGATCTGATCGGGATTGAAGGCGTTGAGAACCTGCCCGCCGTCAAGTGGAAGCTCTTGAATATCGGTCGCATGAGTCCATCGAAACACAAGAAAGCGGTTCGCAAATTGAGGGATTACCTGGGGGTATAAGCGTGGGAAACGAGGGACAGAACCCAGTTATTTTTATTGCCCCTGCTTTGCGGGATACCACGGATATCTGCGATATCCTCCGCCTGTGGCGGGATAATTCAACTAGCCAATTCCAATTCACTTCGTTTTTGAAATTTGAGTCTCATTGTCCGTTCATTTTAGTGATTCTTGTTTTTGTCTCCTCGTTCAGGAAATTCCACAATCCTATTTGCTTGAGAGTTTCTACTTTCGGAATGCCGGCGGAGCTCCAGCCGCGCTCCTGATAATACACACTGATCAATTTTCTCAATTCGTTCTTTCTGTGCTTCATCAGGATTTTCCGCTTTTCGGCGGTTTTCATTTTTTTAATCTCCGCCGGGGGCTTATTCAGAATAATGCTCAGACGCTCATCATGATAATCTTTTTCGTTTTCATAAAGACTGTCCTCTGTCGGACCAATTGCCCTGTCGGGAATCCAATCTTGTTCGCCCGTGTTTTTCCCGAAGTTCATTACATTCATCACCCGCTGTAAATTGATATCCCGGTCTGTCTGCTCGAATATTTTTTCCCAGGTCATATTCGTGCCCAGCATGCCGTTATAGAAATCCGCGTAAATTTCCTGAGAGGCGGGATTGATGTAGATATCCGTATTCTTGCGCTTTTCGGATTCGGGATTAAAGACATCCACCCAGGGCAGTTTGCACAAACCCAGATTGTCATTGCCCAGACGCACGCGCGGATACGTGATTAAAGCTCTGGCTCTATCCTGCAAGGTCGGAAAGGCGCCCAGCAAATCCGCTTTGATGAGCCAGGCGGCGGCATGATGCGCGCCGATATCGCTTGCGGCGGCATAAGATGCCTGCATGGATAAAGACCGGTGTGTGCGATAAAGGGAAAAGGGAAGTCCTTTGGTCTGCATGGCAAATCGTTCAAGTTCTTTTTTGGGATTCGGCTTGCCGGTTCTTTTGGTGTATTGAGAAGCAATCCATGTGATCAGATCAATCATGCCCGCGCCGGCGACTTTAGTTAAATCAGTTCCCTCACAGACAAGCTGATGGATAAATGTTAGCGCCGCTTGTTCGTCTCCCCAGGCCAGCGTGAATCCATCTGTATCTTCTTTGGTCAGATAACCCCGCTGGTAGCATTCCATTAAAAAGGCCATGATTACGGCGGTGGTGATGGTATCTATCCCGTAATTATCACAATGCCAGTTGGCTTCCATGATAAATTCGGGACGCCACATGCCCAGGTTGGAGCCAAAACCGGCGGCTGTTTCATACTCGGGGCCATCCACCCATACCTTGCGACCTTTGTGTTCACCGGATGTTAATGTTACCCAGCCTCCTTTGGTGCATCTTAAATTACAGCCGGGAAAGCAACCATCCATGCCCCGATGATCAAAGAGACGCTCGGCGTAGGTTTTACCGCAGATCTGTTCCGCCTGCGGATGCGAACCGAACTGATAATTATTCACCGGTAAGGATTGATAGTCTTCCTTATTCATAAAAGAAATCAAACCGGCTGAGCCTTTAAGGTGCATCTTCAGCGATTGCGGATCAACCTCCTTAACAACCTTGTGGAGCTTCAATCCCGATTGTTTCACCTTATCCCAATCTGCCGCGCCGTAAGGATTTTCACCATGCGGATAAGAAGCGAGGATAACGATAGCTCGAATATTCTTATGCGTCATCACAGTGCCCAGACCGGTGCGGCCAGCCTGCTTTGTCCGAAAGAGACCCTTTGTTCCATCCACGGGTTTAACCGCGTCATAATAATGACTATTGATACAACCATAGGACGTATTGGCCGCGCCGATGCCCGTTGTCAAAAAAACAATATCCTTCTTTTCATATCCGGCACCGGTAAACTGTTCGACAATTGCTCTCTCCAGATCGAAGACCTGATCAATAACCGGGGCTTTTGTTATGGATATTTCGTTTTTGAAACTGTCGATAACAATCATAGTATCTTTTTCGGCAATACCCGTAATCTCCAAGGCATCGAAACCAGCGTATTTAAGGTAGGCGCCGAAATGGCCGCCGAAATTCGATACACCCGGAATGTGTGTAAGGGGTGATAAAGAAATAGCCATGCATTTGCTTGTCCCCGGAAATTGAGGAATGCCGCCGAGCGGCCCCGGCGAAAAGATCAGCGGATTTTCCGCGTCATAGGCGTTTGTGTCGGCATTCACCTTTTTATGCAGTAGATAGAGCCCCAATCCCCGACCGCCGATAAAAAAATCCCTAATCTGCGGGTCCAGGGGCAAAACGGTCATCTTTCCGGCTTTCAAATCTATCGAAAGAATTTGATTGGCGTATCCATGGCTGAGCGGCATTTTTGTATACTTCATGTTTTATCCCTTTAGAAAATAATTGCTGCACGTTAGAGCAATAGTCACAAAAAATCAATGATAAAAAGATATTAAGGCTTCCTCCAAGCTGGCCATTACCAATATTGTTAATAGAATCTCGACGTGCTATAGACCAAAAGTAAGGGATATCTTGAGATTGCCGCGGACTATGTCCTCGCAACGACTGCGTCGGATTGCCACCCGGCATGCGAAACTGCGTCGTAATGTCTTTGCGATGAGTCAAAGCCCTGAGCAAAGCGAAGGGGTGTGTGAGGAATCTTAAAGATCTCTCACTGCGTTTCGGGACAAGGATTTCTTGCTTCGCTTCGAAATGACACAAATGTGGATTGCGACACAGTTTCATGTGTGACCTCGTGTACCCTGTAGGGTATTAGGTTATTCGCTGAGGTACCCTGCCGAGCAGGCTGTCCGTTCTCTATCTCTGGATTGCCCGGTCGAGCCGGGCAATGACAAGATAGGATTGCCACCCCGGATCGGTGTCCGGGGCAGGCTTTGCCGCGGTGGGCTCGCAATGACAAATTTAGAAAAGTGATTTAATCTTGGAAAAATATACCCTCCTGCAAAACATTCTTTTAGGGCTGACGCTGGCGGCGCCGATTGGGCCAGTCAACCTGGAAATCATCAAACGCGGCCTACGTTCCGGCGTTAGACAGGCCTTTCTCACCGGCGCGGGGGCAATGTCCGCGGATACCACTTATTTGACACTGATTTTTTTCGGCCTTGCTTCTTTTTTGAATATGCCTTTTATAAAAATTATTTTAGGCATCGCCGGAAGTATTATTTTGATTTACCTGGGTGCCGTCAGCGCGAAAGAATATTTTCGTAAATTCGCGGCTGATAAAAACCCGCCGCGGCGGCTCTTTAAAAACTCTTTTGTTACAGGCTATGTCCTGGCTATCGCGAGCCCCATGACAATTGTCTGGTGGACAGGCGTTTTCGGAGCACTGCTCGCTTCACAAACGCGCACTTCAACAAATCTTGCGGCTTTTTTCTCCTGCCTTTCCATTTTGCTGGGTTGTTTTCTTTGGGTTTTATTTTTGTCTTGCGCTCTGTACTGGGGTAAAAAAATCATCAATGAAAAAATCACCCGCCTTATTTCTTTTGTCGCCGGAATCTTTTTGATCGGTTTTGGAATTTACTTTCTGTATCGTACCTATATCCTGATGATAAGCTAGCAAGGAATATCTAACAAATTTTATCGCAGGGCGTTTTTAATTTCACTGACATAACCGGCAACAATCGCTACCAACTCGCGGTTGTCTTTGTTTTCATCAATCAGCCGCACCACCGCACTGCCGATAACAACACCGTCGGCGCATGCGGCAA
>MGQN01000003.1:21249-21444 GCA_001797845.1 Deltaproteobacteria bacterium RBG_16_44_11 | reverse complement strand
TTTCCCGTGGTCGGAGCGACAAGGGAAATAAAATCAAGGCCTGCCGCATCCGTATAAACTCTTAGCTCCTGAGCTTCTTCCCGCGGTAAATCAACTACCAAAACACCGTCTACTCCAGCTCTTTGCGCGTCCTTAGCGAACTTACTTACGCCATAAACAAATATGGGATTGAAATAGCCGAAAAGCACGATGGGG
>MGQN01000003.1:20530-21193 GCA_001797845.1 Deltaproteobacteria bacterium RBG_16_44_11 | reverse complement strand
TCCGGTTTTCAGCGCCCGCTGAGAAGCTTCCTGAATAACCGGGCCATCGGCGGTGGGATCGGAAAAAGGAACGCCGATTTCCAGAATATCCACTCCTGCTTTTTCCAAACCAAAAATTAAATCTCTGGTTGCGGCAAGCGATGGATCACCCGCTGTCAAATACACGATCAGCGCTTTTTGATTTTTGCCGCGCAGAGCGTTAAATTTTTCCGCAATCCTGCCCATAGTATCCTCATTTCCTTTTAATGAATATCGTTAACTGTATTTCTCTTAACTGCCTTCCACTAACACTTCCCCACCCCTGGAGGGCGGGGATTGAGGGGCGGGGGGATCATCAGCTATGTTTTCACCCTCCCTCAGTCCCTCCCCTCAAGGGAGGGAAGAATAATTATGTCTCCTTATCAGTTCCCTCATGCGCTAATACCGTGAAGACTATAGTCCGGCGCATAACCTGAAGGTCACACGTGCCGGAGCACAAGAGGGAGGGAAGAAATACTGTAACTTTGTTTCTCAAATTACTTTTGTTTCAATAATTGTCTGCGCGTCTTTATCGCCGCGTCCGGAAAGACAAACAACAATTATTTTATTTTTGGTCATGCGCGGTGCTATTTTCATGGTGTAGGCTAAAGCATGCGCGCTTTCCAACGCAGGAATGATGCCCTC
>MGQN01000003.1:20091-20410 GCA_001797845.1 Deltaproteobacteria bacterium RBG_16_44_11 | reverse complement strand
GCCGCGATCGAATAGGCGTCGCGCACCTGGCCGAATTTATCCTGCAACAAATAGGTTTTGTTGCCGTGCATCACGCCGATTTCCCCGGCATTGATGCTGGCGGAATGCTCGGAAGTATTCAAGCCGTGACCGGCCGCTTCCACGCCGTACATGACAATTTTCTTTTCGTCAAGAAAAGGATAGAAAGTCCCCATAGCGTTACTGCCGCCGCCCACACAGGCAATCAAAACATCGGGATACCTGCCTTCTATTTTTAGGATTTGTTTTTTCATCTCGCGTCCGATAACCAACTGAAAGTTGCGCACCATCTGCGGATACG
>MGQN01000003.1:18273-20003 GCA_001797845.1 Deltaproteobacteria bacterium RBG_16_44_11 | reverse complement strand
GAGCGTTGCGGTGCCGCTTTTCACCGGCACAACTTCCGCGCCTAATATTTTCATCCGGTGGACATTGGGCGCCTGACGCCGGATGTCTTCTTCGCCCATAAATATTTTGCATTCCATGCCGAAGAGCGCCGCCACTGTGGCTGTAGCTACGCCATGCTGACCGGCTCCCGTTTCGGCGATAACTTTCTTTTTCCCCATCCGCCGGGCTAAAAGCGCCTGTCCCAGCGTGTTGTTTATTTTGTGTGAGCCAGTATGATTCAAGTCCTCGCGTTTCAGATAAATTTTGGCGCCGCCTAAAGCTTTTGTCATCCGTTGGGCATAATACAGCGGCGTCGGCCTTCCCGCGTATTGACGCAAATAATAAGCGAACTCCTTTTGAAATGATTTATCCTTAAAAGCCTTGCTATAAGCTTTTTCCAAATCAATTAACGCGGGCATCAAGATCTCGGCGGCGTAACGTCCGCCGAAGATGCCGAAATGTCCGTTTTTATCAGGCAGAGATTTATTCATTTTTCCCTCTTTGTAAAAATTAATTCTGTATTATCTTTAGCGTAATCAGCTTTTCGCACAATATCAAATATCCGCTCCAGTTTTTCATTATCCTTTTTCCCGGGAGATTTTTCGGCACCGCTATTAATATCCAGCGCGGTAGGTGTTACTTTCTCTATGGCTTCTCTTACATTTTCTTCATTCAACCCGCCGGAGAGAATTAGCGGCTTTTTACTCTTTATACGTGAAGCCAGCTCCCAATTGGCTTTTTTGCCTGTGCCGCCGTAAAGGCCCGCGTGGCGTCTATCCACTAAAATCGCGGCAACATGGTAGCCAAAAGCATTGACTAAATCCTGTTCGCCGCGCAAAGAGACGGTTTTAATAATTGTTGACGCAGGAAATTTGCGGCAAAATTCCGCGGATTCATCACCATGAAGTTGAATAAAATCCAGGCCGCAATATTCCATAATCTCTTTTATTTTTTCGGCGCTTTCATTGACAAAAACACCTACACTCACTAAGTTTGGCGGTAATTTTTTGATAATTTTCCGCACAGTTTCCTTTTTCACATAGCGGGGAGACGGCGGATAAAAAATAAAGCCCAGCGCTGACGCGCCAAAGTTCGCCGCTAAAAGCGCGTCTTCCTCATTAGTTATCCCGCAAATTTTAACTTGCGTCATACCCGCCTTATCCTTTTAATTCCTGCAATTTTTTCCCGATATCGGGCGCTGTAATCAACGCTTCGCCAATTAAAAAAGAATATATGCCATCTTGCATGAGCAAGTCAATATCGGCCCGCGACACAATACCGCTTTCCGCAACGACAATTGTTCCCGCCGGAATTTGACACAAAAGCTTACGGCTGGTGTTGATGTCGGTAACAAAAGTATCAAGGTTTCTGTTATTGATGCCGATAATTTTAGCATCAGCGGCCAGAGCTAAATCCAACTCTTTTTCCGTATGCACTTCCACAAGTGCGCTCAAACCAAGCTCTTCGGCCAAAATAATAAATTCGGCGAGCTTCTGTCCTAAAACGCGCGCGATAAGCAAAATAGCATCGGCGCCTATGGCGCGAGTTTCATAAATTTGCAGGGGATCGACAATAAAATCCTTTCGCAGGATAGGAAGCCCAACCTGCTTCTTTATCCGGCTCAGATAGTCTTTATGGCCGCAAAAATATTTCTCATCAGTTAACACGGAAATTGCGGCGGCGCCGTTTTGTTCATAAATAGCGGCAATTT
>MGQN01000003.1:0-18218 GCA_001797845.1 Deltaproteobacteria bacterium RBG_16_44_11 | reverse complement strand
TTCGGCAATAATCGAACAATCCTTCCCGCTGACGGCCTTCTCAAAATTCCGGCATGGTGGAAGCCCAGCTATTGATTTTTTCAAAGCGGACGCAGTTGTGTGTTTTTTCAACTGCGCCACTTCATCATTTTTAGTTTCGATAATCTTATCGAGAATCATGTTATCCTTTACTAAACCTGTCATGGCGAGGAGCGTAGTGACGAAGCCATCTCTTGAACAAAACGAAGGAACTTTTGAGATTGCCGCGGGCTAAACCCTCGCAACGACTATGTCAGATTGCTTCGTCCGCCGTTGCGGACTCGCAATGACAAGAAAATTTTTTTTACAAGAGCCTCAAGAGTTGCTCAGTTCAATCAGTGCTTGCAGTTTCTTGACTGCCGCTCCGCTATCAATGCAATCCGCGGCAAGCTTAATTCCATCTTTAACATTATCCGCTTTTTCTCCCGCGATAATGGCGAGAGCCGAATTAATCAAGACGATGTTGCGGCAGGCGCCGTTTTTCCCGGAAAGAACATCTCTGGTTATTTGCGCGTTTAGGGCGGGATCCCCGCCGCGTATAGCTTCCAGCGGATATGTTTGCCCGAAATAATCAACCGGATTGATGTTGTAAGTTTTGACAATCCCGTTTTTTAGTTCGGCCACGCGGGTTTCACGCGAAAGAGTAACTTCATCCAAACCATCCATTCCGTGCACGACAAAAGCTCTCTTTGTGCCCATATTTTTCAATACATCGGCAAACATTTCGGTAAGCTTCGGATCATACACACCCAGAAGCTGAGCGGTTGCTCCCGCCGGATTGGTCAACGGCCCCAGCATATTAAAAATTGTGCGGATGCCAATTTCGCGCCGCGGCCCGATGGCATATTTCATGGCGCCGTGCAGTTTCGGCGCGAAAAGAAAGCCGATGCCGATTTGCTGAACGCATTCTTCGACAATTTCCTGACCGGCGCTGATATTCACGCCCAGAGCCTCCAGGACGTCGGCGCTGCCGCAGCCGCTGGAAACCGCGCGATTGCCGTGCTTGGCCACGACAATGCCAGCCGCCGCCACAACGAATGCCGCGGTGGTCGAAATATTGAAAGTGTTCAGGGAATCACCGCCGGTCCCGCAGGTATCAACTATGGTTGTAGCGCAGGCATTCACCCGGGTAGCTTTCTGGCGCATGATGCGCGCCGCGCCGGTGACTTCTTCCACCGTTTCGCCTTTCATACGCAGAGCCGTGATTAACGCAGCAATTTGAGCCTGCGTAGCTGTGCCGTCCATAATTTCTTCCATTGCCGCCATCATTTCCGCTTCGCGCAGATCGGTTTTTTTAACTGCTTTATCAATTGCTTCTTTAATCATGATAAATGCTCCTTTCGCCCTGTATATTTCAAAAAATTCTTAATAATGCGTTTGCCCTGCGGTGTCAGCACTGATTCCGGATGGAACTGAATACCTTCAACGGGAAACTCCTTGTGCCGCAATCCCATTATTTCACCTTCGGCCGTATGCGCGCTTATTTCCAGACAGGCGGGGAGTGTTTCTCTTTTTACAATCAGGGAATGATAGCGCCCGGCGGAAAAAGGATTGGGAAGTCCGACAAAAATTGTCTTGCCGTCATTGATAATCGGCGAAGTTTTGCCGTGCATAATGCGCGAAGCACCAACGACATCGCCGCCAAAGGCGTAACCTATGGCCTGATGCCCCAGGCATATTCCCATAATCGGCACATCTTTATAAAATTCGCGAACAACATCAACCGTAATTCCCGCCTCGCGCGGCGTGCAAGGGCCCGGGGAAAGGAAGATGGCCTGAGGTTTCAGACGTCTTATCTCTTCCGTTTTTATCTTATCGTTGCGATACACCTGCACAACCTCACCCATTTGCCCCAGATACTGCACTATATTGAAGGTAAAGGAATCGTAATTATCGATCATCAAAATCATATACTATCTCCAAAGTAATTTCCCCTCCCCTTGCGGGAGGGGATTGAGGGGAGGGGTGTTTCACTATTTTCACCCTCTCCCTTACCCTCTCTACCCTGAAGGGCACCATGGCCTTCGAGGGAGAGGAATTGAAAAATCAATTACCATTCTTAATTTCAAAGCCGCCAACCGCCAGGCGCACGGCCTGCAGCATGCCTCGTGATTTGTTGAGCGATTCCTGATGCTCCGATTCGGGAATGGAATCATAAACAATCCCCGCTCCCGCCTGGACATAAATTTTGCCGTTTTTTAAAACCATCGTCCGGATGGTGATGCATAAATCCATATTGCCGCTGAAACTGAAATATCCTACCGCGCCGCCGTAGGGCCCTCTTTTTACTTTTTCCAGCTCACCGATAATTTCCATCGCCCGGACTTTGGGAGCGCCGGTCAAGGTACCCGCCGGAAATGTCGCCGCTAAAACATCGAAGGCGTCCTTGCCTTTGGCCAACTGCGCGCGCACGTTAGATACCAGATGCATGACATGAGAATATTTTTCCACAACCATATATTGATTCACCTGAACGCTGCCGGTTTGAGCCACGCGCCCCAGATCATTGCGCCCCAGATCAACCAGCATCACGTGTTCCGCACGTTCTTTCTCATCGGAGAGCAATTCATCGGATAGAGCCCGGTCTTCCTGCTCGGTTTTGCCTCTTTTTCTTGTGCCGGCAATCGGACGCAATTCCACGGTATCTTCTTCTTTGCGCACCATTACTTCCGGCGAAGAACCGATAAGCGTCAGATCATCTACCTTGAGAAAGAAAAGATAAGGCGAGGGATTTACAAAACGCAGTGCCCGGTAAAGATCGATGGGATTGGAGCGGCAATCAGTCTCAAAACGCTGCGAAAGAACAACCTGAATGATATCTCCCGCGACAATGTATTCTTTGGCTTTCTCAATGGCGGCTTTGTATTGATCCGGCGTCATATTGGATTTAAAATTAACTTCACTCCCCGTGGCGGCGGCTGGTTTATGAGATGCAGCTGCCGAAATCGTTTCGATCATCGCTTCAATCTTCCGGCACGAAGCATCATAACTCTCTTCCAGTGAATCTGTTCCCTCTGTATAGGCACAGGCGACTACCTTGATCGTATGGCGCACGTTATCAAAAATCATGATGGAATCGCTGATGACAAAAACAGCTTCGTCCAGATTCAGATCGTCCGGCGGACTTGGCGGAAGTTTTTCAAAGTAGCGCACCATTTCATAGCCCAGGAAACCTACCGCGCCGCCGTAAAACCGCGGCAGGCCGGAAATGGAAACGGGTTTATAGCGATTGAGCAAATCGCGAAGCCCACTCAGCGGATTACCCTTATACTCGCGGGTTGTGGTTCTTCCCTTCTCCTGGATAATGATCTTATCACCATGGACTCTGAACACAACACCGGCATCTGTCCCTAAAAAAGAATACCGGCCCCACTTCTCGCCTCCTTCAACACTTTCCAGAAGATAAACGTGGTCTTTGTTTTGGAGTTTCATTAAAACGGAAACCGGCGTTTCCACATCGGCCAGTATTTCCCGATAGACCGGAATCAGATTTCCGCTTTGAGCTAACTTTTCAAACTGAGCAAAACCGGGCTGATACATAATTTTCTCCTTATATTCATCCCCTGCCTGCAGCGGGGATTAATTCCACTTACGCTTCAAACTTCACTGCGTTCGTTTTCAGCGAGTGCCCGATCCCGCGTCGTCGTAGATGCCCCCACGGTGACCTTCAGGTTATTCAGGGTACTTCGCTCCTGGGATTAATTCGGCTTGCAAATATTACCGCGCTTTGCTTGTAATATTTGAGCCTCATTAATAAAAAAGGCCGTGATTTTTTTATCACGGCCTTTGAATGTGCTATAAATAAAAAAGCCGTGAAGATCCCGGAGGCTCTCCACGGCTTTGATTTTAATTAAAAAATATCAGCGGCGGAAAATCCTCCCTGTGAGGTTCCACCACCACCAATTATTTAATGACAATATTTTAACTGTTTTTTGCATAACGCGCTTTCTTTTTTTGTTATTTCGGTAACCATATAACAACAAGATAATTATCTGTCAACATTTTTTTTAATTTGCCCGATTGTAACCTAATTTTGGTTTTTCACCTTAATGTAGCCTGCCGGCCTCTGTCTTTAACCTTTCCGCTGCCGATTATTCCCCCTCAATTTTAAATGATTATAAATAATCCGTACATTTTTTCAATCCTGCTTGACACATAGCAAATTTTATTTATATATACTTTGTATCAAACTTATAAAAGGCAAAACGGGAGTCCCATGGAATTGGTAAATTTCGCTTTATCCGTCATAAAAAGTGTCCGGATACAGGATATTATGGATATCGCGATTATTGCCATCATGATCTTTGCATTTTTAATATGGTTTAGAGCCAGAGCTTCCCGTTTTGTACTTATCGGGATCATGCTTCTTGGCGGCGTCTACATCGCCGCTCGTTTTTTTCAGCTTTATCTCACTACTATCGTCCTGCAATCTTTTTTTGCCATTGTACTTTTTGTCCTGGTGGTTATTTTTCAAGAAGATTTGCGCAACATTTTTGAAAGGTTGGCGTTGCTGGGAAATTTCAGGGGAAAAATCCGCCCCTTGTCCGAAATGGAAAAAGCCACGGAAATAATCATACATACTGTAGCAAATCTGGCTGAAGACAGTGTTGGAGCTTTAATTGTCATACAGGGCGATGATCCTCTGGATAGACACTTAAACGGCGGAACAAAGCTGGATGGGCTGATCAGCGAACCTCTTCTGGAAAGCATCTTTGACCCGCACTCCATCGGCCATGATGGCGCCGTAATTATCAAAGGCGACCGCATTAAAATGTTCGGCTGCCATCTCCCGCTTTCCACAAATACGGCCAGATACGATAATATCGGCCTTCGCCACACTGCCGCGATTGGACTTGTGGAGCGTTCCGATGCGCTTTGCATTGTTGTTTCAGAAGAAAATGGAACAATATCAACTACCTATCAAGGTACATTGACCAAAGCAGACAATGCCGCTGCTCTGCATAAAGTATTGGATCAATTTTACATCCGCAAGATACCGGCAAAAAAATCACATCCGGCAATTGCCTGGTTCAAAGAAAATGCCCGGGAGAAAATTATCGCCCTTATTTTGGCCTGTGTTTTATGGGTTGCCTTCGGTTACCAGAGAGAAATCGCCCGGCGCGATTTTATCATTCCCATTGAATATAAAAATGTTCCGCAAAATTGGCACATTGACGAACCACGCCTGACCGAAGCAAAGATAATTCTTCAAGGACCCCAGCAAGCATTTTATTTACTGGATGAACGCTCACTGAAACTGTCTTTGGATTTATCCGCTATAGCGGATAAAAAGCATGAATTTGTCTTCTCCAAAGACATGGTTAACGCGCCTTCAAATCTGGCCGTTACCGAAATAAAGCCGGCGACGACTTATATTTATGCCAATAAATTAATTGCCCGGACTCTGCCGGTAAAAGTAAACACACAAAACCATTTACCGGAAAATATTTCCCTGCAAAGAATCAGTCTCACACCGGTGAAAGTGCGTGCCCTGCTGGATCCTCGTGTCAATCCGGAAAAAATTAAAATCGAAACAGAGCCAATTGACCTGCAAAAAATACTTTTTACAACAACAATCGAAGCAAAAATTATCTTGCCTGCCGGCGTATATTTTCCTGAAGAAAAGGAACAAACAACTCGCGTAATTATTAAAGTAAAAAGGAAAGCATATTAGCGAGGTAACTATGCGTCATAGAACAGTGAAAAGATCGAAAAAAACAGGGCTTCCCCCCGGCAGTTTAATTCATATCGGCAACAGATATGCGGAGAAATCAAAAATTACCCTTATCCGTTATGACGCAACATTTTATTCGGAAAAACATCTGGAAGCGTTGGCGCACCTCAATAATGAAGAAAATAAGAAAGGGATTACCTGGATTAATATTGATGGCTTGCAGGATATTAAATTGTTCGAAGATATTGGCGAGCTTTTTGGCTTGCATCCACTTGTCCTGGAAGATATTCTCAACACTGATCAACGCCCGAAAATGGAAGATTATGGCGATTACATATATCTGGTCCTGAAAAACTTTCACGGCCAGGAAAATGGAAATTTACTTTCCGACCAAATAAGTATTATTTTAGGAAAAGATTTTATTCTTTCTTTTACAGAAAAAGAAAGCGATTTTTTCGAACCAATCAAAGAAAAAATAAGTAAAAATAAAGGCCGGATTAGAAAGGAGGGAGCCGATTATCTGGCTCATACCATTATAGATAACATCGTGGATAATTACTTTATTATGCTGGAGGGTATGGAAGAAAATATGGAACATCTTGAAGACGCTTTATTGAATCAAACGACTCCCGCGACACTCCATGCTATTCATAACTTTAAAAGAGAATTGATCTTCTTGAGAAAATCGCTATGGCCGCTGAGGGAAGCGATAAGTTCGCTAGAAAGGTTAGATTCGCCCCTGATCAATAAATCCACCGGTATTTATTTCAGGGATATATTCGATCACATCATTGCGGTCATTGATACCGTGGAAACATTCAGGGACATGATCTCCGGCATGCTGGATATTTATCTCTCTTCAATAAGTAATAAACTCAACGAAGTCATGAAAGTTTTGACCATTATTGCCACTATTTTTATGCCGCTGACATTCCTCGCGGGAGTGTACGGTATGAATTTTAAATTTATGCCGGAGTTGGAATTTCATTGGGGTTATTACGGCGTTTTGGGTGTTATGTTGGCCGTCGCATTACTAATGTTAATATATTTTAAAAAGAAAAAGTGGCTCTAATCTAATAAAAGTAAAATTATTGCATTAGTTAAAAAAATATGCGCAAACTTACAGCATAAAATCATTATAAAAACAGGGGGCATTTAATATGAGTGTTTTTGCAGCAAGTGATATAGTGGAAGTTGCCATCCGCATCGAAGAAAACGGCGTTAACTTTTATAAATTTGCCGAACAAATCGCCAAACAACAGGAGGCAAAAGAACTTTTCGCCCATTTGGCGCTTGAAGAAGTAAAACACAAAAAGATTTTCGAGCAAATATTCGCCAAAATGGAAAAATCCAATACGCCGGAAAGTTACGAAGGCGAATACAACGCTTATTTGCGATCTTATGTGGATAATAATATAATTTTTACCAAAGAAGCTATGGACAAAGAACTTTCAAAAGTTAAGGATACCATTGCCGCTTTCGACTTTGCCATCAGACGCGAGTTGGATTCAATTCTCTACTATCATGAAATCAAGAAATTGGTGCCGGCAGCGCAACACGGCACAATCGAACAAGTTATTGAAGAGGAAAGAAAACACTTTTCAATACTTACAGAAATGAAGAAACGCTTCACGAAACAGTAACTAACTGTGAACGTGTTGATGAAATTGTTGCCGAAGTTTCTTGCGTGATGGCAATAAAACGCGCAAACTAATTTTTTGATGAATATTTCTTCAATTTGTAACGCAACATACGTTCCGACAGGCCGAGAATTTCGGCGGCTTTTGTTTGGTTGTCTTCAGCTTGTTCCATCGCTCCGGCAATTAATTTTTTTTCCAATACTTCCACGGACTCCCGCAAAAGGCTGGCCGGCTTCTTATCCGAATTGCGAGCAAGAGTTGCCGCTTGAAAAGGCAGGTCGTCTGTCGTAATGTATTCGTCACGCGCAATAACCACAGCTCGCTCCAAAATATTGACTAATTCGCGCACGTTTCCCGGATAATCATATTTCAAAAGCAAATCCCGCGCCTCAGATGTCAAATCTTTTATATTTTTACCATTTTCTTTGGCAAACTTATCGATAAAATGATTGATTAAAATGCGCAGGTCTTCTTTTCTCTCTCTTAACGGCGGCAGCGACATCGTAACAACTTTTAGCCGGTAAAAGAGATCTTCGCGAAAAGTCCCCTCTTTAACCTGCACTTCCAAATCGCGGTTTGTCGCGCTGATTACCCGGACATCAACTTGAATATTCGTGTTGCTGCCTAAACGCTGGAATTCCCGTTCCTGTAAAAAGCGCAATAACTTAACCTGCACGGATGGAGTCAACTCTCCTATTTCATCAAGAAAAAGTGTACCACCGTCTGCTTCTTCAAAACGGCCGATCCGGCGGGAAGTCGCTCCGGTAAAAGATCCTTTTTCATGACCGAATAATTCGCTCTCCAGCAAATTTTCATGCAGGGCCACACAATTAACAACAATTATCGGTTTATTGGCCCGGGGGCTCAATTGGTGAATCAGTCGCGCCAACAGCTCCTTTCCCGTTCCGCTTTCCCCTTGAATCAGAACAGATGCCTTGCTGGCAGCCACACGTCCCGCCATATTGATTACTTCCGCCATGCGCGGACTTTTGTAAACTATTTTATCGGCCGTAATGCCTTTTTTCCCTAATTCTTCTCTTAAAAGTTCGTTTTCTCTGATGAGCTGTCTTCGCTCGGCCACCCGGTTGACCAGTATTAATAACTCGTCGAGCTCTACCGGCTTGGTAATGTAATCAACCGCCCCGACCTTTATGGCTTCCACCGCCGTTTCGATGGTGCCGTAAGCGGTAATAATGACAACATCTATCTCCGGATTAATGTGCTTTATCTCTTTGAGCACTTCCAAGCCGTCCATGCCGGGCATTTTGTAATCCAGGAGGATTAAATCAAAATGATTGTTCAAAACTGTTTCAATTGCTTTTTCACCATTTTCGGCTTCTGCGACATTATGACCTTCGGCAAGTAAAAAATCCCGCAACATTTCCCGCTGTGATTGGCCATCTTCAACAATAAGAATACTCAATTTTTGCATGATTTTATCCCTTATCTTTCAATGGCCTTTCGTTGAATCGTTCCCGCGGTAAAATAACTTCAAATGTCGTTCCTTCGCCTTTCCGGCTGATCACCCTTATTTCCCCTCCATGGCCACGAATGATTTCGTTGGCTAAAGGTATTCCTAAACCGACTCCTTTTTCTTTAGTCGTGTATTCGGGATTAAAAATTCTTTCGATTTCTTCAGCCGTCATGCCGCAACCCGTGTCCGAAATGCTCACAACAATATAATTTTTCCCTTCCTTGTCCACCATAATGGAAATCTTTCCTTGAGCGGGCATGGATTCCATAGCGTTTTTGATTAAGTTGAGGAATGCCTGCTGCAATTTATTTATGTCTATCGGTATTATTGCCGGAGAATGCCGCCACTTTGTTTCAATAGTAATTCCGCGTGCGGAAGCCTCTTCCCGAATAAGACTGACGATTTTTTGTAAAATTTCCGTAATCGAAAAATCGCGCAATTCTAATCTGCGGCTTTTGGAAAAAGAAAGAAACTCTTCAATAATTCCGTCAAGACGTTTAATCTCATCTCTAATAACGCCGGAAAGATTCTGAAAATCCTCTGCCTTGGTGGAATCAGGTGGAATAAAATCTCTTTTCAGTCTCTGTGTGGCCATGCTTATAGCGTTCAAAGGATTACGAATTTCGTGCGCCACGCCCGCCGCCAACTGCCCGAGAGAAGAAAGCCTTTCCGCTTTCTCCAACTGCCTTTCCATTTCAATAATACCGGCCAGGTGGCGATTCTGGTCATAATAAAGCAGCCACATAGATAATAAGGCAATGATGACGATAAAAACCATAAAAATAAAAATATTCTGCTTGCTTTCAGCGATGATTTGATCCATCGAACCGCGATCGAGACCCATTCTGACAATACCGACAACTGCTTTATCCAAAGACAATGGCGCCGCCAGATCTAAAATTTTGTTTTCACCGGAATCTACTTTTCTGCTCGCAATTTTTATCTTGCCTGCTAAAATTTCTTTATAATTGAAATCACTGTTTTTTAAAGCATGGGTTGGCTTGCCGACACTGCTGAGAATCTTTTTCTGATCGTTGATAATTTGCATATAAACGATGCCGTGGCCTTCACCTATTTTTTTAATTCCCTTTTCTACGGCAACCTTGAGGCTCCAATAAATCAATCCTTCTTTATCCAGATTCATAACCACCATGCCGCTATAATCTTTACGCCGCAAGACGACAAAGCCGATTCCCTGCTTGGCACGAATTTTTTCCATTATTTCCAGGGTAGTCAAATTTCGGCCGCTTTTTTTCAGTTCTCTCGCCTCAAGCATATCCGTCTGTAAAGGTCCGCTTTGATAAACCGCGTTTCCCTCGCGGTCTAATACGGCCAGATACCAAAAATTGTTATCCGCAGCAAATTGCGTCAGATAATTATCGCTTATTTTCCCTTTTCTCCATTGCTCATCTACCTTTCGACCCAAATCCGTTATAGCTTCAATCACCCACTTTTTGGAATAAGCGGCTTCCTCTTCGCTGGCCGTTTTAAAATTTGTTCCTTTTTTCTCTGGTGTTGCAATGATGCTTTTTAAATTTTCTTCGGTTAATCGCTGCAACACGCTAATCGTGCTTAAGGCCTGATCTTCCATAAATCCTACGAGATTGTCTTCGCTCCTTCTAATATCCAGCAACCCCATAATTAAGATTAAGACGACTAAAACGGCGCTGACAATACCAACAGCTAAAGGCTGGAGAATGGCACCATTATGCTTTCGGGCTTTCCTGCCAACGATTAATTCTTTTTTATTGAAAAAACGCATTTTTATCCTTAATTCTTAATTTTGCCGGTCATTTTAAGCTATTGGCAGGAAATGTCAACGCTTAATCCCTAAAAAAATCGACATTTTTGTCGAAAGGGAAAGAAATATCGTCTAAAATCTATAAATGACTGTACTTATTATATTTATTGAAATTGACCGCTATATTTCCCGACATTTATTGCCGTAAAAACAAACGGCTTATTTGTTTTAAAAAATAGCGTTTTTAGATTATTTTTCCATTATTACAAGTAGTTAAGAAAATTAAACTAATTACGGCACGATAAATGCTGTAGTTAAGATCAAATTGTTAATATTGTCGACTAAAATAACGGGCATAACTAGCCGGCAGCAGATTAACCTGGAAGGCATTTAGCCTTCTCTCTTCACTCCTAGGGAGGCTCCAACCAAGCCTCCCTTTCTTTTTGTGTAAAAGCGATTTATTTTTCATCTTCAGCACTTTTTTTTATCTGTTGCCAGGCATCCAGTCTTTCTTTTATGGTTTTTTCGAAACCTGCCCCTTTGGGGCGATAAAAGTGTTGCCCGTGCAGTTTTTCCGGCAGGTATTCCTGCACAACGTAAGCTTCAGTGTAATCGTGAGCATATTTATAATCTTTACCGTAATCAAGCTCTTTCATTAATTTCGTAGGCGCATTGCGAATATGCAGTGGTACCGGCAAGTAACCTGTTTGGCTAATTGTTTCCCTGACGCTACCGAAACCCGTGTAAAGCGCATTGCTTTTAGGGGCTACTGCCAGATAAATCGCCGTCTGAGCCAGCGCCAATTCTCCCTCTGGCAGGCCAATAAAATGAAAGGCCTGTTGGGCGGCGACGGCAATAACCAATGCCTGCGGATCGGCATTTCCAACATCTTCCGAGGCAAAGCGTATCATGCGCCTCGCAATGTAAAGCGGATCTTCTCCGGCAATAAGCATCCGGCCCAACCAATACAAAGCGGCATCAGGATCACTGCCGCGCAAGCTCTTATGGAAAGCCGAAATTAAATTATAATGCTCTTCGCCGTCTTTATCATATAAAAGCGCTTTTTTCAGCAAGGCTTCCTGGGCAAATTCCAGCGTGACAACTCTTTTATCAGCATGCAGGCTCTGTACCATAGATACGATAGCCTCCAGATTATTCAGGGCGCTGCGGGCATCTCCATCGGCTAAGCGAACAATATAAAGAATAGTGGCGGGATCTGTCTTGACGGCAAAGCGGCCTAAACCTTTTTGTTCATCTTTCAGGGCGCGCTCAACGATAGCTACCAAATCTTCTTCGGAGAATGGTTTTAAGATCAAAACACGCGTACGCGATAGAAGAGGAGCAATAACTTCAAAAGAAGGGTTTTCCGTTGTCGCACCAATCAATGTAATCAGGCCGCTTTCCACGTGCGGCAAAAAAGCATCTTGCTGGGCTTTATTGAAACGGTGAATCTCATCGACAAAGAGAATCATCTTTTTCTTTTTCCCCTCCCACAATGCTTTTGCTTCATCGATTACCGCGCGAATTTCCTTCACGCCGGAAAGAACGGCGGAAAAGCTGACAAATTTTGATTTAGTTTCACTGGCCAAAACTCTGGCCAAAGTGGTTTTTCCTGAACCGGGCGGTCCCCAAAAAATCATAGAAAAAAGTTTATCTTCTTCAATAGCGCGCCTGAGCAAGCAGCCCTCTCCTAAAAGGTGAGGCTGGCCGACATATTCGGAAAGCTTTTGCGGCCTCATCCTTTCGGCAAGCGGCGCCGAATCCTTTGTGTTTCCTGCTTCTCCGAGGTTAAATAAATCTAAATTCTTCATTTTTTTGCCTTTGCATTCTCGATAAGTTCAATAAGGCTTGGAATTTTATCCTTTGACTGAAAATTGATAAAATTATCCCACTTTTCGGGTATCAATTTTTCTTTTAAAAAAACCTCTATACTAAAGTAAGGAGACCAGCAACTTATAATGCGCGAGCAGGGCATATCGCCGGATTCTTTCAAACAATAAGAAAGGGGAATTTCATCGCCCAAGCGCGGACAGCGTATCTGCTTATTGTTTATTTCCTGTTCCATTGCCAAATAGGTTGGCGAAAAAAAGAAAAACCGTCAAGGGTTTTATTTCTTGACGGTTTTTCCAGCAAAATATCGTTGAGATTTATTAAGGTTTCGGGAAATCCTTAATGGCATTTAAAGCGCGTGCGATCTCCTCGTCAGGCAATTCATAAGCTTGTAACTTACCGGATAAATAAGCATCATAGGCGGCAAGATCAACTAAACCATGACCACTCCAGTTAAAGAGGATGACTTTTTCCTTCCCTTCTTGTTTGGCACGCAGGGCTTCATCCACAACTGCCGCCAGTACATGATTGGTCTCCGGCGCCGGCACAAAGCCTTCCGTGCGCGCCCATTTGACACCGGCATCAAAAGTTTTTAGTTGATCATAAGCTCGGGCTTCAATAATTTTTTCCCGTACTAAATGACTGACAATGGGTGCCATACCGTGGTAGCGCAATCCTCCTGCGTGTATTGGCGCGGGAATATAGTCGTGCCCTAAAGTATACATGGGGAGCAGTGGTGTCGTCTTAGCTAAATCGCCGAAGTCATACGCAAAAGGCCCTTTGGTCATGCTGGGGCAAGAAGATGGTTCAGCGCCCACTAGCTTCACGTTTTTCCCGTGAATCTTATCACAGGCAAAAGGTAGAGCAATTCCGGCAAAGTTGCTGCCGCCGCCGCAACATCCCATAACCACGTCAGGATAAACACCTATTTTTTCCATTTGTTTTTGCGCTTCCAAACCGATTATTGTCTGATAGAGCAGGACATGATTCAAGACACTGCCCAAACCGTAACGTGCATTTTTACCGGTCACGGCATCTTCAATTGCTTCGCTGATGGCGATACCCAGGCTTCCGGGAGAATCGGGATGCTCCGCTAAAACATTTCTACCCGCTTGCGTTAAATTACTGGGACTGGGAATACATTCGGCTCCCCAGGTATTCATAAGTATGCGCCGGTAAGGCTTTTGTTCGTAGCTTATTTTCACCATATAAACGCGGCATTCCAAACCGAACATTTGGGTAGCCATGGCCAATGCGCTGCCCCACTGTCCTGCGCCGGTTTCCGTAACCATTTTTTTTGTTCCCGCCATCTTATTATAATAAGCCATAGGAACAGCTGCATTGGGTTTGTGTGAACCCGCAGGACTAACGCCTTCATTTTTATAGTATATCTTCACAGGACAATTGAGCAGTTTTTCAAAATTGTAAGCACGGTAAAGAGGTGATGGACGCCAGAGCAAATACTTTTGCAAGACTTCTTCCGGAATTTTTATCCACCGCTTACCAGAAGCTTCTTGCTCAATAATGTTCATCGGGAAAATTGCCGCCAGATCATTAGGCGTTACCGGTTGACCGGTACCGGGATGCAGGGGCGGCTTCATCGGTGTAGGCAAATCCGCTACGATGTTATACCATTTTTTGGGTATTTCACGATCTTGCAGTAGTACTTTTACCTGTTCCATTTTTTTCTCCTTATTAATAAGTATTTTTAAGAATAGGCCTAAAAACAATGCCATGGAATGTTTTTCTTTCCCATGGCATTGTTTTACTTTGTGGAGTCAGGGGAAGGAGCTTCCCTGCCCATACTCATTTTTTTGTTCGAGCTTATGGGCAGACATCTAAAATCTGCCACCACCAGTTATTTTTGGAAATAACTTCCAACATTTCTTCAGCTCACTTATTCTTTCAATTGTAAAAACTCGTAGCACAGCGAATAAATAGCTGTCAAGATGAAATTTAGCATGATCAATAACGAGATTGTTTTAATTATTTCAAACATGATTGCGAAGTTGAAGCTCTAACGGGTGCGGATTTAGGTATACCTGCCCCTTAAGGTAAGGTTGATCGTACTTATGAACGTAATGGCTGATAAGGGTAACAGGCACAACCGAAGGAATGTAACCCCTCTGAAAATGATTGATTATTTTCAGTAATTCCTTCTTTTCACCGATGGATAATTGTTGCTTGAAATATCCCACCATGTGTTGCAGGACATTGACATTTTTCTTTGGCGTTGTTTTCATGGCCAGAGCCTCCAAAAGGAGAGCCTGATATTGACTATTAAGCCCTTGTAAAGACATATTTTTTAGATCAGCCACAAGCTTACCCATAACCTGATAAAGCCTGGGGCTGTGCGCGAGAATCAATAACTTATGTCTCGTATGAAAATCTACCAGACTTCTTTTGCTGTGTTCTTTGTTTAAGGCCTCCCGCCATCTTTTTAAGGCAAATATCCTTTCGATGAAATTCTCGCGCAGGCCGGGATCATGAAGGCGTCCTTCATCTTCCACGGGCAGTAAAGGAAAATTTTCCATGAAGATTCCGGCAAATATTCCCACGCCTTTTTTAACGGGCATTTTGTTTTCATTATAGATTTTAACACGTTCCATCCCGCTACTGGGCGAATCGCTTTTAAAGATAAAACCGCAAAGATCTTTTCTTTCCAATTGGACAACGCGCTTTCTCGCCCAATACACCATACGCTGAGTCATATCTTGTCTGGTGCGAGTTGTAATCAGTCTAGGAGATTCGGGTTCGCCCTCCAGATGCATAGATTCCCGTGGAATACCGAGACCGCATTCAACTTCAGGACAAATCGAGACATACTCGACATACTGGCCCAAAGTATCCTGGAGAAATCGATCCAATTTATGCCCGCCGTCATAACGCACATTTTCACCCAGCAAACAGGAACTTATGCCCAGTTTTATCTTTTTCATTGCATCGCCTTTGTTTTTTATAATTAAGCCGTGTTCAGTTTTTTACCATGGTTTTTCCATGCATATTTAAATTTTTAAATATGCATCTACATTTATACTCTGATTACGAATCCCCATCAAGCTCATGCATATTTTTTGTTTTTATCTTCATATCTGCGTTATTATAGACAATAAAATATTGCGCTGTCAAATTTGACGGCTTTTTCAAAAAATTAAACTGTTAATGATTTAGTTTTTTTAGTTGCATTATCATAAAGGATTGTTTAAAAAAAGAATTGTCTACATCAAATAAAAATACTTGCTTTAAGATAATTAGTTGTACGGCCGACTAAATTGGATCATTTTGCGGCATTAAACAAAATAGCCGGGGCATGAAATCATAACCTATGTCGATGATGATCTTAGTTTTTAAATTAACTTAATTAAGCTTTATCTACAACATCAAGATAATATTTTATATGACCAAATCAACCATTGCGCCTGAAGAAAAAAAATTGTTTTTCCCTAATGGAAACATTAAAGAAAGTAAATTTCTGCTGGAAGGGAAATTAGAAGGCGAATATATTTCCTATTTCAATAATGGTCAGATCATGGCAAAGTTACATTTTATTCGCGGCAAAAAAGACGGCGAGGCGGCCACTTATCATCACAACGGTCAGGTAAGGGAAAAAACGAATTTCATTAATGACAAAATGGATGGCTCCTATGTTTCTTATTACGAAAACGGGCATATTAGAGAAGAGGAAAATTACAAAGCGGGTAAGCTCGAAGGCTTCTACCGTCGCTATTATAAAACAGGTGAATTAAGAGAAGAAGAAAATTTTAAAAACGGTAAATTTGACGGCGAGTATATTTGTTATTATAAAAGCGGGCAACTCAAAGAAAAAGGATATTTTATAAACGATAAAAGAGAGGGAGAATATAAGGCTTATTTGAAAAACGGACAGATTAGAGAGCAGGCTTTTTACAAAAACGGAAATATTATAGGTAAGTTTTTTACTTTCAATGAAAACGAGTCTAATATTAATGAAACAAGCGCTGAGGACTCTGAAGGCATTTGGGAAGAAAAAGATATTGCTGATTTGCTGAAAGATTTAGCCCATTTCGACAAAAAAGATAAGTAATCATGTTTGTATTATAGAGAAAAAGCATCATGATCGCTATGCGAAAAATCCTCATTCCTACCGACGGTTCAGCCAACAGCCTTACGGCTTTGGAATACGGAATTTATATCGCCCGTAAAGCCGAAGCTTCTTTAATTGGTCTTTATGTCATCGATGTGAATCTGATTCAGGGACCAATGCTTACCGATATTTCCGGTTCTGTAGGGATGCCGCCTTATGACGGTTTCTTTGAAGCCATTGAAACATCTCTTAACGAAAAAGCCGACTTCAGCCTAAAAGCTTTTCTTGAACGCTGCAATAAATCACATACCAATGTTGAAGTAAAAAAGACGATTGGTAAAATCAGTCAAATAATCATTGAAGAAGCCCAAAGCGCTGATTTAATCCTGATGGCGAAAAAAGGCGAACACTTTCACTTAAAAGAAGGTGGTCTTCTCGGTTCAGTTGCCGAAGCTGTTGTCCGCAATTCCGGTAAACCTGTAATGATCACTCCTGAAAACTTTTTGGAAATAGAAAGTATGGGGCTTGCTTACGACGGCAGCGAACCGGCCAAAAAAGCTCTTAAACTTTCTTTAGAGCTATCCGAACAAAACGCATGGCCATTGACTGCTGTCGTCATTTCGTCAGATACCCAAAAAGCTGTCCCGCTCACCAATGAAATAGAAAATGCCGCAGATGCCCTCGATGCCGACTGCGCGGTTATCGTTCTGCCGGGCAAGGAAGCAGAAGAAATAATAAAATTTATCAAAGAAGGCGCGGTGGAGTTAATGGTGATGGGAGCTTTTGGACATAATCGTCTGCGTGCACTGCTCATGGGCAGTACTACATCCCAGGTTATTAAAAAAAGCCCTATTCCCGTCTTGCTGACGCGCTGATGTTTTGCTTTTTTTACAGCTCACCATTCGCAACGATTTGCCGCAGCGAATCCAGCAAATCGTATTTGGTCAAATCGTATTGAATCGGTGTAATCGTTACAAAACCTGCGGCCAAAGCGGCAACATCCGAGTTTTCTTCCTCGGCCACAGCTGTATATTTATCGGAAATCCAGTAATAAGTGTTTTCGCGCGGATCCATGCGTTTTTCAAAAGTCTCGATAATATTTGTTTTACCTTGCCGAACAACAACGACGCCTTTGATTTCTTTGCTAGGCAGGCAGGGAACATTGATATTGACGGCGCTGCCCCGAAGAGTTGGATTGTTTAAGATTAACCTGGCCATTTTGCGGGCAAACTTGGCAGCATAGGTAAAGTCCGCTTCTTTATGCGTGTCGAGGGATATAGCAAGAGAGGGAACGCCCATGATGGCCGCTTCTGTTGCCGCGGATACTGTGCCCGAATAAAGTACATTTATGCCCGCGTTAGATCCCCGATTAATGCCCGACACGACCATGTCCACCGGCTTTTCTGCTAACTCCTTGATGCCGATTTTCACACAATCTGCAGGTGTACCATAAACAGCATAGCCTAAAAATTTCCCGTTTTTTGTGGCGCGGCGCACCATCAGGGGACGAAAAATAGTAATAGCATGTCCTACAGCGCTTTGTTCAATTTCCGGCGCCACAATTAAACACTCCGCCTCGCGGGAAAGCTCCTCATAAAGAGAGCTTAACCCTTTGGCATAAATCCCATCATCATTAGTTAACAAAAACATCATTATCCCAACTTTATATTTTCCGGTTTTCGGTCTTCAGCCTCGCGTTCCCTCGTGTGACCTCGCGCCACCTCGTGTGACCTTCAGGTTATTGGGTGGTTAGGTCAGCAAGGGAGTCAGCCTTCAGC
>MGQN01000002.1:26539-28882 GCA_001797845.1 Deltaproteobacteria bacterium RBG_16_44_11 | reverse complement strand
TCTGACGAACATTTTCTTCCGGTGTATCTTTGCGAAGTTTACCCGTAATGAAGCAGCGAATATTTCCGGGGGGAATAAGATAGGTTACGTTATTGTTTGCCATGTTTCGACCCACGATTTGTTTTGACTGCTTCCTGTATGTCATCAGATGTTTTTGCAAGGCTCGCTATTGCCTCTTCCCTTTGGTTCAATGCTTGCATAGTGCGTCGGTGTATCTCTAAAATATTTTCTTTTGCAAGCATGGGGACCATGATGCCTCCCACTTGGTGATGCGTTACATGGTCAATCTGTCCGCCGTGTGTATGGGCGTTGATTTGTTTCTGTGCCATCTGTGAAGATAAATAGGCGTGTAAAAATCCGACCGGAATATCATCATGTGGAATGATCCTGATAAAGTCATGGGTCGCTACCCATCCATCTAGTCTCTCAGGCACATAAAAAACACGCCCAATAGTGCCGGAACAAGTTAAGAGTATCCAGCCTGTATGAATAGTCAATTCTTCAATATCAACATCTGATTCTCGTGATAAAAACCGTGCGTCACCGCTGAACATTCCAATTCCAGTTAGACTCATCAAATCGGTTGCATTTATATATCGGATTCCGTGATTCTCATCCTGCGCCCATATACGGGTGAATTGTCCAGGAAGATTAATAGAAGCTAATTCGGATAATGGTTTCAGTGGAAAATCAGTGTTTTTTAATTCTTTAAGTATGGCTTCTGTTTGCCTGTCATAGTGACTGGCATCGAGACGCATATTTTCATTTTTGTATATATCTTCCAGCGGAATCAACCACGTTTCAACCGTGGCCTTATTTTTAATAATAGGATTTTTTGTTGCTGGCCGATAGGCAAGTACCTTGTCAACGATTTTATTCAATGCTTGTGGTGCACGCTTCATGCGATGAAGTCCTTTTCCTGATCCGGGAATAACCTGAAAAGCTGAAAGGTGCTGATGGTAATGTTATCCATTTGCTTTCTCCTTCAATAAATCAATCAGGACGGGTGGAAATTTCGCGCCGGGCTTTTCCCAAACCAGCCATTGGCGAGGGCTACCGCGCCCGAGCTTTTTCCGCGCCAGTGCCGCCGCTTCCTTTTGCGATAGACCAGCGGCAAGCCGAGCGCGGGAGAGCGGGGTATCATTTGGTATAGGGCCATGAGCAAGCCGTTTAATTCTCTTTCTCATGGCATAAATATACGCGGTATTAGCGTAAATATCACGTGATATTTTGAGATATTTTCATATACGCGGTATTAGCGTAAAACACTAATTTAAGAACGGTAATAGCGGGGGAGTCAAGTATATAATTCCCATATTTTAAACCATTACCTATTTTAAACCGTTTCGATTTTAAAGGATAACGAGGCGACAAGGAGGAGGCACCGCAGGCGTATTGACTGATACGTTGAGGACGCCGACGAAGAAGTCAACAAAGTTAGGCGAAGAAAGCGGAACGGTATTAATTTATTTCATTTCCATGCAATACTTATCAATCTTCTCCGGCGGGGCAATGGGATAATCGCCGGTGTAACAGGCCAGGCAAAAGCAATCCTTACCCATGCCTGTAGCTTTGAGCATCCCTTCTACCGTCAGGTAGTGCAGGGAATCCAGACCGATGAATTTGGCAATGGCTTTTTCATTTTCTTCTTTGGCGGCAATCAATTCTCCCTTGGAGGAAAAATCAATGCCATAGGGGCAGGGATAAAGTGTGGGCGGGCAACTGATGACCATATGCAGTTCCTTGATACCGATTCCGCGCAAATTCTGCACACGATTGCGGCTGGTGGTGCCGCGTATAATGGAATCTTCCACAATCATCACTTTCTTGCCGGCTAATAATTCCCTTACCGGATTTAATTTTACTCTTACACCAAAATCGCGCATCAGCTGAGTCGGTTGGATAAAGGTTCTGCCAATGTAGTGATTACGGATCATGCCCATCTCAAAGGTAATGCCGCTTTCTTCCGCGTAACCTAAAGCGGCGTAAACGCCCGAATCGGGAAAAGGCATCACAATATCCACATCCGGCCGGTATTCGCGCGCCAGCTCGTGCCCCAATCTTTTGCGGCATAGATAAACATTCTGCCCGAAAATCTGGCTGTCGGGACGGGCAAAATAAATCAACTCAAAAATACAGTGACAATGCTTGACTTTGGGAAAGGGCTTTAAGCTTTTGAGGCCTTTTTCATCAATAATGATAATTTCTCCCGGTTCGACATCGCGAACATACTGAGCGCCGACTAAATCAAACGCGCAGGTTTCGGATGCGACCACCCAACTGCCGTTTAGCTGTCCCAGCGCCAATGGTCTAAATCCTCTGGGATCGCGCGCGGCAATGATT
>MGQN01000002.1:9494-26486 GCA_001797845.1 Deltaproteobacteria bacterium RBG_16_44_11 | reverse complement strand
GGCGGTCAGAGCTTTTTCCAAACCCTCTTTTAAATGGTGCGCCATCAAATGAATAATGACTTCGCTATCCATCGTCGATTGAAAAATCGAGCCGCTGTCTTCCAGCTCCTGACGCAAATTTTGGGCGTTGAGAATATTGCCGTTATGCGCGAGCGCGTAATACTCATCGGCAAAATGTACTAAAAAGGGCTGAGCGTTGGAGAGAGTAGAAGAACCGGTTGTGGAATAGCGGACGTGGCCGATAGCGAGTTTACCGGGAAGTTTTTGTAAGGTGGGCTCTTTAAAAACTTCGGAGACGAGCCCCATACCCTTGTGTTCAAAAACCTGACAGCCGTCAGAACTCACAATGCCCGCGGATTCCTGGCCGCGATGTTGTAAGGCGAAAAGGCCGAAGAAGGTTACGCGGGAGGCATCTTCATGGCCGTGAATGGCAAAAATGCCGCATTCCTCCCGGGGATAGATGGATTTATTTAAATTTTCTTCGAATAATGATTTCATAAATGCTCTCTTTATAAGATTGCTTCGTTGCTTACGCGCCTCGCAATGACACCTTATTTATTTTGATATTCCTGCAGTGAACAAACCTGCCAATCCTCACTTTTTATTGCCGCTATAGCTTCGCACAAAGCGCGCGCGCCCGCAATGGTTGTGGTGTAGAGAATGTTATAAATCAGAGCACCCCGCCGGATATGCAAAGCGTCCCGCGAAGATTTACGCCCCATGCTGGTATTGATTACCATTTGAACATCGCCGTTTTTAATATAGTCCACAATATGCGGCCTTCCTTCACTGACTTTAAAAACCAGCTCGGCTTCAATGCCCTGCTCCTTTAAATATTTAGCCGTGCCTTTCGTAGCAATTATCTTAAAACCCATATTCTGAAAAGACTTCGCCACCGATACGATCTTATCCTTATGATAATCATGAACGCTGATAAAGATAGTGCCTTTGGTCGGCATTTTAAATCCTGCCGCCATTTGTGATTTGGCAAAGGCCAGGCCAAAAGAGTGATCTATTCCCATAACTTCGCCGGTGGATTTCATTTCCGGCCCCAGCAAAACATCTACATTGGGAAAACGGTTGAACGGAAAAACCGCTTCTTTGACAGAAATATGCTTAGGTTCAGGCGCTTCAATAAATCCCAACTCTTTTAAAGATTTGCCCAGCATAACTTTGGTCGCGAGCTTTGCCAGGGGCACGCCGATCGCCTTGCTGACAAACGGCACAGTACGAGACGCGCGGGGGTTGACTTCCAGCACATACAATTTGCCGTCTTTAATGGCATACTGAATATTCATGAGGCCGACAACGTTAAGCTCTGCGGCCAGCATTTTCGTCTGTTTTTCAATCAACTCCAAAAGTGGCTCAGAAATAGTCATGGGTGGCAAAATACAGGCGCTATCCCCCGAATGAATGCCCGCTTCTTCAATATGTTCCATGATGCCGGCTACAATCGTCGTTGTACCGTCGCTGATGGCGTCCACATCAATTTCTATCGCGTCCTCCAAAAATTTATCAATCAAGATTGGGTGTTCCGGTGAAACAAGCAAGGCTTTGGCCATAAAGGTTTTGAGCGTTTCCGCGTCATAAACGATTTCCATGGAACGGCCACCCAATACGTAAGACGGCCGCACCAGCACCGGATAGCCGATTCGTTCGGCGGCAGCTAGTGCTTTTTCCACATCCCGGGCCGTATCGTTATCGGGTTGATTGAGGTTAAGTTTGCGGACAATTTCCTGAAAACGGTCGCGATTCTCCGCGCGGTCGATTGCATCGGGAGATGTTCCCATTATTTTTATACCGGCTGCCTCCAATCCCTTGGCTAAATTAAGAGGCGTTTGGCCGCCAAACTGAGCGATTACTCCTTCTGGTTTTTCCGTCTGCAAAATATGCAGAACGTCTTCCAGCGTTACCGGCTCGAAAAAGAGTTTGTCGGATGTATCATAATCGGTGCTGACTGTTTCGGGATTGGAGTTAATCATGATGCTCTCGACGCCTTCTTCGCGCAGGGCAAACGAGGCGTGAACACAGCAATAGTCAAATTCTATACCCTGGCCGATGCGGTTAGGGCCGCCGCCGATAATGGCCACCTTCTTTTTAGTGGAAGGCCTCGTTTCATTTTCCGCCTCATAGGTGGAATAGTAATAAGGTGTATAGGCTTCAAACTCCGCCGCGCACGTATCCACCAGCTTATATACCGGGATAATTTTTTCACGCGCGCGCCACTCACGAATTTCCAGCTCCGTCATTTTCCAAAAAGAAGCCAGCGCCCTATCGGCAAAACCCATTTTCTTTGCTGCACGAAGCAATTCCACAGATGGAGCAGAATTCTTCAGCTCAGTTTCCGCGTCGACTATTTCTTTAAGCTGATGCAAAAACCAGGGATCGATTTTAGTTAATTGATAGAGTTCATCAATCGACATCCCGTTTTGCAGTGCGGCGGCAATGTAAAAAAGCCGCAGTGAATTGGGTTTGATTAGTTTACTTTTTAGAAAATCTTTTTTATCTTTCAAGTCTTCCGGCAGAGCATGACCCAAGGCAAAACGGCCGATTTCCAGGGAACGTATCGCCTTCTGCAGAGATTCTTTAAAAGTGCGCCCGATAGCCATAGTTTCGCCGACGGACTTCATCGACGTTGTCAGAAAATCTTCTGCTTCCGGAAATTTTTCAAAAGTCCAGCGGGGAATTTTTACTACACAGTAATCTATCGTCGGTTCAAAAGAAGCCATAGTCTCGCGGGTAATGTCGTTGGGAATCTCGTCGAGCGTATAGCCGACGGCCAGCTTGGCGGCGATTTTGGCAATCGGAAAGCCGGTAGCTTTCGAGGCCAGCGCGGATGAACGCGACACGCGCGGATTCATTTCCACAACAATCATTTCCCCGGTTTGGGGATGAATGGCAAATTGCACATTGGAACCGCCTGTCTCGACGCCGATTTCGCGCATGATGGCGATAGCTGCATCCCGCATGTTTTGATATTCGCGATCGGTCAGGGTTTGCGCCGGCGCGACGGTAATCGACTCGCCTGTGTGCACGCCCATCGCGTCGAAATTTTCAATGGAGCAGATAATGACGACATTATTGGCTTTGTCGCGCATCACTTCCAGTTCATATTCTTTCCAGCCTAAAACCGACTCTTCAATCATAACTTCGGAAATCATGCTGGCATCCAGGCCACCTTTGGCGATTTCCATCAATTCTTCGCGGTTGTAGGCCACACCACTGCCGGTGCCGCCGAGGGTAAAGGAGGCGCGCACAATAATGGGGAAGCCGATTTCGTCGGCAATTTTCAGGACATCATCCAGAGAACGGGCAAAACCGCTTTTGGGCACGCGCAGGCCGATTTTTTCCATCGCGTACCGGAATTTTTCGCGGTCCTCCGCTTTATGGATGACTTCCAACGATGCCCCGATCATTTCCACATTGTATTTTTTAAGCACTCCGGCCTCGGCCAGCGCCACAGCGGTATTCAATCCTGTTTGACCGCCTAAAGTGGGAAGCAAAGCGTCCGGCCGCTCGCGCGCAATGATTTTTTCCACTGCTTCGGGTGTAATGGGTTCGATGTAGGTTCGGTCGGCCATTTCCGGATCAGTCATAATCGTTGCGGGATTGCTGTTGATGAGCACTACTTCATAACCTTCTTCGCGCAGAGCCTTGCAGGCCTGCGTGCCGGAATAATCGAATTCACAGGCCTGGCTGATGATGATCGGCCCGGAACCAATCAGTAGTATTTTTTTTATGTCGTTTCGTTTTGGCACTTAATTTACCAATTCACCTAAGAAACTTCCTCTCCCCTTGTGGGAGGGGATTGAGGGGAGGGGTCAGATCATTCGTGTATTTCCACCCTCACCCTAACCCTCTCCCCTCAAAGGGAGAGGGGAAAAATTTCTATTCCCACTCGATGGTGCTGGGCGGTTTGGAACTGATATCATAGACAACGCGGTTGATGCCGCGCACTTCATTAATAATGCGGGTGGAAACGCGCGCCAAAAGATCCTGCGGTAATCTGGCCCAGTCGGCGGTCATGGCGTCGTCGCTTTCGACCGCACGAATCGCCACGATGTTTTCATATGTGCGCTGATCGCCCATGATGCCCACGCTTTTGAGCGGCAGTAATATGGTAAATGACTGCCACAGTTTATAGTAAAGATTGGCGGCGCGGATTTCCTCCAGCAGAATCGTATCGGCTTTGCGCAAGACCGATAATCGTTGCGCGGTGACATCGCCGATGATGCGGATCGCGAGCCCCGGTCCGGGGAAAGGCTGCCTCCAGACCACGTCGTCAGGCAATCCCAGCTCTTTTCCCAACAGGCGCACTTCGTCTTTGAACAAATGCTTGAGCGGCTCGACCAGCTTGAGTTTCATTTTCTTAGGCAATCCGCCGACATTGTGATGCGATTTGATCACAGCGCTGGGGCCGCCGAAAGCGGAGCGCGACTCGATCAGATCTGGATACAAAGTCCCCTGCGCCAGAAATTTCACGTTTTTTATTTTATGCGCTTCCTTGTCGAATACTTCAATAAAAGTGCGGCCGATAATTTTGCGTTTTTTTTCAGGATCGGTCACGCCTTTTAGTTTTTTAAGGAACAGATTTCCGGAACGGGCAAACCGCAAGTTGATCTGGAGATGCTTTTTAAACATTTCAATGACGCGCTCGGCCTCGCCGGCTCTCAGCACACCGTTGTCCACAAACACACAGGTAAGTTGTTTGTTGATGGCTCTGTGCAGCAATACTGCGGCCACGGACGAATCGACTCCGCCGGAAAGCCCCAGGAGGACTTTTCCTGATCCTACCTGCTGACGGATTTCTTCCAGCGTGTGCGCGACAAAGGATTTCATCGACCAGGTTTTTTTACAGCGGCAGATATCGAACAGGAAGTTTGCCAGCATTTTTTTACCCGCCTGTGTATGAACGACTTCAGGATGGAATTGCAGGCCGTAAAAATTACATTGGACATCTTCGGCTGCCGCCACCGGCGTATTAGGGGTGGAAGCGGTAATGACAAAACCTGATGGCAGCGTACCTATTGAATCGCCGTGGCTCATCCAGCACTGAGTTTTCTTAGCTACCCCGAAGAACATGCCTTTTTGTTTTTTGACGGAAAGCTCGGCAAATCCGTATTCGCGTTTGACCGAGCCGATGACTTTACCACCCAAAGAATCCACCATATATTGCATACCGTAACAGATACCCAGAATCGGGATACCCAGACTGAATATGCCTTTGTCCACACGGGGCGCGCCTTTACTATAGATGCTGGCCGGACCACCGGATAGAATGATCCCTTCGGGTTTAAGCGCTTTGATCGCCGCAATAGAAATATCCGGTGGTTCGATTTGGCAATATACATGGTGTTCCCGCACTCGACGGGCAATCAGCTGATTATACTGTGAGCCGAAATCAATAATTAAAATCATGCGGCTTTCCGCCTTTCTTCCCGCAGCATTTGAACAAACTGTATAAATAAATAATCTGTATCATGCGGACCGGGCGACGCTTCCGGATGATACTGCACGCTCATCACCAGCGGCATTTTCATGCCTTCGGATGTTGCATCATTTAAGTTGTCGAAGGTTTTTTTCGCTTTATTTTTTACCGATTCAGGCACAACAACAAAACCATGATTTTGGGACGTGATTTCAATACGTCCCGTATCCATATTTTTTACCGGCTGATTAATGCCGTGATGACCAAATTTCAACTTGCTGGTATAGCCGCCAATTGCCTGACCGATAATCTGATGTCCCAAACAAATACCGAATATAGGAAGCTTCCCGATCAATGCGCGGGAAGTCTCCACAATATAAGGCAGGGCGGCCGGATCGCCGGGCCCGTTGGAAAGCAAGACACCGTCGGGATGATACGAAAGAATTTTCGCACCGGTAGAAAAGGCGGGAACAACAATTACTTCACAGCCGTTTTTTTCTAAAAGCCTTAAAATATTGTATTTAACACCGCAATCAAGCACAACAACCCGCAATTTCTTGCCGGGCTTTTTGCTGGGTATTTTATTTGAGGAAGGTGCGCCTTTTTTCCACAGATATGATTTTTGACAGGATACTTCTCGGACTAAGTCCCGTCCCACCAGACCCGGATAGGCCCGTACTTTTTCCAGCAGTTCGGAGATATTTTTCGTTTCCGTGGAAATGATGCCTTTCATCGCGCCGGAAAGACGCAGACGGCGTGTGAGTGCGCGGGTATCGATTCCCTCTATGCCGATTTTCCCGTGTTCTTCCAGAAATGATTTCAGGCTTTGGCGCATCCGCCAGTTGCTGGGGTTGGGCTGGTATTCTTTAACGATGAATCCTTCCAGATGAATTCCGGACGATTCCATATCCTCTGCATTGATGCCGTAATTGCCGACCAAGGGATAAGTCATCGCCACAATCTGGCCTTTGTATGAAGGGTCGGTAATGACTTCCTGATATCCGGTCATGCCCGTATTAAAAACAACCTCGCCCATAGTTTCGCCACTTCCCGCGAAGGCAAAACCTTCAAAAAAGTTGCCGTCTTCCAGGACAAGTAACGCTTTGGGCGCTTTATTTAACAGGGGCATTTAATTATTTTCTCCCAACAAAACGGCATACGGTGGCTTTTTTCGAGCAATCAGGCTTTTACCACAGCGAAGGGGAGCAAATTAAGGGATGCTCTCCTTACTTTGGCCTTGTAAGCGGGGAGTGTCTAGCCTTTTTTTCCTGCTTCGTCAATCATTAAAGATATAGGGAGGGAACGGTTGCGAGAGTTCCCTACTCCCGATATCATTTAACTGATAAACAGCATTTCCCAGAATTTTGGCATCGGCCACAATTCGTCATCAACTAACCCTTCAAGTTCATCGACGTATTCGCGAAGTTCGTCCATTTTGGTTTTTACTTTGTTGCAAAGCATATCCGCTTTTTTCGCTTCATCATGGATTGAGGATGCCGATTCAACTTTGGAAAGAATTTCTTTATTAGTCGAATAGATTTTATTAATCAGCACTAAAATGTTTTTTAAAATTTCTCTCTGCGCGGAAAGAACAGCTGAATTACCAAGAGCTTTCTTCGCTTCATTAATGGATTTAGCAAGTATTTTCTGATACGCAGATGCAGCCGGAATTACCTGGCTCATGCAAATATTGTTGAGGCATTTGACTTCTATCTCCATATCTTTGATATATTTTTCTATGTAGATTAAATATCTGGATTTGAGTTCGACTTTGGAAAGAACTTGATATTTCTCAAAGAGGTTCAACGCCTTATCCGTAACTAAAGCTTTCAGGGCGATGGGCGTAGTTTTATCATTCGGCAACCTTCTTTTCGCTGCTTCCAGTTCCCATTCTTTGATATAGTTGTCTCCATTGTATAATATGGGTTTTATATCTTTGATCTCGCCTTTTAAAACTTCAAATACGGCCTGATTAATATTTTTGGCAGCTTTTGCTTTAATCTTCTCCGCCAGATAATCGAGACTTTCGGCAACAATTGTATTGAGAACTGCCGCAGGGAAAGAGATAGACTGTGATGAACCAACGGCTCTGAACTCAAATTTATTGCCGGTAAAAGCAAACGGCGAGGTCCTGTTGCGATCAGTATTATCTTTGCTTACCAGCGGCAGTGACGAAATGCCCAGATCGATAATTTCCGCGTTCGTGGCTTCGGTAACTATTCCTTTTTCAATGTTTGTCAGAATATTGGTGAGCTGATCGCCCAAGAATACGGAAATAATGGCCGGCGGAGCTTCGTTTGCGCCTAGTCTGTGATCATTGGCATAAGTTGCCACAGATGCCCGGAGGATGTCCGCATTCTTATAGACGGCACGAACTGTAGCAATTAAGAATACTAGAAATGCAATATTATCATGAGGAGTCTTTCCGGGATTCAAAAGATTGTTCCCGTTGTTATCGGAAAGTGACCAATTAACATGTTTTCCGGAACCATTTATTTTAGCAAAGGGCTTTTCATGGAGTAAGCAGGCCAAGTTATGTTTTTTTGCTACTGCCTTCATTGTATCCATTACCAACTGGTTGTGGTCAACTGCCAGGTTGGCTTCTTCGAAGACAGGAGCTATCTCAAACTGGGAAGGTGCTACTTCATTATGTCTGGTTTTAGCCGGAATAGCGAGTTTAAAGAGCTCCTCTTCCACATCGTGCATATAAGAAGACATTCTTTCCTTGATGCTGCCGAAATACTGATCCTCCAACTCCTGACCTTTAGCAGGAGGCGCGCCGACAATAGTACGGCCGCCAAGCACGAGATCCTGCCGTTTGAAGAAATAATCCATGTCAATTAAAAAATACTCTTGTTCTGGTCCCAGAGTAGTATAAACCTTTTTAACATTTTTGCTGCCCAGAAGTTTAAGCATATTCAATGCACTAATATTTAACGCTCTATTCGATCTAAGTAGGGGTGTCTTCTTGTCGAGCGCCTCACCCGTATAGGAAATGAAAGCGGTAGGAATGCACAATGTTGTTGAAATGCCGGTTCTTCTAATAAAGGCAGGTGAAGACATATCCCAGGCTGTGTAACCTCGGGCTTCAAATGTCGAGCGAATACCGCCTGACGGGAAACTGGAAGCATCGGGTTCACCCTGAACAAGCTGTTTACCGGAGAATCTCTCTACAACTTCGCCAATCCCGGATGGATCGGCAAACGCGTCGTGTTTCTCGGCAGTAATGCCGGTCATCGGCTGAAACCAGTGGGCAAAATGAGTGGCGCCTTTTTCCAGCGCCCATTGTTTCATAGCTTCAGCTACAACGTTGGCGGTTTCCGCATCGAGTGTTTTATCTTCGTTAATCGCTTCCAACAGTTTTTTATAAGAATTTTTGGGCAGCTTTTCCTGCATCACTTTGTGGTTAAAGGTGTCTTCCCCGTAATACTGTGATACGGGAACAAACTTCTCTTTCTCGACAACATAATTTCTTTCTGCTGCGATGGTTGGTTTTGTCTTTTTCATAATTCCTCCATTCATTTATGGAAATATTTTATTGTTTATTCCAATAAGATATTTTCCATCATATTTCTTAGGTACAGGCTCAACACATATTATTTCAAGCTTAACTGATTAGGGTAGTGCGAAAAATATGCCACGTATTCAGATTATTGTGATATTATAACAATTCATATTCATTAGTCCACTTTAATATTGGTGACATTCTGACGCATAGGATATTAAATTATTATTCTCTTCACTGTATCTTTTGAGCTACACATTGATAACATAGGCAATTTAAAAAATATCCATAGGCAATCAGCAAGAGCGTTGAATCTGTTGATAACGGACAGACGGATAGGTAGAATAAAAACTAAAAAACACTTGATGTTGATTAGTTTTTGCTGTAGGTAAAGAGGAATTAACATGTCAAGTTGAACAATTTTGTATTATCAGTATCAGCAAAACAACAATGTTGTAACAATTTATTTGGCGATGCTTTCTTAATTTATCTTACCGGACATAATTGAATCAAGGTGAAGCTTTTTTATCTCATCCGAAGTAAATGATTTTTGTTGATCTATTGTTGGCCTCTTCAAATATCTCTTGGTTTTTATTAAATATAAAATCTATTTTGAGGCTCTTGTTTGCTCATAATTTTTTGTTGGCATTTATATTGCTTTAAATCTCCCGTTGCAATATATATTTTTCTTGTTGTATTGAAAATCACGGGTATGAACCCCAAAGCAAGCTTTGGAAACCGATTGCAGTCCCGCCAACGGCGGGATCCAACTTGCCAATTTCGACGTGTTACCTTGTGTGACTTCTTGTCACCTTTAGGTGATCAGGTTATTTAGGTTATGCACTTCGCCTGGCATGAGTCGGGTTTTACTTTCGGAATTGGAGTTTCACGAATAAAAGAGTCTGAATATTATAGCTATGGAAGAGATATATAAAACATGAAACTGGCAGAGGAATTCAAAAAAAATGCGGGCGATATAAAAATTATCGATAAAAATGAAGAAAAAGAAATGTACAGTCATGATATCGGTGACGTTCCCGCAATTATGACCAAAACTTTTTTTGAGATTCAACCTGATTTTATTGTTCAGCCGAAAAACGCCGAAGAAATAAAGAAAATCTTGGCCTTTGCCAATGATAAAAAAATACCGGTTATTCCGAGGGGCGCCGCATCATGGGGTTTCGGCGGTGTCATTCCCACAAAGGCGGGAATAGTAATTGATTTGTCGCCTTTCAGAAAAATCCTTTATCTCAACAAGCCGCAAAAAACCATAACCGTTGAAGCCGGTGCCAGATGGAGTGATATTGACATTATGGCCAAAAAAGAAGGTTTATGTCTGATGACATATCCGTCGAGTAAATTTTCGACAGTTGCCGGCTGGATTGCCACAGGCGGTTACGGCATCAACAGTTTTCGCTACGGCCACTTATCCAATCAAATTGTATCCATGACGGTTATAACACCATCAGGCGAATCGAAAAAAATTACGCCTACCGATCCTTCTTTTGCGTATTTTGTTTCGACGGAAGGCGTCTTCGGCATCATTTCCGAGGTAAACCTTAAATTACGGGATGTTCCTCAGGCCTCTTATCCCCATCTGTTTTATTTTGAAAGCGATAAAGCTGCTTTCGCCTTTATTGAGGAATTTATAAAAGCAAGGGCGACACAGCAACTTAACCCTAATGTAATCCGCTTTCTTGATGAGAATCACTTAAATGACGTAAATGCAATTATGCATTCCAAAATATTTAAAAAGAAGGCGGGTGTTCTGGCGGAATTGAGCAGTTCCGAAGACGATCGGAGATTTTTAGAGTTTATGGACAAAGCCAGCGGCATTGAAGAAGCGCCCCGTTATGTCGCGAGTTACTTGTGGAATGAACGCCTCTTCGGTATGAAAACAAAGCGCCTGGGACCGACGATTCTGGCCAGTGAGACTATTATTCCCATTACAGCGGCGGCAAGTTTTATTGAAAAGGCAAAAAGACTGGGCGCCAACTTCGGTGTGGAGATATTCGTCGATTCTTATATCATCGATGAAAAAATGACTCTCATTATGACCAATTTTCTTTGCGACTCACGGAAACTGAAATATTATATCAATTTACCTCTGGCGATGATGCTCACGCAAACAAGCGTCTCCATGGGAGCCGAACCGTACGGGCTGGGTATCTGGAACGCACCGTTTATCAATCATCTCTATAGCAGCGATAAACAGAATGCGCTCAAGGCATACAAGGCTGCGGTTGATCCGAATAATATCATGAATCCGGGTAAATTCTTCAGCGTCAAATCAAAATGGCTCAATATCCCCGCACTTGTCTTTCGCCCGGGAATTTTCGGCTTTTTCATGAGAATCATGATCGCTCTCTCGCCTGTTATCGGGAAAATTGCGATCCTGCTTCTGGGCAAGCATAAAAAGCTCGATAGTCTCGATTTCGAATTGACTACACACGCCTGCGCAAAGTGCGGAAACTGCATTGCGGTATGCCCCGCCTACCTCGTGACCAAGAATGAAGAGATGACCGCCAAGGGGAAAATTGCTCTGGCTAAAAAGCTGATTGAAGGCAAGAAAGTGACAAAAGAAGAAGCGGAAAACGTATTTATGTGCATGCACTGCAAAGGCTGTGAGGAAATATGTCAGACTAATCTTGAGCTGATGACGCTCTGGGATGCACTGGAAAAGAGAATAGAGGGCAAATTCGGCCGCCCCGAGGATAAAATCGGCGAATTTCTAAAAAGAGTTGACGAAAGCAAGGATTACTGGGAAATGGTGGAGCGAAATAACTAAATCACCGGTAATATAAACAATAGGTTAAGGAACCATGCCAAAGAAATATCATATTCATCCTAAGGTAACGCCGCTTAATCTGGATTATGTGTTCAAATTTAATATTGAGCGGGGAGAAAACTGTATTAATTGCGGCAAGTGTACAAGGGTGTGCATTTATGAGGCGCATAAACGTCGCAAAGATGATCCGCGAAAAATGGCCGACCCCAACACTGTAGTGTGCAGAAATTGTTTTCGGTGCATTCAGGAATGCCCGAGGGGCGCGCTGGAAAAATCTCTGGACAAAGACTTTTTGAATATCGGCGGCTCGTACTGGAAGTCCGATATGTTTATTACCTTATGGAAGCAGGCGGAGGACGGCAAGGTTCCTGTTACCGGTGCCGGTTACAGAGGGCCGTTTACCGGATCGGGATTTGACGGTATGTGGACCGACATGTCCGAAATTGTCCGGCCGACGCGCGACGGAATTCATGGACGGGAATATATCAATACATCCGTCGAACTGGGACGGAAACTCAATCATCTGGCGTTTGATGAGAAAGGTAAACTATTATCGAAAGTTCATGATACGGTCGATATTCCGATCCCGATAATTTTTGATCTCCCTCCGGCTGATCTAAGTCCGAATGTAAAGGCCGCATTGATAAAAGCTGCTGTAGAACTCAACACCTGTATCGTATTGCCTGCTGATGATATTACATCTGAGCGCAAGAAATACATTAAAAACATCATTCCTTTAATTGCTCACAAAGAAGTCGACAAGCATCAGGGCTTGATCAAGAATGCAAGAATCGTAGCCCTTGATTATACAGATGAACTGCTAAGTAATTTCCCCGCAGTAAAGGATAAAATCAAAAAAGCAAGTAATGCCATTACGATTATCAGAATTCCGGCGACGAAATCCGTGGAAACCATTGTTTCCGGGCTGGCGCAAAATGGCGCCGAGATTATCCATATCGTAGCCGATTACCGCGGCATGGAGGTTAACGGTTCATCTGATTCCGAGCGCCGTCCCATCAAGGATATTATCCGTACCGTTCATTTGAAATTAATTGATGAAAGGATTCGCGACGAGGTTACGGTTATTGCCTCCGGAGGCATCGCCATGGCTGAGCATGTGCCCAAGGCGATGATCTGCGGTGCTGATTTAACGGCCGTAGATTTGCCGCTGCTTATTGCGCTTGGCGCCCGCCTGTATGAAGAACCGGAGAAACTGCTTATTATTCCCGAAGGATTGGAAAAAATTCCTCTACGAACTCTAACGCAGAGGATCATTAACCTCATGGGTGCATGGCATTCACAGCTTCTGGAGGTAATGGGTGCCATGGGTATTCGTGAGGCGCGCCGGCTGCGCGGTGAATCCGGAAGAGCAATCTTCTTTGAAGAAATCGATAATGACACCTTTGGAAAATTATTTAAAAAAAGAGAAACAGCAAACATATGAAACCATCAACTGTAAAAATTAAAAAGACGCCTTCGCGATTTAAGCATCAGGTGCCTAAATATAAAGTCACCAGGTCTAACGCGTGCATCAATTGCGGTACTTGCGCCAAATCATGCCCCTACGGAGTTCATGAAAGGGTTGAAGGACACAACAAGGTAAATTTACCGATTGACTATAAATGCATCGGCTTTGAATGCCAGAATAACGATTTTTACTGCGTTGCCAAATGTCCGCGCAAAGCATTGAGCCTCTCGATGAATCCAATGTATGAAACACTGGGAGACTATCGCTGGACGGCGGACATGATTACCGGAACCTGGATCATGGCGGAAACCGGCTATCCGCCCGAGCGAAAAGATCTGGAATATAATATCGGAAATTCCGGCGGCGGATTCGACAAGCTCAGATTTAAGTTTCCTTCCGGCCGGCCTAAAATCGATAAGTTTGAAATCTCCACGGAAATTCCCTTGAACCGAAGAAATGACGGTCGCCCCAACGTCATCATTTCCACGCCTGTCTATGGCGGTGGAATGTCCTTCGGTTCGGTAAGCCTGCCCACCATGCTTTCCAAAGCACGCAATGCTACGCTATGGAATACCTTTACTTGTACCGGTGAGGGAGGATATCCGGAAATGCTTCAACCCTATGACCACCATGTTATTACTCAAGTGGCAACCGGTCTGTTTGGTGTACGTGAAGAAACAATACAGCGGGTGAGAATAGTAGAATTTAAGTACGCTCAAGGTGCAAAGCCGGGACTTGGCGGGCATCTCCTGGGAGAAAAAAATACCGAAAGCGTTGCTCAAATGCGCGAAGCAGTCAAAGGGACCTCGTTGTTTTCACCCTTTCCGTTTCACTCGGTGTATTCCATCGAAGATCACAAGAAGCACATTGACTGGATCAAAGAGATCAATCCCCAGGCATTAGTCTCTGTTAAGGTTTCGACTCCCAATGATGTAGACATGGTTGCCGTGGGATCTTACTACGCCGGCGCGCATATTATTCATATTGACGGCGGTTATGGTGGTACAGGTGCAGCACCAGACATTGCCAAGAAGAATATTGCTATGCCTATAGAATATGCCATAATAAAAGTTCATAATTTTTTAAAGGAAGAGGGTGCCCGGGAAGCAATGACGCTCATTGCATCAGGCGGTATACGGACTGCTCATGACCTGGCCAAAGCAATTTGCCTTGGCGCAGATGGTGCGGTTATCGGTACAGCAGAACTGGTATCGCTGGAATGTGTCCGATGCGGAAACTGCGAGTCGGGACGCGGTTGCGCCCGGGGTATTGCTTCTACTGATTCCGAGCTTTCCGACCTCTTTGAGGAAGAATGGGCTACACAACGCCTTGTTAATATGTACCATGCCTGGAATGTCCAGCTGGTGGAAATCCTTCAGAAGTTTGGTATGAAAAGTGTCAGAGAGCTTGTTGGCCGGACGGATTTGCTGGAGCACATAGATTATAGCGCGCCCCGTTAGAGAAGCGGGCATTTATAGGATTTTAACCCCAACAAGAGTTGGTAACTTCCTCTAACGGGGTAAATAAATCCCATTAGAAATTAAGATGAAATATTATTTCTAACGGGACAAAGCGGAGTTTGCTAATAATGGATAATGTGGAAAAAATAATCAGGTCACGCACGGAGCTTTGCAGCCAGGTGCCGCCTTTAAGCCCGAATACGGAAGAAGAAGGCGGCTGCGGTGTCACCGGATTTATTTGTTCGATTCCAGTAACCGGAAAGAATATTTTCGAGCCGTCCGTACAGATGCATAACAGAGGTAATGGAAAAGGCGGCGGCATCGGAGCTGTCGGGTTTATTCCCGAAGCACTGGGCGTTTCCCAGCAGGTGCTGGAAGAAGACTATATGTTGCACATCGCCCTCCTTGATGCGAGCGTGTATGAGGAGCTTGAAAATACCTTCATCAAACCTAATTTTAAGATTGATAAATTCGAAAAGCTCGCCACGATTGACGACTATCGCAGTATCGGTCTAGAAGTTCGGCCACCCGATGTTATGCGTTATTTCGTCCGCGTTAAGGATGATGTGTTGGATAAATTCATTAAAGACAATAAATTTTCCTCTCTGGACAGGCGGGATGCCGAGGATGAGTTTGTCTATCAAAACAGCTTTAAGATTAATACCCACTATTATGCTTCCCTTGGTGAAAAGAAGGCTTTTGTCATGTCTCACGGCAGAAACATGATGATCCTGAAAATCGTAGGTTATGCGGAAAACGTCGTTCGGTACTACAAGCTGGATGATTTCAAGGCTCATGCCTGGCTTGCTCACCAGCGCTATCCCACCCGCGGCCGTGTTTGGCACCCCGGCGGCTGCCATCCGTTCAGCGCCCTCAATGAAGCTCTGGTGCATAACGGTGATTTTGCCAACTATCAATCCGTCCTCGAATATCTTAAACAGAGAAACTACTACCCGCTGTTTCTTACAGATACCGAGGAAGCAGCTCTTCTTCTCGATTTGTGGAGCAGGGTATATAAATATCCGCTGGAATATCTGATCGAAGCCATGGCCCCGACTTCGGAAATGGACTTCGATATGCTGCCAGTTGAAAAGCAGCAATTATACAAAGCTATTCAAACCAATCACGTCAATTCCTCGCCCGACGGACCTTGGTTCTTTATCATCGCCAGAAACGATGTGAAAAAGAATCAGTTTCAGTTAATCGGCATTACCGATACGGCGATGCTTCGTCCCCAGGTGTTTGCACTACAAGAGGGAGAAATCCAGGTCGGGCTGATCTGTTCGGAGAAGCAGGCGATTGATGCGACGCTCATTTCACTTACGCGCGAAGATCCGCGTTTCCGGCCTATTGCCGACAAATATTGGAATGCCCGCGGCGGCAGCTATACGGATGGCGGTGCCTTTATCTTCAGCCTGAAAGACACTGCAGAGGGCATGAAGCTTATTTGTACCGACAAGTTCGGAAAAGTAATTAAAACTCCGAAAGGCAAATCCTCCTGTGATATAACTAAGAAGATAACTGTTACGGAAGACTACAAGCCGATAGAAGGTGAGATTGCTGTTTCATTTACCGAAAATGATTATGCAGTCGCTGCCGATAAATTGTTTACATATGTAAAGGACAGCATCGGCGGTTTTAATCCCGATAAGTTCAGATTCTGCATTGAGACAATCAAGAGTTATGCACTAAAAAGCGACAAAGGCAAACAAGCAGCGATCAAAGCATTAACGCTTTTGACTGATCGCAGATTCAATACCGGCTTGATAAAAAGAAGCTCCCTGCTCCATGTTGTGAAAATAGCTCTGGATGATATTTTTGACTCCATTCCGTCGATTACAGAAATGTCTGAATCACGATTCAGCCGCATTAATTATGCCAGCCGTGATCACTTTCGCGCGCCGAAAAATAATGAGAAAATTATGATTATTGATGCCGGACAATTTGAACCGGAAGGCGACAATTGCGATGCGGTAATGATGGTGAAGGCCTTTAAATTCGGCTGGAAGAATTTCATTGTTTACAAATATCGTGGTCAGCGCTTTACCGGTTGTGGTTTCGGTCCGGCCACAAAGGACGTAAGGATTGATGTTTACGGCGCTTCCGGCGACTATTTGGCGTCGGGCATTGACGGCATGGAGATTTACGTTCACGGTAATGCCCAGGATCAACTCTGCCAGATTATGAAAGATGGAAAACTTGTGGTGTTTGGCGATGTCGGCCAGACATTCATGTATGGCGCCAAGGGCGGCTCCGCTTATATTATGGGTAACGCTGCGGGAAGGCCTCTAATTAATGCTGTCGGCAAACCGCGTGTGGTGATAAATGGCACTGCCCTGGATT
>MGQN01000002.1:0-9481 GCA_001797845.1 Deltaproteobacteria bacterium RBG_16_44_11 | reverse complement strand
TATGGGCGGTGATCCTCTCAAAGGCGGCGGTTTTGTAATTCTCAACGGCATCGGCTTTGACGACGAGAACGGAGAGATTTGCGAATACGATTCGCCATACCCCGGTTCAAATATATTTTCTCTTGCTTCCGGCGGGGCTATTTACGTCCGCGATCCGCACAGAAAATTAGTTGATGAACAGCTCAATGGAGGCGAGTTTGCCGAGATTACCGATGCCGATTGGAAACTGATCCGGCCATATCTGGAGGAAAACGAAAGACTTTTCGCTATCACCGTAGATAGGCTTTTGACGGTTGCCGGCAATAAAAAACCTCCGCAAGCGGTTTACAGAAAAATAATGCCGCAAAAAACGTCTGCCGTCTCCAAAGAAGATGCGGGTTTGGAGGAATCAGCCGAAGAATATTGAACTAAATGTTTTCTGAGGCTGTATACGAATGTGACGGCAAAGGCTATTTATAGCATCACTATTTCTTTTGATAAGCACTGCGTAAAATCGCGGTGCTTTTTCTTTATCCATTCTTGTGTAAGAAATGGATTAAAAAATAGATATTTTCATTGGCGGGAATTTTCATTATAGTAATAATCATGATAATTGACACAATACTTGTATCAAAGGTGCTTTAATGATCCCCATATCCGCCGTCAGTACCGGCATTAAAGGATTGGATAAAACTCTTAATTACCTGCAAATGGGTGATAATGTTGTCTTTCAGGTGGAAAGTATTGAAGACTACAAAACGTTCGTAATTCCTTATGTAACCGCAGCGTTAGAAAAAGGAAGGCGCGTTGTTTATATGCGCTTTGCCCAGCACCCGCCGATTTTAGAGTCAGCCGGAAAAGTTGCCACCTACAAACTTAACGCCGATATCGGTTTTGAATCTTTCTCCACACAGGTTCATAATATCATCCATAAGGAAGGACGCGATGTTTTTTATGTATTTGATTGTCTCTCGGATCTGCTTTTGACTTGGGCGACTGACCTAATGATCGGCAATTTCTTCGTGATTACCTGTCCTTACCTTTTTGAATTGAATACTGTCGCCTACTTTTCTATCCTCCGGAACCGGCATTCTTTTAAAACTATTGCCCGCATCAGAGAAACTGCCCAAGTACTTCTGGACGTTTATAACTACCAGGGCAAACTCTGCGTTCACCCGGTTAAAGCATGGCAGCGCTATTCGCCGACGATGTTCCTGCCGCATATTGTCGAAAACGATGAATTCGTGCCCATTATGAATAGCGCCGATGCCTCTAATTTATTTTCCTATCTGACTCAAGCTGCCGCCGGCAACGCCGAGAGAAATCTGGACTACTGGGATCGCATATTCCTGCAGGCCAAAGACCTGCTGGAAAGTCCAAAGGACGCCAAAGAAAAACAGAAAATGATAGAGCAGCTTGCCCGTGTATTAATCGGCAGAGAAAAGAGGATGATTGATCTCGTAAAAGAATATTTCACACTGGAAGATCTAATCGAAATTAAAGAGCGGCTCATCGGGACGGGCTTTATCGGCGGGAAATCGGTCGGAATGCTTTTGGCTCGCAATATTTTGCGAAAAGACCCTTCGGTAAAATGGGCGGAACATCTGGAGCTACATGATTCATTCTATATCGGCTCCGACATCTTTTACTCCTATATAGTTCAAAACGGCTGGTGGAAAGCTCTGATGACCCATAAAACGAAAGAAGGCTATTTTGAGAGCGCTCGGGAATTGAGAGGCAAAATGCTGAAAGGCGTTTTTTCCGAAGAAGTCCGGGAACGTTTTCAATTAATGCTGGAGTATTACGGGCAATCGCCAATTATAGTGCGCTCCAGCAGCCTTCTGGAAGATGCCTTCGGCAATGCTTTCGCCGGAAAATATGAAAGTTATTTTTGCGCTAATCAGGGGACGCCGGAAGAGCGCTATGAAAAATTTGAGGAGGCAGTGAGGAAAATCTTTGCCAGTACCATGAATATAGATGCTCTCACTTATCGTTTGCAGAAAGGATTGGATCAGCAGGACGAGCAGATGGCTTTGCTGGTACAGCGCGTTTCTGGTTCTTACCGTAAGAATTATTTCTTTCCGGAAATAGCTGGTGTCGGCTTATCTTATAATACCTTCGGCTGGAAAAAAGGAATGGATCCGAAGGCGGGATTACTGCGGCTTGTTTTTGGGCTCGGAACAAGGGCTGTAAACCGGGTGGAGAATGATTATCCCCGCATCGTTGCGCTGGATGAGCCGTTGGTTAAACCCTATGCAGACCAGAAAGATGCCGGGCGTTTTTCTCAGCATGGGGTCGATGTTTTGAATCTGGAAGAAAATCGTTTTCAATCTCTATCGATGGCCCAGGTACTGAGCGACGATTTGGATGAACATTTTTATCTTATCGGCTCGCGCGATATTGATGCCATGGAGCGAATGAAGGATTTAGGCAGGCAGAAGGAAGTATGGATACTCACCTTCGATGAACTGCTCTCCTCAACCGAATTTCCAAAGCTCATGTCCAAAATGCTCAAACGATTAGAAAAGATCTATGATTATCCGGTGGATATCGAATTTACGGCGAACTTTAATGCCCAAGGAAAAATTCAAATCAATCTCCTTCAGTGCCGACCATTCCGGACAACAGGTCATTATAAGCGCGTAAAAATACCGGATAAGATCGATGAACATAAAATATTGCTCAGGCAGGAAGGTAACTTCATGGGTGGCAACGTTTACCAAACTATTTCGCGAATTATTTATATTGATCCTCAGGGTTATGCAAAGCTGCCACTTGCGGAAAAATACAGTATTGCCCGATTGGTGGGAAAAATAAATAAGACTATTAATCGGGAGGAAATGCCGACAATTCTTTTCGGGCCAGGCCGCTGGGGAACAACGACTCCGGCCATGGGTGTCCCGGTTACTTTTGCCGAAATAAATAATGTCACGGCCATTGCCGAAGTAGCCTATAAGGAAGGAAGTTTGATTCCGGATTTATCGTTCGGCACGCACTTTTTTCAGGACATGGTGGAGATGAATATTGTTTATCTGGCCGTTTATCCGGAGCAGGAAAATGTTACATTTAACGTCGTCCAAATGCAAAAAATGCCCAATATTCTCAAAGAACTGATGCCAGAGGATAGCCGGTATGCCGATATTGTTCACGTCTATGATGTTAGAGAAAAGAATTTGGTATTGCTCTCCGATATTGTGGCGCAGGAAATGGTCTGTTTCTTCGATAATGCCTAGCAATTAAATTAGGATATTCATCTACTCGGCTGCATGGGCGTATTTATTCTTTTTGCGGAAAAATTTCGGATCAATTCCCAATTTAGCAATTTTATACTGCATGATGCGTTTGGTGGTTCCCAGCATTTTTGCCGCTTTGGTTTGATTTCCCGCGACTTCTTCCAAGGCATCAATAATCAATGATCTTTCCTGCGCTTCCACAACAGAAGACAGCTTACCACGTTCCTTTTTGTCCAATTCCTTTTCTTTTGCCTGTAAAGACGGGGGCAAATGCATGCACTCGATTGTATCGCTATTGGATAAGAGCACGGCCCGTTCAATGCAGTTTTCCAACTCCCGCACATTGCCCGGCCATTTATGGGATAAAAATACTTCTATAGCCGCTGTTGAAATTCTTTTAATGTTCTTGCCCATTTCCTTACTGTATTTTAGGATAAAATGATCGGCTAACAAGATAACATCACTGCCTCTTTCGCGCAAAGGAGGTAAATAAATAGGAAAAACATTCAAACGGTAAAATAAATCGGCACGAAAACGTTCCGATAAAATATCTTGTTCCAAGTTTCTGTTTGTTGCCGCGATGATGCGCACATTGACATTAACGACCCGCGAAGAGCCCAACGGCTGAAATCTCTTTTCCTGCAAAACACGCAAAAGTTTTACCTGAGCCGCGGCGGAAAGCTCGCCTACTTCATCCAAGAAAATTGTGCCGCCGTTAGCTTCTTCAAATCTTCCACGACGTTGCTGCAATGCGCCGGTAAAAGCTCCCCTTTCATGGCCAAAAAGCTCGCTTTCAATCAATGTGTCGGGAATGGCCGCGCAATTAACCTGCACTATTGGTCCATTGTGCCGGGGAGAATTCAGGTGAATTGCCCGCGCGATTAGTTCCTTGCCCGTCCCGGTCTCACCGGAGATTAAAACAGTTGTGTTGGAATCGGCAACCTGCGCGACCAAACCAAATACTTCCTGCATCGGTTTAGAATGGCCGATAGTTTCCATCGAAGGCGGGCGGTTACTGCCGACAATTTTTTTCAGCCGTCTGTTTTCCTCTTCCAGCGCCCGAATATGCACGGCCTTAGCCATCAATTCCGCAACGGAAGAAAGTATCGCCAGTTCTTTATCCAAGTTTTTTACTTCGCGCGCGACTTTATCGGCCGACAAAACGCCGACTACATGATCATCGTAAATGATGGGAACACAAAGAAAAGCCAACTCCGACCTGTTTAAATGCCGCCTTGCTCCCGTGCGGTCTAAAAAATGAGTAGCATGGCCTAAATTAGCCACAGCCATCGGGCGGCCTGTTTGGGCGACCTCGCCGGTAATGCCTTCACCGGGTTTATAGGTTACGTCCAGTCCTTCGATATTTACGTCATGGGCTACATCCAGCCAGACTTCTTTTTTTTCTCGATCCAGAAGCGAAATCATTCCCCGCTCCATACCAAGGCGCGAACTCATCTCCTGTAAAATTTGCTCTAATTGGTCACGTAAATCCGCAGGCTGAGCTAAAATCTTAGAGATAGTATGCAGGGCAGCTAGCTCTTCATAACTATGAATGCTCAAATTAGGCTCTACCTCAATAAAAATTTTTTTCGAAACTTTGCTCATAAAAGGCCTAAAGAACCTTTGAGATGTATTTTGTTACAAAATTGTACCAAAAGCAATCATTATTTTCGGTTCTAGCTTATAAACTGCAAAGAATGAACCAATTATGAACTTTTTTTGACAATTGAACGTAAAAATAAACAAATAGGAATAAAAAAACAGCAGCTGAGCTTTCAATGTCGGGACAGCAGCGGCACGGGCAGCAGCCTGCTTTTGCCTTCAAGCGCGTATTAATACGTCTGCAAATCTACGCTATATTTTCCCGCGCAAATTTGGTGTTTTTGACATCCTTTTACCCCGAATAAAATAGCATACCCGTTTACCGAAAGTATTAATTACCAGAGTAAAAAATCTTCACAGCGAATATCGTTTTTGTGCTAAATTTGTTTATAATTTCCGAAAGGAGATATTGATATGACAGACAATAAACCAACCATCCCTGAAAATACATGGAAATGCAGTAATTGCGGCAATACCATTGTCGTAATTAATTCGCCCGAGATCTGTCCCGTCTGTAAGCAAAAATGCGAGTTTCTTAACGTTACCTGCTACGAACCGGACTGTGGTTTTACGGGAATGGATAATCGCTTAAAACCGACGAAATGAAAAAACTCAATTCAGTTTTTTCCATAGGTTTTGTTGAGGATATTTCATTTAAATAAAGGCTATGTAATATGTGTTCATCTTCCGACCAATTATTAAAAAATGAATATTTTCTTCGTTTGAATCGCGTTATAGACTACCTTCTAAATCATTATGCTGAAGATTAGAAACAACAAAAGTAACAATGAGCAAGATATTAAATCTCCAGCAGTGTTTTTTGGAACATTTTTCAATTATAAAAAGAAAAGGAGGGCGTATAAAATGAAAGGTTTAAAGAGAAGTATTTTTGTATCGGTAATAATTTTCTTCTCGGTGTTTTCTTTTACGACTGCTTTTGGCGAGGAGATTAAAATCGGCGTTATCGGGCCGATGAAGTTTGTGCAGGGTATTGGCCACTGGAACGGCGCGGTAATGGCTGCCGATGAGATTAACGCCAGAGGAGGCGTTAAAGTTGGCAACAAAATGATGAAAATCAAGCTTATTAAAGCTGATTCCAACGAATTCCTTAATGTTACGGACGCGAGCAATGCCATGGAACGTCTGATCACCAAAGATAAAGTGGATTTTGTTGTGGGAGGTTTCCGGACGGAAGCTATGTTGGCCATGCAGGACATTGCCATGGAAAAAAGGGTAATTTTTATTGGTTGTGGCGCGGCGCACGAAGAGCTCTGCACAAGAGTGGCCAAGTACTATGATCAATACAAATATTTTTTCCGCATGACGCCTTACAATTCCGGCATCCTGGTAAAAGTGGCATTTATTCACGTAGCTACCGTTGCTGAAGTATTGAAAAAAGAATTAGGGATAGACAAGATCAAAGTCGCTCTTGTCGCGGAAAAAGCCCAGTGGGCTGATCCTATGGTCCCGGCGGTTCAGGCCACCCTTCCCAAAATGGGTATGGAATTGGTCGGTGTCTGGAGACCCTCTCCGGTGGCGACTGATGTTTCCGCCGAACTGGCAGGAATTCAACGTGCCGGCGCCCATATTATTTTCACCGTCTTTTCCTCTTCGGTAGGCATTCCCTTTGCCCGTCAGGCGAACGAGTTGAAGATTCCCGCGATACAGGTTGGCATCAATGTGGAAGCATCGAAGGATGATTTCTGGAAAGCTACACGCGGCATGGGCAACTATGTTATAATCTCCGGCACTTATGCCCGCGGTGTTGAACAAAATGAACATACCAAGGCTTTTGTTGAGGGCTATATAAAAAGATTCGGCGAGATGCCGACTTATACTGCCGGTACTCATGATGCTATTAAATTTGCGCTTGTGGATACCATTGAAATGGTCGGGACCCTTAATCCTGATAAGATAGTGGAAGTTTTGGAAAATCGTGTTTATAAAAATACTACAAGTACGATCAAATATATGAAGGATAACCTGGGCAGGCCTCTGCACGACATAACGTTTGGACCGGGGTATGCGACGGGCCTTGGTGTGCAATGGCAGGATGGCAAGGTGGTCGGCGTTTGGCCCAATCATTGGAAGCCTGCTCCCAATGTGGATGTGACCTACAAAGGTATGCAGCCTATTAAGCTACCGCCCTGGATGATCAGCTATTATAAGAAAGAAGTTCCTAAAGTGGTAGCACCTAAAGCAACTCCCAAGAAGAAATAATTAATCTATTGTGGTATCCTTCCCGCCCTTTTGCTTAAAAACGAAGGGGCGGAAGGTTTCCGCGTTTATTAAGAAATGAAGATGTAATAATAAAAGATAATTGAAAATAATTGAGGAAGGTTTTATTGCAAAAAATATTTGGAAGTGCAGTAACTATGGCAATACCGTTGTGGAAATTAAACCGCTGGAGGTCTGCCCTGCTTGTAAGCAAAAATGCGAGTTTCTGAACGTTACCTGCTACCAGCCGGACTGCGGCTTTACCGGCATCGATAAATACTTGAAATAAATGTATTTTGATACTATATAAACAGAAAGTGAGCTAACCGGCCAGTGCTTGGAATATTGGCTGATATTTCCAAAACATAGTTAACGATACTTCATATTAAATAAGCGCTATATATATGTGCCCATCTTTTGATCCATTATTAAAAAACGAATATTTTCTTCGGTTGAACCGCGCCATAGATTACATTCTAAATCATTATGCTGAGGATTTAAATTTGACGAAGCTTGCTTCAATTGCTTGTTTTTCCAAATTTCATTTTCATCGTCTGTTCCATGTCATTATTGGTGAGACAATCAATGATTTTGTCCAGCGTATTCGTCTGGAAAAATCCGTGCACAAATTAAACATTGAACTTAATAAGTCAATCACCGAGATTGCTCTGGATTGTGGATTTTCCAGTTCACAACACTTCGCTAAAGCATTTAAAGCTTTACATGGTTTTACGCCTTCTGATTATCGGACTAAGTTTAATTGGGAAGGCTGGAGAAGTACCATGCAAGCTGTTGGAAATAACGAACTGAAAGAATTTGAATCCACGGCAGAATTTCTTCATAGCCGATATTTTATTCAGCAGAATTTATCCCTAAAAAATATTATTAATAGAGAAAAAGAGCTCCAGGTGAAAATAGTGGAGATGCTGCCTTTTCGCGTGGCTTATGTGCGCAAAATAGGCCCTTACTCAAATGAAACGCTTTTGCCGGCCTATAAAAAATTATTGCAATGGGCAGATCCCAGAGGGTTTAGAGACGCAGGAATGATGGTCTTAGGTGCTATGTGGAGCAAGCCCTTTACTACGCCGGAAGATAAAATGATCTTTGATGCCTGCATCACCGTGCCTGAATCTATCAAGGCGGACAGGTGGGTCAATATTCAAATTCTCCCCGGCGGTAAATATGCCGTTTATCATTGTGAAATAGAATATAATAGCAGCGCCAAGGCTTGGATGAACTTTACACTGAACTGGTTGATACACAGTGATTATCTACCGGATCAACGGCCAATGTATCAGTTCCATTGTAATGATCCGGAAGATCATCCACTCAGGCATGAAATCCATGATCTTTGTGAGCCAATCAAACCCTTGTATGAATGAGATTGATAGGCTGAAGACTGAAGACCGTAGTTCGACTATCCAGCAAAGCTTAGATTAAATCCTTCCAACGCTGATTTCCTTATCCCATTTCTTTGTCTGTTAAAAAAGCAAGATTAGACACAACAAAAGCAACAATGAGCAAGCTTTTTAATCTTCAGCAGTGTCTTTTAAGAACATTCTTTAATTATTAAAAAGAAAAGGAGGGTTTATTAGATGAACGATTTTAAAAAGAATATTTTGGTATCGGTAGTAATTATTTTGCTTGCGGTGTTTTCTTTTACGACTGCTTTTGGCGAGGAGATTAAAATCGGCGTTATCGGCCCGATGAAGTTTGTACAGGGTATTGGCCACTGGAACGGCGCGGTAATGGCCGCCGATGAGATTAACGCCAGAGGAGGCGTTAAAGTTGGCAACAAAATGATGAAAATCAAGCTGATTCAAGCTGATTCCAACGAGCATCTAAGTGTCACAGACGCGACCAACGCGATGGAACGTCTCATTACAAGAGATAAAGTGGATTTTGTTGTCGGCGGTTTTCGGACGGAAGCCGTTCTGGCCATGCAGGACATTGCCATGGAAAGAAGAGTAATTTTCATCGGCTGCGGTGCGGCGCACGAAGAGCTCTGCACAAGAGTGGCCAAATACTATGATCAATACAAGTATTTTTTCCGCATGACACCTTTCAATTCCGGCTTCCTCATAAGAGCGGCATTTGCTCATGTGGGTTCCGTTGCCGAAGTAGTGAAAAAGGAATTGGGGATAGACAAGATTAAAGTCGCTTTTGTCGCGGAAAAAGCACAGTGGGCGGATCCGATGGTTTCGGCGGTTCAGGCTGTTCTCCCCAGGATGGGTATGGAACTGGTCGGTGTTTGGAGACCCTCTCCTAACGCTACGGACGTGACTGCCGAACTTTCGGCTATTCAACGTTCCGGCGCTCATATTATTTTCAATATTTTCTCTGCCTCGGTGGGTATTCCCTTTGCCCGTCAGGCGAACGAGTTGAAGATTCCCGCGATACAGGTTGGCATCAATGTGGAAGCCCAGAAGGAAGATTTCTGGAAAGCGACG
>MGQN01000001.1:61392-61521 GCA_001797845.1 Deltaproteobacteria bacterium RBG_16_44_11 | reverse complement strand
GCAGTCCGGATAATTGGAACAGCAAAGAAATCTCCCGTTTTTCCCCCATTTGATCACCATAGGCGAATTGCATTTTTCGCAAACCAGATCGGTCGGAGTCTCTTCCGTCTTGACGTTGCGCATTTCGTC
>MGQN01000001.1:61051-61337 GCA_001797845.1 Deltaproteobacteria bacterium RBG_16_44_11 | reverse complement strand
TGACTGGAACCGTCTTCAATCATATCCAGTTTGTTTTCCATATCCGCGGTGAACGCTATATCCAGCACTGTAGGGAAACTTTTCACCAGAAGCTCGGTGACAACCTTGCCCAGTTCCGTTGGGAAGAATTTGCCTTTTTCCAGATGCACATATTCCCGATCCTTAATGGTGGAGAGAATATTGGCGTAAGTACTTGGCCGTCCTATTCCCTTCTCTTCTAGTTCGCGCACCAATGATGCTTCGGAAAAACGCGGCGGCGGCTGTGTAAATTTTTGTTCCGTATTTA
>MGQN01000001.1:55825-61026 GCA_001797845.1 Deltaproteobacteria bacterium RBG_16_44_11 | reverse complement strand
TTCTTTCAGCTCCGGTAAGAGCTTTCCCAAATCGCCGTTTTCTTCTTTTTCATCATCATCTTTTTCATCTTTACCTTCCGTATAAACAATAGTGAAGCCCGCGAATTTCATCACCTGTCCTTGCGCGCGGAAAATACAATTGGCTCCGGCAATATCAATGGTAGTTTGATCAAAAATGGCCGGATTCATTTGGCTGGCGACAAATCTGTTCCAGATTAGCTGATAGAGTTTGAATTCATCGTTGGATAAGTACTCTTTAATTTCCTGCGGCCTGTAAGCCAAGCTCGACGGCCGGATGGCTTCGTGGGCATCCTGAGCTTTTTGCGAATTTTTATAAGCATGCGGCTTGGGCGGCAGGTAATCAGGTGAGTAGTTATCTGTGATATACTTTCGCACCTCGTTTAATGCTTCTTCGGCAATCCGAAATGAATCTGTTCTCATATAAGTGATCAAACCTACAGAACCTTCGCTACCCAGCTCGATTCCTTCGTATAATTTTTGGGCGACCATCATGGTTTTTTTTGCGGAAAATCTAAGCCAGCGGGATGCTTCCTGCTGTAATTTGCTGGTGGTGAAAGGCGGCAGGGCCGAGCGCCTCAACTCCTTTTTTTCCAGCTTTTCGACAACGAAAGTTGACTTTTTCAGCGTGTCGGCAAGCTGCGCCGCTTGTTCGCCGTTGACAACCCTTGCCTTTTTCCCATCGATCTTTAATAGTTTTGCTTCAAAGATAGGAGGATTGCTGCCTTCAAACTGTGCCAGAAGATTCCAATATTCTTCCGGCACAAATTTGTTTATTTTATCTTCTCTTTCGCAAATCATGCGCACCGCGACTGATTGCACGCGTCCTGCGCTCAAGCCTCTTTTTACTTTATCCCAGAGAATAGGACTAATTTGATAGCCAACCAGCCGATCCAAAATACGCCGGGTTTGCTGCGCTTCATATTTATCGAAGTTTAGCTCTAGAGGATGATTAATGGCCTCCAAAACGGTTTTCTTTGTCAAATCATTAAAAAGAACGCGGTAAATATTTTTGCTTTTGGCGTCGATGAGTTCGGAAATATGCCAGGCAATGGCTTCTCCTTCGCGGTCGGGGTCAGGCGCCAAGTAGATATTTTCAGCCGTCTGGGCCGCTTTTTTCAACTCGTCAATTGTTTTCTTTTTGGCTTCGATCACTTTATAAGTGGGTTCGAAATCTTTTTCCAGATCAATGCCCAGAGTGCTTTTGGGCAAATCTTTGATGTGACCCATAGAAGCGACGACATTAAAATCGGAGCCGAGAAATTTCTTAATTGTTTTAACCTTCGTGGGGGATTCCACCACAATCAATGAATTAGCCATAAACACTCCTTATTTCGCCGCACCGTATAAATGACAGAATTAAATTTGTAAAGAAAATTTATTCGTGAAACTCCCATTTCCTTAACGAAGTGTAAGAAAATTGGTAAGTTGAACAATCCCGCAAAGCGGAGGGTATGAAGCCCAAAGCGAGCTTTGGGCTTCATACCCGTGATTGTTTCAGGGAAAAAAACTTTCCCGGGTGTTGTGTTATGAGTCCTTTTAGTTCCATGGACATTAAGGCACTTAACATGTCAGCAGGCGATAATCCTGTAGCAGAAATAAGCTCATCAACATGAATATGTCTGCCGGAGATGAACTCTATAATCTTTTTTTCAATTTTATTTAAATTTTCGTATTTTTTAACCGGTTCTGCTTGCGTCTTGGAAAAAGGCAGAGCATTAATCGCCTTTGCTCTTTCGAGTTGAGGAAAAATTTCTTCCAAAATGTCATCGGCATTTTCAATTAATTTTGCTCCCTGCTTAATCAATTTGTTGGTTCCACGCGAAACTGATGCATCAATGTTGCCCGGAACGGCAAAAACTTCCCTTCCTTGTTCTAAAGCAAGCCTTGCTGTAATAAGAGAACCGCTTTTTTCGCCTGCTTCCACTACCAGAACACCATAGGACATACCGCTAATGATGCGATTACGTGCCGGGAAATTGTTTGAACGCGGCGGTGTGCCCAGGGGGAATTCAGAAATAGCCGCGCCGTTTTCAATGATAGTATCAAACAGTTTTTTGTTTTCCGGCGGATAAACAATATCCAATCCACTTCCTAGAACGGCAATGGTTCGTCCTTGTGCGGCAAGCGCTCCCCGGTGCGCAGCAGAATCAATGCCACGCGCCATTCCGCTGACAATGGTCGTGCCTTTGTACGCGAGTTCTCGGCTGATTTTTTCCGTTGTATATTTTCCGTAAGTGCTGGCCAGCCTGGAACCTACTATTGCTATGTTAATATCATCTTTTTTTAGATTTCCCCTCACATAGAGAAACGCCGGCCGGTCATAAACATTGATAAGGTTTGCGGGATAAAGTTCATTCAGATGAGTAATAATCTTAATGCCGGCTTTATCAATTATATCAAGGTCGCGCCGGATTTTTACCCATCCTTTAAAACCGGCGATCGCTGTTGCGCTTTTTTTGTTGATACCGGGAGTTGTTGTCAATTCGCCGGCAGAGGCGGAAAAGACAGCCTCAATAGAGCCGAACCTGTCAAAAAGGGCAAAAAATGCAGTATTGCCGATTCCCGCAATTGATTTCAAAGCTATCCAGTATTTTAGATTATCTTGCATCATAGGTAATATTTTAATCGGGAGCGCAAAGATTAAACTCCTCTCACCGGATTGGGAGTCAAGCGAAAAAGTGAGCGCAAGTTACATCTTGTTTGCGGGGCATGTCAAGTATTTTGAGCTAACTATCTCTTTTAGTGCAATGATTACCAAAAGATAAATAGGAAATTCGTAAATTAACTTTCCCCTGTAAACCGGCCCATAGTTTCAAAACAGTTGCTAAAATTTGATCTTTGGGCTAGTAGTCAATAAGTCATTTTTTAAAGAGGTATGTATGTTGGCGATAAAGAAGTATTTTATTTTCATTGTTGTTGCTACGCTGATAATTTTTCCAATTTCTGCCACGGCAAGTGACATCGAAGAGCTTTTACAACCGGTGTTATTAATAACGCCGCGGGAGGTTAATTTGGGAACAATCGTTCCCGGACAAGCTGGCGCGGAATCATTTACATTAAAAAATATGGGTTCCGGTGTATTAGAATGGTCAACAAGCGGACCGCAGGGCTGGATGGTGCAGGAAGGCACGAAGCTGGCGACCGCAATAGAGAAAAGAGCTGATTATTTAAGGATTGAAGTTCGTTTACTTTCTGCTGAATCTCAACAAAATGAAAATAGCTCTGGAGTTGCGTTTTATTTTGTCGAAATGATGCTCGAAAATGAAACTGATAAACTTATTTGCGCAAAGAGACTGCCGGAAGGAACGCATAAAGAAGCAATTAAAATTACTTCTACAGGCGGTCACAGAACGATTTTTGTCACGTTTTCCATAGCTTCTACTCAGGAAGCGGCCTTGATAAATCTAAATCCGGTGAGATTGGATATGGGGAGTGTTTCTCCGGGTAAAACTGTTTCCAAAAAAATAATGCTGACCAACAAGGGCAAGGAGCTGTTAAATTGGTCGGTAGCAGCGCAGAAACCTAAGCGCAATGAATCCCCGGCCGATTTCAAGAACGGCAGATATGTATCGTTTATCAATGATGACGTGCGCAGCAGCGGAGTTTACGCCGTTCCCCCACATCTAAAAGATATGATGGAGTTAACGGGAAAATGGGTGGAAAATGAAGGTTACCCATCGGGCGCGGAAGGTGAAAGCCTCATTAAGTTTCGTTTTCAAGGAACAGGGGTATGTCTCTATCTGGTGACATACTCCGATGAAAGTAATCTCAACATATATCTTGATGAGAGGTTAATTGACACTCGTAACCGGATTACGGAGTTAAAAGAAAAGAAAGGTGAATTACTGGTTGCGGAAGGGCTGGCAGACGGTCCTCATCTTCTTACGATATCGGGTAAAGACAGCCGTCTTGTTTTTGAGGGAGTGAAAATACTGGGGAAAAGCATGACGCGTGTGCCCGCGGGCAGAATATCCGTTGTGCCTACTTCCGGAACGACAACCACTCAAACTAACTATCTCAGAGTTACTTTTAATGCAGGGCAACTTTCCCCCGGGTATTACACTGATGATATTAAATTCACTGCTAATGGCGGTGATGGTATGGTTGAGGTATTTGTGGAAGTGATCTCCGATGCTGTGCTGAAAGATATTGATATTTTCCGTTATTCCAGAGGCTCGGATTATTTGTTTACGGCAAATCCTCAGGCGGACGCGGAGAAACTCAGACAAAATTCTTATGTAAAAGAAGGAATCGCTTTTCGGCTCTTCGCACCGGGCACTCCGGGCACAACTAGTTTTTATCGCTGGTATAATCCGCAAAAGCAGGGCCACTTTTATCATCATGACCAGACAGGAAGCTCAAAAAAACTTCAGGGGTATATATTTGAAGGTTCGTTAGGCAATATTGCGACATCAAAGATGACCAATACTCGAGAACTTTATCGCTGGTATAATCCGGCAGCCGGAGGTTATTTTTATTCAACGGATTCCAGAACGTCGAATATAAGAAAAAAGGGATACAGATTTGACGGTATCGCCGGTTATGTTAAATAATACGTAACTCCCACAGCATTTGATCTTGACAAATAACAGAAGAGAAGATAATAGGCTAAGTCTTTTTTATGGATAGGATTTAATATTTGCGCCTGTAGCTCAGCTGGATAGAGCAACGGACTTCTAATCCGTGGGCCGAGAGTTCGAATCCCTCCAGGCGCACCAAAGTAAAAATGGTGGGTGTAGCTCAGTTGGTTAGAGTGCCGGGTTGTGGCCCCGGAGGCCGAGGGTTCAAATCCCTTCACTCACCCCATATATATAAATTGTGCGCCCGTAGCTCAGCTGGATAGAGTCGCAGACTTCGAATCTGTTGGTCGTAGGTTCGAATCCTACCGGGCGTACCAGAAAGAATATATTGGGTTGTTTTTTTAATCCAATTTAATAAGGACTGTTCAAAAAAGCCAGATGCAAGGCTTCCGAAGATATGAGGAGTGAGGCGTACTAAATGTACGTAGCAACGACGAATATTGAGGGTAACGAAGCAGGTGGGTTTTTTTCAGCAGTTCTTTGAGGGCCCTTAGCTCAGCTGGTAGAGCAACTGACTCTTAATCAGTAGGTTGTCGGTTCGACCCCGACAGGGCTCACCAAAAATACGAGGCATTGCGTAAATTTACGCAATGCCTTTTT
>MGQN01000001.1:32060-55796 GCA_001797845.1 Deltaproteobacteria bacterium RBG_16_44_11 | reverse complement strand
TTTGACTGCTCCAAAGCCTGTGCTTCCGGATTCTGTTCATAGAAACAACTGGGTTCGTATATCCAACCTGCAGACAACCGCTGTTCTTCCTTCTTTAGCGTAAAATAGGCGAAGCTTCCCAAGAGAGGCGCAAGGAGGCGCGTTTTCCATCCGAACGCGGCATAAATATCCTTCAGTAATTTATCTGCTTTATCTTGAAGCGGTTTATTTTGGCGATAAAATTTCCGCATAGCCCATACGGCACCGGCATACATTGAACGAACCGGAGATACCTCCCAGGCAATACGTTTCCGGACCCGTTTACTGGGATGATCCTTGTGCATTTGCCACCCGTTGAGCAGCACCCTGATCAGGCGAAGCAAACTGGGGCCATTGAGTTTATAGTCACGTAAAAAAGCATCCAAAAGATATTGTTCTTCCTGTCCGTCTTTAATATATGAATGGCGGTAATTAAAGCGGTATTGTCCGTGACCATCTGCATAGGAGAATTCCGCTTCAGGCAAGAGCGTGCCCTCCTGCTTATGCTTTTCATACAGAGGGGTGCCCGGAATGGGTGAATAAAGCATGAATTGGTGGAAAACCGTTTCGTGGCTGACGGCATAATCAATGATCGCATCTATATTTTCCGGTCTTTGGTTTTCCAGACCAATAATTGAGGAGCCCAGGACGCGGGTACCATGAGATTGCAGAAGTTTGACCAGGGCGCGTGTATCTACTCCCTTTAGTTTATCGTAGGCGCTCTCTTCCCCTTCCATCCCCATCCATATCCAGCCGATACCCAATCTCACCAATTGATCAATGGTATAGGATTGCACAACCCTGGCGGAGGCGAATACGAATATGGCCCAGCTTTTATTGTTTTTTTCCATCAGCTCCAGTAATCTGAGCGCTCTTTTCTTGTGGAGGAGAAAATTTTCATCCAGGACAAAGAAGGAGTGCACCTTAAGTTTTTCTTCTATTTTGCACATGACCTCAAAGAGTTCATCACCGGTCTCATAAAAATTGATAAAATTGCCTTTGCCGCCAAACAATGCCGAAGTAGAGCAGAAATTACATCCAACGGGACAGCCGACAGAGGGGATCAGAATAGCCGCAATGCCGCCCGGTCGATGGCCCAGACGGACACCCATCATTCGCCCGCCAAATCCGGAAAGGGTTATGGGATGTTTGATGGGGGCCCTGTCATCCTGTCCGAGATAACGCTGAAACCACCTTATACCCTCGCCGCGAACAATAATGTCGGCGTCAATCAGCTGATCAAGACCTTCTTTGTTGGTGATATGCCCGCCGATGATGATCCTGGCGGCGGGCTGATGCTGCCGGATCAATTCACACATCTTTTTGGCCTTGCCGATATTCGGGAGAATAGCGCTGATACCGATAATGTCGTAGGTCCGATGGCTGATTTCTTCCATGAAGCCGTCAAGCGTGGGAAAATCCATGAGTGTGCAGGGCGCTTCCAGATTGGCATGAATCATCATCAGACCGAAGGAGCGGTGAAACATGCGCAGGGAAAAGCCGCCTTGAACCCGGGTTACCTGATTTTCATAAAGCTCCATCGGGTTGATCTTCCGGCTTCCGTATTCGTCATCCTGAGCATAGGGTCCAAAAACACTCGTCAGCAAAACACGGGCATTGGTTCCGAGTGGATGGGTTGGTTTATTGCGATCAATCATGGTCATCACCATATATTATTTCTACCTAGAAACGCCTAGTGTGTTCAACGGAACAGTAAGGAAGAAGAGCTTATGTTAAAAACAACTTGCGTTAACCTCTCGTCCGGGGCAGGGTGGGTATAGAATATAGTAAAACGGGAAATAGAATAGCTGAATAACTTTACTCGTAGTTTGTCAATAATATTTATGCAGATTGATGTCATAAATGGTCCGACTTGTTTCAATCGGCTAAGAGTGCTTCTTTTAAACAGTTTGGCGGCTCAAAAAAGCTTCCGCCAAACAGGCGTCTATTTTTAACCGATGATCATCAGAACCTGTTCTGTTTTTACAGAGTCGCCTTCTTTAACATTTATCTCTTTCACCGTTCCCTTAACGGGTGTATATATAGGAATTTCCATTTTCATGGCATCCATGATCACGACCTCGTCGTCTACATTGACCTGATCGCCAACATGAACAACTATGCTGGCGATTTTACCGGTCATGGGTGCCTTTATTTCCGTGCTCATTCTTATGCCCCTCCTTAATTGTGCTGCTTACAGGATCTTGCTAGCGAGAATATTTCAAAAACAATTTAAAAAAAATTAAACGGGATATCAATCTTTTTATTTGTAAATGTGATTTGGATTAATACCTAAATTCGCTCTTCAGGTCAACATAATAATATAATCCGGCCTTATGAAGGTTTTATTCATACCGCAAAGCATCGATCGGATTGAGCAGAGAAGCTTTATAAGCCGGATAGAAACCGAAAAATATGCCAACCATGCCGGAAAAGCCAAAAGCCAGAATTATGGATAAAGGGGAAACAATGGTCGTCCAACCGGCTGCCGCCGATAAAATAGAAGAACCGGTTACGCCCAGAGTAATACCAAAAATTCCACCGGTCATCGAAAGAGTAAGAGCTTCGATGATGAACTGAATGCGAATGTCCCAGGTTTTTGCCCCGATGGCCATCCGGATGCCGATTTCTCTTGTCCGCTCGGTAACAGATACCAGCATAATATTCATAATGCCGATGCCGCCGATTAGCAGGGAAATCGAGGCTATTGCACCCAGCAATATAGTCATTACTTTTGCGGATTGTTCCGCTACCTGCATCATTTGAGTCAGGTTCCTTACCGTGAAATCGTCTTCTTTATTAGGGCCGCTGCGGTGCCTCTGACGCAGTAATTCCGTTACCTGCTTTTCCGCCAGCGGCAGATCTTCGGCGCTTCTTGCTTTAACCATGATGACACGCACCATTCCCGGTATTGATGTGCCGACGATCTTTTTTTGCGCTGTGGTCACGGGAATATAAATAACATCGTCCTGATCCTGCCCGATGATAGATTGTCCTTTTGTCTCCAGGATGCCGATCACGGTAAAAGGCACTTTTTTAATTCGAATTATCTGGCCGATAGGATCAATACCACCAAAGAGATTATCTACAACGGTTTGACCCAGAAGACAGACTTTGGTGGCACTGCGTATATCCTGATCAGTGAAATTTCTTCCGGCCACAAGCGCACAATCCTTAACTTCCAGAATGCCGGGAGATGTCCCGTAGATGCCTGTTGCCCAGTTTTGATTTCCGTAGACAGCCTGTGCGGCGGTATTAAGAATAGGAGCAACCGCGCTGACGGCCGAACATTCTTTTTCAATAGCTTCGGCATCATCTCTGGTCAGTGTAGAGTGACTGCCGCTGCCCATGCGTATGCCGCCCTGAGTTATGCTGCCGGGAACCACCATGATCAGATTGCTGCCGACGCTGGCAATTTGTTCGGATATCTTTTCGCTCGCACCTGTGCCGACGGCAAGCATGGTGATTACCGCTCCCACACCGATTATTATGCCCAGCATAGTGAGGAAAGAGCGCATTTTGTTGACCCATAAAGCCCTCAGGGCAATCTTGACTGTTGAGTTTACATTAATCATTTTTTCACCATTGGCTTATCGCTGACAATATGGCCGTCAAGAAAGCGAATTATCCGTTTACTGAAGTCAGCAATATCTTGTTCATGGGTAACCAGAATTATTGTTGTTTTTGAATCCTGGTTTAACCGGACAAGCAATTCCATAATTTCCGCACTGGTTTTTGTATCCAGATTCCCTGTGGGTTCATCTGCCAAAATAACAGGGGCATTGTTGACCAGAGCCCGGGCAATAGTCACGCGCTGCTGCTGACCGCCGGAAAGCTGATTGGGATGATGATCCTCGCGTCCTTCCAATCCCAATTTGGCAAGCGCGCCTAGAGCTCTTTGCCGTCTTTCTTTTGCGGCAACATGATTGTAGAGCAGGGGGAGTTCGACATTCTCTACCGCCGAAGTGCGCGATAATAGATTAAAACCCTGAAAGACAAAACCGATTTTTTGGTTCCTAATTTCTGCCAGTTGATCTTTATTCAGCCCGCCAATACTTGCGCCATCTAAAAGATAATCGCCACTGGTTTGCTGATCCAGACAGCCGATCAAGTTCATCAAGGTGGATTTACCGGACCCTGAAGGACCCATGATTGCCACAAATTCCCCCGCGTTGATTGTGACTGATATATTTTCCAGAGCACGGACGACATTGTCTCCAATACAATAGAACTTGCTTAAATTTTTTGTCTCAATGAGAGCCATTTAAATTCCCTTAACGGATAAATCTGGGGGCGCCCGCGCCCGGCGCCGGTTCATTCTTCTTGGTGCTGTTGGAAGAATCGGTGATGATTTGCTCTCCTTCAGTTAATTCGTTGGATATCAATTCCGTAAAATTACCGTCACTGATGCCGGTTGTAATCTTTACGTTCTTTGGTTTATTATTCTCTAAAATCCAAACGCCCGGGCCTTTGGGTCCCTTTGCTCCTTTTTGATTGGGGGTTGCCGCTGATGTTGCCGGTTTAAAACGCAGAGCGGCATTAGGTACACGCAAAACATTTTGTTTACTTTCTGTTTCTATGGAAACATTTGCCGTCATACCCGGTTTGAGTTTGAGGCCGGCATTATCAACTATAATTACAGCGTTATAAGTGACGACATTGGAAACAGTAATCGGGGCGTTTCTGACAACAGAAACCTTGCCATTAAATGGTGATTCCGGATAAGCGTCAACCGTAAAGGTTGCTTTCTGCCCGGCCTTTACTTTGCCGATATCAGCTTCGTCAACGCTTGTATCTATTTGCATTTTGGTTAAATCCTGGGCAATGGTAAATAATGTCGGTGTCTGAAAGCTTGCCGCCACCGTCTGGCCGACATCTATGCTTCGAGAGATCACAGTGCCGTTCACAGGTGAAAGTATTTTTGTATATTTTAAATTGATTGAGGCGGAATCAAGAGCCGCTTGAACCTGTGCAATTTGAGCTTCAGAAACTTTGATCTGCGCCAGAGCCGAGAGATAATTTGTTTCCGAAGTATCAAGATCACTTTTAGAAATAAAATTTTTGGCATAGAGAATTTTATTTCTGTCCCAGGTTGTTTTTGTGTCGCGCAGCATAACCTGCGATTTTTCCAGGCTGGCTTTGGCTGATAGTAAATTGGCTCGTGCCTGACCCGCCTGGGCTTCAAACATGGCCGGATCAATCTGGGCAAGTAACTGGCCTTTTTTTACCGGAGAATTATAATCTACAAACAGCTTTAGAATAGTTCCGGAAACCTGCGTTCCTACCTGCACTGTAGTTACGGCGTTTACTGTTCCTGTTGCCGATACAGTGGATTTGATGTCGCCGCGTGTAATTATTTCCGTGACATATTTCTGTTTGCCATCTTTATTTTTAAATACCAACAGAAAAACAACTCCCAGGACGATAATGATTATCAAAGCAATTATAATTTTTTTCATTTCTGAACTCCCATTGCCTTTTCCAGATTTGCCTGCGCCACGGAATAATCGGACAAGGCGGTAATGTAGGTCATTTTGGAATTATTTAAAGTGATCATGGCATCGGTAATTTCGATAGAGCTGCCGACACCGGCTGAATATCTGCCTTTGGCCAGTTCTACAGTTTCCTCTGCCTGGGTAACAACTAGCTTCCCTGCAGAAATTCGTTCTTCAGCTTCTTTGAGCGATAAATAAGCAGATTCAATCTCCAGAGATACCTTTTGCAATAGAGAATCTTCATTGGCTTTCAAGAAATCCAAATTGGCTCTGGCTTCATCAATTTGGTATTTGGTGGAAAGACCGGTAAAAAGAGGGAATGTTAATATGAGCCCTACATTCCATGATTTATCCGTAGTTGTGTCGTTACCGGTATAACCGTAAGCGGCGTTACCGGATAGAACGGGTAAATATCCTTTCTTATTGAGGTCAATGGTTTTCTCCAACCCCTCTTTTTTCTTGAGTGTCGAAAGAAGATCAGGCCGGTTTTTATAGGCATTCTGCAGGGCTTGTTCCAAAGAAATTTCGTAGGGACGATAAGCTAAATCATCCTTTATTTCGTAGGCAGGGTTATTCGTTATTCCCATCGCATTATTAAGGGTCACCTTTGCAATCCGCAGGGCATTTTCTGCCTTGAGCAAGTTTATTTTGGCATTGCTTAAATTTACTTCGGCGCTGGTAACATCAATTTTAGAGCTTTTCCCCGTTTCAAAAAAGGCTTTAGCAATTTCATGGTGCTGGTGAAATTGGTCTACCGTTTCCATGGCCACATTGCGGCTCATTTTGGTTTGCAAAAAGCCGTAATATGCTTGTTTAACTCCTAAAACAACCTGTCCGGAAACATCCTGAAGATCTGCTCGTGCCGATTCTGTTCCCAGGCTTTGTATTTGTATTTGGTCGAAAGTTTTACCGAAATCAAACAAGTTCTGGCTTAAATTCAGAGTGTTGGAGTATTGGTTATAAGGATCGACATTCAGGGAACTAAGGGAAGCCGGGCCGATCCTTTGGTAGCTGGATTGAAAAGTTACTTGAGGGAAATAATTGGCTCTGGCCTGGCCGATTCTGCTTTCGGAAGCTCTTACTGTGCTGGCGGCCGCGTTAATACTGGGATGATTTTGCAGGGCGATATCGATGCACCTTTCCAAATTAAGAACATCTCCTTGGGTAATAAGTCCGGCAGCAAAAACATTATGAGTTATAAACAATACAAAAATTGAAACGTAAAGAGTTTTTTTGAACATGTTGACACCTGTTATAATTATTTTAATAGTTATCCAAAGCCTTTAGTGAAAAATTAATTATGTGCTCGGCTATTTCTTTTATGTCTTCCTCGCTGAATGTGTCTTTGTTCCGCAGTCTGAAAATAATGGGCTGGGCGTTACGGAAGTAAAGACACTGGCCGAGAATGCTCATCGTGCACAGTTCCACTTCCTGGTCGGTACAATTATTTCCCAGAACTTCTCTGACGATGGAAGATAATAGATAAAAAGATGGTTTGATGGATTCTTCGACCAAAGCATCGAGCGCTCCGGTAGGTTCAATGAACTCACGGGCGAGAAGTTTTCCAAACAATGTTTGTTTTCCTTCTTCCAGAAGGCGAAAGATAAAAGTCTGAATAAAAGTACTTAGTTTTTCTTTGGGAGAAGCGGAAGGATTAATGCCGAAATTAAAAGGTACTTTTTGCGCGGCGATAGATTGATAATGTTTCAGGCAGGCCAGATACATATGATCTTTATCGCCGAAATAGTAGTTAATGGCGGCAAGATTTACTTTGCATCTTTTGCATATTTCTCTAACGGTGGTTTTACGATATCCCTGCTCGGCAAATATTTCGCCAGCAGCTTCAAGAATTGATTCGGCCTTAGGTTTCATTGTCTTAGCGGGAATCATAAATAAACCAAACAAGTAATTTAAACATAAATTTAAAACACGTGTATCATAAATTATCTGTTTGTCAAGAAAATATTTTCTAAAAGTATATTTAAGATTAGCAAATTGAGAATAATAAGTAATAATTAGTAATAATATACCTTGATATTCTTATGGGTATCGTTTATGTAGAAACTGATTTTAAAGGAGGCCGTATGTCGGACGAATTAATGAATACTAAGGAAGTGGCTGAATATCTCGATATTCATGAAAAGCAGGTCTATGCCCTGATTAAAAGCGGACGAATTCCCTGCACAAGAGTAACAGGTAAATGGATATTTCCCAAAAAATTCATCGATGAATGGATTGACACTAATGCTAAGGCTGGCTTGAAGCAGGCCCGGCATAAAAGCAGTCAAATTAGTGGCGCTATTCTTGCTTCCGGCAGTAATGATCCTGTTTTGGATATGCTTTTGACCGCGACTAAAAAATCTCATCCCGATTTTTATATTTTTTCCGCCAACACCGGAAGCGTTCAAGGGCTTACGGCGCTCAATTCCGGTCTGACCGATATTGCTCTGTCTCATTTGTTTGATGCCGAAAGCGGCCAGTACAACCTTCCTTATTTGACAAAATATGTACCGGATATCAGTCCGGTGGTCGTCAATCTCTTTTCCCGGGATATTGGTTTTCTGTTTTCGCAGAGTAAGTCTCTGAGTTTTGACGGATGGGAAAGTATGGCGGGTAAAAAAATACGTTTCATCAACCGGCAGAAGGGTTCCGGAACAAGACTGCTTTTGGATTATCATTTGCAAAAACTCGGAATTGCGCCGGAGGAAATTGATGGCTATGACAAAGAAGTTTACACGCATTTTGAAGTCGGCCTGGCGATTCTTTCCGGAGAAGCGCAGGTAGGCATCGCTTCCGCGGCTATTGGTAAACTTTTAGGTCTGTCATTTTTGCCGATCACATCCGAATCTTTTGACATGATTCTTGATCAATCCACCTATTTTCAGTCCGGTGTGCAGTTTTTTATTGAGACGCTTAAATCAGAATCATTTAGAAACCGCGTAGAAAAAATAGGAGGTTATGACTTTCGGGATTCCGGCAAGATCCTTCATTCACAACAATGAAATCATCTTTGAAATATATTAATTTTAAGGAAGGTATTACGACTTATGAAAAGTTTAAAGGCGTTTAACTTAACTATTTTTGTAACAGCACTGATTGTGGCTGCGAGTGTGATTGGCGCTGAGGCTGCACCCAAGCAAAAAAATATTATTCTGGCGACGACAACCAGCACTCAGGATACGGGATTGCTCGATGTTTTGATTCCCCTCTTTGAAAAGGAAACAGATTACTTTGTAAAGACAATTGCTGTGGGATCCGGTCAGGCCATGGCGATGGGACAAAAAGGTGAAGCGGATGTTATGCTGGTTCATTCACCGGATGCGGAAAAGAAGTTCGTCGATGAAGGATATGGCATCAACCGTCGTTTGGTGATGCACAACGATTTTATTATTGTCGGGCCTGCCGAAGATTCGGCGAAAATTAAGGGAGTAAAATCGTCGGCGGAAGCAATGAAGTTGATTGCCAACGCGAATGCTTTATTTATGTCGCGTGGTGATAATTCGGGAACTCACGCGAAAGAAAAAACATTGTGGAAAAAAGCGGACATTGCTCCTGCCGGCCAGAAATGGTATCAGGAAACCGGCTTGGGTATGGGACAGACACTGAATGTCGCCGCCGAGAAAAAAGGCTATACGCTTGCCGACCGCGGCACCTACTTGTCCATGAAGAAAAATCTGGGATTGGATATTTTAACGGAAGGTGATGCCGCTCTGCTTAACATTTATCATGTCATTGAAGTCAACAGCGCCAAATGGCCGAAAGCCAACGCACAAGGCGCGAAAGCTTTTGCCGATTTCATGGTTTCCAAAAAAACTCAGGACATAATCAAAACATTCGGTGTAGATAAATTCGGCTCATCTTTGTTTTTCCCTGACGCGGGAAAAAAGGTGGAAGATTTAGGAAAATAGCACCATAGAATGGTCAGAGGAATTGATTGGAATTAATATTACAAGGCATCACCAAAGCGTTTGAGCTGATTTTAGCTTTTGACCCGGAAGTTCTGGGAATCACGTGGCTGTCTTTGAAGATATCGGGGACAGCCACGTTCATCAGCCTTTTCATTGGCGTCTCTATCGGAACAGCTGTGGCTTTGAATGATTTTTTCGGTAAAAGGGTTGTCATCAGCCTGATTAACACGGGCATGGGTCTGCCGCCTGTGGTTGTCGGTCTTTTTGTGATGATTTTCATCTGGCGCAGTGGTCCGCTAGGGTTTCTGGAGATTCTTTATACACCGTATGCCATGATTATCGCGCAGGCGATCATTGCCACTCCGATTGTTATGGGCATATCGCTTGCCGCTATTCAGAATCTGCCGCCCCATCTGCGTTTACAGATTCTGTCTTTGGGCGCAAGCCGATTGCAGATGGTCTGGGTACTGGTGAAAGAATCGCGCCTGCCGCTTTTGGCGGCGGTTATGGCGGGTTTTGGAGGCGTTATTTCCGAAGTCGGCGCCTCGATCATGGTTGGCGGTAATATTAAAGGATACTCGCGTGTCCTGACGACGGCCACGGTTATGGAATCAGGGAAAGGCAATTTTGATATTGCCATTGCTCTGGGCATAATTCTTTTGATCCTTGCCTTTCTTATTAATCTTATGCTCACACAAATACAGCAAAGGCAGAATCCGCGATGACCGGCGAAAATATAATTCACGTTAAAAATTTAATTGTCCGGCGCGGCCCAGTTACCGTGTTGGACATCAGTGATTTCAAAGTTGCGCGAGGAAGAATTCTGGCCCTGATCGGGCCCAATGGCTCGGGGAAATCAACCCTGCTGCTGACGCTTGCCGGTTTATTGCGTCCCACAAGCGGGCAGCTATTTTTCCAAGATACGCCGGTTGATAATATGGCCTCCCTCGACATGCTCAGGCGAAACGCTTCTGTTGTCTTTCAAGAGCCGCTGCTGCTCAATGATACCGTTTATAAGAATGTGGCTTTAGGTTTGAAGTTCCGGCGGTTAACTGGAGATGAAACAAAAAAAAGTGTTGACGAAGCGCTGAATTATTTCGGAATCTCACATCTGGCGAAAAGATCGGCCAAGACGCTTTCCGGGGGAGAAGCCAAAAGGGTCTCTCTGGCACGCGCTTTTGCTATCAAGCCGCAACTGATTTTACTCGATGAAGCTTTTAATTCCCTCGATCCTCCTTCGTGGGAGGCAATAACCGATGATTTGCGCAATATTCTGGCGGAGACAAAAATTACCGCCGTGTTGGCTCTGCACGATCGTGAAGAAACACTGCGTCTGGCGCAGGATGTGACTGTATTAAGCAACGGCAAAAGCATACAGTCCGGAAATACAACGCAAATATTCAATCATCCGGCAAATGAATTTGTGGCCAATTTTGTCGGGACGGAATCGATATTGGAAGGCGTTGTCGAAACAATTGCTACCGGACTTATGGAAATATCTATAAATAGAAAAGTAATCGAAGCGTCAGGCGATTTTTCCGCCGGACAAAAAGTTTACTGCTGTTTGAGACCGGAAAATATCATTGTATCAAAAGAGCTGCCGGAAAAAATCAGTGCACGCAATGTTTTTGAAGCAAAAGTTCAGAAGATTATCCGGCAGGGTTTTTTTTATAAGTTGATGCTCGATTGCGGTTTTCCCCTGGTTGCCTATATTACAATGCCTTCATGCGAAGATTTAGGCCTGTGTGAAGGCGCTACTATGTTCGCTTCTTTCAAAGCCACGGCTGTTCACGTAATACGCCGAAAAAAGTAATTTGCTCAAATCTTATTAGGTGTTCGCCTTGAAGATTTAACAGCATTTTTCTATAACCTTTAGATAATTATATGAGTTTTCAGTAAACAAGCATTCAACAGCTAAATTTTCAGAAGTCGGGCGGCTTCTTCCATCTCCACCGGCTCTTTCAATTTTGTCAGCATCTGCGGTGCTTCCTGAAAATTTTCTAAAGCATTAAAAAACCGGTCTAAAACATCACCGTGGTAAGTGGGTATGAGGAAAAGATGGGTATGGGGAATTCTCCGGCCGCGGGCGTAAAGAAAGACAAAGTCCGGTTTAAAGGTCTCCATCATTTTATTGGAAACAATTTTTGCAACCTTAAAAAGACTGGCATTTTCTTCGTCGGTCAATTCATGCCACCAAGGAACGTGTCTTTTGGAAATGACCAGACAATGTCCCTTCGTATAGGGATGAATATCCAGAATGCAAATGGATAGTTCATCTTCGTAAATTTTATAGGCTTTTCCCTTACCTGCTACAATGTCACAAAAAACGCAACCCGATTTTTCTGCCATACACAGCCTCCTTCACAGCATTAATTGTCAATTAAATGACAAACGACTTTTCATTTCAGTAAAACAAAATTTATATTCTTTCCTTAGTTAGAAGAATTATATCTATTTTGTCAAACTTTCCGATTGATTTTCCAGCTGAGCGATCAACTGGCGGATTTCGTCCGTCTGCCCTTGTGTTTGAGAAAGCAGTGCTTCGATGGTTGCGAGTTCTTCCTGAACATAAGTAATTGCCTGGATTCTCATGTCCTCAATTGCGGTATTGATCCGTTTTTCCCACTGATAGGCCAGACGGGACAGATTGATTTCCACCTCGCGCGGTAAGCCGCGGATGAAATGCCGCTCAAATATTTTTCTGAAAATAAACATGGGAATGAGAAACCAGATCAGATCCAGATGAAACTCAAAGGATTTGGTAAAAGCAATGTCGGGGTGGTCAGGCTCAACTACTTCAACCTTCCAGTCAACTTCCGCGAGTTTTACTCTGAGCACTTTCTGAATATTTTCAGAGAGGAATTTACGAAAAGCTTCCAGTGACCGGGTAAAGCTCGCGTGAGCTTTTCTCAGGGTGCCGAAGAAATTATGGTGCTCGGCTTTGGAAATCTGGCGCATTTCTTCGGTCATGGTTTCGGACACCCATTCTTCATAACGCCTTGATAGCTTCCAGAGGTTGCCCCTCCACGCGGGCAGATCTTTTTCCAGTTTTCCCATAACCTTTTTTGTCAATGGCTTCTGTAACTGCTCCAGATAGGTTTGGATCAGGGGGCGGCTCTGACGCTGGTTTTCCCGGGAGATGATGCCCAATTCCTCACGAATCAAATCCGCATTGACTTTTTCATTGATGATTTGTTCATGCAGCCCGGCGCGATCCTGATCCGTTTGTATGGCTGTTTTCAGGGCGATGTTCAGATAACTGAGGCAGTTCTTAGACAAGGATTGAGTTTTGTGCCGGAGAATCCGCAGAAATTCAAAATCCCTATTTATACTTATTTTGTGAAGGATTTCTTCCTCAATGAGCTTTTTATATTGCTCGGTCTTATTGTGTGTCGAGTATAGATATACTGGCAGTTCCCGGTTTAGTTCCCGTTGCAACGTTTGTTTGAAAAACTGTATTACCTCCTGTTGTTGATCTGAGGAAAGAAGATCAGCTTTTGTCAGCAGAAGAATAATATTCGGGGTGTGACTTGTTAATTCACGGATAAGCTCCAGATCATGTTCCGAGAGAGGCCGGTCGGCACTAACGGCCAGCAAAGCAGTGCCCACCGCGGGAAGCCAGCTTTCGGCTGTGGATTGGTGATATTTATAAACACTACCGAGCCCGGGAGTATCAACCAGCCGTAAGCCGGCATAGTTTTTAAGAGACGGCAATTCAATATCCACAATAGAAACATTTTTTTTGTTACCCGGATTTTTAGCCTCCGAGGTAAATTCCGCAATATCGGCAAGTGATACCTCTGTGGTTAATCCGTCGAAATGCCTTACCACTGCTCGCTCGATATTTCCATATTGCAGACGGGTAATGGCTGTTGTTACCGGGATCGCGCCAACGGGAAGAACTGGTTGTCCAATCAGGCTGTTAAGAAAAGAGCTTTTCCCTGCTTTGAACTGTCCAATAATGGCCACATCAATAGGCGGATTCTGTGCCAGCAAACTCTGCGCGGCTTCCAGTTGACGGGCAAGAGAAATAAGTTGGAAGCGATCAGAGGCATCATGAATAGTCTGCAGAAGGTTACTGATCTGGGAAAGGGTCATTTTGTCTGAAATATTTTCCATAAAAAACTCCTTCAGGTTAATCTCCTGTAGGAGTTATCAGCAGATCAGGGTCTGTAGCGTAATAACTATTACATTCATGCATCTCGTCTTCAAATCATCTTTGCCCGATCCTCAATCGCAAAATCCTCGAAATAGCGCTGCTAATCCTGTGGTTTTGCTCAATCAGATCAGTCAAATCTGACTCAAATCCGAGCGCCTTAATGCAACAGTTATTACGCTACAGACCCTAAGGCGGTTAAATAAGGTGAACTCCATCACCTGATATAAATTTATTATGAAATTTATAGAAAAGTAACATTTTAGTCAATAATATTATTTTCAGCCCTTTCTCTTTAACTGCGTTTTATTAGATGTATTGAATCTGGAAAAAAGATTGGAAAATTTGTAAAATTAATCTATAAAAAGGCAGTACTATGCACACTGCGGCATTTAGCTATATGAAATGAGATTTCTTAAAAATAGATATCCGGAGGCTGATTATTAATAATTATCGTGAGTATCTGGAAAAAATAAAATCCGGCCAAAAAGGCCTGAATCCTTTTTTGGATTTTTTAGGCATAATCCTGAGCGATTTGAAAGACGGCTATGCCGAATTTCGTATGCCGGTTCGCCCGGAATATTTGCAAGGAGCCAAGACCATGCAGGGCGGGTTAATTGTTGCTCTGGGTGATGAGGCTATTGCCCACGCGATGATGACACAATTGAATCCGGATGAAGGCTTGACCACAGTGGAGCTCAAAAGCAATTTTCTGGCGGGAGTGAGCGAAGGGGAACTTATCGCCCGGGCGTCTGTTTTTAAAAAAGGCCAAAGCCTGATTATCGGTGATTGTCTGGTTGTAGACGATAAAGGCAAAAATATTTGCCGTGTTTCGGCAACGTTTTTGCTTTTGAAGAAAAAGTGAAGAGATAATAGAGCATCGCAGTTCTCTTCCCGCTTATCAAGCTGTAAATGGTCTCATAATAATTTAGACACCATTTTGTCATTCCCCGGCTTGACCGGGGAATCCAGAAAGCATGATGTGCGGGATGTTAGGCCGCAAATTTTGCGGTGTTTGGATTATTATAGTGAAACTCCAATTCCGAGAGCGAAGCGAATTGGAATTGGTAAGCTGAACTATCCCGCAAAGCGGAGGGTCGAAGACCCGTGGGCAAGGATACATATAAACATTGTTATGCAATGAATGTAAATGCATTTTAGCCATACATATACCCATACTATTATATTGCAATATTTACATAATTCTGGTATAGTCAGTTCATGAAAAAAGCGACCTTCGAATGGGATGAAGAAAAGGACAGGGAAAACCAATCCAGGCATGGCGTTTCCTTTGTGACCGCGCAACAGGCTTTTCTTGATCCCAACCGTGTTATCGCGGAAGACATTGCCCATAGCACTGAAGAAAATCGGTATTACTGCATGGGCTTTGTCGGTGAAGGTGTCTTAACTGTCAGGTTTACGTATCGTGGTAACTTAATTCGTATTTATGGTGCGGGCTATTGGAGGAAAGGAAGGAAGATATATGAAGACCAAAACAAAATATACTGAAGAACCTATGGGTGATCTGAGAATCGTTAAGGATTTTCTCCCACCCCCGGATAAGTTGGTGCTGAAGGAAGATAATGTAAAAGTCACACTATCTTTAAAGAAAACCAGCATCACCTTTTTCAAAAAACAAGCAAAGACGCAGAAGACTTCTTACCAGAAAATGATAAGAGAGGTGGTAGATTGGTACGCTTCACATTATCAAAAGAGCGCATAACAAAGTCAATTCAACCGGATCGCTAACGCTCCCGGTGAACTTTGCGTTATCTATTTATTAATCAGGTAACTATTGTGAAAAAATCAATAAACTATTAATTCTCAAAATATCCACATCCTTATTGACTCTCAGTCGTAAATTTGCTAAGAAAAACGTCACATTACTATTTTCAAAAAATTCTGGTGCAGGGTATTATAAATGATTGATCTACATACACATTCCATTTTCAGTGACGGTGACTTAATCCCCACGGAATTGGCGCAGCGTGCCTTTGCCGCCGGATATAAAGCTATAGCCATTACCGATCATGCCGATCATTCCAATATTGATTTCATTTTGCCAAGGATTATTAAGGTTTGCTTAAAGATAACGGAAAAAGGGAATATTACCGTTCTTCCCGGCATTGAACTGACGCATGTTCACCCTAAAGATATAGCGGTACTCGCTGATGAGGCTAGAAAGTTGGGAGCAAAGATAGTTGTTGTGCATGGCGAAACTTTGGCCGAGCCTGTTCCTCCCGGTACCAATCTAGCGGCTCTTAACTCCTCTATAGATATTTTAGCTCACCCCGGACTTTTGACCGAAAAAGAAACGAAGTTGGCCGCCGAAAAAGGAATTTACCTGGAGATTACCACCAGAAAAAATCATAGTCTGAGCAATGGGCATGTCGCCTCAATGGCCAGAAAATTTAACGCGCAGCTTGTTCTCGATAACGATGCCCATACCCCCAGTGATTTCGTCGGCATTAAAATGGCAACGAATATCGCCCACGGTGCGGGGTTATCCGATAATGAAGTTGCCGCCATGTTCGAAAATTCGAAAAAGCTTGTGCAGAGGGTCTGCGCGTGATCAAAAGCCATGATCAACAGCCGCTCAAAATTTGTCTTCTCACCTATCGGGGAAATCCCACTTGCGGCGGACAGGGCGTTTACATTAAACACTTAAGCAAAGCGCTTGCTGATCTTGGCCATAAGGTTGATGTCATATCAGGGCCGCCTTACCCGCAACTCGAGTCTAAAGTTAAACTGCATAGACTGCCCAGCCTTGATCTTTACAATCCCGAACATTCCTTTCACGTCCAAAGAGTGCGCGACCTTATGCATCCGTTAAACATGTATGAATTTTTAAATATGTGTACCGGCAGTTTTCCGGAACCATTCACTTTCGGTGAACGGGCCTATCGCTATTTGTTGAAAAATAAAATGAGTTTTGACGTTGTGCATGATAATCAATGCCTGGCTTACGGCATCGAAAAAATCGCGCGCGAACTGTTTCCCACAATAGCGACAATTCATCATCCGATAACCATTGATCGCCGTGAAGAATTTAAAGCGGCAAAAACAATATATCAAAAATTTAAGATTTCACGCTGGTACACTTTTATAAAAATGCAGGTCAAAGTGGCGCGGAGTTTGCCGTATATCGTTACGGTATCGGAATTTACCAAAAAAGATATCGCTCAGGAATTTTCCATTGATGAAAATAAATTCCGTGTTGTTTATAATGGAATTAATAACGAATATTTTTATCCTGCTCAAAATGGGACAAGGCCGGATAATTCCATCATCGTCACCAATAGCGCGGATATACCGCTGAAAGGTTTGAATTATCTGTTGAAAGCGGTCGCGGAAATACGAAAAAAGCAATCCGTAAAATTAACGGTTATCGGCGAGCCGAAAAAAAACGGTATAATCCAAAAGCTGGTAGCCAAGCTGAAAATCGGCGATATCGTCAATTTTACCGGACGCATTGCCAACGAAGATTTTGCGGGTTATTATGCCAAAGCAACAATTGCCGTCGTACCTTCGTTATATGAAGGTTTTGGCATACCTGCCGTGGAGGCAATGGCCTGTGGCGTTCCCTTAATTACAACAAGCGGCGGCGCTTTGCCGGAAGTCGTGGGCGACGCGAGTATGATCGTTCCGCCGGCCGATGCATCGGCGCTGGCTGAAGCAATAACTTATTTATTTAATAATCCTGACGCAAGAAAGAAGTACGCTAAAGCCGGGCTGGAACGTGTAAATTCCGTATTTAGCTGGCCGAAGGCTGCGCAAGAAATTGCAAAAGTTTATCGGGAGGCTATTGATGCTCACCGTAGATTTTCATGAACTGAAATTAAAACCAGGGAGTGTTGTTCTGGATGCCGGCTGCGGCAGCGGCAGGCATCTGCGGGGATTGGCAAAACTGCCGAACTTGAAAATCATCGGCATTGATAGAAATCAATCCGATGTGAATGATGCGCTGGCATCATTAAAAAATATGCCGGATGCCTTATCCGACAACTATCAGGTTGCCTGTTCCGATATCAACAAGCTGCCGTTTGCCGCGGAGTCTTTTGATTGTGTAATTTGTTCGGAAGTTTTGGAACATATCCCTCAAGATGAAGAAGCCCTCAAAGAGCTGGTGCGGGTATTAAAACCTCAAGGTTCTCTGATCATCAGCGTGCCGCGATATTTTCCGGAAAGAATTTGTTGGTTTATTTCGCGTGCTTATTGTAATGATGAAGGAGGTCATGTACGCATTTATAAAAAAAATAAACTTCAAAAAATGTTAAACAGGCATGGATTTTCGTGTTGGAAAATTAATTATAAGCATGCTCTGCATGTGCCTTATTGGTGGATTAAATGTCTGGTAGGCCACAAAAATGAAAAAAATTTGCTGGTCAAATATTACAAAAAGTTTTTGGAATGGGATATCATGCACAAACCGTTTTGGGTGCGCAAGCTGGAAGAAATTTTAAATCCGGTTATGGGCAAAAGTATTGTCTTTTATCTGAAGAAGGGTTGAAATTAATGGAACTAAACTTCCCTCTCCCTGAAGAAAAAAGTTTAATATCCGTGGAAAAGTTGGGTGCGTTCATCGCCTCCATCCAAAAAGAAAGCGGCGAAATTCCCTGGTCGCAAGGGGGTAAGACCGACCCCTGGGATCATATAGAGAGCGCGATGGGCTTGTGTATCGGCGGTTTTTATGAAGAGGCCAAACGCGCTTATCGCTGGCTCAAAAAATCTCAGCTTGCCGATGGCAGTTGGTGGTCGGAAACGCTAGGCGGAGAAGTTATTAACTCCACCAAAGAAGCAAACTTTTCTTCCTATGTTGCCGTGGGGCTGTTTCAATATTATCTCATTACTCAGGATCTGGAATTTTTAGAGGAAATGTGGTCTGTGGTTGACCGCGGCATCAAATACGCTGTTGGGTTACAGGCGCCTCAAGGCGAAATATATTGGGCCAAAAACAAGGACGGAGTAACCGATAAGATGTCTTTGCTCACCGGTTCCAGTTCGGTTTACATGAGCATCAAATGCGCTTTGGCTATTGCCGGGCTTCTGGGAAAGAAACGTTCCGACTGGCGCAAAGCCAACGCTTCTCTGGGCGCGGCGATAAAATATAAGCCCGACCTTTTTAATATGATCAAGTCACGCTATTCCATGGATTGGTATTATCCGGTTTTATGCGGCGCGATTACGGGAGAAGAAGCAAAAAAGAGAATGGACAAATCCTGGGAAAAATTCGTTGTTCCCGAATGGGGGGTGCGCTGTGTAAGCGACAGGCCTTGGATAACCATGGCGGAAACGGCGGAACTGGTTTTAACGCTGGAGGCAATTGAAGATTATTCCAGAGCGCGGGCGATATTCAGCTGGCTTTCAGATAAACGGTTTCCTGATGATTCTTATTGGATGGGGGTGACATATCCTGACGGCGTTATCTGGCCGGAGGAAAAAACCAGTTGGACCGCGGCGGCCGTAATGCTTGCCTGGGACGCCTTAAATGAAATAACTCCGGCAGGAAAACTGTTCAATCATAAATTCTGGGATTCAGGGAAGTGGTGAATAGCCTCCAGATTTTTAGCTGTATGCAAGTTATGCCCTTGATCGATTATTTATCAATAATCAATTTAGCTTTATTAAAATCCATTCAAAAAAGGTAAAATGTGAGAAAAGATCACCGCCCATATTATCTCCAGCGCTTGTGTTACAAATTTGAACAATGGTACGCGAAACATTTTTTGGCGCCGCAATGTGAATATTTCGGCCGCGGCATGGCGTTTATGAAACCCTGGAAGGTGGAGATATACGGCAGGCAGGTTTCTATCGGAGATTTTACCACTTTAATTGCGACGTCCGATAAGAAAATCAGGCTAAGCTCCTGGTCGGTAGATGAACGTTCAGGGAAAATTGAAATCGGGAAGTGCTGCCTGATTTGTCCCGGTACAAGGATAACATCGGCAACTGCCGTTACTTTGGGTGATGATTGCATGCTGGCGCAGGATGTTTATATCACCGATTCCGACTGGCACGATTTGTATGACCGCACTTTATCTGTCGGCAGCACTTATGAAGTTAAAATCGGCAATAATGTTTGGATTGGAGACAGCGCTATTGTCTGCAAGGGAGTGACAATAGGCGATAATGCCGTTATCGGTGCAGGGGCCATTGTGGTAAAAGACATTCCCGCCAACGCCATTGCCGCCGGCAATCCCGCGGTGGTGATAAGATATTTGGATCCGGACAAACCCTTGAAATCCAGATCGCAATGGATGGGCGAGCCTGACAAACTCACTAATTTTTATGACGCTATTGAACGTTTGGTGCGGGAAGGAAACACGCTTATGGGTTGGCTCAGAACATTATTTTTTCCTCGCAAAGGAGACTGACGTGTTACGCATCGCGATCGTTGCTACTCCTTATCCTTTGGAAGAAGTTCCTTCACCGCCTCTGGGTGTAACTTATGTTGCGGCGGCGTTTGTTGCTGCCGGCGCTGAGGTGCGTATCTTCGATTATATTGTTTGCGGTTATTCCAAAGAAAAACTCAGAAAACAGTTGGAAGATTTTCAGCCTGACGCTATTGGCGCAACGTCCGTAACGATGAATTTTTATGAGGCGCAGAGAATTCTACGGGATGTAAAAAGTTATAATCCGGAAATTATTACAATGATGGGCGGGCCGCATGTTTCATTTACAGCGAAGGAAACCCTGCGCAAATATCCGGAAATAGATTTGATTGTCATCGGCGAAGCCGAAGATACCATCGCGAAGCTAACACCTTGCTTAAAACAACAAAACAAATGGCGCGATATCCGTGGAATTGCCTACAGGCAGGACGATGAAATCGTCATCACGGGCAAGAGGGAATTCATCACTGATGTGGACAGGATTCATTTACCTGCCCGCCATTTGCTACCTGTTTCTCGTTATCGCGCCCTGGGTTTTCCGGTCAGCATGATTACCAGTCGGGGCTGCCCCAATTCCTGCATTTTTTGTCTCGGGCGCAAGATGGTCGGCTCAAAAATCCGCCGCCGTAAAGCTGAGTTTGTTCTAGACGAAATGGAGCAGATAATTGGTTATGGTTTCGAACGCATCAACATCGCCGATGATCTTTTTGCTGTCGATAAAGAACGGGTTTTAGAAATCTGTGCGGGAATTAAAGAGCGCGGATTAAAATTTCCGTGGAGCGCTTTTGCCCGTGTGGATACTGTTACTCAGGAAATGCTCGAAGCTATGGCCGAAGCTGGTTGCGATTCTGTTAGTTTTGGGGTGGAAACAGGCAATCCGGAGATGCTCAAACGCATAAAGAAAGGGATAAAGCTTGAGCAGGTCGGTGCCGCGGTTAAAATGTGTAAACAGGCGGGAATAATCGCCCACGCGTCATTTATGGTGGGTCTTCCGGGTGAGACAAAAGAAACTCTCCTTCAAACAGACCAATTAGCGCGAAGTTTAAAAATACTTTACGGGTATCATTATTTGGCGCCGTTTCCCGGCACGAGCGTGCGGGAAAAAATCGGTGAATACGATTTGGAAATATTGACCGATGATTGGGCGAAGTATGACGCCAATGACGCTATTGTAAAAACTTCCGTCCTGGAACCGAATGATATGCGGGCTTTTGTCGCTAGTTATGATGAGGAAATGGATACAGACTGGCAAAAGATTTTGTCAGGTTATGAGAAAAAAACCATCACGCCTATGGAAAATATGCGTGTGGAAGGCCATTGGCGTATGAAACTTACCTATCAGGTTTTGAAAAATGATTTAATAGAAAAAAGCGGTTTTATTGAACCTGCGTTATTTCATGGTTCGAAAGACAACGCCTTGCGTGAACTCTGTCAGCGGATAATTGTGAACACAAACGCTGATTCCCGTATCGTCAATAATACCATCAGTGATTTTGCCAATCGCGGTTATTTAAAAGCGGCAATTTCTGAGCGTGGGTGTGACTGGCGCTGGGCATAATAAAGCCAACTTGCCTTTCTAATCTTTCCTCCCTCGATGGGAGGAAATTAAAAGGAGGGTGAAAGCGTTTTATCATATCCCCCTCCCTTTGATTCCCGCCCACCAGGGGCGGGAAAACCTTTACCTCTTGTTAGTTAAAGTCTCAGATTTGAACCGATATAAGCGCTGGCGTTATACTATTTGCGTTTCAATATTCCCAGGGATTCGCACATCGGTAATTCTTTGTATAACCCGGAAGCCACAGCCATCCGATAAACTTTGTAGGGTGCCTGGCCGCCTTTGGTCGGATCGGGAAAAATATCATGAAAAATAAGATAGCCGCCGATAATTAAATGCTTTGCCCAAATTTGGTAATCTTTAAGGACGGATTCGTAAGCATGGCATCCGTCAATAAAAATCAAGCCGAGAAGGGTTTGCCAGGAGCGTCCGACTGTTTCTGAGCGGCCGACGATAGGAATTACCGTATTTTCAAGATTAAAGTCAGTAAGTGTTTTGCGGAAAAAACGTAAAGTGTCTATTCTTCCGGTTTCTTTATCCAGCAATTCATGATCAAAATATTCTTCGCCGGGCTGCTGTTCTTCCGAGCCGCGATGGTGATCAAGAGAAAATAGAACCGCGTCATTTTCTTTACAGGCCGTACCGATATATATTGCTGATTTTCCGCAGTAACTGCCGATTTCCAGGCAAGGTCCTTTTTTACTGGCCTCCAGAGTTAACTTGTAAATATATTCGGCTTCACGTTCATCCAAAAACCCTTTTATCTTATCCACTTTATTTTTATCTATCTTCAATTTCAAATGCGGACTCCCGGAAAGAGTAATTTTGTCCTTCCATAAGCTTCTTGGCTATAAAAAGCAAGTCCTATGGCATTAATATTTTTACCATTATCAGCCTTGCTCTTGTCAAAATAGCCGGTAAAGATTTTTTTATTTTTTTCTTGATAATTACTATATGTAGTAGTACTATGCTAAATAACCACAATATGTAGCGTTACAAACAGGCGGCACCAATTTCTTATTCATCTCACTATGGAGGAGTTAATGAACACAAAAATCAAAAAGAGGGACGGCCGTTTAGTTAAATTTAATGCGGAAAAAATCACCAACGCCATCGCCAAGGCCGGTGCCGCCACCGCTGAATTCGATCTTCAGGAAGCGAGAAAACTGACCATCAAGGTTTTAAATCTTGCCGAAAAACTCTTTGACGGGAATGTTTTGTCTGTTGAAGAAATTCAGGATATCGTAGAAGAAGTTCTCCTGCAATCCACTCATCGCCAGACAGCCAAATCTTATATCATCTACCGCGATCAGCACGCCCGTTTGAGGGATATTGCCAACAAAATGGAAGTTGATCTGGTTGATAAATATTTAAAGAAATCTGATTGGAAAATAAATGAAAACAGCAATATGGATTATTCACTGCAAGGTTTGAATAATTATATTTCTTCGGAAGTGAGCAAAGTTTATTGGTTAAATGAAATTTATACGCCGGAAATAAAAAAGGCACATAACGACGGCGATTTTCATATTCATGATTTGAGCCTCCTTTCCGTTTATTGTGTGGGCTGGGATTTGTACGATTTGCTCCTGCAGGGTTTTCGGGGCGTTTCCGGCAAGGTGGAAAGTAAAGCCTCAAAGCATTTGCGCAGCGCTTTGGGTCAGGTGGTCAATTTCTTTTATACACTGCAGGGGGAAGCGGCAGGAGCTCAGGCTTTTTCCAATTTCGATACGCTTTTGGCGCCATACATTCGTTATGATGGATTAAATATTACGGAAATAAAACAGGCATTGCAGGAGTTTATTTTTAATATCAATGTGCCGACCAGGGTCGGTTTTCAAACGCCTTTTACCAATGTGACTCTGGATGTTACCGTTCCCAAATATTACGCGGATCAAAGCGTGATCATCGGCGGTAAACCGCAAAAGGAAACATATAAAGAATTTCAGGAAGAAATGAATCTCTTCAACAAGGCTTTCCTGCAGGTCATGGCCGAAGGCGACGCCAGGGGCAGGGTTTTTACTTTCCCCATTCCCACGTACAATGTCACGCGCGATTTTAACTGGGATGATCCTAATTTGAAGGATTTATGGGAAATGACCGCGAAGTATGGCGTGCCTTATTTCTCCAATTTCATCAATTCCGATATGAATCCGGAAGATGCGCGCAGTATGTGCTGCCGTCTGCGGATTGACAATCGGGAATTGGAAAT
>MGQN01000001.1:16804-31987 GCA_001797845.1 Deltaproteobacteria bacterium RBG_16_44_11 | reverse complement strand
ATAGGCTATTTGGCCAAATCCAAAAAGGATTTCATGCAGAGGCTGGAAAGACTAATGGAGGTGGCCAAAGAAAGCCTGGAAACAAAAAGAAAAGTTTTAGAGAAGTTTACCGACAGCGATCTTTATCCTTACACCAAATATTATTTGCGCAATGTAAAGGAAAGATTTGATGAATATTGGAAAAACCATTTTTCCACTATTGGATTAGTCGGCATGAACGAGGCCTGTCAGAATTTGTTAGGTAGGAATATCGCTTCGAAAGAAGGTCAGGCCTTTACGAAAAACGTTCTCGATTTTATGAGAAATAAACTCATCGATTTTCAGAAGGAAACGGGGAATAATTACAATCTGGAATCAACGCCGGCGGAAGGGACGTCGTATCGCTTAGCCAAGATAGATAAAGAAAAATATCCAGATATTATTTGTGCCGGTAACGGCAACGGCAAATCGAAAAAAGGTGAGCCGTTTTACACTAATTCCACGCAGCTGCCGGTTAACTATACCGACGATGTTTTTGAAGCCCTGGATTTGCAGGATGAAATTCAAACTCGATACACCGGCGGCACCGTATTCCATACTTTTGCCGGCGAGCGAGTGGATAATCCCCAGGCGGTAAAAACATTAGTTCGTAAAATTTGTTCTAATTACCATTTGCCTTATATAACTTTTACACCGACCTTCAGCGTGTGCCCGTCCCACGGCTACATTAAAGGTGAGCAACCTAAATGCCCGACCTGTGATGATGATTGCGAAGTATATTCGCGCGTGGTCGGTTATCTGCGGCCGGTCAAACAGTGGAACAAAGGAAAACAAGAGGAATTTAACTCGCGGCAAGTGTTTAAATTGCAGTAATACAGATAAATCTGCAAAAATATAATTATTCGAAATTCGAAAAGCCCCGCCTGTAGGGTGGGGCTTTAATATTTAATACCAAATTGCCTTTATTCGGCTACCTTTGTTGGCAGCGTCGTCGGCTTCCTCAACGTATAAATAATGCGCCTGCGGAGCCTCCTCCTTGCCGCCTCGGTATCCTCTTAAATGCAAATTGGTATCAGAGAAGAGAAGGAAAGAATGAAGATAGGTGGATTGCAAAAAGTATCGCTCATTGATTATCCCGAAGTTATTTGTGGCGTTATTTTTTTACAAGGGTGTAATTTTAAGTGTTCATATTGTCATAATCCGGAGCTGGTGGAGCCAAAATTATTTGGTCCATGTTTGGAAGAAAAAAAAGTGCTGAAATTTCTGGCGTCGCGCGTAGGAAAGCTCGACGCGGTAACCATAACCGGCGGCGAACCGACCATGCAAAAAGATTTAATTCCATTTATTAAACAAATCAGAAAATTGAGTTTTGCCGTTAAGCTTGATTCCAACGGTTCCCGGCCGGATGTTATCAAAAATCTCCTGGATGAAAAGCTGTTAGACTTTATTGCAATGGATATTAAAGCGCCGCTGGAAAAATACAAAAGCATCGTGCGCGCGCCTGTCGATACACAATCAATAAAAGAAAGCGTCAAGCTTATTCTAAAATCAAAAATTCCTCATGAATTTCGCACAACAGTGGTGAAATCCCAGCTTACGGCAAAAGATATTCTGGAAATTGCCAAACTGATTTCCGGCGCAAAGCGCTATGCCTTACAGAAATTTGTGCCCACCAAAACGCTGGATAAAAAGCTCCTTAAAGAAAAAACTTATCCGGATGATGAATTAGAGAAGATCAAAAAACGTCTTGAAAAAGAAATTCCCTCTGTTATAGTCAGATAACCATCTGGCTGATGGAGGATATGTTAAATGAGCCAAAATTCTGAAGATAATGGCGGCCAGTTTATCTATCGAAATCACATTGGGCGACTAAAGATATGAACCCCTAATCATCGAACCACAATGGAGGAAGAAATTTAATCAGATTCAAAGCAAACTCGGTCAAATGTCAAGATTAAAGATTTGACCCCGAATCCGAATCCGTTATTGGACCAGGAGGCGCTCTCCTGTTTATCGCTTGCGAAGTTTTATACCATACGACAGTGTATGAGAGCTGTGCTTATTTTTGGTGTAAACCAACCTGTAAAAAGTGAGGTTAATTATTTTATGACTCGTTTAACAATACTTAATATATTAGTGGTATTGGGATGTCTGTTCACAGGTATTACATTTTTTCGAATGTATTTCCGAACTAGATTGAAAGGTTATTTATTAATCTTTTTGGGGTCAACTTTAGCTCTAGTTGGAGCGGTTCTTGATCTTATAATACCAAATGCTGATATATTTGATCAGACATTAGGGATACCTGGAATAATTTTATTTGTAATTGGCTTAATCTTTATCTCGACGTTTGAAAGCGGAGCCGTTCAAAATGCACTTAGTGGACATTCAATTGATAACATAATGCTTGGTAATATCTCATCACTCGAAAAGAAAAAATATCCCCCAACGCTAAAGCGTAACTCGGGTATAATTGCCGGGTTCCTTATAATAATTTACGGGATTGTAGAGTGTTGTTTTTCAAATTCACCAAAATCTTATTCAGGCATTTTTATTATTGTATTTGGTTTAGCAATATTTGTGTTTTCAATAGTAACGCTAAAAGGAAATGAGAAACAATAGGGGGATTAGGAGGGAGAGGGAAGGAATAGGGGTCAAATCTTTAATCTTGACATTTTGGTTTAGGTAGAAAAAAGGGAGCCAGATCGAGTAGTAATCATTTCTGGTTAAATCAGCGCCAGGCTATCGGCCACGGCCATACCCGAACGGGTAGGCCGCAAAAATCCGTCTTTAACTTCTACAAGTTTATTCTTTATCAATGATTCAATGATAGTTTTCTTGTCTGCCAGCAAATCAACGCCATATCTGGTTTTGTAGCGTTCCAGATCAATTCCGGCTTTAGTTCGTAAGCCTAAGAATAACGCCTCCAGCTTTAATTGCTCCGCCGAGAGTTTTTCTTCATTTTCTACGGGCATTTTATTCTGAGCGATTTCTTCCAGATAATTATTAACGGAAGGTTTATTCCACCAGCGTCTATTTTCCAAAAAGGAATGCGCGGCAGGACCCAAACCTAAATAGGGCGCATGCTGCCAGTATTTCATGTTGTGTTTTGATTTTAAATCATCGCTTCGGGCAAAATTAGAAACCTCATAATGGATATAACCGGCATTTTCCAATTCTTCGGATGTGGTGTTAAAAAACTTTATCTGTTCATTTTCTTGGGGTAGCATTATTTTATCTGTAGTGTATTTTTTGAATAAAGGAGTTTTGATATCCAAAGAAAGCTGATAGCAGGAAATATGTTCCGGCGTAAACGAAAGGGCTCCCTGTAAAGTCCTTTTCCATAAGTTAATATCCTGATGATGAACTCCATAGATTAAATCAATGCCGACATTAGTAAAGTCTGCTTCTTTGGCGCAATCAATTGCTGCAATTCCATCTTTTGCCGTATGCCTGCGGCCAAGAAATTTTAATATATGATCGTCAAAAGATTGGATACCGATGTTTACTCTGTTTATCCCTAATGAACGCAGGAGTTGAAAGTACTCAAGCGAAACATCTCCGGGATTAACTTCTATTGTGATTTCTGCTTTGTCATCGATTCTATAAAATTTGTTTATCGCCATGGAGATTTCAGACAATTGTTGGGCAGTCAGAAGGGAAGGGGTGCCGCCGCCGATATAAATGGTATCGAAAGATGTAAAAAGGTTTTTGTAGAATTCCATTTCCCGATTTAATGCTGATAAAAATGCGGGGATGAGATTAATAGATTTAATAGAGTAAAAACTGCAATAGCCGCACTTGCTTGCGCAAAAGGGAATGTGAACGTAGAGTCCGGCTTGCTCGTTTTTCATAGGAAATATTTGTTAACGAGAATACATTTATTCTAATTTCATTACATTGTCATTCCGTGCTTGACACGGAATCCAGTTTTTAAATTTCTGGCTCCTGGCTTATAAGAGGACGGCGTCTGGATTCCGGCTTTCGCCGGAATGACAACTGGTTAATCAGTGTCCGATTTCAGCACCGCCAGAAACGCACTTTGCGGAATGCTTACTGAACCGATCATCTTCATGCGCTTTTTGCCTGCCTTTTGTTTTTCCAGCAATTTCCTCTTGCGGGTGATATCGCCGCCGTAACATTTCGCCGTGACGTCTTTGCGGAAAGCGCTGATGGTACTACGCGCGATGATTTCTCCACCGATGGCGCCTTGAATCGCGATTTTAAACATCTGTCGTGGTATTTCTTCTTTCAATCTTTCGCAGGCCAGAAGGGCGCGAGCGCGGGCGCGATCACGATGAACAATTTGTGAAAGGGCATCAACCTTTTCGCCGTTAACCAGAATATCCATCAAAACCAAATTACTTTCGCGGTAATCAATTATATCATAATCAAAAGAGCCGTAACCCTGGGTAACTGATTTAAAGCGGTCATAAAAATCATAGATGACTTCGGCCAGCGGCATTTCATAGGAAAGCTCCACACGCCCCGGGCCGGTGTAATTAAGGACGGAGTTGACGCCGCGCTTTTCCATGCAAAGTTTCATCACTGCCCCCAGGTAGCGTTCCGGCAGCATCATCTCCGCGCGTATGTATGGTTCTTCTCCTTTGATGATATCGGCTGGGTCGGGATAGTGGGCGGGATTATCAACATAAATGACGGAGTTATCTTTGAGCGTGAAACGGTAACGCACACTGGGTACGGAAAGAATGATGGAGAGATCGTATTCTCTTTCCAATCTTTCCTGAACCACATCCAGATGCAGAAGCCCCAGAAAACCACAGCGGAAACCCTGGCCCAGTGCGGCGGAAGAATCTTTCTCGTAAATAAAAGACGCGTCATTGAGCTTATATTTTTCCAGGGAGTCGGATAAATCCTGATAATCATCCGATGCGATAGGGTAGATGGAAGCGAAAACAACCGGTTTGACTTCCTTGAATCCCGGCAGAGGTTTAGCGCACGGTTTATTTTGTAAGGTTATCGTATCGCCGGTACGGACATCGGCCACCGTTTTTACTCCGGCAATAATGTAGCCCACTTCACCGGCGGAAAGTTTTTCGCGCTTGGCGCGGTTAAGCAGAAAATGCCCGACTTCTTCCACTTTGTAAGTCGTGTTGTTGAACATGAATTTGATGATATCGCCGCTTTTAACAGTACCGTCAAAGAGGCGGCAGTGAATAATCGTGCCGCGGAAAGAATCATACTGCGCGTCAAAAATCAATGCCGCCAACGGGTTTTCATCATTACCTTTGGGTGGCGGGATGCGCGAAACAATCGCTTCAAGAATTTCTTCAATGCCTACTCCTTCCTTGGCGGAACATTTTATATGGGTATCCGGGTCGAGCCCTAATTCAGACTCAATTTGTTCCAATACGCGTTCAACATCAGCCGAAGGAAGATCAATTTTGTTGATTATGGGTATAATTGCTAAATTATGTTCCATGGCCAGATAAAGATTGGCTAATGTTTGCGCCTGCACTCCCTGGGCGGCGTCCACCAAAAGCAAGACTCCCTCGCAGGAAGCCAGCGAACGCGATACTTCATAGGAAAAATCAACATGCCCGGGAGTATCAATTAAGTTCAGCATATAGCCTTTACCGTCATGAGCCTGGTAGGGGAGGGATATGGCGTTACTTTTGATCGTAATACCTCGTTCCCGTTCAATATCCATATTGTCCAGAATCTGATCTTGAAAATTTCTATCTTCGCATACTCCGGTATATTGAATCAGCCGGTCGGCAAGTGTTGACTTGCCGTGGTCAATATGAGCGATAATGCTGAAGTTTCTGATGTTTTCCATAATTTTCTACTGATGCTAATACCATTTTGGTTATCAAAGGATAACGAGGCGGCAAGGAGGAGGCTTCGGAGGCGTATGTTTCAATACGTTGAGGAAGCCGAAGACGATGCCAACAAAGTTAGCCAAAGAAAGCGAATTGGTATGAAGATGAAAAAGCCCACCATTAAATCCGGGGGGCTTTTATAATAAATATTCCCTGCTAATTTAGCCAAGTTTTTTTAAAAGGTCTTCCGATACTTCTTTTACCCCCGCGCGTCCGTCAATGGAAATTACTTTTGTTCTTTCTTTAAAATAGTTAACCGCGGCCAGTGTTCCGGTTTTAGTATCATAGTAAATGCCATGACGTTTATCGATTGCTGCGCCATCCTGATCATCCGCGCGCGTAGACATATCTGCACAACCGCAAATTCGGCAAACCGTTTTCCCCTCATGTTCGTGAGGTTTAATCGCATCGATATAAATATTATTGGGGTGATTGTTGTCCATTTTACAAAGCCTGCGACCCATGATGCGCTTTTTAGCAGATTCTCTGTCTAAATCGATCTCAATGACATAATCAAGTTTCATCTTCTCTTTTTCCAGTGCCTTCCAAAGAGCTTCCGCTTGAGCCAAATTACGGGGGAAGCCGTCCAGAAGCCAGCCCTTTTTGCAATCGGCTTCTTTCAACCGGTTTAAAATCATGGGAATGGTAATATCATCGGGAACCAGTTCGCCTCGGTCTATATAAGCTTTTGCTTTTTCTCCCAGGGGAGTTTTTTGGGAAATATTCTGCCGGAAAATAACGCCGGTTTCAATGTGGGGTACGCCGTATTTCTTTTGTACAACGGCGCCCTGGGTTCCTTTGCCACTGCCGTTAGGGCCAAAAATTAAAATGTTCACTTTCAGAGACTCCTTTCAAAAAATATTAAAGTGGGAATCTTATAATGTATTGTTTGTTTTTTCGCAATGATAAAAGAATGATGAAATATCTGGTCGGCGTCAACCTGACGCTTTTTAATTGCTTCAGCCAAAAGAGGTTGAAGAGCAGGAGGAAGAGTCTGATTTACCGCCGGCAAAGACGGACATAAGTTTTTCTCCGCCTTTTGTTCCACATTTAGGACAAGAAACAGTTTCTTCTTCTTTTGGTGATAAAACCAGGCTTTCAAAGATTTTTTTACATTTTTTGCAGCGAAATTCGTAAATCGGCATAATTTATTTGTCCTTTTATACACATTTTACGTGCCTAAAATAGGCAGAGACAGCATGAATGTCAAGGTTGTTTGTTCTAGCGGAAATATAGAAGTCGCTTTTCAGCGCTGGGGAGTACTTTTTGGCGGAGGCGTCTCCGCGCTCAACTCACTAATTTCACGATTAATAGCAGATGCTCGCTGGGAGCCCTGCGGGAAATATTTAAGTGCTTCTTTAAAATGGAAGAGGGCGCTTTCCTTCTTCTTTGACTTTTTAAAATTTAGGCCAAAATAGTAGTGCGACTCTCCTTGATTGTTAAGCTTGCCGTAAGCCATAGCGATGTAATAATTAATATCAGCGTCATCGAGCGTTTTATCTTTCAACATTAGATAGCTGTTCAGGGCACTTTGATAACTGCCTGAAGCAAAATAGGCATTACCCAAAGCAAAAGTAACTTCATCGTTGTTCGAATTTATATTTGCTGCTCTTTGGAGATATAACTTTGCTTGATCAGCGTTACCCATTTTTAGATAAATCAGGCCGATATTTTTTAAAACATCTTCATCCCGCGGCGACAAATTAAGAGCGTTTTGCAGATGTTGGAGCGCTAAACTTGGTTGGTCGAGTTTGTCTTCGGTTAATGCCAGCGCGTAGAGCAAATCAACATTATTCGGGTCTTTGGTTAAATCCTCTTTCAGTTGTCTTTTTCTCGTGTTCAGGTCATCTTCATTTAATGGAATCGATGCCTGCATTCTCTTTAAATTACCGACGATATTCTCTGCTCCCCTCTGGCGGTATTTGGTCAGAATAAGACTATCCAAATAAAAAATGCGATCATCGGTACCCGGGTGTGTTCGCAGATAAGAAGGAATGGTTTTGGATAGAAATTCATATTTTTTTATCAGCTTAAGAAAATCGACCATTGCCGGCGGTGAGTAACCGGCCCCGACCAGATAAGTTATTCCCAGCCGGTCGGCTTCTTCTTCATGCTCCCGCTGATATTTCAACGTTAAGCTGCTGGCGCCGGCGACCGCAAAAGCGGCAATAGCTGCTGTTGCTTCCCCTCCTCCGCCTAAGAAAGCGCCGGCAATAAGAGCGGCAAGTGTGGCGATATTTATTTTTTGTGATTTTTCAATGATACTGGCAATATGTCGCGCATTAGCATGGGCTATTTCATGAGCAATAACTCCGGCCAGTTCTGCTTCATTTTCCACGGCATTAATTAAGCCTTTATGGATGTAAATATATCCGCCGGGTGTGGCAAAAGCGTTTATGGCTGAGCTATTCACAATTGAAAAATGGAAATCGAACGGCGCTTTTTTGCTTTGTGCCAGAACTAAATTACCAATTTTGTTTACATAGTCATTAAGTAGTTTATCCTTAAGGAGAAAATTATTTTGGTCCAATTTATCATAAAATTCCTTACCCAGTTTTTTTTCGTCGCCAATAGTAAATTCGGCAAAACAAATGTTTGTGAAAAAAAACAAGAGGAAAAGCGTAAAAGCAAAAGAAATGTATTGATTTCGGATTAGTTTGCGCATAAACATTTTTCCAATTACATAATATTTATTTACATATTATCTTCTTTGTAATTTTTAGGCAAGTCTTGCTTTTAGAGCTAAGAATACTTAAGCTGAATTTGAACGGTATAAAATGAAAAAAATTATAACCATAGATGGCCCTGCCGGCGCCGGTAAAAGTACGGTAAGCAAAGCCCTTGCCGGAAAACTTGGTTATATTTATCTGGACACAGGCGCTCTTTACCGGGCGCTGGCGTATAAAGTACTAAAGGATAAAATATCTGTTGACGATCAGTCGGCTCTGGCCAATATGTGCCTTCGTACAACTGTAACCTTAAAAAATATCAATGGCCTGATGAAAGTATACCTAGATGGGGAAGATGTCGGGGAAAAGATACGCACGGAAGAAGTCGGTTTGGCCGCTTCTCAAATATCAACTTATGCCGCCGTTAGGGAATGCCTGCTGCAACTGCAAAGAGAAGCAGGCGCTCGCGGAGGACTTGTTGCGGAAGGCAGGGATATGGGCTCTGTTGTATTTCCGCAAGCGGACTATAAATTTTATCTTGATGCCCGTATGGAGGAGAGAATAAAAAGAAGACACACAGAACTTTTAGAAAAAGGAAACCCGGCTGAATATCAATCAATTCAAAAAGATATGCTCACGAGGGATGAACAGGATAAACAAAGGCAACTTTCTCCTTTGAAAGTATCCGCGGATGCCATAGTCATTGATTCGACCAATTTGTCCGTACCGGAAGTCGTCGGGAAAATTCTCGATTATGTTTTAACAAAATGAGCGGAAGATAAATTTTATTGCTCAAAATTACGCTGGATTTTATGTTGCTATTTAATCTTCAGTATGTTAATTTTCAAAAATTACAGAGATTTATAAATAACAGGAGGGTATTGGTTTAATGGTTAACAATAACAACTTAAACTTAACAAAAGAACAGAAGGTTAACGCGGACTCCTCAGCTAAAAGTTCATCAGCAACTTTATCATCTCAACGCAAAGAAGAGGACATAGGATTCAAAGAATTATACGAGCAAAGTCTTAACCAATTGCAATATGGTGACATTGCCAGAGGTAAAGTGGTACAAATTGCAAATGAAATGGTTATGGTTGATGTCGGCTGGAAAACCGAAGGTTTTATTCCCGCAGGAGAGTTAAGAGACGCGCAAGGAAACATAAATATTTCCGTGGGCGACGAGATAGAAGTGTTTATCGATAAGAGAGATTCAGATGGAAATTTGATTTTATCGAAAAATAAGGCAGCCAAACTTAAAGTATGGGATGAAATTAAAAATGCCTGCGAAAAAAATATTTCTCTTAAAGGCACAGTTATCGAAAAAGTTAAGGGAGGTCTTTCCGTTGATATCGGGGTTAACGCTTTCCTCCCCGGTTCTCAAGTTGATACCCGTTCCATAAAGGATTTAGACAAATTTGTAGGACAAACTTTGGATTTCAAAGTTTTAAAATATGACCGGAAACGGAGCAATGTAGTTTTGTCCAGACGAGCGATAGTTTCTTCGGAAAGGGAAACGGAAAAGAAAGATATTTTAAGCTCTATTCAAGAAGGAAGCGTTGTAGAAGGCGTGATAAAAAATATTACAGATTACGGTATCTTTATCGATTTGGGAGGCATTGACGGACTTCTTCATGTTACAGATATTTCCTGGGGCAGAATCTCTAAACCTTCGGAAAATTTTCATAAAGGAGAGAAGATTACAGTCAAAGTTCTTTCTTTTGACCGTGAAAAAGAGAGAGTCTCTTTAGGTTTGAAGCAGTTAATCGATAATCCCTGGGAGCAAATCATAAATAAGTATCCGATTGGTTCAATTGTTCCGGGTAAAGTCGTAAATTTAACGGACTACGGTGTCTTTGTGGAACTGGAGCCTGGAGTTGAGGGATTAGTTCATATATCGGAAATGTACTGGACAAGAGAAATAAAGCATCCATCAAAAGTATTGAATATAGGCGAGACCATCAATATAATGGTTTTGGAAGTCAATCCGGAAGCAAAAAGAATTTCTCTAAGTTTGAAGCAAACAGCTCCTAATCCCTGGGAAAAACTAAAAGAAAAATATCCGGAGGGCACCATTGTTAAAGGTGTAGTTCGAAACATTACTAATTTTGGAGTTTTTGTGGGAATTGAAGAAGGAATAGATGGATTGGTTCATGTATCCGATATCTCGTGGAAACACAGAGTGACTCATCCTTCTGAATATTTTAAAAAAGGGCAGGAAGTGGAAGCTGTAGTTTTAAATGTGGATGTGGAAAACGAGAAATTTTCGCTTGGTATAAAACAAATTGAAAAAAATCCCTGGGATGAATTATCCCAAAAATATGCTCCCGGCAGTGTTGTCGAGGGTAAGATTACAAACTTTACAGATTTTGGAATTTTTATGGAAATCGAAGAAGGGATCGAAGGCCTCGTCCATATTTCCGAAATCAGCCAAAAACGCGTGAAGACTTCTTCAGAACTTTATTCGGTCGGAGATACCGTATCGGCGGTAGTCAAAAGCATTGATCCGAAGGCCAAGAAAATCAGATTGAGCATAAAAGAGTTGGAAGCTCCGGCTCCGGCGCCAGCACCTTCATCCAATCAATATATTAACAACAAAGAAAATTTAGGATCTAATCTTGCGCAGGCACTGGCGGAAGTAAAGATTAACAATCAGCAAAAAGGTGAATAAAAGTATGAGAAGACATCCGGTCATTCTGGGTCTGATTATCCTTGTGGCTCTGGCAATTGTGTTTTATGGGTTTTTTTATAAAACCGGTTCGAATACAAGTAAAGTCAAAGGATTTTCTCTAAATAACAAAATCGGCGTAGTAAGTGTCGATGGTCCAATTTATGATTCTATAAAAATAACGGAAGAATTAAATGAGTTTGGCCGTGATGATTCTATTATCGCGGTGGTTTTACGTGTTGATTCGCCGGGCGGGGGAGTTGCCGCTTCTCAAGAAATTTTCGATGCCGTCCTGGAACTCAAAAAGAAGAAAAAAGTGGTCGCGTCCATGGGTTCAATCGCCGCCTCCGGCGGCTTACTTGTGGCTTGCGCAGCGGATAAAATTGTGGCTAATCCGGGCACCATTACCGGAAGCATTTCCGCAATTATGCAATTTGCCAACTTCGAAGAATTATTTAAAAAAATTGGATTAAAATCTTCAGTGGTCAAAAGCGGCAAATATAAGGATATCGGTTCACCTCTGAGAGACATGACACCGGAAGAGAAAAAAATTATACAGGAATTGGTTGATGATATTTATAATCAATTTGTTGATGTTGTCGCTCGTGAGCGAAAACTTTCCCGGGAGAAAGTTACGGAAATTGCCGATGGCCGTGTTTTTTCCGGTCGCAAGGCGAAAGAATATGGGCTCGTGGATGATCTTGGTGATATGGGATACGCGGCAAAGCTGGCAAGCAAGCTATCGGGGAAAGAGGGGAAATATGATTTAGTCTATCCCCGCAAAAAACGAGCATCAATATTTGATTATTTTTTGGAAAGCGCGGCAAATCACCTAAGTGATTCGCTGAAAGAAAAAATGGAACCTTGGAGCGGCGTAAGCTATTTGTATTATCCCTACAGATAGGTGGTGAAAATTATGATGACCAAAAATGATTTAATCAAAAAGCTGCAGGAAAAATTTAAAACTTATACCTATAAAGATGCTTATCAGGCTGTAAATATAATATTTGATTCGATGACCAGCGCGCTAAAGAGCGGAGAGCGCATTGAAATAAGAGGGTTTGGTAATTTTACTATTCGAGAAAGAAAACCGCGTCTGGGCAGAAATCCAAAATCGGGGGCACAGGTAAAACTGGAGACAAGAAAAGTACCTTTTTTTAAAACCGGCAAGGAACTCCGCCTGATGGTAGATAACAAAAAATGAAATATCAAACAATCATTGTGGAAAAGAAAAACGGATACGCCGTGGTTACATTAAACCGTCCCCATGAAATGAACGCGATTTCCAAGGATATGCGGCAGGAACTGCATGCGGTTTTTGTCGATTTGGAGAGTGATTCTGAAGTTAAAGCGATAATTATGACCGGTGGAGAGTATGTTTTCTCCGCCGGGATGGATATAAAAGAAATGTCCAGCCTATCCAGTAAAGAAGGCGATGAATTTCTTGAATCGATGATGAGGTATTTAAAAAAGATTTATTCGTGCAAAAAACCGGTAATTGCCGCGGTAGGCGGTATTGCCTTAGGAGGCGGCTTTAACCTGGTTACGGTTTGCGATTTGGTCGTTGCCTCCGAAAGCGCTATCTTTTGTCATCCCGAGTTAAAATTTGGATTTAATCCGTTTTTTTATCCATTAAGTCAAATTGTCGGTATAACCAAGGCCAAAGAAATAGTAATGCTGGGAGAACCTATTGGAGCCAATGAATCCTTAAAGATCGGCCTGGTGAACAAAGTTGCGCCCCCGGAGAAATTTATGGAAGTGGCGGAAAGTATGGCGGAAATATTGGTCAAACACTCAGCCAAAGCTTTGGAAGAATTAAAAAATCTTTGTTCTATTGTTCCGCGTATGGATAAGATAGCCGCGTTGGATATTGAATCTTCTATATGCGCATTGCTTTTCGCCCGCGACGAACGCAAAGTTCAAATGAACGAAATGCTATCCCAGGAAAAGATGCGCAAGAAAAAACAAAAATAAGATTTAAATGGTTTTTTTCTTAAGTTTTTCCCGCACTACATTAAAACTTATACATTATCCCAGTCGTTTCCCGGAGCGGCAAAGTCTTTGAGTTGGTCTCTTCTTTTTTTGTGTTGGAGTTTTTTCAGGGCTTTTGCTTCAATTTGTCTGATTCTTTCACGGGTAACCCCCATCATGTCGCCCACTTCTTCCAATGTAAATGGTCCATAGTTGCAGGCGACCCATGTGCAGTTTAAAAAAGCTTCGTTTTTTAAGCGCCATTCACAAGTACTATCAGTACATATTTCACTGATGAGAACCATTTTTTTCTTGCACCTATACATATTAAGCATGAAGTGAACCCCTTATACTATATTGTTATTATTCAAATAGTGTTTTTTTCGCTTTGGCTTCAATATAATGATTTATTTTTGGAAATCAAGTAAAAATATGGAGGAGCTTTTTCATTCATAAATATTATAGAGCAAGATAACGAGAAAAAACTGTTAAGCGTCAAAACGATGAGATTAAAAACTCATTTTTTCCGGTGGTCTTCTTTCCGGCACATATTGATTCTTGATTTTACCATCATTCCACTGGCGGGAAACGTATAAGTTACAATAACAACTTCCATATTCTTTTACGTCTGCTTCACGATAGAGGCAAGGGCACATAATATCCCGATCTTTTTCGCGATCTCCGGCAGCCAGACGGCAGGGGCAGGACATGTAGCCGTAGCGTTCCTTATTAATTAAAAGGTCTTTCAGAATATTCAAAACCCACTCTTTATCTTTATTAAAGAAATAACCTTTGGGCTCCTGAACCTTTTGTAACATTTCATAAAGATTTTCTGGGGTCATTAGATACCCAATGCCTCTCTGATCGCACTTTCCCGAAAACCGACGATTACTTTGTCACCAATGATAATGGTAGGAAAAGTCATATTAGGATTGTATTTTTTAACTTCCTGTATGACAGGCTCTCTTTCCTCGCCCTGAAGCAAATCGATATCAGTGCAATCAAAGTCAATGCCGTTATCGGTCATGAATTTTTTTGTTGCCTTACAGTGACTACAGGTACTCAATGTAAACAGCTTAACTTTTTGCGGCATTTATCTGCTCCTGTTACTTTATTTACCTATAAATATAGGTATTCTCTATATGCTGTCAAGTTGATAGTTTAAAAACCATCGCTGCAAAACTCCCGCATTACGTTAACAAAAAAATATTAGCTTGACATAATGCCATGTAACATATATAAGTCGTGCCCTTACAAAGGTTAAGACTCGATTACGGTGGATCCCCCATCTGGCAGAGACTCTTCCAAATGCGGGATTTTTTATTTAATGAGACTCAAACATTACAAGTGTAGCGATGTAATGTTTGCAAGTCGAATTAATGACTCTCGCTGAAAACGAATGAAATAAAGTTTGAAGAGTCAGTAGAATTGATCCCAGGAGCGAAGCGAACTGGGATAAACAGTCTAGAATTTAGTAATAATTAGAAAGGAAGTTTTTTTGAAAAGGGAAAAGATAAATGAAGATTGACGATCAAAAAGTTCGCAATATCGGAATAAGCGCTCATATTGATTCCGGTAAAACGACACTTACAGAAAGAATTCTGTACTATACAAAAAGAATTCACGCCATTCATGATGTCAAGGGTAAAGATGGTGTAGGCGCTACCATGGATTCCATGGATCTGGAAAAGGAGCGTGGAATAACGATAGCTTCCGCGGCCACATATTGTGAATGGAAAGATCATGAAATAAACATCATCGACACGCCGGGACATGTCGATTTTACCATAGAAGTAGAAAGATCTCTCCGGGTTTTGGACGGTGCCATTCTTGTTTTATGCGCTGTCGGCGGTGTTCAATCGCAATCAATAACCGTTGATCAGCAAATGAAAAGATATAAAGTCCCGTGCATCGCGTTTATTAATAAGTGTGACCGCAGCGGAGCCAATCCTTTTCGCGTTATCAGTCAGCTCAAAACCAAGCTTGGGCACAATGCCGTGGCCATGCAAATACCGATAGGCTTGGAAACTCAGGCCGAAGGCGTTGTCGATTT
>MGQN01000001.1:16367-16785 GCA_001797845.1 Deltaproteobacteria bacterium RBG_16_44_11 | reverse complement strand
TATTTTGACGGTGAAAACGGGGAAATTGTCCGTACGGAAGAGATACCGCAGGATCTCCTGGCAGAAGCGAAAGCAAAAAGAGAAGAGTTAATTGAAGCCGCCTCATTATTTTCCGATGCGTTGACCGAAGCAATTCTGGAAGAACGGGAAATAACGGCGGAAATGCTTTATGATGCGTTGCGAAAAGGTACCTTGAAAAGAGAACTAACTCCTGTCTATATGGGATCGGCTTATAAAAATAAGGCGGTACAGCCCATGCTGGACGGTGTAACTTATCTTTTGCCATGTCCCTCGGACGTGGAAAATATAGCGCTCGACATGGAAAAAAATGAAGAGCGCATCGTGCTGGAAAATGATTCCGAAAAGCCAATTGTTGCTTTGGCTTTTAAACTGGAAGACGGACAATATGGCCAATTAA
>MGQN01000001.1:11190-16198 GCA_001797845.1 Deltaproteobacteria bacterium RBG_16_44_11 | reverse complement strand
CTCTTCCGGCGATACTTTTGTTTCCCCGGGGATTAATCTTACCATGACATCCATGTATGTGCCCAAACCGGTTATTTCTCTGGCTATTATGCCTAAAGATAACAAATCGCAAATGGCGATGGCCAAGGCGCTAAATAGATTTTCCAAGGAAGACCCGACATTTAAAACTTTTGTCGATCCGGAAACCAGCGAAACAATAATCGAAGGCATGGGCGAACTTCATCTGGATATTTACGTGGAAAGGATGAGACGGGAATATAACGCGGATGTGACCACGGGAAATCCCCGCGTCGCTTACCGCGAGACGATAACGCAGCGAGCCGATTTCAATTACACCCATAGAAAGCAAACCGGCGGCGCCGGGCAATTTGGGCGTATTGCCGGTTATCTTGAGCCGATCAGCGATGCCGAGTTTGTTTTTGAAAATGAAATCCACGGCGGCGCCATTCCGACGCAATATATTCCCGCTTGTGAAAAGGGATTTAAACAGAGCATGGCCAAAGGGCCGAAACTGGAATTTCCGATTACGGGCGTGAAAGTTGTCATTAATGACGGCGCTTCGCACGCGGTGGATTCTTCGGATATGGCTTTTCAGGCGGCGGCGCGCGGCGCTTTTCGAGAGGCGTATCTGCGAGCGAAACCCGTAATTCATGAACCGATAATGAAAGTAGTAGTGGAAACGCCGCCGGAATTTCAGGGTCCGGTAATGGGATTGTTAAATCAGCGCCGCGGAATGATTATCGGCTCTCAGGATGAAGGTGCCATGTGCGTAATTGAAGCGCAGGTGCCGCTGGCCGAGATGTTTGGATTTTCGACAGTTCTTCGATCCTCCACGCAGGGCAAAGCTCAGTTCACGATGGAATTCGCTCTTTACAAGCAGGTGCCGCAGTCGATTGCTGAAAAAATAGCACTGGATGTCGCTCAGAATAAGAAATCAGCGGCGTAATTAAAGATGTCGAAAAATACCAGTGCGTTGAAACGTGAAGAAAATATCATCCATTTAACTTATGAGGATATTATCATGCTGAAAAAAGAAATTACCTATCGTAATCCGTTAATGAATCTTGGTTACGATAATGAAGATATCCTGCCGGACGGAGGATTCGGCGCAGTCATGGCGCACGCGGGGGTCGGGAAAACAGCGTTGCTTGTTCAAATGGCTTTAAACACAATGCTCAGGGAAAAAAATGTATTACACATCAGCTTGCATGACGCGGTCAGCAAAGTAGATGTTTGGTATCATGAGCTGTTTCAAAATATCGCGCAGGCTTTTAATGCCGCTGAAATAAAAGATTATTGGGAAAAAATTCAGCCGCATAGATTTATCATGATCTTTAAAGTGGAAAGCTTCAGCGTGCCGAAGTTGGAAGAACGTTTAACTGAATTAATGGAGCAAAATATTTTTAAGCCGCATACTCTTATTATTGACGGATTAAAATTTGATGAATCCGGCCGAGGACCACTTTTGCATTTAAAGGAACTGGCCAAAAAGTATTCGATACGAATCTGGTTTACCGTCCATGCTCATCGCCACGAACCTCCGGCGGAAAACGAATTGCCCATGTCTTTTTTACATGTGGCCGATTTATTCGAAGCCATTGTTCAACTGGCGGCACAAAACGATGAAGTATATATAAAGGCTCTTAAGGGCAAATCAACTGATTCCGCAAAGAAATTGTTGCTTCTGGATCCAGCGACGATGCTGATCAAAGACCGCAAATAAAATCGCATACTACATGCTAATTGTCCTGAACAATATTTGACTTTCAAAACACTGTCAAATTAAGTCTCGTCTCGATTATTGCCTTCACCTACAAAGTATGAGGTTGGCATTTCTTAGGAATTATTGATATTAGATTGAAAGATTGAAACGACCAGCATGCGATAAACTACGCAAAGAGAGCTCTACCCTTTGACTATTGGAGTTTTTGCTTTTATTGTTCTTTTTTCAAACATCAAAGCTTCTCCCTTTGGAGTCAACGACCAAAACAATGCTATACCCCCTTTTGCTATAGTGGGTAAATATTCAACCTTAATGAGCACTAATGCCACAAGTTGAATTTTGATAGTTTGTAATACTTGCTCATCCAACAATCCAGACCGGTTGATGAGTGTCTCTGTAAATATTTTATGAACGCCATCTTCGTTCATTTGTTTCTCTAGCATAAATGGAGCAATAATTTCGAAAATAGTTCCCCAAGATAATTTTTTTGACCATGGCTTTTTAATGCCATATTGGCCGTAATATGTTCCCGTCACGTTATATTCTTCATTGAGTGATGCTAAATTCTTAATCTCGTATTTTGTTTTGCCTTCGTAATCTTGCAATAAAGCTTCTAGTTTTTCTTTTTCTTTCCTTAATATGTTTATTTCATTTAGAGTATCTTCGTTAGAAGCTCTATCTGCTCTTATCCAGCCAGTTCTTGGGGTGTTTTTAAATAGTTGGGTTAAGCTTCTGCTTACATAACCACCTAATTCGCTAGCGTCACTCCAGTCCTTACACAATTTACTTTTTACTAATGCAATAAATTCATCTAATTTTTGTATCTTCCCAGGTTCTTTTTCTTTTTTTTCTGATGGTAATGAACTTAAATCACGCCGAATAAATCCAATCGTAGGTATTCCTTTAGATAGTGCATATTCATATTCTTTTCGAGTATAACTTTTTCCCTCTGTATCCTCTGACCCATATTTACCGCCGATAATAACAACGTAGTAATCGCAAACATCAATAAGATTTTTTATGAATGTCCACGTATCTTCGTTTGCAGCAGGAAAATATTCCATTCCGCAAGGAATACAGTCCAATTCTAAAAGAGCTTGCATAACCTCAAGACGCTCTTTAATTAAGTCTTCATATGTCGAGCTAACAAATACTTGATACCTTATATCCATATTCTTTTTACCTATTTCTATTTCAGAATACGGTGATTATTATTTGCAACCTTGCACATTTTCCAAATTTCATCAAGTGTAGGCTATAGGAAGAAGTTCTTGTTTATAACACCTACTAAGTTTCAGTCGCGGGCAATTGTCAGAAATGAGAATTACCATTTGAAAGGTGCAACGTGACGCATCACCGACATGAGGAACGAGCGTCCACGTGGATGCGATTGTTATGTTTAATAATTTATATGAGCAGGTAGATCATTTCTCCTTTGCAGAAGCTTCTCTTCGGTAATAAATTTAAGCAATTTCAATACATCGTTTCCGATACCTGTCCAGTAATAAGAAAAACTAATATTAGGACCATTATTTTTTAGTATAGATTTAGTATTTAAATAAAGCAATTCTAGCTGGCAAAGAATATCTAATCCATTTCGGAGTGGGTCATTACCTGTTAAATCTGCAGTGTGAACTGCAAAATGTGGCATATCACCCCACTTCATTATTGCAGTAAAACCCGACATCCCTACAGACCCCATTGCTTTTCTTACTACATTTTCTTTTTCTAAATCATAAGTCTTAATTGCGATTGTAATTTTATGAGCAAGAGGTTCTATTGATTCTGCAATATTCTTTTTATCGTAATCTAAATATATTAAATCTTTAGTGTCAAAACTTGGTTTATATCCTTTATTGGCAATTAGAATTTGTCTGGCAATTTGCTGTGTCGCATGAGCTATACCTAACTCATAAAATACATTTTTATTATTGCCTGTTAAAACACCTATAACAATTTGAGCAGTAGATAGGTGTTCTAATACGTTTATCCAACCTGATGTAGTTCTAATATCATCTTTAGTTCTAAAAGGACGTAAAGATAAGCTGCCTGAATAGCCTAACATCTTGTTTGCTTTAGTAGTTGCTGGGTCTATAAGGTCATCATAGATGTTGCTATACTTGTCATCAAATGGCATTGCGACAAATATTAAACTATGATCTATGCCTTTTCTTTTAGGTCTAAAATCATATGCATACATATATTATCCTTTCCATTTTTGGGACTTCAGGGACATAACAATGTTTATTAAGACTGTATAAATCTGTAAACACGGATCGTTACTTTCAGTTTGTACTGCTGTTAAGTCTTAAAAAGATCCTCCCAAAGAGGTAAACGATCTTCAAAGTAATTCTTAAGCAATGTGTAGCGAGAAGCCAGCTTGCTATTCTTTTCTTTCTGGTATTTTTCCAAAAAATTCAAAACATTGTTATATGCCTTCTGTATTACAGAAGCATCTACTACGTTACCATACGTTCTGCGATAGTGTTCTCCAAGAAAGTCTACAAATGGATGTCCATCTTCATCTAAGCATATACATTCAAGACACATTTCAGCAACCTTCTTTGCTGCCATGGCAACAACATCTATTGGTTCTTGGTCTCTTGTAATTTTTAAATATGTAATAAGTTCATCTCCAACGATGATTCTTGGATAATTTGCAATTTTTGATTCAAGCGAATATGCCCTGGAAAGAGCTGGACCATAAAAATCATTTTTGGCAATATCCATACCAAGACCGATATCAATGCCGCCCCTGATAGGATGACCTAACGCCAAACAACATATAGAAGTTATTGCAGCAGCACCCAGAATACCGAAGATACCTCTTACTGGTAGTTTTACTGTATCGGTTTGGAGTGACATAAATATGATAATCGAATCAGAAAAGGTTTGGAATTTTATCGGATTGTTAGTAAGTGTGTTGAACTCTTTTCTCTGTTGTGGTGTCAACTTACTTAAGTCTATTGATTTTTTAGTATATGCCGCAAAAGAATCCATAAAATACTTCCTCATTCCTCTAACAGCACCGTACGTGTTTTTTAAATGTTCTTTTGTTAATTCTATTTCTTTGGAATCTTCTAAATTTGGTAGCGAACGGAGATTCCGGAGAAGCTCTTGTTGCCCGAGTAGATCTATGAAAGCCACTGCATAGTAACTAAGTGTCCGCGTTGAATCCGCTATATCCATGCCTCCTTGTTGGTATTTCCAAAGTTTCGACTCAATTTTACTCTATTTAATTAAGATTGAGAAGAAAGAATTATGCATAAAAAATCAACCGGAAAT
>MGQN01000001.1:0-11181 GCA_001797845.1 Deltaproteobacteria bacterium RBG_16_44_11 | reverse complement strand
TTAATGAATACTGTTTGAAATAGCGCATGCTCTCGAAAATTATCGAACACTCACTTTCAGGAAGTATGATTTAAATTGAAGCTCCCCGTGGCAAACCGCGGAGAAGTTTCGATTCTTTTAAGGAACAATATCCTTAAGTATTCGCTCGCTTACCCCCGTAGCAAGTCAAGCTACGGGGAATGTGCTCGCTACCGAATTCAAGCCTTATCCCGCTGCAGAAAGCCCTCGGCTCCCGCTGTTGGTTGAGTGCTTTCTTCAAGCTGCGGGATGTCGCGTTTAGGAAAGGAGCCTGCGGCTCCTGTAACTAATAACCTAAAGGTCACGCGAGGTCATCTGCGACCGGAGGGGCTCCACACATGCTGTCCAGAGAGCTTTGTTCTCTAATACTTATTTCTATAAAATAATTGCAATAATTAAATTGATAAGTTAAAGGTAATATATGCTTCAAAAATAAAAGGAGGTACTGGGTATGAACGTAAAACGATTTATTTGGGCAAGTATTGCGGTATTTTTTGCATTCGAGATTATCGACGCGATTGTTCACATGGTAATCTTGAGGAAGGCATATGAAGCTCTCGCTCCCATTTGGAGGCCGGACATGATGTCATTTGTGTGGATTTTTCATGTGGGTGCCCTCATTCTGGCTTTTTTGTTTACCTACATATTCATCAAAGGATATGAAAACAAGGGTATCTTAGAAGGAGTCCGTTATGGCATCATCATCGGACTTTTTGCCAACATTCCTTACGCGTTCTATGAATATGCAATGTTTCCTCTTCCTCTTTGTTTGTGTGTACAATGGTTTATCTACGGTATGATTGAGTTTATCATTTGCGGTATGATTGTTGCCGGTATTTATAAAGCCAAATAAATGTAAATTTTTCTGGAAACACTTTGGCGGTTGCGATGAAAAACAAATGGGGGAGGTCCGGTAAAAAATGAAAGTAGCAATGTGGGTATGGGTGTTAGTAGGTATTATAATTATTATCTGTGCGGGAATTACGGCTATTATTGCACTATCCTCCCCCCAATCGCCGCCAACTATGGAATCAATCGCCGCACCGTTTCGTTCCATGGACTATTCGAAATTGCCGCCTTTGAGTCACTTTGCCGCGCGTGACGGCGTTAAATTGGCTTATCGTTTCTATATTGCGCCTCAACCCAAACAAACAGTGGTTTTAATCCATGGTTCATCGGCGGGAAGCACAAGTATGCACGCGCTTGCCCAATATTTACAGGGGCAGAGCATAACAGTATATGTGCCGGATATGCGCGGTCACGGTGAATCCGGTCGCAAAGGCGATATAACCTATGTTGGTCAGCTCGAAGACGACCTCGAAGACTTCGTAAATCAGGCATTGAAAGGAAAGCAAGGTGTAATACTGGTTGGCTTTTCGGCTGGCGGTGGTTTTGCCTTGCGGTTTGCCGGAAGCAGCAGGCAGAATCTGTTTAACCGCTACATTTTACTCGCGCCATTTATAAGATACGATGCCCCTACCACGAGACCTAATAATAGCCAGTGGGCCAACGCAAGCGTTCCTCGCATTATCGGCATTTCGCTGCTTGGTTCCCTTGGCGAAAAATTGTTCGGTCAATTGCCTGTTCTTGCTTTTGCCATTGATCCAAAAACCGCCCAATATCAAACCGCGACTTATTCATACAGGCTCTGGAGTAACTTTGGGCCGCATTACAATTATAAGGCAGATATGAAAGCCGCGAAACAACCCATTACGGTAATGATAGGGAAAGATGACGAATTGTTTTATCCGCAGAAATATCTGCCGGTATTCGCGGCCTCTCAACCGCACGCGGAAATCACCATCGTCCCGGATGTCGGACATATTACTCTTATCTCGGATAAAGCCGGCTTGAAGGCTATTGCGGAACAGCTTTCTCATTAGAAATATTATTAAACAGCCGATTGAAACCTTTGCATAACTGTTTTTTTGTCATCGCAAGAAGCGTAAGCGACGTGGCGATCTCGTTAAATGTCCACACCTTATGAGATTGCTTCGCTTTACTCGCAAAGACTGAATGGGCATTGTGCAAAGGTCTCCAATAAAGTATCTAATTCAATAAATTTTGTCGCACTGAAGAAAAAAGGAAATAACGCTATGCTGCAGAACCGTTTAAAGGATGAAAAAAGCCCTTACCTTCTTCAGCACGCGCAAAACCCTGTGGATTGGTATCCCTGGGGTAATGAAGCTTTCGAAAAATCCCGTAGGGCCGATAAACCGATTTTTCTTTCCATCGGCTATTCCACCTGTCACTGGTGTCATGTCATGGAGCGTGAATCTTTCGAAGATGAAAAAGTGGCGCAACTACTCAACGAAGTGTTTGTCTGCATCAAAGTGGATCGTGAAGAACGTCCGGATATCGACAATATTTATATGAAGGTATGTCAGATGATGACGCACAGCGGCGGCTGGCCTCTCACCATCATAATGACGCCCGATAAACAGCCTTTCTTTGCCGCCACCTACATTCCCCGCGAATCAATGTATGGAAGAATTGGAATGCTGGACTTAATTCCCCAGATTAAAAAAGTATGGACTACCCGCCGCGAGGAAGTGGTAAAGGCAGCCGGTGATATTACCGCTGAGCTAAAAACGCTAAATAAAAAAGCGCAAGCTCAGCCACTGGGAGCGGATATTCTGGATACAGCTTATGGAACTTTTGTCCGGAGTTTTGACCACCTCCATGGAGGATTCAGCAGTGCGCCTAAATTCCCGACACCGCATAATCTTTATTTTCTCCTGCGGTACTGGAAAAGGAAAAATAACAGTGAGGCTTTGCAGATGGTGGAGAAAACTCTTCAGGATATGCGCCGAGGCGGTATTTATGACCAGATAGGTTTTGGGTTTCATCGCTATTCCACGGATGCTAAATGGATCGTTCCGCATTTTGAGAAGATGCTCTACGATCAAGCCTTGATCGCCATGGCCTATATCGAAGCGTATCAGGCGACCGGGAAAAAGGAATACGAAAATACAGCCCGGGAAATATTTGCTTATGTGCTCAGGGATATGACGGATGCTGAAGGCGGTTTTTATTGCGCCGAAGACGCGGACAGCGAAGGAGTGGAAGGGAAGTTCTATCTCTGGAGTGAAGAAGAAATCAGAAATCTTCTGCCCAAAGATGAAGCTGATATATTTTTGTCTGTTTTTCGGCATCGTGAAGATACGGTGATTAATGGCATGCAGGAAATGCCTGCCTGCCATTTCATCCCTCACCTGGAAAAATCTACTATCGATACTCAAAAAGAGATGGCGCAAAAGTTCAGCGATATCCGGGAAAAACTTTTTACGATTCGGGAAAAACGAGTTCATCCGCACAAGGATGATAAGATTCTTTCTGACTGGAATGGACTCATGATCGCCGCTTTGGCCCGATGGGCACAGGTGTTTAGTGAACCTTTATACGCAGAGGCGGCAAGCAGGGCGATAAATTTTATTCTTACCAGAATGACCGATGATAAAAGAAGGCTATTGCACCGCTACCGCGATGGAGGAGCCTCGATTACGGCAACGCTTGATGATTACGCGTTTATCATCTGGGGCCTGCTCGAACTTTACGAAGCTACATTTGAAATAGGCCATCTTGATACTGCCCTGATGTTAAACAAACAGCTCCTGGATCATTTCTGGGATAAAAAAGATGGCGGATTCTACTTTACACCGGACGACGGCGAAGAACTGCTGGTTCGCCAGAAAGAAGCACATGATGGCGCCGTGCCTTCCGGGAATTCAGTAGCGATGCTCAACCTCCTTCGTCTGGCGCGTATAACAGGCAACGCCGAACTGGAAAATAAGTCCGCAGGCATCGCCAATGCTTTTTCCGCCGCAGTATCGCAATTTCCTCAGGCATACACACAGCTTCTTGCAGCACTCGATTTTGCCCTTGGACCGTCATATGAAGTAGTTATTGTAGGGGATATCGAGAAAGCTGACACAAAAAATATGTTGACGGCACTGAGAAAACTTTTCGTTCCCAACAAGGTTGTGCTATTTCGGCCATTAACGAAAGATACCCTAAAGATAGAGGAAATAGCGCCTTTTGTGAATTCGCTCACAAGTATCGGCGGAAAAGCTACGGCTTATGTTTGCTCCAACTATGCTTGCAAATTGCCAACCAATAGTTCGGAACAGATGATTGCTTTGCTTAAGGGAGAATAAAGATTTATGGCAATTTATTGTGCTCTTAGGGCAAAGAAATAATTTACTTTCCCCGGCAATCTGATTTGCCTTTACCGCGGCCTTCGGTAGTTTCATTTTTCAGGATGCCGTTTTCAAAGGTAAGGACATAAATAAAATCCATATCGCCGCAGTTGTAGTACCATCTTTCCACTTTGTTATCGCATTTATTTGTTTTTTTCTTTTTTACTATGGTTCTATAACCGCGCTGATTTTCATAAGCCTTTTCCTTTGATGTCGGTTTTCCACAAGTTACCAGCACTTGCGTTTTAGTATCGCCGCCGCTTACCAGCCCGGAGCCGCAGCGAAATGCCCAGCTATCAACTGAGGTAAAGAAGATAAAGATAATAAAAACTATTAAACATTTTACAGCCAGCATCATGGTTAATTCCTCCTATTTTCCGTCTTTAATCATTATCATATATTCATACTTGTAAAGATCATGAACAAATTGCTGGATGATTTCTTGTTCGGCGGTAAATGGTGTTGTTAATCGCAGCGTCGCGCACAGTCTGTCATTAAAATCCAAGGGCAAGAAATCCGCTATCGGGCCGCGCCGGACATTATAATTAAACATTTGAGCGATTTTCTGCAAGTAAGAAAATTTAATCGTGTATTCATTATGACCCTTGAGAGAAATCTTTTCGGGAGTACCTGACGATTCGATATTAATGTACGGTTTTAAAAATTCAGGCACCAGAGCTTCGCAACTATGCTCGCTGAGATAGATGTATTCTACTTTGGCGCGGCAAATATTTTCCAAAAGTGTCAGCGCCCCGATATTGATAGTTTCTTGAGCCGCAAAGGGAATATTATATTTTTGTTTAAAATAAGAAGCTTTTTCCAGATAAGATGCAGCATCATCTTGAGGATCTGATATATACGTACCATGCGGGACTAAAGCGGGTAGATCGCCTAGGTTTTCGTTCATAATAATTAAATCATAAGCTGAAAAAGCGTTCATTTCCATTTTTAAAATATCACTTTGTAAAAAATTAACGTTAAATTCTTTTAAGATTTCTTTTTGTTTTTCCAAAAGATAAGGAGAAATGTCGAGCATGGTTGGTGTAAGTTGCGGGTTAAGCGTAAGAAAATCATGCATCAGGTAGCCGAGGCCACCACCGATTTCTAGAATATTGTATATCTCATTAAAATCGATGAGCTTTTCTAAAAACCGGTAGAGGTGAACACCGAAAGAAGCCTTTGTTTGCAAAACACTGCGGCACGGACTATTTTCCGGGTATAGGGCATTGCCAACGGTCAATTCCCACCCCAGGGAATTTAAATCTTTTATATGATAATTATCTGTAGCGTTTAATGTGTAACCCATATTTATTTTAATGAAAATTAATATTGGTTTTTGTAAAAATTATGGTATTTAATTAATCTAAATTAACCAGATAAAAAAAGCCATGAAAATATTTGTCAGCAATAAATTGGTTAAAAGAAACATTAATGTCCATCGGGAGGCGACATGTCGCAATATTCGGAAAAGATAATAGAGCTTCTGCGCATTGATCATCCCGATCTTTCCGCCTGGACAATAATTTGTGCCAACGAAAGGGTTGTAGACCCTCTGCAACACCTTATACACAGCCAGCTTGGCGGTATCCTGCCCCAGGTCGAAAGTCTTGATTCATACATTACTAAAAAAATCAGCAGTAATCAGAATCTCCATCCTGTTCCCGGTGAAGAGCAGCTTCTTTTATTTATCCAATTCCTAGCTGAAAGATTTCCGGATGAACAATACCCCGCCAGACGCGCCGCCAGTCTTCTGTCCCTGATCGCTAAACTTGCGGAATATAATATCGGCAGGGATACAATTTTCGGTGCCGAGCGGTTTACCGAGGATGAATGGAATAGACTCGAAGAATACCTTGAAACCGCGCAGGATTTTCGGAAGTGGCTGGCAAAAATAAATTTCTTCATGCCGAAACTGGAAATGGCGGCGCTTGACGAAATCGCTCCCGGAGAAAAGGAAGTATTTATCGGACTTCCCGAGATAACGCCCGTGACCGAGTACTTCTACAGAAAGATAAGCAAGGAGAGGTTGTTCATTGATCAGCCGCTTTTCGGGACTGATTTATCCGGTTCGGACAAACTGCCCTTCGATTCGGCAAAAAATCTTGTCTTATCCTTCGGCGGAGGGGTTACACCTTCTTCGGAAGGAACGGGCATTGAGTTAATATCGCTGGCCGGACTTCATGCCCTGGTTGACCTTGTCACGCTGGAGGTTTCCGCTTTTCTCAAAGAAAGATCTGGCGATGAGCAGTTGATGATATTTCTTCTTGATGAGTCGCTCACGCCAATGCTCTGGCACAGATCACTTAGGCTATTCGGGAATGACGTCAATCTTGCTGTCTGGCTGCCGTTTTCGACAACTTCAGCGGGAAGGAGGCTGTTAGCTGAGGTAGAAAAGGCTCAAGAGTTGGGACAAACGCCCGATTTCAAGAGATTTGCCACAACCTGCGCGATGGAGTTATCCAGGAACAGAGACAGTTATGTTCGTGAGGAGTGTGAGGCGCTGGAAGCAGCCATATCTTTTTCCACGCTTCTTGATTTTTGGAAAGAGAGGTTGCGGCGTAATCTACCTGATGCCGCGAAAATAATGATAGAAGCTAAAAAATTCCGCGTCACAGGAAGCAGATCGGCGCCGGTGCAAGTCGTCGGTTTTGGCCATGTTTCGGGCGAGAGATTCAGCAGAGGACTGATACTTCCTCTGGACAGTGGCATAATGCCGACTCAGCCCTTTGAAGGACCTTTCATTAATCCGATACATGTTCCGCAGATGAGAAAAAGCGTCTTTGAATATGAGGATCTTGTTTTCCGGCAGATTCTGGCCCAGGGCGACAGAATCAAGATAGTCGCGGTGAACGATATAATCAGGGAAAGAACACCGAGCTACTACATGAGTCTTCTGGCGCAGGAATTCGGTAAACCAGTCACGGCAACGGCATTTAAAGAATCGCTCCCGGAGAAGCAATGCGCTAAAAAACCTGCGATAAAAATTGATGATAATCTAAGAAATAAGCTGAAAGATTTCACCTATTCGTTTTCGAGCCTGGGCAAGATACTGGCCTGTCCGTTTTTGTTCTACCATCAATATATACTCCAGATGGAACCTCCTTCGTTTATGGACGATGATGAAAAAATAAATATGAAGATGGGAGGTTTTGTTCATAAATTCCTGCAACAGCTCTCGACCGCTAGGGATAATTTTGATGACTGGGAGAAACTTTTTGATAAGCTCTGGATTAGTGATGAAAACGCCGAGGTCAGGGATATTGACGGAATAAATATCTACAGGCTCAACGCGAAAATATTTTTAAAGGAAATATACGAGGACGAGAAAGAATCCGGCGAGCGCTTAATATTTGCCGATAATGCTCTGGCGTGCGAGAAAAGATTTAGCGGGACGATCGCCGGAAGTTATAAGATAACCGGATTTTCAGACAGGCTGGCGAAGATCGCGGGACGAACCGAAGTTATTGATTTCAAGTATACCAAAAAGCAAAGTAAATACGATCTTTCGGGAAAAACAACGGTGCTGCAACGCTTTATAGAAAAAGGCTTTCTGCACCCCGCGGCACAACTTGTTATCTATCGGCACTTTAATAAAGGAGTGGAAGGCGCGCGCTTTTATTTCCTGAAGGAGCCGACAAAAGATCGCGAAATTAATCTTTCTTCTGCAGAAACCGCCGGAGCTGATGCGCTGATGTTGGCCATCAAGGAGCGACTGGATGCGATAATCGGCGGCAGTGAACTTCGGCCTTATCATGACTGTGATGAATGTGAATACTGCGTGTTCCAGGCATTATGCGGCAGGGAAGATTTTTATAAGACTTCCCGGGGGAATATCTGATGAAAAGTATTCTTTTAAAGGCTTCGGCCGGTTCGGGAAAAACAACAAGGCTCACCGAAGAGGTATTCAACAGAATACTTATCGGCGGGAAATTCATCGCCGCGCTGACCTTTACCCGCGCCGCCACTACCGAAATGCGCTCTCGTATAATGAAAGAGATAGCGTCAAAAGAGGAACTTAGTCTGTTGGAACGCCTGCGGTTGATTATGGAGGCGGGACGGGTTGGTTACTCGACGATAGATTCATTTTTTTACCGTCTCTTTGCCGCGTCCGGCTTTGCGCCGAAGCTTGCGGATGAGAAGGCGCAGATAGAACTATTGCGTGAGATACAAGTCCTTTTTCGTGACAACGTCATGCAAAGCGGCAAAGCCAACAAGATAATAGTGGCGGCCAGAATATTAAGGACAGACATGGACACGCTTTGGGAGCCTCTAGCGGATGAACAGACTATCGAGCGTTGTCTGCTGGATATGGCGAGGCTCAAAGACCTTGATGATCTGATGAAAGAGAATGGGGTATTAAAGAAGAGGCTTGCATCTATCACCGAGAAGGCAAACGCTTTATCGGACAAAATAACGCCTGCAGTCAACAATCGGGTTATAAATACCTTGGCTGATTATGACAGTTTTATTTCCAAGACAGTGGCGACCCATTCTGATCTGGAAAATTACAAGAGCCTAAGCAAAACGATAGAATGGAAGAAAAAACCGTATTCGGATCTTAACAAAATTTTTAAGGATTACAGAAAGACTGCCGAGAAGCTGTCCATTAACAAGGCGCTGCTTAGAGAACTGGCCGTGGCCTCTCTTTGTGAGTTATATTTGGAGGCGGCGGCTGCTGTAAAGAACGAGAAAGGACTGATATTTTTCTTCGATGTCCGAAGAGGCCTCCTTGCCCTGGACGGTGAAGCATCAATGGAACGTCCGAAGCTCATGAGTAATTATTTTTCTCTGGGGCTTGACCGGACCGAGCATCTGCTGATTGACGAATTTCAGGATACCTCGAAAGGCGATATCGCGATACTGCTGCCCCTAATTGATGAGATTTTATCCGGCCAGGGTGTGCGCGGCGAACGGTCTTTCTTTGCTGTGGGCGATTGGAAACAAATGATCTACGGGTGGCGCGGCGCAGACCGCGAGGCTCTGGAAGAGGCTATCGGCAACTACATCAAGAACAAAGTTATCACGGAAAGCTCGCTCGAATATAATTATCGCAGCACGCCTCTGCTTATTTCTTTTTTCAATAAACTTGTTGAAAATTTGTTTTCCGGAAAAGAAAAAACGGAAACGCAGAAACCGCCGGAGAAGCTGGATACTTTTGACGGTGCGACAGAGGTTATTCGTGTTGAGCTGGAAAAAGATGGCAATTCGGAAGCCCCTTTCTATCCCGCGATAGTTGAATATCTGAAGAAGAAAAAGGCGGAGTACGGCTGCCCCTGGGGAGATATGGCGGTGCTGGCTTTGACCAACAACCATGTCCAGAAAATAGAAGCCGAGCTTTTAAAAAACGACATCGGAGTTTCAGCGGTTAAAGGAAGACAGCTTCTTTCAACTCAGGAAGGAGTGGCGGTAATGCTTTTTATTGCCGGTGTTTTGGCCAAAGATGATGAGACACGATTCGTCGCCACAGCGGCAGCCTCGCCGTTATTCAGAGAGATGTTCGGCAGTATTGAGGATATCCGGGCGGAGTTTGCGCAAAAATATCCCCGGCCTTATGGATTAATGACGGTTAGTTGCGCGATTGAACTTTTGCGCGGGAAGCTGCCTTCAACAATACTTGATATCTGGCAGGATGAGGCGCAGATTTTCTTTAGGGAAGGCGGTGCTGATGTGGATAGTTTTCTTCTGAGGATGTTCAATATCCGGTTTAGCGTGAAGGTGCCGGAAGCAGAGCAAAGTAAAAATATTAAGATTGACACTATTCACGGGACAAAAGGCCTGCAGTTTAGACATGTATTTGTTTTCTGGAATGAGGATGAAAAACCGTCGCCGTTCTATCTGGAAGCCGAAAAATGTCATGTGCAATTTACAGGCAAGGAGCTTGAATTCCTGGAAGCGAGCGATTCGGCAATAGCCAAAGATATTATTGAGAATCATGAAATAAATCTGACGCGGCTTAGACGGGAAAAAGCGAATGTTTTCTATGTAGCCGCAACAAGAGCCATAAGAACACTAACCGTTTTTCTGCCGATAAAAAAGGACGAAAACTACAAGCCTGTCCATCAGGCCGTGCTGGATACCTTTTTACGGTTTGCACCGGATGGCAGTAAGAAAGAAATTTGTTATTTGTCCGGTAAGAAAAAAGAACCGGAACCAGTAATAATACTCAGTGTGCCTGCAAAGTATAATGATGAGCCGGAAAAATATGGCGAAATTGATCCGGTGCTGGTATCGGCCAACATCAAGGCTGGTATTATGAGAGGTGACCGGCTCCATCGCTGGCTTGCCAATGTAATTGATAAAGATGCAATTCCGCCGGCAGGAGAACTAAACGATGAAGAATATGAAGCGGCTGTTTGTTTTGTTGAAAGAAGCGATGTTTCCGCCGTAATGTTCCGACCGGGCAACATCTATATCGAGCAACAGATATCGGATAAAGAAAACTTTGGTATAGTGGATAGAATGATCGTGTCGGATAATCTCATTACAATTATCGATTATAAATCCGGTTCCATGAGAGGACTAAGGTACAAATACGAGGAACAGCTCAAGCGTTACACAAAGATTATGGCAGCACTCTATCCGCAAAGAAGGGTCGAATATTATATGCTTTCGATAGATATTTGATGAGTTTTATGAGGCTTTTTATTTGAATACGTTTTAGCCTGCTACGAAAAACATTTCGGCGGAGTTTATTATTTCTTTCTGCGGGGTATAAACCCGAACTATTCTCCCGATAATGGAATTTATTTTGACCGGCCTGCCAAAACCCTCCTGCAGCAATTGGGAAAAACTTTTTAAATATATTTGATAAGAGCTTGCTTTAATTTTACCTTTACACTCCCGTTATTACCTTTTTATCGCGCTATTAGTCTTTTAGTCGTAAGGCTGTTTACAGGATATAATGTTTATTGCATAATTGCCCAACTTTAAAGAGAGAGGATAGGCTAATGACAAAGATAAATCC